>JAKLIP010000002.1 GCA_022709545.1 Patescibacteria group bacterium
CGGGCTGTGTCAACAATATATTTCTTGGTGTCTTGAATAACGTCTTCTGGTTGTTTTGCGATTGTTTTCATGCTTTCTTGGTTACTTCTTATTTACTTACCGATAGGTAAGCTATTTTCAGTATGCCGTAATATCAATTATTTGTCAAATCGACCTGTCCACTAAATCGTCAAATATAGCTTAAAACAGGCTTATTTATCCATAAAAAAACTGACTTTTTTGCTTGCTGGGGAAGTAATTCCCTTTTCTACAAAGCCGGTTCAAAATGACGCGTTTTTTATCTTATTGAGACTATTTCAATTTCAAAAGCGGTTCTTCCCACCCGAAACAAGTCTCTGTTTTTTCCAGAACAACGAGAGCCTTCTTGCATTCCGGATCAAGCTTCGCATATTCCTGAAGCACAACCACAACTTCTTCTATAAATCCGCCAACAGTACCGTCCGAATCATCCACACCTCCAGTGCACAGTTTTTTATCCAGACGCAAAAGGAGGCTGACCAATAATTCTGCGGTTTGTTCGCCAGCTGGCAATTCGGAAACAATTTTAGCCAAACGATTGCATCCTTCTGAAAGCGAAGCCTGATAAGCAAACCATGTTCGTGATGGGCCGCTATATGCCTTGATATATTTTAGAGCTGAAGTAATTTCTTGTTTAATTTTCTTTAATTCTTCCTCACTTAATTTTCCAAGTTTTCCACTGCATACCGAACTACTGAATACCTTCGCGTCTTCCGGCTTTATTTTCTTGCCTCGCATAACCGCATAAATTGATACGGCCACCATATGTTTGCAAAGCGTGTCATTCTGCCCAAGATAACAAGTGCAAGTAGCCAATCCAAATCGCCGAGCTTCAACAGATACTCGATAAGGTTTCGTTCCTGCGACTATGGCAGAATACGCACCAATGCCCTCCTTAAATTCCGTCACTTTACCGCTTTCATACAAAGCCACCGCCTTTTCAAAAGTAGGCGGATCTGTGGCGAATTTGATTTTGTCTAAATTGTAGGCTGGTTGCATAGTTTTTCTTATTCAATAACCTTGTGCAGTTCTATGCTTCCAATATTCTGACGACCACGCCCAGAATAATACTCGCCCTCTAATTTATCACCAGAACAGGATAAATAAGTTGTTCCATAATGGATTTGCATGCTATCAACAGAACTTGATTTGGGATTATTCTGATACTGATAATGAAGCGAGGCATTATTTGAAACCCCTACCATTATTGAAGCAACCGTACTATTTGAACAAGAATTATCGGTCTTTAGTAAAATTTCAATTTCTGTCCAGGTTTGAGATATTTTAACATCAGTATTTACGAAATCTTGAGAATTGAAAGATGATTGTAGCTTCCCCCTCCATTTTCCTGAAATATCCGGGGTTTTAATTATCCCCAATTTTTTCAAAAAGGGTTTTCGCCAAATAAATTTGTCAAATACGCTATATAGTAGACCGTATATTCCCATAACTGATGGCGCGCTTGCCCACCAAGGAAAAGAAATTTGCAGTTTTGCAAGAATTGCGCTCATTCCCCAGGTTAAAACAATAGCTATACAAGCAAGATAGAAAGGGATTATTTTTCTTTCATTGGTATTCGTTGAATAGGGGTGCATCATATCGTTTCCCAGTTATCCCAAAGATAAACAAGATTAGCAATAAACTTTTCCGCATCATCTTTTTTCCATTGCTCCTGTGTATCTCCGAAAAGCAGCGTCTGTTCATTCTGACAAATAAATTCATCCAGAGAATTTTCATAAAGATGTTTGAGAACATTGAAGTAGGTATCGTGATTGCTGTTGCAAAAACAACTGTCCGGAACATTATAAATAAGGCTCTGCAAAAAATAGGACGGAGCAATGTCGCCAGTGATTAATCTCTTGTCAATGAGATATTCTCGTGCATTTTTGAAAACCCTGACAGATGGCTTGAATAATCCAGCTGTTCTGTTTTTATCATTTTTCTCAACGCCATTATCATAATGATGTTTTGGATAATTCACGATAGCATGTCCAGATTTCAGGTGATAAAATTTTATGCCTTCTTCCGCCAGATAATCATTCGACCCACTGAATGACCAATATTTTCTAAAGTGAATAACTGGAACAATATCGGCTTTAATTCTGCCGGATGTCGGCAACAATTTTATTGATTTATTACCGCTAGAATCAACAAGAAGTTTTCCGTAATAACTTTCCAGCGCTTTGATTACGTCCAAACGAAAATCTTTCCAAGTATAAGTAGCCGGGCTATGGGATAATTCATGATGGATCGCCTCTTCTTTGGAAAGACTGGATAAATCGTGTCCGAAAGTTTTTTTCAATTCAACGATAATATCCACGTCGCTGTCGCCACGGATATTAGTTCCGTTTCTGTATGAACCCTGAAGATAAACAATTACTTTTTTATTTGCAATAAGTTCCTTTATGGGAGATTTTTCGTGTTCAAGAGCTGCTTTTACCGAAGTATAAGTAGCGGCAGCACTTACTGTCGCTCCTTGATTTGCCCAGGTATTAATTTGCGATTCATAGATTGCCATTGAATTCGAAGATTATTTCCTCTTTCTTTCCCTGCTGTCCAAATATCTTTTCAGTGCATCTTTGGAGGTAAGCCAATTGCGTCCTTCCTTGTGCGCCTCCAGTTTTCCACTGCGAGCCAGTTGATTCAGATATTTTTCCGTAAATTTTGTATCCTTGGCTAATTCTGCCAACGGGATAAATTCCTCTTTGCCTTTCTTGCTTGGCATTAGTATTTTCAGATAAATATCCAATGTTCTCTCCACCGCCCGAGCAATGAAGTTCACAAACGGAACATAGTCGCCCTTATCTGCCAGAGACAGCGACCGATAATATCTTTTGCGATCATTCTTTAAGACAATTACCAGGGGAAATCCTGACTGCATCAGAACAATATTCATCGTCAAGCGTGAAGTCCGGCCGTTGCCGTCAAAAAAGGGATGGATATAGACCAACTTGTGGTGCAAAATACTGGCTAATTCCACTGGGTGCATTTTTTTCTTACTGTTATCCCCGACCCAACTGATAAGATTTTGCATCAGTCTCGGAATCTCTAAAGCTTCCGGCGGTTTGTGATCCGCTCCACCAATAATCACCCCGCTGTTTCGGTATTTTCCCGCCCATTCTTTATCAATATCTTGCATCACGATTTGATTCAGCGATCTAATAAACCTTTCCGACACGGTATTGTTCTTTCCGCTTTCCACCAGTGAATACAAATAGTCCAAAGCCTCCTTGTGGCTTTTAGCCTCAAGATGATCCTTTAGTGGCTTGCCTTTGATGGTTATGCCCTCATTGATGACCAGATAGGTTTCTTTGAGAGTCAAACTGTTACCCTCAATCGCATTGGAATTATAGGTCATTTCCACTTCAAATTGTTCCCTGAGTTTTTTAACTGCAGAGGATGGCAGTGGACGAAAAGAATTCAGCAACTTCAATTTGTCATCAATTCTTTTTTGGATTTTTTTGTCTAAATATTGCATATATTCTTAAGTTGGTTTAGATGATTATTTACAGTATACCATATTAAGGAAACTAGTCAATAATACTGTCTTAAGCCCAAATGCTTGAAAAAGCCACCGACTCTAAATCTTTGAAACCTTCTTCACAAACTCCTTCTGCTTCGTCCTCTTATTAAACCAGCTTAAGCTTGATACTTCCACCACACTGGCTTCAGATAACTCCTGAAGTGTTTTGTCCAGTTCGCAAATTTCAGGATTAACTTCTAGCGCGGTTTCATTGATTCCCAAAAGCTTTATACCATCCAAAGTTCGCAGGCGCGACAACGCCACATATCCCATTCCGTATTCGAATGATTTGCTCAAATCCATTTCCACCGCGTCCAGTGTCATTCCCTGACTTTTGTGAACCGTAATTGCCCAAGCCAAACGAAGTGGAATTTGAGTGATAGATGCGATCACTATATCATCTTCTTCAATCGCCCATTTTTCTGGAGTCGCTACAATTTCCTTTCCTGAAAAAGTTTCCACTATCGGCAATTTGTTTTCGTCAAAGCCAATGATTTTTCCTAAGGTGCCGTTAACATAACCGCGATCAAAATTGTTTTTGACAAACATCACCATCGCTCCAATTTTCAGCACTAGCCGTTCCGGAGCAAGGCATCCTTTTTTGATGATGTTCACCAATTTTTCATTGCCGTCCGAGTGCATCTTGTAGGCTAAAGGTTTTTCTTTGATTCTGTCCAGCTCTAAATTATTGATAGCATCCACATTGGCGTTGTGAGTAAAAAGCCTAGTCGGATAAATATCGCTTCTGATCGGCTTATTTTCTCTCGTCAAAACTAAACCCAAAATCTTATCATCCACCTGCTGGTTTCTGATGGCATTAAGAATTTTAGTCATCTTTTCATCCTCTTGGCGGTATTGTTCTTCCAGATAACAGATTTGCGGATTCATTTCCTGCCAAGCCAAAGACTCAATTACAAACTTGGATTTTTGGTTTTCTTTGGCAACTGGCGGAAGCTGAAAAAAATCTCCGCATAAAATTACCTGCAATCCGCCAAATGGCAAGAATGGGTCTTTGAAAAGTTTGCAAACTTTGTTGACCATATCCAACTGATGAGCATGAAGCATGGATATTTCGTCTATGATAAGGACGCCAGTTTTGGCAAAGCGTTTGCGATAATAGAATTTGCCTTTGAGTTTATGCAAATCCCCTTGAGTCAGATCATCCTTGATGCCCATTCCTGACCAGCTGTGGATGGTTTGCCCGTTCATGTGAGTCGCGGCAATTCCAGTGGAGGCTGTCACCGCCACTCCGATATTTTTGCTTTTGAGATAATCGATATATTGGTTCAATAAAAAAGTTTTCCCGCTTCCGGCGGGGCCTGTCAGGAACACATTGTGTCCCAATTTCAAAATGTCCAGAGCGGTTTTCTGCTTCATCGTTTTTACCTCATTTATTCTTCAATTTTAGCAGAAAACAGACCTCTGGTAAAGGGTTTTAGAGCCTAAATTTCGCCAAATTCTGCGATTTGTGCGACTTTTATCTGAAGTTGGGTAAATGATGCCACCGCATAACAAAACCGAGGCATTTCGCCCCGGTTTTCTTAGCCTATAACCCCACTATTTCAATTCCCAGCGGACTGGACAGCTTCCACTTCATCATTCCACTGCTGATGTCGAGCATCTCGTTGATCATGGCAATCTCGTGTTTGTCACTCCATGCCTCTGGAAAGGGATAGGCATATTTTTGTTGTTGGACAAGCGATTGGCAATAATTCATATCTGAACATTGATCTATCGTTTTTACTTTTCCGTCTTTATCCCTCACCTTCCCATAATTTATATCCCAATCCATATATTCCTGAAATTTGGCATCATCGTCAAAAATGTGAAAATAGCTCTTGGCATCTTTTTTGTGCAGATCTTTAGCCAATGCGATCAAATCTGCCTGAGAAGTTTTGGGAGGGATGACTATGCTTTTCCAGGTCTTGCCAGATTTTTCATAGCTCTTCAATTCCCGATAGCTCACGATTTTTTCCTGGGCAGTTTCAATCGGTGCTGTTTCCTGCTTTGGAGTTTCCGCTGGCTGGACAACAGCCTCGTTCTTTTTCTTTTCAACCTCGTCCATTGAATTGCCGATCACAACCAGCAGTATTGAGAAAGCACCCACCGCGATTATCACTGCCAGCAGTATTTTCTTGAAAGAACTTTCTTTCTTGTTTTCATTATTATTTGAACCATTGATATATTTGCTCGCAAATTTTTCATCACTGCTGGCGATGTATCCGATGCCTTCAAAGAAAGCGACAAACGATGGAATCAGCGTCCAACAAAATATCAAATACAGAAAACCTTGTCCTGTTTTTCCCAGATAAAACTTGTGCGCTCCCAGTCCTCCCAAAAGCCAAGCCAATAAAAAGGCGACTACTTTACTCTTGGAATTTTTAACTGGCTCGTGTCCTGTCTCCAGCCATTCTCCGCAGTGTTTGCATTTTTTAGCTTCTGCAAGAATTTCTTCTCCGCAAAATTGGCACTTCTTGTTTTGTGTTTCCATTTTTTTAGTCGGTTTTTTTAATGAATTAAAAAACTGCCAGTTTTCGCTGGCAGAAAAACACAAAGCTCCCCACCAGCGATGTCCTTGCGGACACCCATATCCCTTTCGAGACATGACCGACTAAAGTGCTCTGGATGGAGAGCTTAATACACTTTAGTCGGTTTTCATACCATACCTTGCGATTTTACTCACAAGGGTTAGGCATTTAATTGTTGATTTTATTATTACATTTATATCGGCGAAAATCAACCCGTCCATCCTGTCTCTCCATCCATTAACTTATCGGTTTTCTTTTTTTAGTTTTCAAAGAACTCCGGTCAATCTATCTGGGACAGCTTCACTTCCTTCGCCAGCTGATTTTTAGTGAGATGCATATATCTTTCCGTCGTAGCAATAGATTTATGTCCGAGCAAAATCTGAGTCGCCCGGAGACTCGCCCCTTTTTCCAAAAGCCTCACACAATAGCTGTGACGAAGGCTATGGACTGATATTCCTTTTCTTGCTACTCCGGCTTTTTCCAAATACTTCTGAAGCATCAAAGAAACCCTCCTCGCAGTCATTCTTTTCCCCAGACTGCTTTTGATCAGCGGTTCATTTGGTTTTTTGCCCTTCATAAATACTTTCAATAATTTGGCTAGTCTTTTGTTAATCGGCACAACCTGTTCCACATTGCCTTTCCGCCTAATACGGATGGTTTTGTTTTCCAAATTGATGTCGTTGAGGCTTATATTGGTCAATTCACTGAGTCGAAAGCCTGTCTCGGCTAAAATCCTAACTGCCACCTCGTTTCTTGGTTGAAACTTGGACTCATCCTTTTCCACCGCGCCAATCAATTTCCTGACTTCTAATTCTGAAAGATAACTTGGCTCACGGCTGATTACTTTGGGCATCGGCAGATTTTTCATCGGATTATCTCTGATGATATTTTCGTCTTCCAAGAATCTGAAGAAATTTCGCAGGGTCGTTTGTTTCAATCTTTTGGTAATCGGCTGATTGGCTAACGAAAAGAGGAAGGCTCGGATGTCTTTCCTCTTTGTCGCCCTAATTGAACCGCTCTTTCCTAAATAATCACGAAACTCATGCAGATTGTTTTTGTAGACCCTGACCGTGTGCTCGCTTAAGCACCGCTCCAGTTTCAGGTAATCCAAATAGTCTTTGATATGATCCATTTTGTTTTACTCTTAACTTATGGACACACCATAGCTCTTTGGGGAATACTATCAAGGCCTACTTATCCACTCCTTGGCTTTTGGCTTTTTCCAAGAGATTCTTCAGCTTTTCCTGCCAATCTTCCCTTTTCACTTCTATCGGCAGGCGGTAATGCTCAATGGGAATTAGCTTTTCATCATCATTGCCGATTAAATAATACTTATCACCGTCAATCAGGAAATGATTGGTGGCATCGAAGTAATATCCCAGACCGTTGCTGTCGGCAATGAAAGCTCGTTCATCAATATATCTGGGAAGAGTAAAAACAATCAGTTTTTTTAGCGACTCTTGGTCGCCTTTTAGATTATAGAATCGCGCTTCGCAAAGCATTTCCAAATCAGAAATATCAAAACGACACTCTGCCACTATTTTCTCATCGTCTTTAATAAGATACTTATCCTCACCAACTTCTGAAATATACCGCTTAAAAACTGGATGAATTTTCTTCACATCTTTCAAATTATGGAAGAATCTTCCCGCGCTCACTTCTCGTAAAAATTGAATGATTATCATTTTGGTTAAAATTACAAATTAAAAGGGACTGACAACAGCTATTATCTGACTGTTTGGCAATAGCGCTCATACATTGTCCAAATGAATGTTGCGAATAATGCCGATATAAACAGGGACGATAACAGCGACTGGGTTTTGGTCTTCATAGAATGTATTTCCTTGCCCGAAACTCTTCCAACTCTTTGAGTGTGGGAAAGGATTGTTTAGGTTTAATATGTTCTGGCTTCTTTACTCCTGCTTCAATGACCTTGCCTCGTAACTGTTCCTCTTTTTTGAGCTGGGCTTCGAACTCTTCAAAAGTTGGACTTTCGGAAATGAGCACTCCAGCACTCGCCCGTTCATCTTGGATGGCGAACATACTGCTCATCCCAAGACTTATGACATGGTCAGAAAATCCTCCCGACTTATGATCCAATCTCCAACCATACGATTTTTCTTCGGCGTTCAGACTCAGTAGTTCATCTTCCAGCAATTTGCAAGGGAAAATTCTGATGAGAGAATTATGAAACAAGTAGAAGAGGTTCTGGGATAATTTCTGAATAGTGCTTGATGTGAATGTAAATTCTTCTATTCTCACTCCCATCCTTTTTAATTTCTGGGCGCTGTTTTTCATCTGCCAGATATCCAAAATGGCTTTTCTGATGTTGAAATTTTGATTCGCCCAAAGGATATCCGACTCAATGTCGCTGATGAGCACCGGGTTCTTTTTGGTGCCTTGATAAGTTTTGATGAAGTCGAGATAAATAAGGTTATCATTTTTATCTTTGTGGCAAATCGTCAAAACTGTTCTGTCGCGGATTAATCCCAAATCCACTGCCAGATAATACTTTATATTTTCCCTGCCGTTAAGCTGGGGCTTCAAAGCATAATCTTTACAGGCTTCCACTTCCGATTTTTGAATGAACGCATTTTCACCCTGCACCCACTTGTTCTCATGGAGTCGTTGATACACTCCAGCTGGCAGACGCATCCGTTGCTGTTCCAGATATTCCTCATTCACCCAGCTCGCCAAATTATTTTCACTCCAGAAAAAATACATTTTGGAGTCTCGCTTTTGCATTCCTGTCTGATAGATGTCATAGAGCAAACTGGTCTGGTCTGTTCCGGCGTAAGTTACCACAAAAGTCAGCGGTTCTTTTCGGACTGGACTTTGCGTTAGCGCGTCATACAGGTCACGATTGGGTTGATTCCAAAGTTCATCGAAAATCACGCAGGAGGGATTCAAACCATGGGCAGTTGGGGCGTCAGCGGAGAGAACGCGATAGACACTGTTTGTGCTGGGAACCACAATTTCATCTTTGTAGATTCTCACTGAATCAAGCAAAATGGGATTTCTTTCAATGGCTCGCTTGGTCATCTGGAAAATAATTTTGGCCTGATCCTTGTCGCCTGCCGCTCCGTAAACTTCGCCGTTCATTTCAGTAAACAAGGAATACAAAGCCACTGCCGATGCCATCGTGGATTTTCCATTCTTTTTTGGCACGCCAATCAAAACCAGGTTGTATTTCCTGAAACCATTTGTATTTTTGGTCTGGAAAATATCTCTGAGGATTTTCTTTTGAAATTCCTCCAGTTTAATCGGCTTACCATCTTCTAGGATGTATTGTTCCTGAAGAAAGACAACAATGTCTTTTTTGTATTCAATCAGTTTTTCTCTGGTGATGGGTTTAATCTTCGTCATATTCCAGTTCGCTTAATTCTTTAGCCAAACTATATGTCTGTGCCACATTCAGTCCGATTCTGCTTCTAGCTTCCGGAGTTAATCCTAAAGCACTGCAGAAGTGGATTATGAGGCGCTCATAAACTGTCCTGGTTTTCAGGATTGGCTGAAAATCAAACTGCTTGTTTTCCAATAGGAACGGAGAGGCTTTGGCTAACCACTTATCCGTGATATATAGGAAGCCATAGTTTCTCACGAGCCTTTTGACCAAAATGCGGTCTATTTCCTGAATCTGGGGCAAAGCCATAATTTGGTCCTCCAATTGGCTCTCAAATTCCAGCACTGCTCGGCAAAATTTGGCTTCAGGCGCGTAATGCTCGCACTCGTGGCTAAAGATACAGCTTTGGCAGTTTGGGGCTAAACCGGACTTCAAAAAGGCGAATCCGCCCGACTTTAAGACCGATTCTCTTTTGAGATTCTGGGTAACCTTTTTTATCCCCTCTTCTGTTTTCGGTCCCATCAATACTGGTTTTTTACTTTCAGCCATAAATTTTTACTGTTTTTCCCTTTATATTTCTCCTGCCTATTCCTTGGCGAAGCCAAGATACATCGCACACGCCTTCGCTAACGCTTCTCCTCTGGTCTTTTGTTTAGCCCATTCCAATGCTTCTTCCACCAGTTCAGCGTCCTTTTTACTCAGTGAAAATGTCATTAAGACTGGCAATGCTTCCTCTTGTTCTTTGGCATCACTTTCCAGTTTTTTAATCAAATTCTCGTCAATTTTTATCGCTTCCAATTTTTCTTGAATTTCTGAATAGTTGAAGCCCAATCTCACAGCCAATTCTTCCAGACCATATACTCCTGAATCGTGGATGCTTTTGATAGTGTTGTGTAGTATCTGTTCGTTGAATGTGCCGCGTTTCCTGTTCCAAGCGATGGAAAGAATTTTGTGTTCAATCCCATCCTTGGGTTCGTAAAATACCACTGGCACTTCCGTGTATCCAAGCTCCTGCATCACCTTGAGCCGGTGGTGTCCGTCAATCAGCGTATTGTCCTTGGAATTTACCACCAAGGCTTGTCCGACTAATCCATATTCGTCAATATCTGTTTTCAGTGCCTCGTAAAGTTCTTCGGAAAACTCATTGGCATTTTCAAAAGGGCTGGGCTTAATTTCCCCAATGGGAACTAGTTTTACTTCTGAATAGATTTTTTGGTTTGTCATTTTGGCATTTGGTTAATTGATTACTTTTTTGCGATTACGATAAATTCTTCGCATTCCCTGGGACTCTTGCCTGATAAATTGTTAATGCTCCAGCTGAAATTTTCCAGCATCAGCAGTTTCGCATTTGGTCGGTGTTTTTTGACCATCTCCAGAAACTTATCCGAATGAAGCGCGCCCGGCTCGTCCACCTTGGCTCCATAGGTCAAGAGCCATAGATCAATGTGCTGGCAGGCTTCAAAGAATTTATCAAACCACTCTTCTACCTCTTTGCTGTTGAACGCACTATTGCTTTTAGGGATTTTCTTGCCCAGCAGAATTTCTGAAAAAGCATCATACATTGAATAACTCGTCGATTCGAAATATGGCGCGTCCGCCATCATTACAGCCTCATTTTCAAATTCCCTTGTCTTGGGCAGGAATTCAAGCACATCTTCGTTGTATGCCACATTGACCTTGTTATTATTTTTCACCCCGGCATTTATTCCCCTCACCAATTTCTTGAGAATGATCAGCGGATGTTGGACACTTTTCAGCAGTTTATTGGCTCTCGAATCTGATGTCTTCACCGCTTCTGCCACCGCCAATTCCATCCCCACAGCCTTAACATTCCTGATATCCGCGGTGCATCCGAATTTGCCGTAAGGCAGGGTATGGAGAATATAATAGATTATTAAGTGGGAAAGTAGATATTTTCGGTAGCTGTCCGGAAGCTGTCGAATATTCTCCGTAGCTCTGTCTAGAAATTCACAAATTTCATCAGTAAAAAACTTGTTGTAATTTTTTCTGACGAAACCATCGTTTGTATTTTCTCTGAAGAGATAATAAATATCATTCAGCGATATTTTCGCGGTGTTATTTTCCAATAATGCTTTCTGGGCAACATATGAAACCAGAGACCAATCATTAGAGATTATTTTCAATCCCAGCCTATGTTTAGCGAATAGCTCAAAAGAACAACCGCCGGCAAACGGACTGATTAGCACTTTGTGCTTTTCTGGCTTTACAAAACTCGCCAAGGTGGAACTTTGCCTAATTTTGCTTCCCAGATAGGGAAAGTTTGCCGACTGAAACTTATACTTTTTCATCTTTTTCTATTTCCTTGATTAGATAGCTTACTGCCAGAGCTATAATTTTGGACTTTCCCGCGATGCCATATTTTTCAGAAAGCAGGACTTCCAGCTTATATAACTTTTCCTGATAGAATTGCGGAAACAGATAGAACACTTGCCGACTTCCCCTCATATCGGAGTGATCGGAAAGAACCTGATTCAGCTCTTCAATTTTCTTTTTAGTGTTGGTCATATTTTTGATGATTATTGATTACTTTTCCCCTTATTAAAGCCTTTTTTGTCCAGCTGCTGGACATTGCAAGACATTGTTTAACTCCTACCTAAAAATCTATTTCCTCAGCAATGTCATATTCATCGCTGTATTTTTCCGCTTCAACTACACCTCCTTCCTTTTCAAGCAAGCTTTTTTGCTCCGACAAGCTTGCGTTTTCATCGTTTTTACCGTTGCTATCGTTATTTAAAACGCCATCTTGCAACGATGCATCGATAGAAACGACTGATTTGCCAACTCGTTGGAAGCGTATTATCCTTTGCCTGTTTTCTTCCTTGCGGTAAACTTTTATCCCAGCTTCTTCCAAGTTAGTTTTCAGACGGTTGATTCTTTTACTAAGATTATTGGCACTTTTAGGAAATCCTTTTTCTTTGATGTCAATTTGCAGCTTTCCAGCTATAATTTTCAATTCTTCCAGTAGTTCCGACGCGGTTCCTTCCCATTCATCCCTGTATTCCATAAAAGTGAGGATGGTTATAGCTTCGAAATTCTCCAAAAGCACTTCGTTATTCTGGTTGGCTATATTATTGCGGTAAGCTTCCAGAAATTCTGTCTCCTTGTGCCCTAAAGCTCTGGCAATAGCCGAACCCCAATGGGCAAAATCAGCCATCCTGGTCAAATTTTGAGCACTCATCCCTGGTTTAACTTTCATTGTTTCAGAGACTATGTCAAAAATGCTTCCTAATAGTTCCGGCAACATTTGCTCAAAATTATCAATAATATCCTGCTCCAATTTTCGGTCTTCTGGCGGAATTCTGTCCAGTTCAAACAACAAACTCCTTTCCAATAAATCCGGCTTGGATGTAACCAAATTTATTCCATTTATTCCCAAGCACCTCCGGAAAGTATGTATGACATCGTTGTCATCGCTGTAAAGTTCTCTTTTGGAAAAGGCCGCGCCTGTCACTGCCTTGCAAAGCAAATCTGAAGTCTGATCGGACAAAAAGGAAACATTATCGAAGAGAATACACCAATGATGAGACAGCTTTAAAACAAAACTGTCTTCGCCTTGGGGAAAACTAGATACCTCGATAAGCGATGGATCGACTAACTTTTTAATCAATTTGAATAGGGTGCTCTTAGCTGAACCTTGGGCACCATAAATATTGATAACCGGATGTGGAAAGCCGGGAATGAAACAGCTGATTATATAAACCAGAAGCAAAAGCTGTTGTCCATTATCCCTAATGTTTATGAATGGCAATAATAATTCAATGGCCACTCCCCTTACTGGCAAGGGATGCGCTTTCTGGTGGGAATATCGGCGAAACATTATCGGAGAATTATCCACAATTTCCCATCCGTCTTTGGTAATCTTTACTGCCTGCCATTTTTTATTGGAAAGATCATACCAAATAGCATCGTCTCTAATCGCCACCCGACATTCCAGCTTATATTCCGATCCGTTAAATATTGCCTCACCTTTAATAATATTAAGGGCATTGTTAATGGAATCGGAATTGGGAGCCTTTTTGTATTTATCCCAAAACTTCTTTCCCAGCCAATATTTGAAATTCTGATCCTTCAGATTTAATATCTCGTTATGTCCGGAAACCGGCAGACTGATATACGGACTTCTAGCGTCATCATGGAAAAGAACAATCCTCTTGTTTTCCTTCACTAATTCAACAATAAGGTCGCTTTGGTTTTTTCTTTCATCCGTGTCGTCATCCTCAGCTTCTTCGGTTTCCATTTCAAACGGTTCAGCCAATCTGGTTAACTCTTTTTTCGTGCCGTTCAGCTTTACAAAATAATCGGTAATATCTCCTTTTTCACCCACTGCTTCAGGAAGACGAATTATTTTAACCTCCAGTCCGTCAATGGCCGATAGTTTTTTAGCCACCATTTCCGATCCGGCTCTCCCCTCGTCATCGTTGTCAAAAACTATATATGCTTCCTTAAGATGCTCAAATTCCTTTATCCATTCCTTTTTGAAAGTTCCCGCACCGGCCGTGGAAGTTACTGCTATCAATCCTTTCGACTGAAGCAGGATGCAATCCAACTCACCTTCGCAAATAAATACCCTACCTTTTTCTTTTCGCAGTAGTTCTATGCCAAATAAGCTGGAACTGGCATTGGGATAGAAAATATACTTATTTCCCTTACTCGAATCACTCGGGTCTTTCCTCAGTTTCAAATATATGTATTCGCCTGATTCGTTTTTAACCGGAATACTTATTCTGTTTCCATTTCGAGAAACCCACCAACCCAGTTTATATTCGTTAATCAGTTCGTTATTCAAACCGCGGTTATTCAAATATTTTCTAATCTCATCCGGCAGTCTGTCATGGCAAAAATCCACTAGGCTTGGATCAAACACCTTTTTAAGTTTTTGAATTTTCGGCTGCTTAACAACATCAACTATCCTATCGCCAAGATGTTTAGCAAGCGTTAGGAGGTTTCCCTCTGCCTGGCATTTCTTGCATTGGTATTGCCCAGTCTCGGCATTCATCCAAAGATGCGCTTCGTTTTCCGTACTGTCGCTATCGCAATCTCCAAAAATGCACTTCATTACCAGTTCACCGTTTACTTCCCTGAATTCAATGTTTTTTTCTCGCAGATACTCTCGCGGCGAGATATTACCGTAGTTCATATAATTCCGTCGTGACTCCAGTTGACCTCGGATGGACGGAATAGTTCGCATCCAAGGCCAGCAGGAGCCACCGAACAAGTTAGTTAAAATTTAATAAACAAAAAGCCCGCAAACGCCTACCACTAAAAGTGATAATTGTTTGCGGACTTTTTCTCAGACCTAATATTGAGAAAGACTTCCTACTTCGACCATCTGAATACAGCGAAACTCCAGACGAAGTAAGTCCAAATATTTTATTTTCTAATTGTATTTTATCAGTTCTCATAGCCTTGTCAATCCCTTTCTTAAAATTTTTTATCTGTTAAAATTAACTTATGGCTAAGCAGAAAAATTCTGCCCAGCACACAAACTAACCTTAGAAAGCGTTGTCTTCCACAACCGCGCATTCTTCACTCATATGAGCGTTAACCACTCCTACTGATCCGGATTTCTCAAATCCGTTTTCACCCATTTCATAGCCTTCTGGTGCGACATAGTAAACCTGTATAAATTTACCAGCCACATTTTGCTTAAATGAATGAACTTTTACCTTCTTGCCTACCCAGTTCGCAGTTTCTTCTCCGAAAGCATCCACCAAGGCATTGATGCTGGTCTGGTTGATACCCAAAACCAATTCCACGCCATTAGCAGTTTTGATTTCAAAAATGTTCTGTGAGCCGAATTGAGTTTCCACAATCTTCCCTTCACTACCTATGGTGATTATGTCTCCTTCTTTGACATCTGTTCCTTTCTTGGCGAAAGGCATCCCCATAGTTTCCTTTTTCTGCAACTTCATGTAGTTCTCACCCCCTCTCCAGATGAATCTGTCTTATCTCTAAAATCCAGATTATTCATAACTCTGTCGTGATTCCTTCTTAGCTCTTCAAAATTCGAATTGCCTAAATAGTAAGTCAGCGTGGTTCTGGCGGAGGAATGGTTTAAAAAATTTTGCACGACTCCGAGCGAAACGTTGTTTTTATACATGTGCGTCGCGGCTGATTTGCGTAAAATATGTGGTCTGAGATTCTTACTAAGCTTCAGTTTTCGTCCGATCATTCGAAGACTCCTTTCAACATCGTTGGTTTGCCATGGTTTGGGATTGGGAGTTGCAGTCACGAATAAATTTGGATGATTATCTTTCCTCATAGCCAAATATTTGTTAATCGCTTCAATTGAGGAATCGGAAAACAAAATGGTGTGAGGTTTGTTATTTTTCGTCCGAATGTGAGCAATCCTGTCTTTGAAATTAATATCCGATATCTTCAAGCCCAAAACTTCTTTCACGCGACAGCCGGTTGAAAATGAAACTTCAAAATATGCCTTCAGTCGACACCCAGTAATTGTTTTCTCATTTGGGTAGTCAAGCACCGTGGACAACTCCGACTCATTCAATGTCTCAACCTCCTTAATTGGAACTCGGAACTTGGAAATCTGAGCATAATCCATCACCTTTGCGCCTTCTTTTTCCTTCACAAATTTCAGAAGCAAACGGAGTAATGTCAGGTGCTGATTTTTATAACTGGGACTGAGGTTGTCTTTCTTCTGACTTGATTGATTCAAATACTGCTTATATTTAGTAATCATCCGAGCATCAATCTTCTTTATGCTTATATTGCCAAAGAATTTAATTATCCGGGGACGGATTTCCTTGTATTTTTCGATTGAACTTTTGGACAGCGAACAATTCGCCTCAATATCCTCAAAGAAGCGGTCAAAACTGTCAGAAAGGTTTAAGTTGTCGGAAAATATGGAAATCATTTATTGGTTTTATATCTTATGCTCTTATTATCTCAACTTCATGCACCAAATAAATAACCTTTGCTCGTAAATCAAACGCAAAAAAACCGCTCTGATAAGCGATTCTTTTCTCGTAAATATTATTTTCAGACAGAAACTACTCGGAAATCATCCCTTTGGAAAAAACTTAGCCTGCTCTTCCTTAAGCATTCCTTTTGGCACAATATTAATATCAATTTCCTGATTTATCCCAAAATTATCTCCATCTTTTTCCACAATTGTCTTTTGCCTATACACCCCCGCGACTCCCACTCTTTTAAATATCTTTGAGTTTATTGTGGTTGCTATCTGATGATCATGTAGAACCTTCGCGCCATATTTACTTTTATCGACAATCTCATGTAGCTTCTTGATATAATTATCGCCTGCTTGTTTTTTCTTGGCTAAAAATTTAACTTTATTGCGAAAGTCGTTATTAAAAACCAACCACAATGACTCGTCCCTAAGTCCCGGGTTTCTTGTGACGATTATGATGGAACTGATGTCTTTCAGTCCATCCTTTTCCAAAATTGAATCATTATTGCTTTTCTTAAAATCCATAACCGAATAACTGCCAGTTGATTCTGCTTTATCATCCAGTTTTCCCAAGAGATAATTATGAATTCTATTCGCGTAAGGCACGTAGCGCGCTATATCCAGATTGTCGCTCAATGTTGAATTTGAATATCCGGAATAAACCGAACTTATTTTATCCCAAGCTCCCCAAATTGAAGTTTCCGTTTCCTCTTTTATTTTTTTATCCAGCTCGGCCAACTTCGGATGAGACTGAGAATAGAGCACTTTATCCGCGAGAGAAATATCATCAACCGTCTCTGATGATCCCGTCATGTCAAGGTATTCTTTTTTGGCAATCCTTGTTTCACTGTCAACTGTTTTCTCCAGACTATCTTTTTCGGCCAAAAGTGCCTCCTTGGATTTTTGTATTTCTGAAATAATTTCCTTAGATTTTTCATCAGCTAAAATGAATCTGATATAATCGGCCAACCCAATTAAAAAGGATTGGTTATCTTTTTGGGCTATGAAGCTATCGTAGTATTTTTGGAGTATATTTACTTTCATATAATCCAATTCTACCACAAAATCTCCCTAGAATCACAGGCTTAATACACCAGAAATGTCTGGTGCGCTTGTTTCACCTTTTGCTTGTCAGCCAGTGAAATATAGTAATCAATCGAAGTTTGAAGCCGACTATGGCCGAGGATTTCCTTGATAAAGATAGCTGAGCAGTTATTCATCGCCATTGTTGTTGCGGCCGTGTGCCGGCAAATGTGTGGGGTGACCTTTTTAGAAATACCAGCCAGAAGCCGTTGCCTTTTGAAATATCGACTTAAATCTTGATTCGCCAGTCTTCGCGGTTTTTCGCCGGTGGTTATAAAAAGAGCCGGAAACTTATCGTTCCGGCTCTTCAGATATTTGTCTATCCAGTAAAGCGATTCGTCATTAAAATACAGAACTCGTTGCTTTCCACCTTTGCCAATTATTCGCGCTTCTTTTTCAATCAGTGAAATAGAGTCTCTGTTGAGATTTAAACACTCTGAGATGCGACAGGCCGTCCCCAGAAGCACCTCAAGCAGCGTCCTGAAGCGAAGACCACAGATCGTGTTAATATTGATACTGTTTCTAAATCGGTTGATTTCATCGACTGTCAGATAAACCACTTCTTTCTTTTTGCGTTTTGGGATGGTTATCGTGCTGGGATCAATCTGAAGAGGAATTTTCAGCAGGTCTCTGGAGTAGAGCAATAATCCCTTGATGGATGCCATTACCACGCCAGTGAACACCTCAGAATTTTCTCGTTCATAAAGGATGGATTTTAATCTGAAAATGTGTTCAGCGGTAATATTTCCTATTTCAATATCCCCAATATCTCGCACAATGCATTTCAGTCGTGACCTGTATGAAATTATTGAACTCTGTGCGAATCGTCTTTCAACCTGCAACCAGCTCAGAAATTCTTCAGTGGTATTTTTTATTGTTTTTTCCATATTGATTTATCTTCTAAATATTTTCGGCGGTATTTGTCGTAGTTGAGCATGCAGTCGAAGCAATCTTTATTGGTAAGCATCTGACCGTATTTGATAGCGATCAGCCGGACAGCATTGATGTCATACATATTTGTTAGCCTACTGCGTCTGACTTTTTCGAATGCGATAAATTTAGCTTTTGTCATATATTTTTATTAAGGCAATGACACATTAGCTTCGTGGCACACGAAGTCAAGGAAAAGTTATCCACTGTTCTGAAAACAAAAATAAGGCCATTTATAGCCTTACTTTGTGAATGACAAGGATAATTTTACCACCAAATCCACCTCTTCTTTTTGTGATATTTTTTCTTACTTTGATTATCCATTTCTCTGCAACTCTCAATCTGTTTTTTTGTCCATTTATCAGCTTGCCTTATCTCATTATTAATTATCCAATAATGAGATTGGCACGGAAAACTCCAGTTACCTATCGACGGGTGCAACGAAACAGTTTTACCATCAAAAGTTAATTTCCAGTCTGTCGGAGAAAACGGCGTCACTACCTCACTTCCACAACCACAATAACACCTATGAATTGCCGTAGCATATTCCATGGATATATAAATAACGCCATCCTCGATGTTTTCTGGGATGTTTTTTACAAACTTAGGAGTTAGTCTCATCGTTGATTATTTTATTAATGCTAATTTCATAACTTGAATTATATTCCTTTTCTTGGTCATAGTAAAATCCGAAATGCTTTTTCATCTTAATTACAGCCAACGAAGCGTTAAGCGCGTTAAGTTCGGCGATTTGGATATTTTGTGTGTAAGCATCATGTCCTCCGTCAGAGAAATCAATCCTTCGTCCAAGGTGATCATTTTTTTCAGGAGTAGCCATGGTAGTGCGGATACAGCCAATTAAAGCGCCGTCGATTGATTGAATTCCAATCCCTGTATCCACAAATGGTATTTTTTTCTCTATCAATCTCTCAGCTATTTGCTTTTTAATTTTTCCTTCGTCAATGCAAATGAATACGAAATCCATTCCCGATATTTCTTCTAAATTAGAATCTGTCAGGTGGTATTCTCTAGAAAAAATTTTCTTGTGCATTTTGGAATACACCCCATGAAAATAATCAACCTTTTTGAGTCTTTCATCCAGCTTTTCCTTGGAAGCAGCACCCGGAGACCTAAATGCGTTATGCTGAAGAAAATCGTCGGCATCAAATAAATGGATTTCTCTTACTTCAGTCTTCGAAATAAAATCCAAGACGTAAGAACCAGTTCCGCCCAAACCGACAATCGCCACCCTTACGTCTTTGAGTTTCGCTGATATTAAACCAATGTCGGCACGTGTAGAATTTGTATCGATGTAGTGATGTACGGATTCTTCATCGTCTGGCTCAATAGTTTTGAAAGTTATTGCGGTTACCGAAGTGTCAATATGCTTCGCCTGTGATGACAAAATTCTTTCGTAGGTGATTATTTTTTGATAATAATCAGGATACTGTCCGGATGGAGGTTTACTGGAAAAGCTATGATTTGTAGTCAACCCATCAACAATAGGTTCGTTGTTACTTGCGTGTTGTATAGCGGTAATAACAGTTCCGTCATGGTTACATGGATGCTCGCCAATAAACCTCATAACATGGTCGCCCACAGGGTTGACCGTTTTATCTGAAGCCAGCTCTAACTTGGACACCAGCGTGCCGTAAGCAATCTCCTTTTGGGAATTCACATACGGCACATGATGTACCAGCAAATAACCACTCTTGACTTCAATTTCGTAGCCCTCGTCCTGAAGTTTTTTTAAGTCTGGGCTAAGACTTATTTGTTTGCGTAGCATTGAATATCATCTCATCCTTAACCTTTACGCTCTCTCCCTTTACCAAGGAGCCTTCCTTATTCTCATCTTTACCTCGAGAGTAAATAACCGTATACGCGATTGCAGCGTCTTCCGAGAAACTTCCGAAAGCAAGCGTAACCACCTCCTCGAACGAAATTTCTTCTTTTTTATCCCATTCGTGTGGACGTGTGTTCACGATTATAGTCACCTTTTTATCCTTCTTTTCGTTTTCCATAATTTTGTGCTAAAATTAAGTTAATTAGGAAGGGCGACCGAGACCACTTCACAGGCAATCTCAGTCGCTCCTTTTTTATTTCTTGCTCCGATTATACGGAGACTGATTTGTTGGTCTCAAACTGACATTCTCCTGACTGGCTCTAGATGCCACAGCGTCAGGCGTTCTGCCAAGCTTTAGTCCGATTACCCTTGTAGGGGTGTTTTGCTTTGCCAGCGATCTTAACTGAGAAACATCTTTCGATGTCCAAGCCTTCCCGCTGTTTTGATTGTACTTCGCCATTTGTTTGCGTATTAATATTGATTATTAAAAAAACGGAAAGCCCGACTAAGCCTCCGTTAATTTCCACTTTTGAATACATCGATAACTTTTCCATTTATGATGAAGGTATCATCAGGCGTTAAATAAATCGGCCGATGCTCGTTGTTGGTCGATTCCGGAAGCAATGCCATCATTTCATCATTAATTTTTTTGAATTTCTTAACCGTAGCCAGCCCATCAATCACAACCAATAACTTGTCCCCATTCTTATAATCTTTATACTCTGAGTCTACAATGATAAAATCACCATCATCTATTTTTTTACTGTCTATCTGTGATAAATTCATACTCGTACCATGAACCTGAATAGCAAAGACATTTTTATTGCCAACTATCTTTTTCGAGACTTTTAGATGCCCCTGCACATATTCCTCGGCAAAAATAGTAGGCGCGCCAGCTGATGCTGAGCCAAGCACGGGAACATCCACGAAAAATTCATTCATTCGATCAATGAAATCTAACCCTCTCTTTTCGGAAGATTTTGTCAGATATCCTTTTTCCTCAAGCGATTTCAAATATGTGAAAATCGAGCCCTTGCTTTTTATCGCAAGACCAATCTTGTTGCATTCATCCAGCATTTCCTGAAATGTAGGCATGTAGCCATTTCTGGCTTTGAATTTTTTGATTACAGAAAGCACAACGCTTTCTTTTGATGAAAGTAGTTCCATAATAATTTGTTCAGTTTTTCCAACTCCTACTGAAAGTATAGAATAACCAGCAGAAATGTCAAGAGCGGAGTAGACTGACCAACGCAAAAAACACCATTTAAGGTGTTCTTGCTTGCAAAAAGTATATGTATCACAACCTATTGCGATTAGTCCTATAAGAGTTTACCGATGTGTGTACAAACACATCTACAGATTCTGTTAGCTCTGCTAGGCATTGCTGTTCTCTAATAAATTAGAGTCGACCAGCGGATGATAACCATACTCCACAACCGTTGATGATGACACCAACAGTCTTCACGTGTAGTATTCTCGATTACCATCAAAATCTCCCTAGAAAGGAGGTGATCCATCCACAGCTTCCGCTACGGATGCCTTGTTACGACTTCACCCTTATCATCGATCCCACCGTTGTCCCCATTTTAAAGCGGGGCCTTTGGGTGTTACCGACTCTCTTGGTGTGACGGGCGGTGAGTACAAGATCCGAGAACGTATTCACCGGGGCGTTCTGATCCCCGATTACTAGTAAATCCGGCTTCAAGGAGTCGAGTTGCAGACTCCTATCCGAACTGGGACCGGTTTTTTGGGATTGGCTCCGTCTCGCGACTTCGCAACCCTCTGTACCGGCCATTGTACCACGTGTGTTGCCCAAGGTGTCAAAGGGCCATGCTGATCTGACGTCATCCCCTCCTTCCTCCCAGACTTTTATACATTAACAAAATTAATGAACAAAAGTCTGGGCAGTATCGTGTGACATATAAAACACACGACAGGGGTTGCGCTCGTTTCCCGACTTAACGGAACATCTTACGACACGAGCTGACGACGACCATGCAGCACCTGCTAGGCACCCTCGAAGGCGGACTTATTTCTAAGTCTTGCAGCCTAGTTTCAAACCTTGGTGAGGTTTCTCGCTTACCATCGAATTAAACCACATGATCCTCTACTTGTGCGGATCCCCGTCTATTCCTTTGAGTTTTAGCCTTGCGGCCGTACTTCCCAGGCGGCATATTTAACGCGTTAGCTACGACACTGAAAGGGTCGATACTCTCAATGCCTAATATGCATCGTTTAGGGCGTGGACTACTGGGGTATCTAATCCCATTCGCTACCCACGCTTTCGCTGCTCAGTGTCAGGAGTGTGCTAATCTAATGCCTTCGCCTTTGGTGTTCCTCATGATATCAACGCATTTCACTGCTACACCATGAGTTCCATAGATCTCTCACACCCTCTAGCTATGCCGTTTCAAATGCAGTTTCGGAGTTGAGCTCCAAGATTTGACATCTGACTAGCATAACCACCTACCAGCTCTTTACGCCCAATAAATCCGGATAACGCTTGAGGTCTCTGTATTACCGCTACTGCTGGCACAGAGTTAGTAACCTCTTATTCGTAAGGTACCATCATCGAAATTTTTCCCTTACAAAAGCAGTTTACAACCCAAGGGCCTTCATCCTGCACGCGGCGTCGCTCCATCAGGCTTTCGCCCATTGTGGAATATTCTCGACTGCAGCCTCCCGTAGGAGTTTGGACAGTGTCTCAGTTCCAATGTTGGGGGCCGTGCTCTCACACCCCCTACCCGTCATAGCCTTGGTAGTCCTTTACACTACCAACTAGCTGATAGGACATAGGCCTCTCTTGAAGCGATAAATCTTTACTCCGTAGAGCACATCGTGTATTATTCCGGATTTCTCCGAATTATTCACGACTTCAAGGAAAGTTCCTATGCATTACTAACCCGTTTGCCGTGGGCCTAAACCCACTCGACTTGCATGCCTTATCCACGCCGCCAGCGTTCATCCTGAGCTAGGATCAAACTCTCAATAAGAATAAAACCTTCCACCGAAGTGGAAAAAATTTTAAACGGTTTGCATCTTTATCTAAAGAAAAGATGCGAAAACTTATAGCTCAGATAAACAACCAGACCTGCCGCGCGTAAGCGACAGGTTTTAAAGGACTAACCGCAATAAATTGCGATTAATCTCTCATTAAGTTTTCAAAATACTATCCATAACTGCAAATTTTTATAGAGAAATAAAATTATTTCTCTATAATGATTTGGGGTTATAAAATTTGGAGGCCGGGAGGGAGCGGTTTCGAGATTAAAACCGATTACCCTTATTTTTTTTGAAAGGAAGCTTCAAATAAACAGAAATCTCGAATATGCCCGACCACCAAATTATCTTAATCAAAGCTGAGCGGGGCAAGTTTTTAAAAAACAAAAACTTGTCAGACTCCCCTAACTTAAAAACGTAATCAATTGAAACGAAAGGGGGTTTTCCTTCGATTCACTGGGACGCGCCTGATTTATCAGCCTTGAAAAAAATTTAAAATGAACAAAAAACACATCCTCACGCACATCTTGTTGATATGCATCGGGATGTATTTTTTCCACCCGAATTTTTAAAATATTTTTACTGTTTTGCGGCGATGTTTTTTTAATAAATTAATTAAACACCTGCTTTTTTTATTGCTTGTCCATTGTAACAACTCACTTAAATATTGTCAAGGGTTATTATTTATGCTTTTTCATAACAATTTTTTGCCTAAAATAAGCCAGTTTTTACTCTATTTCCACCTCATTGCTTTTGCATATTTTCGCATATTCATAGAAACTTTTTCGCGGTTTTCTTTCTTGTGTTTCAAAGTTAACCTCAATCAAACCGAACTTCATATTATACGCCTCATTCCATTCAAAATTGTCAATTAGCGACCAGTGAAAATAGCCTCGCACATCCGCGCCTTCTGAAATGGCTTCGTGAAGTTTTTGAAGATGACTTTTAATATAGGCGCTGCGATGATCATCCCCTGCATTTGCAATTCCGTTTTCAAAAATATATATAGGCTTTTTATATCGTCTCCAGGCATCCATGACAATTTCATATAATCCTTCAGGAAAAACTCCCCATCCCATTTCAGTTATTTGCTTGTCTGTGGTTTGCATACGTATAGAGGGCGGAAATAATTTTATTTCAATTGCAAAATAATAATTGATTCCTACAAAATCATAATACCCCCTGATCTGCTCATAAAAATACCAATTATAAAAATCTTCCACTTTTTCCGTAATAAAACTCGCTGGTTTTAAACCATAATAATTAAAATCATTACAAAATTGCGTTATGCCAACTTTAAGATTTGGCTTTTCTTTTTTTACGACTTCGTAACAAAGTTTATGGGCAGCGACCATATTTTTTCTAGCTAATAAAAATAGGATAGGATTTCTCTTTCCTGGGGGAAAATCTCCTACAAAATATCCCCTGTTTAAAGGAAGTCTCGGTTCATTTATAGTCAAAAATATGTCTATTTCTTCACCAAGCTCTTTTATAACTTTTTCGCAATATTTTACAAAATAATCAATTGTTTCTTTTTTATGCCATCCTCCTTTTTTTGAAAGCCAAAGAGGCAAAGCCCAGTGCCAAAGAGTAACGGATCGCATCATGCCTTTGGATTTAATATCTTGCAAAACTTGCCTATAGTGTTCAATGGCTTCCTGAGAAAATTTTCCCTCTTCCGGTTCAATCTTTGACCATTCTAAAGACAATCTGAAAGCATTGCATCCAAGTTCTTGCGCTAAACTATGATCCTCTGCAAATCTATTCCAGCTATCGCAGGCTTTCCCTGCCATGCCTTTTGTTTTTCCTTTTTTCTCCCATTCATACCAATCATTATTCGTACAACCACCTTCAACCTGATAGGCTGAAGTCGCCACTCCCCATAAAAAACCATTTGGAAATTTTAGTTTTTTAATCATAACAAAATCAAGTCTTTATATTTTTCATTATCAACTTTGGTATATTCCACAACTTCCAACATGACTTTTTTCCTGATATCGTCCGGAATGATAAAAACTTTGAAATCTTTCGGCCCAATTCGCACTGCAAATTTCAAATCAGTTTCCAGCTCTTGCGGCAGATATTTTATTTTTTTCCTGGTTGCAAAGGCAATATGAAATTTAGTCTTTTTTGGCGCCATCACATGCAACACAACAACATTTTCCCAAGACGAAAATACTGCCTGGTTATATTCTTCATCTTTTTCTGAATTAAGCGATAATGCTTTCTTATCGCCTTTTAGGAGAACAGAGGCAATTTTTTCCCAACTTTCCTCATGGGCCAAATTGTTTTCTGGTTCCAAATTTTTCATATTTTGTATTTATAACAAAATATATCGACAAATTATTTTTTCTTTATACTTTCCATGTTCGCCGGCATGTATTTGCGCAGAACTTCTGGAACAACCACAGAGCCATCTGCCTGTTGGTAATTTTCCAAAACAGCGATTAGCGCCCGCGTCGTAGCCACAGCCGTACCATTGAGCATATGCAGATATTCTTTTTTACCGTCATCTTTTTTGTATTTTATGTTCAGCCCTCTGGATTGATAGTCGGTACAATTGGAAGTTGATGTTACTTCCGCCCAGTCTCCCATTGTTCCCTCTTTATTGGGTTTGCCAGGCATCCAGGCTTCCAAATCAAAGGTTCTTATAGATGGACCGCCCAAATCAGCCGTGCAATGATCAATGACCCTGAAAGGAACACCCAAGCCCTTGAAAATTTCTTTTTCAATTTCTAAGATTTCCCTATGAGCTTCTTCGCTTTTTTCCGGCATCACATATTGGAACATTTCCACTTTTGTGAACTGATGGACTCTGAAGATGCCTTTGGAAAATTTAGAATAAGCTCCAGCTTCTGTGCGATAGCAATGAGAAAGCGCGATATATTTTTTAGGCAGATTTTTTTCATCGATTATTTCGTTCATGTGGTAGCCTCCCATAGTTATTTCGGCTGTGCCGATAAGGCTTATGTCAGAATTTTCAATATTGTATATTTGTGTTTCCTGACCACGCGGATTAAAGCCCAGCCCTTCCAAAACATCTTTCTTGGCCAGATCAGGAGTAGAAAAAGGAGTAAACCCATGTTTAGTTGCAACTTCCAAAGCATAATTTATAAGCGCCTGTTCCAAAAAAACCAATTCATTTTTCAGATAATAAAATTTCGCACCGCTTACTTTAGTCGCCCTTTCGAAATCAATGAGATCCAGATTTTCTGCAATTTGTACATGATCCAATGGTTTAAAATCTAATTTTGCAGGTTCTTCCACAACTTCCAAAACAGGATTGTCGTCTTCATTATCACTGACTTTAACTTCCGGATGAGTCATGTTAGGAATAGTCATCAGAATTTCCTGAAATTCATTTTTCATTTTTTCAAGCTTCGGCTCTTCCGTTGCCAGTTTTTCTTTCACGGCTTTCCCCTGTTCAAGCAAAGCTGCTTTTTCTTCTCCTGAGGTTTTAGGCAACAATTCATTTAATTTATTTTTTTCAGCCTGAAGTTCTTCAACATATTGCAATTGGCTGAGACGAATTTTATCTAATTCCAAAAGCTCATCTATATCGCATTTTACACTGCGGTTTTTGCAATTTTTCTTAACTTCTTCAGCATGTTCCCTGATAAATTTTATGTCTAGCATATTGATAAAAAATAAGTAAATATATGTTTAATTTTACTATTAAACAGCTTTATTTGCAAGAAAAAATCTTTTATTTTAGCTTATTTAAAACTAAAAAAAACACACCCCAGTGCGTTCTTTTTGACCGTCCGGTTGGATTCGAACCAACATGCCATTCTATCTATATGAGAAATACTGGCTGATCACAAAACTATATCAATATAACCAGTCAAATACTCCCCATATATACCCTGATAGATGCTTTCCCAATTAAGCTACGGACTGCATATATAGTACAACCTGAAATAATCATATCTTTCACCCTATCTTGGCATGATTTTGTTGGATTTATTTCCAAAACCTATTTATTCTTATTTGCTGTTATTTTAAAAATTGAAATGATTGCAATATTTCTTGAAAAGAAAATTCTCCATTGGAAAATGTACTTGGATTATCAACCAGCTGAAAATTATATATATTTCCATTGTGCATGACATGCGCATTAATTATTTCTCCTTTTTTTACATTATTATCTTTAATAATATTATATTTCGATTTATAACTCCCTACATTTATATTTCCTGTCTTGACAACCATCTGATCATTGGGACTGTCAGATAAATTTGTGTTTTTGTTTTCACCCCTAACAACTTGAATGACTAATTGCGCTCCATCATCATAATAAATTTGGTTATCTTCGTTGTGCTGTAAAAAACGCGAATTTTCAATAACTATCTTGGAAATTTGTTTTTTATCCGGACCTTCTTCATTGATAACATTCCAGCTCTTCGGTATTTTTAGAGAAAAAAGTCCTGACTTTTCTTTGATTAATTTTACTTCTTCAAATAATTCCATGGCTCTTTGCGACCTTCCTTCGCTTATTCTTTGAATTTTTTTCATATTCTTCCATAATCCTTCCAGATAAAATAATGCTCCATTTTCCCTGCTATTTTTAATAATGGACAGATTATTTATTTCCTCATATTTATTCTGAAAAACATACAAAGTCGCAATTAAAATCAGAACAATAATTATCGTTTTCACGCTTATATATCCACGAATAGATAAAATCCGCTTCTTTAACATATTTATTTTTCCTTAACTGGGGGAAAAGTTACACATTCACGAACCGACTTATTCATAATAAATGCAAAAAGTCTTTCACTTATACCAAAACCGAAAGCCGGAGGCATTCCATATTCCAAAGCTTCTACAAAATCCTCATCTATCATCTGCGCCTCAGCATCACCCGCTTCCCTTAGTTTCATTTGTTCTTCAAAACGCCTTCTTTGCTCTATTGGATCATTAAGCTCCGCAAAAGCATTACAAAGCTCGGCCTTGCCAGCAATAATTTGAAAACGTAAAACTTTTTTCGGTTTTTTGGGGTCAGTCTTGGCTAATGGGGAAACTTCCAGCGGATGACCGACTAAAAAACATGGTTGGATTAATTTTTGCCTGACTGTCTTTTTATAAATTGTATCAATCATTCTCCCCTTGCCGTATTCTTTTTCATATTTTATTCCAAGTTCATCAGCTTTCTTTTTGAGTTCATCAACTGTAATATTTTTATTCAGATCAATTCCAGTCTCTTTCTTGAAGGTATCAAAATAATCAACAACTGTAAATTTCTTGCTCCAATCAATTTTTTCATTTTCATACTCTGTAATTGCTCCACCCGTGACTTTTTCAATAATTTTTTTGAACATTTTTTCTGAAAATTTCATACCCTTTTTTAGATCCCAATAAGCCGCATAAAATTCCATACTGTCATATTCCTGCAAGTGCTCCCTGTCAATTCCTTCATTGCGGAATACCCGCCCAATTTCAAAAACTTTTTCATAACCACCGACTAAAAGACGCTTAAGCGTAAGCTCAAGCGAAATGCGCATATAGAAATCGTAATCAAGAGCATTATGATGGGTAATGAAAGGCTGCGCTTCAGCCCCTCCTGGAATACGCTCAAAAACTGGATTATGCACTTCCAAAAAACCATCCTTGACTAAAAAATTTCTGATTGCTTGCCAAAAAATATCCTTCTTTCTGAAAAGCTTCCTGGTATTTTCATTTGTCATAAAATCAAGATAACGTCTGCGCAAAAGTTCTTCTTCATCCTTAATCCCAAAATGTTCAGTTGGAATCGGACGGATATTTTTTGACAATATTTTCCAATCAGCGACTTTCAAAGATTTTTCTTCGGTTTTTGTTTTAAAAAGTTTTCCTGAAACCTCAATAAAATCTCCAAGATCAACACTTTTTATAAAAAGGTGGAAAAGCTCTTCTGGCATATTTGCCTTATTAAGAAAAACTTGCATTTTACCGCTTTCGTCTTCAATATGTGCAAATGCACTGCCACCCATAGGTCGAAATGACCTAACTCTTCCCACTAAAGTAATTTCTTTATCAGCCAATTCATCAAATTGTTCTGTTGCTTCTTTATTTGTAAAATCACGTTTGGATTTCTCTGGATATGGGTCCATTCCAAAACTTTTAACTTGTTGTAATTTATCAATTTTTGTTTGTAAAATATCGTCTCTCATAAATAGTTTTGAATAATTAAAATATGCTTAAATAATAGCCCAAAAAAGATTTCGTGGCAATTTTTATATTATCAATAAAAGAGCCCCATTCAATGGGGCTCTTTCTTGTATAGAAAAAATTATTTCACACTAACAATCTTGTATTCAATAACTCCTTTGGGAGTTGATACTTTTACGGTATCACCAGCATCATGACCCATAAAGGCTTTCCCCAGGGGCGATTCATTGGAAATCTTGAAATTTGCAGGGTCAGCTTCGTTAGAACCAACAATATAAAAATCCATTTCATTTTTATTGAAATTAACTTTTACAACAGAACCTATCTGTGCCCCTTTTTGGGTATCATCTTTTTCTACAACCTGTGAATTCTTTATAATCATTTCCAATTCTGCAATTCTTGACTCATTTTCATTTTGCTGGGATTTTGCTTCTGCGTATTCAGCATTCTCACTTAAATCACCCTGCTCCTTGGCTTCTTTAATTGCTTGTGCAATTTCCTGCCTAAGCTTATTCCTTCTCTCATCAAATTCGTCTTTAAGTTTTTTTAACCCCTCCTTAGTAATAAATCTAACCATAATTAATATTTTAGTGTTTAAAAAATACCGCTCAAAAACGGCAGCCCAATTTAAAAATGAATAATGCAATGCAGACAGTATAAATCAAAGCAAGAACACTGTCAAGTCTCTACTGCACAACAACACCTTTTATTTTATCAATAAACTCAGGAGTAAAAATTTCCCGTAAGGTTATAAAAACCATAAGTACAATAAGAAGCATCATGCCTATATTATGGAAAACTTGTTCTATTTTTTGGCTAATCGGTTTTCCCTTTATTTTTTCAATTAAAATGAAAAGGATACGCCCACCATCAAGTGCAGGGAATGGAAGCGCATTTATAATACCAAGATTAACGCTGAATATTGCAATAAATCTAAGAATAAAAACCAAACCAAGCGGAATAATTTGACCAGTAAATATTGCCAGACCCACAGGACCCATTACTTCAATGCCTGTATTTTCACCACGAAAAAGATTAACGAATATACCACCGACTATCAAAAACATATTTCCTATTTCTTTGAGACCCATCCAGATTGATTCAAAAAAAGAATATTTTACTTTTACAACTTCACCGAAACCAGAGATGCCTAATGCTCCCTGACCAATTTCTGTTTCAAGCCTAGGTATGCCAGCAAGAGTTAATTGTTTTTTTCCTCTTTGAATAACTAGCTCTATTTCTTTTCCCTTATTGGAATTTATATATTGCTGGACTTGTTCAACTTTAGAAAAAAACAAACCTTCACCATTTTGAATAATAAAATCTCCGGCAACCATACCCATTTTTTCTGCAGGAGAGTTTTTTTCAATGCTTTCAACTAATATTTTTGAGCCACTGATATTTTTCCCAGTAACGTCCTGATATGATCCGAGCATGAATGTAACAGAAAGCAAAATCCACGCCAGAATAAAATTCATAATAACTCCGGCCGAAAGGACTTTAATTCTCACCCACGCAGATTTTGAAGCAAAACTGTCTTCATCATTTTTGCCTTCGCCATCTTCTCCTTTAATTCGTACAAAACCGCCTATAGGAAGCCAGTTTAAGGAATATATTGTTCCACCTGCAAATCTTTTTTTGTGGGCTTCCTGCAAATCACGTTGTTCATTCTCATTATCACCATCTTTACCGCCCCAGATGATTCTCCACTTTTTTATAGGCATCATTTTCTCATAGTTATGTATCTTTTCAGTTATAACTTCCTGTATTATTTCATCTTTCCCAGACTTAATATCCGTAGTTTTTATTTCAACGCTTTCGATTTTCGAAAATTTATGTTTATCCTTGCCCTCTAAAAATTGAATGCCAAATATTCTGGGCGGAAAACCAAAGCCAAATTCTTCAGCCTTAATCCCGTTTCTGCGAGCCACTACAAAGTGCCCGAGTTCATGTACAAATACAAGGATACCGAGGATAATTATGAATACAACAATTGTCATTAACATAAGTTAGCAAAATAAAAATAGTACACAATATGCACGATTTTTAATTTAAATTTTAAATTTTAAATTTTTTATATTTTTAAACTGTCAATATTTCTGTTTCTTTTTTTGCACGTATTTCTTCAATTTTCTTATTGTATTCATCTACTATTTCCTGCATTTTGTCTTTACTCTTAAATTTATCATCTTCTGATATTTCTCCTTTGCGCTCCATTTCTTGAACTTTTTTCCACATTTCCTCACGAATTGAACGTATAGCAATACGCCCTTCTTCAGATTTTTGATTTAATATTTTAACCATATCTTTTCGCCTTTCTTCTGTCAGCATTGGTATATTAATGCGAATAAGTGTTCCATCATTATTGGGATTCAAATTTAAATCTGATTCTCTGATTGCTGCTTCTATAGAAACCAAAGCGCCACGATCCCAAGGCTGGATCACAATTTGGCGTGGCTCAGGAGTACTAATACTAGCAATTTGTTTCAGAGGAGATTTTGTTCCATAATAGTCAACTTGTATATCTTCAACTAAAGCTGAGCTTGCTCTTCCAGTTCTTATTTTTCCTAATTCTTTTTTAAAATATTCTATAGCTTTCTCTAGATCATTTTTATGCTCATCAATAATTTTATTGTACATAAATTAATAAATTAATTTTTATATATAATATAATTTAAAAACTCCTTAAACCTGCATAAATTTTTGAGGTATTTGTATGATCATAACGCAATACGCTAATTTCTTTGGATGTTTCTAATTTAAATATAGACCACTTCAATCCTCCATCAACAGATTTATAAATTGCTTTTGCTGAAGAATAAATTATTTCTTTTGAATTTTTTGGATTTATTGCAATTGCTCTTATAGGAAAATTTTTAGAACTTTCAATTATGTTTAAAGCATTCCACGTTCCATCTATTTCCCTACGAAAAATTCCTTTATCTGTTCCCGCATAAACAACTCCTGGTAAATTAGGATCAGATACTAGTGTATTTATTTTTGAATTATTGCTTACAGCATTAATGCTTTTTGTTATATTATCAATATTTACCCCTCCATTTTTAGTCTCAAGTATTCCTTTTTGAAAAACGCCAAAAAATATATGCGAACTGTCCCCTGCATCAAACACAATATTAACTACCGGCCCATCCGCTTTTTCCAAATTTATCCATGTCTGGCCACTATCTGTTGATTTTATAATAACCCCGGAGCTTGTTCCGGCATACATGATTTGTGGATTATTTTTATCTACAGCAAATGAATAGATTATTGTTTCGCCTGCAGGTTCAGAATATATCTCTTTCCAGTCCTGCCCTTCCTGTAATCGCTTGTATATCTGCGCTCTTCCATTTGCAATTCCACTGCCATAGAGGATATTGGGATTATGCGGATCAAAATTTAAGTTATAAACTTTGTCAGCAAAATTAACTTGAGTCCAAGTCTCTCCTCCATCTTCTGTAACAAATAAACCATTGGATTCAGTTCCAATATAAACAACCTCTGGATCAATTTGGTTGACTGTCATTGATAAAACATTTATCCCAGAAATGGTTTTTTTATCGTCGATTCTTGTTTTAGGATTCCAAGTATTACCTCCGTCTTCCGATTTAATCACAGTAGCGTTATTCATTGTAAGTTTAACCGGTTCAGCAGTGTTTTTTGTGCTGCAACCAGACAAAAATATTGCTGCCAGTAAAATAAATAATGGGATAAAAGTTTTTTTCCCGCTAAATAATTCCTTGCATAGATTCAACATTTTACTAATATTCATAAAAATATTTTTCCTTTTTATGCTTAAAGTATAACAAATAATCATGAAATGAGCCAACTTTTATATTTTTAAAAAACTCCCAAAAAAGGAGTTTTAAAATTCTAGTGGACTACTCACTCAGCAATTGGAACCAAATTGTTACGGAATTAAAGCGCTGGCAAGATTTAAAAGAGTCTTTTTGCCTTATTTCATAGGGAAATTTTATATATCTCTTTTCATAAAAATTTATAACATAATATGTTTGTTATTATCCCTTAATTTTACCCATACCCAATAATCAATTAAGTGAAGAAAACTAGGCAATATTGACAATAATATCAATAGGTTATATTATTTATTGTCAGATTTTAGACAGTAAACTTAACAATAAAAAACATAAAATAAAAAGGAGGGGGTATGAAAAAATTAGATTCTTCGATATACGAACTACTCGGAAATGAGTCAGTAAGTCTTTTAGAAAACAACCTAGCAAAGTCTATAGAATTAGGAAACAAGGGAAACCTTTTTTTTCAACTTTTATCTCGTGAATCTCCTTGCGAACGCAAATTTTCATATTTACCAAGATATGAAGATGAAAACGCTTTTTTATCTTATATCGTTAATATGTGCGATTTTCTTATTGCAATTAAAGATTCATCAGTTGAAAAAATAGGAATAGATCGTTTTAACTCTGAAGCAAACAATCTTCTAAATGGCACGGCATCTAATTATAGTTTCCCCACCAGAGATAGCATTGAAAATGGCATATTAAGACAAAGCAGGGTATTTAATTTTAGTCGCGGGAAAGACAATCATGCATTAATGGAAATAGTTTGTATTGATTCATTTGAAAACATTAATGTCCCTTATTCTTATTTATTTATTAAAAACCTTAAAAATGGAATAACAATTGATTTGTCCCAACTTTTGCCAAAAAAAGAAATGTGTTTCTTTCCATCAGTTATTAGTCCGTTCGAAAAAGCAGAAACGTCGAATGAGAAAAGGTTCATAAAAATCAGAGAAAAGCAATTTAATCTAAATGATTACAATGGGGCATGGAGCATGGGAAATGATGATGGCTTTACCTTTCATTGTTTTAATGCGAATGCTTTAAGAGCTGAAGCCATTTCATATGGCAACATTGTTGAAAAAGGAGGATTGTTAAGTCTCTTGCACGAAATTGCTCACAGTTGGAATCCGGGGAAAGATTATAATAAATTGATTGATAGATTAGTTTTCTGTTTAGACAAAAGAATCAAACAAAATAAATCAATCGAAAGAATTCTTAAAATGCTTGACCCATTCCAAATGGCTGACTATTTAATGGAGATTGAAAAGAAAGCCTGGATAGATGCCTTTCACATGCTGCTATTCTTTAGACACCGTGATATGGATCTGGAACCAGAAATGAATAATGATGATGTAGATAAGCATGCTAACAGCCGACTCGCCACATACAAAAACTTTATTGATTCATTTCTTCGATGTTTCATGCACTAAAATTGTTCAACACAAATTAAACGTAAATAGTCAAGGACTATGACAGCCAGGTACGATAACCCTGGCTTTTTTATTGATTTAAAACATTATGTAGCAATATTAACATTATAGTATCTTAATATATATACTGATTGATTTTTGGAACCTCTCGTTTTGTGGCTTATTTAAAATATAAAATTAAAATTCAGCATTAAAAGTCCCCCCAGAAATATTCTCTTTGAGATGCAATAATTGGAACCATTCATTTGAAGCTTATATAAAAAACAAAAAGGACTTGCGATAACGCAAAATCCCTTAGGGTGGACTACTCGTTCATCCATTGGAACCAGCTTTTGGCTGAATTACGTGAATGGGAGAAAATAAAACAAGAGTTTAGTCTTGTTTTATAGGAAAAATCCACAAATCAAGAACTGTTTTATTATATACTGACAAAATCAAATCGGCAAGAGCAAGAGTCTTTAGTATTTAATATAACAGATAACAGATAAGAAATAAGGCAAGGTTTGTGCCTTGCCTTATAATGAATTAAATTATGTGTCCAGAAACTTCTTCTTCCTTAATGTATTTTTTTGGTGAATTTATTATTTTATTTTTATCGTACTTAACAAATAATTGATTGGAAAATCATATTCTGCAATTCCAAACTTTGGAGCAATAATTTCGATATGATAACCATTCTTTTGAAAAAAGAATTCTTGGTAGCCTTCTATACCACTTATATTGTCAACTGATGCAACATCCAACTTAATACCATCGGAACCTAATGTAATATTACTTTGCAATACCGTTTTATTTTTTTTCTCATCATTTATTCTGTCCTCCATTGTGACTGAATTTTTTTCTATTTTTGAAATATTTATAGAATTTTCAGAGTCAATAAAGATGCTAATATCATCTAAGTTATTCTTATATATTTTCCAGTTTTGTGGGTAATTAAAAGAAATTATTTTATCAGAACTTTCATATTTTCTCCACTCTTTTAGATATTTTTCATATTCTTTGGCATCAACCAAAGCACTTGCGATATTTGGCTTTATCCAAACACCTTTTCTTGGATTAACTTCCTTTCCACTAGCATCCTTACTGTCATAGAAATAGCATTGTAACCCGTCAGGATTAGGATTATTCTTATTGCTATTATCACAAGAATTACCAACTGCTAATTCTACTGAAGATTTTGCAACTGGTTGAGTTGCTACTGGTTGAGCAACTGGCGCTTGAGTTTTTTTCGCAAACAAATAACCAACAATTCCTGCTGTAATTACCACAATCACGATGATAATCGCAATCACAGCAACATTACCTTTTTTGTTTTTCATTTTTTTGTATTAAAGAAGTTAAATAAAATACATCAATATTTTACCATATATTCCAGATGTCACAAAACTCCTCCAAACTCACTAAAATGAAAATAGGGGTTGAATAATAATTAATCAAAGAATCCATGCTAACCCTGGAACAAATGAAAAAATTACTGGAAGATCCGTCCATTCCTGACAATCAGGTTTTGGAAATCCGAGACCAGCTTTACTCGCTGGCCGAGATCATATTTGAGCAATGGCAAATAGACATGGCAAAAGAAAAGAAGCGTAGGCTTGAAGAAAAGGCTCAAAAAGAGAACATGCCTGCTAATAACCCAGAATAATCCCTTTTTTGAGAGATTAAATTAGAATAGTGTTATAAATCAAAAAAGAAGTCTTGTGACAAGACTCCTCTGTTTTGCTGTGGGCGCAGAGGGATTCGAACCCCCGACCATTGGCTTAAAAGGCCACTGCTCTACCAACTGAGCTATGCGCCCAAATATTTTTTGTGTCTTTCAAAAAATAAACAGCATTTCCAGTATAGTAAAAAAAATACCTTGCGTCAATACTAAAATATTAGGTATTTTTCAAATTTAACAATAAATTATTCCTTGATTATTTCTGTCTTCTTGCAAAAATTAAAAATAACAATGGCATAATCATCCAAAAAAGCTTCCACCAGGGATCGATTAAATAAACAAGATACTTTTCTGAAATATACTGCAAAGCTTCAGTGTTCGCCAGGAAAGAAAAAGTAATACTGAGTAAAAGCATAATTTCTAAAAAACTCATTACAAAAACCTTCCAGGTAACTAATTTGTTATTATATTGATGAATGCAAAAAATATATTTATTAAGTAATGTTAATAAAATCACAAAAATAAAAAATATAAACAAATAAGAATACTTAGAAAAAATAATCATGTCTTTAGGAATGACCTGCAAAAAGGCAAGTGAAACATAGATGTTTACAAGAAAGTCATAAATATGAAATCTTCCAATAAAAAACCAAAATACTCCGCTAACCAAAAGAACTATCAGAATTAATATTATTGATTCCGCCAAATTTTTGTCTACTCCAAAATTTTGAAAAATTAAATTTAAGTACATTTATTTTTAAAAAAGTTAAATCTTTTTAAAGTATACACGATTTTAAAAAATATAAAAGCATCGTTATAGACAAAAAATCATTGTAGACATATAATAAGCCTTATTATGAACGAATTTCAGATATCTAAAAGAATCTTTTTTTGGACGCTGTTTGTCCTTTTTTGGCTTATTTCAGCCATAGTTATCGGATATACTTTCGGTTATAGGTTTAGTTTTCAAAAAGGTATCTTCATTTATGGAGGGTCATTGACATTGAAAACAATTCCAAAAACAGTTGATGTATATTTAGATGGAAAATTAATGCCTCCAAACATGCTCAGTATTATAAATAAATCCTATCATATTAATGGAATCACGCCTGGAGAACATTTTCTTGAACTCAGGGCTTCCGGATATCAATCATGGTCAAAAAAAATATCCGTCCACAGTGGAATTTCTACTGAATTCTGGAATATTATTTTAGCCCAAGATTCTTATGTGCGTGAAAATTACAAAAATGAAAAAGCTGAAAAATTATTCATATCGCCGTATAAGAATATAGCAGCATTTACTCAACAAACGGAAAATGATTTTTTTGTAAAGGTTCTCGATACAGAAACAAAAGAAATACTAGAGGTTTTTCATTCAAATGATTGTATTTTTACTCAGGATGATAAGGAAAATATTGAATGGTCTCCTCAGGCTCATAAGATTATTATACCCGTTATAAAAAATGGGGAAAAAAATTATTTCATAGTTACAATAGACACTAAAGAAGCTCTTAATCTTAAAGATATATCTGGAATAAACAATCTTTCCAGCGTTCGCTGGGACTCAAGAAATAAGGATGTTCTGTTTTTTATGTCTGACGATAAACTATATAATTTAGATACAAATAATATCCAAGACAAAAAAATCATATCAGAGCATATTGCCAGTTATGATATGAACTCTGATTATTTGTTTTATTTTCAACTTCCCGAGGGTATTGTATATAAAAAAAGCTTGGATAACACAGATAACCCTAAACAAATTACTACATCAAGTCCTGAAAATATGAGTGATAATTCATATCAAATAATCATATATGACGAATACAGAATTGTTTTTTTGAATAAAAGCCGTAATTTATATATTTATAATAAAGGTGAAACAGCCACCTATTTTAAGAAACTTTCAGATAATGTCTATGGATCTCAATTTTCTGACGATGGGAAAAAACTCCTTTTTTGGACAGACAAAGAAATTTCAGTCTATTTTATGCGCAAATGGGAAGAACAACCAACAAGAAATGAAGATGAACTTACATCTTTAACTTATTCATCTGATCATATCCAAAAAGCACAATGGACTGCTGATTACGAACATGTTTTATTCACAAATAACAATAGAATAAAATTAATCGAAATTGATAATCGCGACAATCGAAATATAATGGATGTGCTAAATCTTAACGGAAATAGTTCTATTATGGTAAACGATTTTACAGACGAAAAACTTTATTTTACTGAAAAGAATGACCAGGGACACAATATTCTTTACTCAATTTATTTTCCAGAACTTCAGGCAATCTTACAAAAAATGTTGCCTAATAATTCACAAGAAAGCATTAAAAATGAATAGATCTTTTGCTTGGAAATTAAAAAACACCCTGTTGGGTGTTTTTTAAAATTTTTAACGTTTCGCCCATTGCGGACTCTTTCTGGCTTTCTTGAGCCCAGCTTTTTTTCTTTCTACTCTTCTTGAGTCACGTGTCAAAAGCTTAAGATCTTTTAATGTCTTCTTGAGTTTATCATCATATTTAACTAAAGCTCTAGCAATTCCTAGCCTGACAGCCTCAACTTGTCCATTAAAACCTCCTCCTCTTACAATAGCCATAATGCGAACCTTATCTTCCATTCCAACTGCTTTAAGCGGGGTTAATAAATTGACTTGAAGAGAAGAGGCAGGAAAATATTCACTAAAAATTTTACCATTTATAATTATATCATTTTCGGTTGACTTATTATTTTCAAAAAGACGAATTTGTGCAACAGCTGCTTTTCGGCGTCCTAAAGCGTAAAAATATTTTTCATTATTTTTTTTAGTAGTCTTTTCAACACTTTCTTTTCTTACTTCTCTTACTGCTTTCTCCTTAATTACTTCTCCCCCATTTACATCGCTATATGAATTATTGCTGGAAGTTTTTTTTATTTCTTTTGGAATCCCAACAATTTTACCAGCTTTTGGCCTGGTTTTTTTGTTCTTTTTAACAGTTTCAGCTGTTTTCTTGGTTTTATCTACTTTTTTTACTGCCATATTTTTAATGTGTTACTTCAATATTTTTATGATTATGTTCAATACCAGAATATACATAAAGCCTGGCCATCATCTTTTCTCTTAATTTATTTTTGGGAAGCATTCCGTATACTGCATTTTGTATAACTTTTTTTGGGTCTTTTTTGAGCAAATTTTTCAAAGAAATAGATGATATTCCACCAGGATAACCACTAAAATGATGGTACATTTTTTTTTCTAATTTTTTACCAGTAGTAAGCACCTTGTCTGCATTGATAACAACAACAAAATCTCCACCATCGATATTCGGAATATAATCAGTTTTATTCCTACCGTCAAGAATCTTAGCAATTTCAGTCGCTAAGCGTCCCAGTACTTTTCCTTGTGCATCAAAAAGATGTTTTTGTCTTTTCATAGTATTCCTGCTAATTTTTAATTATTCTACACAAATTCAATAACAGCCATCTTGGCTCCATCACTTTTTCGCTGCATTATTTTAACAATTCGAGTATATCCACTGTTACGTCCTGAAAATTTATTAGAGAAATCTCCAGACAACTTCTTTATAGCTACAACAGGCAATTCTTTTCTTAAATCTCTTATAATCGCTACTTTCTTTATTTTACTGACAGACATTTTCTTGACTTTAGTTATAATCTTATCCATTATTGGTTTTATTTCCTTAGCCTTTGCCTCTGTTGTAGTTATTTTTTCTTTCATAATTAAGCTACCCAACAATGTTCTGATAAGTGCTGTTCTCTGTTTTTTTATCCTGCTGAATTTTCTACCCCTGACTAAATGTTTCATATTATTGCTTTAAAGTTAGCCCAAATTCTCCAATAGCTTTTTTTATTTCTTTAATTCCTTTATCTCCCATACCTTCCAGCATACGAAGCTCTTCCTCGCTATTTTTTATAATATCTTTTACTTTTATAATTTTTCCAGCCTCAAGAACATTTAATGTTCTGGTTGAAAGATTTTTCAGATCAATAACTTTTATTTTTAAAGGGTCAATGTTTTCTTCAATTTCTTGTTTTTCCTCCGATAATTCAGTTTCGCTAACTTCATCTTTTTTTGTTTCTTCAGCAACTTCAATTCCTCCAAGAACTGAGAATTGCTCAACTAATATAGAAACAGCTTTTTTAAAGGCTTCTTCGGGAGTTATACTTCCGTCAGTTACAATTTCAAGAGTAATTTTATTATAATCTGTTCTTTTTCCAACACGCATATTCTCCACTTCATAATTCACTCTTTGTATGGGGGTATATACTGCATCAATAGCAATAACTCCAATCTCTTTTTCTGGTCTATGCTGTTGATCAATTGGCACATATCCCAAGCCAGTTGAAACTTCGAATTCCATTTCGAGTTCTGTTTTTTTATCGGTTACTGTAGCAATAACCTGATCTTTATTAACGACTTCCACGCTTGATGGACATTTAATTTCTTTTGCTGTTACCCTTCCCTCTCCTTTAAATTTAAGACTAACTTTTACTGGTTCGTCATCATACATTTTAAATCTTATTTTTTTAAGATTTAAAATTATCTGCACTGCATCTTCCATTACCCCATCAATTGTGGAAAACTCATGCGAAATCCCTTTTATTTTTACCGACGTGATTGCCGCACCTTTTAAAGATGCCAAAAGAACTCGCCTTATAGCATTTCCAATAGTCATACCATAACCCGGATAACATCCTAGAATTTCAAATTTACCGCTTTTATCATTAATAGGAGTAAATTTTGGATTTTGAGGAAGTGACACTGTATTCATATCCTCTTTTTAACGGATAATCCATGGGATATTCCACGAAAAATTCGTTATTAATTAAAAAAGTTAATAAAAACAAAAAATATAATCATTAGCGCGAATATGACTCCACAACCATCTGAGGATCTACATGTATTCCTATGTCCTCACGAGTTATTGATGCAATAATTTTACCTTCCATTTTCGATATATCAAACTGTATCCAGCGAGGAAAATTTTTCTTAGCTTGTATTAATTGAATTTGGTTCTTAAAATAAGGTTTTTCTTTTTTTGATTCTTTTATGCCAATAACATCACCTACCTTAACTCGATAAGAAGGAATAGTATTTTTTTTGCCATTAATAGTAAACAATCCATGAGTAACAAGCTGCCTAGCTTGGATAGGAGAATTTGCAAATCCTATTTTGCGAACTATATTATCCAGCCGCATTTCTAAACGTTCCATGAGAAGATCTCCAGTAACTCCCGGCTTATTTTCAATTTCTTTGTAATGTTTCCTGAATTGTTTTTCAAGTACACCATACATGCGCTTTATTCTTTGCTTCATAGCAAGTTGTTTTCCATATTCACTTAAACCCCTAGACATGTTTTTTCCATGAACTCCTGGAGCGTATGGACGACGAGCAATAGCACACTTTGCACTGTCACATCTGTCACCTTTAAGAAAGAGCTTTTCTGATGCTCTGCGACATTTTTTGCATTTTGATCCTAATAAACCTCTAGCCATATCTTATATATTGAAATTTTTTAAAATTTTAAGACCTATAAACTTACACTCTTCTCGGTTTTTTTGGACGACATCCGTTATGAGGAATCGGTGTTTCATCTTTGATGGAAACAAGATCGAATCCTCGATTCACCAAAGATCTTATAGCTGATTCTCGGCCACTACCCACCCCTTTAACAAAGACTTCTAATTCTTGTACTCCATATTTTTTCACTTTTTCGGTAACATCCTGTACTACCTGTGTCGCTGCATAAGGAGTAGCTTTTTTGGCACCCTTAAATCCTAATAATCCAGAACTCGACCACCCTATCATCGCTCCGTTCATGTCTGAAATCATCACCATTGTATTATTATAGGTGCATTTTATATGCGCTTGTCCCTTGCTAATTTGTCGCTTAATCTTCTTTTTTTTCTTTTTTATTTCAGTTTCTGAATTTTCCTCAATTTTATCATTTTCATTTTCAACAACTCCCCTGATTTCAGGAACCGCTTCTTTGGTTTCTTCGTTTTTTTTAATTTCGTCTGCCATATATTCTATAAAGATTGAAAATTTATTTTTAAGTCTTAGATTCTGTCCTTCGTCCGCTTCCCATTGTTCTTCGAACATTTCCCCTGACTGTTCTGCTATTAGTTTTCGTTCTTTGCCCTCTCACTGGCAAACCACGCACATGTCTAATACCGCGATAACTTCCAACTTCTTTTAGTCTTTTAATATTAGTTTTTACTTCATGTTTCAATTCTCCTTCAACTTTATATTTTTTTTCTATTTCATCACGTAATTTATTTGCGTCTGCACCTGATAACAAATTTGTCCTAGTTTTAGGATCTATATCCAGAAGTTTTAAAATTTTTTTACTCGTTGAAGGTCCTATGCCATAAACATAAGTTAGAGCCACCTCTATTATCTTTTCATCGGGAAGATTTATTCCAGCAATACGTACCATAAACTAAAAAAATTAATAAATAAAAAAAATACTTGTTATCCTTGTCTTTGTTTGTGCTTTGGAGTGCTACAAATAACATAAACCTTTCCTTTACGCTTTACAATTTTGCACTTAGCACATATTTTTTTAACCGATGCTCTTACTTTCATAAATTTATTATATTCTCTGTGTTATTCTACCTTTAGTTAAATCATAAGGACTCATTTCCATTAATACCCTGTCTCCCGGCAGCAATCTTATATAATTAACCCTCATTCTTCCAGAAATATGCGCAAGGACTTCATGCCCATTATCTAAACGCACCTTAAACGTAGTACTTGGCAGTGTTTCTATAACAACACCTTCTATTTTTATTATTTCCTTCTCTTGTTTTAACGGCATATTTTGGTTTACTTTACAACATAAAAATAGAGGGGGTTACTTCCAGAAAACTATCCTCATTCGTGAAAAATCAAATAGTAAAAACCTCTATCTGGATAGACTATTAAACTATTTTAAAAACGTACAGCAATCTTAACAAAATACCATTTTTTTGTCAACTGTAAATATAAGTGTTGTATTTTTAATACAATTTTTACTTTTATAAAGCCACTTTTTAAAAATAAAAACTATTAATCTAGTTTACTGGCTGCTTGCATCAATCTGCACCTCAATCCTACTTTTATACTGTGAAATGTGAGAAATAAATGATGGCCAAAATTCAATATTTATATTTTTTATATATGGGTATTTTTTAAAGACATCTTTAAGTTGATCTGATTTTTTACCAAGCATTTCTTTTTTAATTTTTTCAATATCTATATTCGGAATATTTTTTATTTCTCCAAGGACCTTTAAATTAAGCAAGGAATTATCAAAATCTGCCTCAACATTAGCGTATTCTATTTTTGATATTTCCTGAGCAAAATCTTGGGATTGGCCACTTAGTGATTGTTTTATTATTTTTTTAACATCATTTTCTGAAAAAACAAGAACATGAACAGACGCCTGGACATTATAATTAAATGAATTGACTATATCACCAATTTTTGTTCCTGATATGGATTTAGTTATGGTTATTTTTTCTGCCTGAGGTAATGCAATTTCGCCCTCTTGAAGTTCGCTTGAAATAATTTCGCTGATTTTTTCTTTTATAGCAGCTTCAGTTTTCGTCTTCGCATTATCAATATCCTGCTGACTTAGGGCAAAGGGCTCATCGCCACCACTTGAAGCACCATTTGTCATTGGCACAGATGATTTTGCATAAAATTTGTCAAATTTCGGTCCGCCAGAAAATCCAGGTATTGTAAATCTAGTTTCTTCTATGTTATATTCAGCTCCTGATTGATCAGCTATAACTTCAGCTTCTATGGCACCTGGCTGTAATGATCCTCCTATTGTAGTAGTACCAGGAACAACTACATTTTTTGTAAGACGAAATATCTTTCCGTCTGGTGATTCTAACCTAGTGGTAGCAATTAAAGTTTGAGGAGATGAACTATATTCATTGTATATAACAACGCTTCCTTTCGCTTTTTTACCGGAAGTAGAACTTTTTCCCATAACATCATATGGCAAACTGATTTCATGCGTTTTATCTATTATGCGAATAGGGATATTTTTATCATCTGCCTGTACTGAATTTGAAGCATGAATATTTGTTTCAATTTTATTTTTTCTGATATCTGGTATTATGTTTATTTTAGCACTGGGCAAAAAAAGATAAGCTGCAACACTTAATGGTATTATCAAGCAAAGCAACATAAAAATAACAAATATTTTTTTAGATTTTTTACCAATTTTTTTAGTTTTATGAACAACGGGTTCAACTTTTTCATGCGACAAAGAAGAAAATATCTTTTCCAAAGTTTTTTCTTTATAAGAATCCAGCTTTTCAGTATTATGATGTTTTTTTTGAAAAATATCATAATTAATGCCCTTGGAAGACTTGTCCAAAAAAAATATTGGTTGATTTTTTTTATAAGACTTATCTTGGGGGACTTTCTGATGCACTAAATTATCAACAGTTACTTTTTTTGCATTTTTTTCAGGCCTATGAATGTGATTAGCTGGATTTATAATCACTTTTCTTGATTGAGATTTTGCAGTTATATTTTTATTTTCTTTATTTTCAAAATCAGAAGATAAATCATAAAAATCGCTAGAGCCTATACTACTAAGACGTACTTGTTTGCTTTTATTTTCTTTAGTGATCATATTATTTTCATCCAGATTTGATTCATTATATTCAAAATAGTCTTCTTCTGTATTTTCTAAATAAACAGGCTCAAGACCTTCTAATGTTGGCCTAACCTCTATACTTGCTCTTTGTGCCATTGAAGAACCAAGCTCATCTTGCGTGACAATAATAACTTTTTTACCGCATTTATCAGCTTCGCGCTTTAATAATTTTAAATTAACAATACTCTGCATAAAGAGAGCCCTTGGGGGTACAACAAAATAATTATTCTTCGCCATTGATTTTTTCAATCTATCTATCACAGATGAAATTTCGTCATCAATATCTATATAAAATGTATGATGCATAAAATAATATTAATTTTAAACTTAATAAAATTGACAATTCACTTAGCTATCTATCTTGCATTGAATACAGAATTCTTCTTAATATTCCTGCCATTATTTTTTCTTCACCTTTTATGTCTAAGACTAAATTTGACAACGCCATAGGCGTAACATCTTGAGGATTTTTTAGCTCATTTGTATTATCCCTAACATTAGTTATATCCCTTGGTTGCAAATAATTAACCACTGGAATTTTAGCAAATGGCAAATTTTTTAACCAATCAGGAGAAGCTAATGCTTTTTTAATGCCAGGAAGACCCGACCCTCCTCCACATAGTAGTATTTTTGAGGGTAAAACATCACTATCTGAAAATTCAGAAAGTGAAAGCTCTACACCACTAAGCCAAACCGAACAGTCATTTTGCAGGATTTGCTCTATTTTAAAACTTACATCACTGCCAAGTTTCCCTTCGGCATATTTTATCTTAAGCTCCTCAGCTTCATCAAAATCTATTCTTAGTTCTTGGGCTAATTTTTTTGTAAATGCTCTTCCCCCAAATGCAAACATTTTCGTACCCTCCAAACCTCCATTTCGAACAACTGCAATATCAGTTGTGCCTCCTCCGACATCTATAAATATAGCATTAAAATCCAAAACATCTTCATAATCAATGCTATGCGCAACTGCATAAGGCTCAGCGGAAATACTTAAAAGATCTATCCTTAATTCATCAGCTATAGTTTGTAACGCCCCTAGATGAATCATCGGGGCATAAGCATTGAAAATACTAACAGAAACATCCCTACCTTGAAATCCAATTGGATTATTTACTTGATATCCATCTATGCGTACATCTACAATTGCTGCATTAATAAGTTTCACATCTATATCTTGTCCCGTTTCCCAAGAAATTTGCTCTTGAATCCGTTCGTAAGCTTTCATTTGAACTTTTTGGATTATATTTTTTAATTCTGAAAAATCAATACGGGAATCGGGTTTTCTTCGTTCATAATGAACAGTAGTGGTTGTGCCCTTCACTAATTCTCCGGCAATACCTACAACTGCTTTTTTTATTTTTTTAATTTTTGCATCCTTAAGCGCTTTATTTATTGTGCTTTGGCATGTTTCTATAACACCTGAAATATCAGAAACAGCTCCGCTTTGCATATTGCCTCTTTTTTGTCTTTCTTTTCCAACACCAATAATTGTAACTTTTTTCTCTTGAACATCAATCTCAAAAACAAGCGCTTTGGCAACTTCAGTGCCTATATCAAGCGCTAAATAATAACCTGCACTATTTTTAGAAAATAATTTAGAAAAAAGACCCATAAGACAAACAATATATTATAACAATTTTTCTATATTAACTTGTGAAATTAATTCTTCAATTTTTTCTTGCGATAGCAATCCTTTTTGTCCGCCATATTCAGTCACAGAATTGCTACTATTTATAATCCCCCATTTTAAAGCTTCTTCAAGGCTTTTATCTTTCAAATGAGCCGCTAGAAATGCTCCTGTAAATGCATCTCCTGCTCCAGTTGTATCAACAGCCTTTCTTACAAGTGCGTCTACATGTAAAATCTGATCTCCATCAAATCCCCATGCTCCTCTAATACCATCAGTAATAACAACTACTTTCATCCCTAATTCTTTTATTTTTTTAACCAAAAAAATTTCGTCATTAAGCTCATTATCCAATGATTTTGTTATTGATGATATAATTTCAATTGCTTCATCTTTATTGACAATAAGGATCTGGGATTGTCCAGCTGCTGCAACAACTTTTTGCGGATCTTTTTTAATATTTTTCTGTCCCGGATTAAAAGCTAGCTTCAGATCATTTTCTTTAGCTATTTTCAATATCTTATCAATTTTATTTTCCCAACTTTCTTCTTGATTTCCATTAAGTGAACTAATAAAAATCCATTTAGTATCTACTCTTTCTATTTCTTCCGTGAGTATTTCAAGTTTTTCATTAGAATCACGATCAGAAAATATAATTTTATCTCCACTAGGAAGATGATCTAAGATAAATGAAAGATCGCTTTGACACTTTTCATCTGTCTGGATTAAGTCTGTTTCAACACCTTCCTTTTTTAACTCATCCTTAATCCATTTTCCTGATTGATCATTACCCACACGAGTACAGCAAAAAGATTTAATGCTTAGGCGTGCTAAACCACAAGCTACATTTGCAGCACAACCGCCAACGGCTTCATGGCGAACATTAGCCAATTGATATTTGGCTCCTAATTCAAAAGCGATTTTTCTTTGGGCCTCTAAATCTTCCGGCGTTTCCATTATCAATCCCCCATCTATTGGAAAAAATACGTCTTTAGTAGACGAACCGATACAAATAATTTTCATAACCCAATAAATTTAAAAAAATTACTTTATTTCTTCTTCTATTTTCATCAATCTATTATATTTACAAAGTCTTTCACCACGCGAAAGTGATCCTGACTTTATAAATTCAGCTGCAGTTCCGACTGCCAAATCAGCAATAAAATCATCCGTTGTTTCTCCGCTACGATGAGAAATCATAACCTTCATTTTGTTTTTCTTGGCTAATTTTATACAGTCTAGAGTTTCACTAAGTGTTCCAATTTGATTAACTTTAATAAGAACAGCATTGCAGGCTTTTTCTTTGATAGCGCGTTCGACTCTTTTCACATTCGTCACTAATAAATCGTCTCCGATAAGCAAATTTTGTTTTAAAATATTTTTTGCAATACCTTCTAGGATTGGTTTTTTTGCAATCTTATCGGTCATCATCGCCCACCCCTGCCAATCATCTTCTGCTAGGCCGTCCTCTATGGAAACCACATGATATTTGTCTATCCACTCGCGGTACATTGCAACCAGACGTTCTTTTTCCAAATGAGCGCCTTCTGGTTTCAGTGTATAATTCCCCTCCTCTTCATCATAAAAATTACTCGCTGCAGCATCTATTCCAAGATTGATTTGGGCGCCTAGTTTATAATCGCTCTTAATTATGGCCTGGTTTATCATTTCAAGCGCCTGGGTATTGCTTTCCAGCTTGGGAGAAAAACCTCCTTCGTCCCCGACACCGCTGCTTTGATGCGTAGCTTCAATAATTTTTTTTAGTGTATGGAAAATTTCACTTCCAGCACGAAGCTGCTCTGAAAACTTTTTGATGCCTGTCGGAATAATTTTAAATTCCTGTATGCTTAACCCGCTATCACTGTGCTTTCCCCCATTGAGAACATTGAACATAGGAACCGGGATTTTCATTTTCTCACTGCTTTTTGAAATTTTATTAATATATTTATAAAGAGGTAAACCCTCGCTTTTAGCCGCAGCTTTACATACTGCAAGTGAAACTCCCAAAATAGCGTTAGCCCCCAGATTTGATTTATTTTCTGTTCCATCAAAATCCAGCATTATCTTATCAATTTTAAATTGATCAAAAACATCTTTACCAATAAGCTTGTTCTGAATTTTTTTATTAACATTTTCTACAGCCTTAAGAACTCCTAGACCTCCATACCTCTTTTCATCTCCATCCCGCAGTTCAAGAGCTTCGAATTTGCCGGTTGAGGCACCAGAAGGAACTGCTGCAACAGCGCTGATTCCATTATCCAATGAAACTTCTACTTCAACAGTTGGATTTCCTCTAGAATCCAATATTTCTCTTGCATAAACTTTAGAAATTTTTGGCATTTTTTTATTTTTCTAAAAATTAAATCTGATTTTTATTATTATAGCATAAATATTATTTTAGAGCCTCAATTCCAGGCATTTTATTCCCTCCAAGATAATCAAGCATAGCTCCTCCGCCAGTTGAAACAAAATTTACTTTATTTAAAGCATTTTTTTTCTCAAGAATTTCAAGGGTTTCCCCACCTCCAATAACAACATAAGCCTTACTTTCTAAAATAGTTTGGAGTATTTTATCGGAACTTACGGAATATTTTTTTTCTTCAAATTTTCCAGTTGGCCCATTCCAAACAATTGTTTTGGATGATTTTATAAATTCTTCGAATATTTCTAATGTTTTTGGACCTATGTCCAATCTGTCATCTACAAAATCGATTGGCAAAATAACTTTGTCGCTAAATTCAATTTTCTTATCTAAAGCTTCATTGGCGATTTTTCCACCTACCAGAATATGGTCATATTTATTTTCAAAAAAATTTATAACGGGCAATTTTGTTTCTATTTTAGCGCCGCCTATTATGGCTATGGCAGGTTTTTCAAAATTATTCTTTATCTTTTCCATTTCTTCAATTTCTTTTTGCAACCTCAAGCCCGAAAAGCTGGGCAAAAAATTAGTGATTCCAGTAACCGAGGCTTGATCCCTATGACTAACACTGAAAGCGTCATTAATAAAAACATCAAAATTGTTAGCCAATTTTCGTGCGAAATCTTTTTCATTACTTTCTTCCCCTTCATAAAAACGCACGTTTTCTAAAAGCAAAATTTCATTTGCACTCAAATCATTAAGTTTGTTTTTTATTTCTTCCGAAAGACAGTCTCCAATGAAAAAAATTTTAGTTTCTAATATATTTTCTATATCATTTTTTATTTGCCGCAAGGATAATTCTGGATTAATTTTACCTTCTGGTCGTCCGAAATGTGAAACCATAGCTACTTTACATTTTTTTTCGAGAAGATAATTAAGTGTTTCCTTGGCGGCTTCTATTTTGAATCCCTCCTTAACCTTTCCGTCTTTAACAGCCACGTTAAAATCAACCCTGAGTATAACTTTTTTGTTAAATAGATTAGCTTCTTGTATTTTTTTCATTTCAGTTAAGTTTATTAATTTAAGGTTAGTGAATTTTACCCATTCCAAAAATTGCAATCAAGACTCCCAAAAGCGCCGTAATCATAGTAAAAATCCAAGCGCGCATTGTAATTTTAGCTTCCGGCCAGCCTTTGGCTTCAAAATGATGATGGATTGGGGCGGCTAAAAAAACTTTCTTATGAAAAAATTTCTTACTCAATAATTGTATAGTTACGCTTCCTGACTCCAAAATGTAAAAAAATGCAATAACAAAAAGAACCAGGACTGAATTGGTCAGCATCGCCACAACACCCAATGTTGCTCCAAGCGAAACCGCTCCTGTGTCTCCCATGAAGAAACGGGCAGGATAAATATTAAACCAAAGAAACGCAAGTATAGAACCCGCTAAAGCTGCACAAAATGAGGCTAAGTTAACTTTATTCTGCATAAAAGCTATTATGGCAAAGGAAAAGAATGCCATAAGCAGAACTCCCCCATTAAGGCCATCTAATCCATCGGTTTCATTTGAAGAAATAGCAGAAAATAGAATCACAAAAATGAAAAGAGGAATATACCAAAAACCTATAGAAAAATCTCCCACTGCTGGAATATGAATAGTGTCCCATCCTAACTTATAGAAAAACCACCATGATCCGTATGCCGCAATAACTAATAGCCATCCAAAACGCATTATAAAACGCATGCCTCCGCCCTTATTTTTCCCCCACCCACGTACGCTCATAATGTCGTCAAAAAATCCCAATACGCCGGCGGCAGTAAGGGCAAAAAGAGGAAGCCAGACCTGCGAGCGGCTTAGAAAATCAAGCCGGGCTATAAAATTTATATTCAAATATTTTGCAATCCAAGGAAAGATATAATGCGAAGAAAAGACTAAAATTAAAATTGCAATCCAAATCACAGCTCCACCCATTGTTGGAGTTCCTGCCTTTTCAGCGTGTAATTTATTTATAAAATTCAATTTTTCCCCATTTACATCGGTACTTTTTATTTTGATGCCTATTTTATATTTATAAAGTATATGGGTCCAAAGTGGAGTAATTAAAAATGTTAAAATGCAGGCAATTAAGCCCGTAGCAAAAATTTTCAATACATTTATTGCTTCAGGAATTGTTTGAATTTGAGCAAATTCCATATATTTTATGCAGGATTGTGAAAAATTAAAGTTTGCTTACTTCAGATTTATTAATATGGTTCCATACATATGAATCGAATGCCCAACTCGTCATATTTTTTACATCTTGCCAGCGCGTGTTATCGTCTAAGACAACTGCTACAACACGATGCTTTTTAGTTGAATCTGAAACGACTGCAAGAAGCGAGCGGCCAGCCAACGGAGTAAACCCAGTTTTACAACCCAAAGCATTCGGTATTTGTACAATATTTAAAACAGTATTTAGAATATCATGTTCGGTTTTTCCGTCTGTTGAACAGATTGATATTGGATTGTCCTGCGAAAAATTAAATATTTTCCATATTTCATTATACCTGAGAGAATAAGCAGTTATTTTAGCAATATCATAGGCGGAAGAATAACACTCTGACTCACGTCCATCAGGTTCCAACCCAGAAGGAGTGCAAAAATGACTATCAACAAGGCCGAGTTCTTTAGCTCTTTTATTCATGAGTTCAGCAAATGCATCCTGTGAACCAGAAATATGTTTTCCGAGTGCTATGGCTGCATCATTTGCACTATTTAATAATGCTGCCTCTAAAAGATTTTTAACAGATATTTTTTCTCCAACCATTAATCTTTGTCCATTACAAAATCCGCTACGAGGACAACCTATTTTTGTTCCATCAGCATAAATTGCTTCTTCATCAATTACGACTTCTTCATCTAGGTTTTTTACTTTCTCCACTACCAATAATGCTGTCATAATTTTTGTTAGCGATGCTATTTGTCTCTGCTGTTTGCCATTATTATCATGCAAAACTATTCCAGTATCAGCATCAATAACCACTGAAGCATGTGCTCCAGGAACCACGAGATCTTTTATTCCATCTTTCCTTGTAGGTTGATATTCCGGATAATCAACAGCTTGAGCTTTGGTTTTTTTAGGCTCTTTAGATTTAGAAGATTCCACACCCCTTACTTCAGACTGAATACTGTGGCTACCCGATTTAAAATTAGTCTGTTCTCCAACAGAAAAAATTTCCTGCATGACCAAGAAAGAATTCAATGGAAAAATTACAATCATCAAAATTGTAGCCCACATTGCCATAGTCTTTTTATTACTCGTTATTAATGATAGAATTAATCCTTTCGTCTACTGAAAGTGTATCATATTCCGGGAGTTTTTTCACGCCATCAACGCCTAATTTTTTAAGGAAATCAAAGGAAACCGAATATACATAGCTTCTGCCATCCCTAGGATCACTATTTCTTTCAATCAAGCCACGTAAAAGCAAATTTCGCAAGGTATAAGAACAATTAACACCACGAATAGCCTCAATTTCTGCCTTTGAAATAGGAGAACGGTATGCAATTATCGAAACAACCTCCAGCGCCGCACTGGAAAGAGAATCCTGCAGTTCGCTTTTAACCAAGCTTTCGATGTATTGGGCGTTTTCTGGATTTGAAACTAGCTGAATTTCATTATCTTTTTTTATTAAAGTCAAACCACTTTCTGCTTTTGAATATTTTTCCGAAATATTTTCTATGCATTTCTCTATATCTTCAATCTGAACTTTCTCTGATAAAATTTTGAATAATTTTGCTTTTTTAATCGGTTCACCATTAACAAATAAAATGCTTTCTATTATCGACTGTAATTTTTCTTGTTCCATATTTTTTTATTTATAATTTTTATTCTATGTTTTTCATGTGTATCTCGGAAAACAATTCGTTCTGTTCGACATGGATTAGTTTTTGTTTAATCAATTCCAGCATCGCCAAAAATGAAACTATAATTTCTACCTTGTCCTTAGCATTAGACACGAGTTCCGAAAAAGAAGTTTCAACCTTTTCCTGCAGAGTGTTCTGCAAATGAATAATTTTATCTTCCAATGTCAGAATTTCCTTTACCATTTCCTCTTCAAGTTTATCTGCTATTGGTATTTCTCCTAGTATTCTAGAAAATGTTTTTGCTAAATCATCTACGTTAATGTTTTCTGGAGGGAAAAAAAACACGCCTCTTCCGGAAAATCCTTCCCTAGAAAAACTTTCCTTTGGACAACTATATAGCAAGCCCATTTTTTTTGAAGCTTCTTTGAATTTTTTGTATTCTGCCAATTGATATTCCAGATCCTTGATTTCTGCTTCTTCCTCTTCTGTAAATTCAAGCAAAGGAAGCAAAGCTTTTGATTTTATCAGAATAAGCTTAGAAGCTATAGACAAAAAATCAGCCAGATGTCCAAGTGTTATATTTTGGGCATTGGCAACATATTCCAAATACTGGTCAGCGATTTTTGCTAAGCTAACTCTGGTTATATCAAGCTTTTGGTCTTCTGTCATCTGTAGCAAAAGATCTAGTGGGCCTTCAAAGTTTTCAGTTTTAATTTGGTAATTATGCATACTAAATTTCTTTTTCGGCCTTATTGTCAACCAATTTGACCGCGACAAAAAGCGCCAAAAAGGCAGAAAATGAGACTATTAAAAAAACTGATTTCAATGGGAAAAATATTAATATTATAGCTGAAATAGCCGTGGCTAAAATGTAAGCCACTGAAGGGGTAGTCCTGAAAAAACTTATAATATCAACATCTCTGCCGTCTATTTTTTTATAAAAATAAGAATCACGCAAAGTTTCTATGATTGTCGCCCCTATACGGGTTATAAACAAAATGATACCCCATACCCAAACAGAAGTTGATGAAATAAAAAAAATGCTGCCTGAAGAAAACATAATTATGACCAGCCCTAAAATTATCATTTCTTTTTCTCCAAAATTTTTATCAGCCAAAAAACCGACTAAATATCCAAAGAAAACAAAAGGTAAAAGCATTATTGTAAAAATAACACCAATTTTAGACCAAGACATGCCTAGCTCAAGCAGATGCAAAGAAGTATAAACCACCATAAGCGCAAAGAAAAACTCTAAAGCCAGGGAAATTGAATATATTTTCATGACATCTGAATTCACGAATATTTTTTTGAATAAGTCACGAATCGTCAGATCTTGAGAAAATCTTTGATTGATATTACGCAAACCAAGCAGCGCAACCATGAACATAAACATGCTTATTATCATGGAAAGAAAAAATAAACCATTAAATCCAAATTTTTCCAGAATTTGAGTAGAAATAAGCGGACCCACTAAAAACCCTGCATTAAGAATGGTTAGATGTATTCCGCGGATACGCCCAGATTTTTTATCTTCAGAATAGCTTTCTATCATAATATCAAGAACCACCCAGGCTAAATAGCTGGAAACTATGAAAGACATTAAAAGAAAAACTCCTAAAAGTGAAGGCTGGGTGAAGATAAGAAAAGTCACACTGCAAACCTGAAAAAATAAAAAAATAAACATGGTCGTTGCTTTTCCGAACTGTTTGATTATTTTATGCATATTTAAAACGCCAACTAGAGCCACCGCATAACTTATGAAATAAAAAATGCTGACATTGCTTGAACCGAAAGATTCTCTGAAGTAATCAGCAATTACATAAACCAAAACAGCCTGGGAAAACCCAAATAAAAAAGAAATAAAACCCAAAAGTTTTAATTTCTTTTTGTCCACATGTTCAATGTGTTTTTCAAAAACTTTTACCATTATTTATGTTTTGTTTTTAACTTATTTTAAAAAGCAATTAAATAGTCTTCTTTTGCTTTGCAATTTTAATTCCAGCCTCGGAAAGTTGTTTTTCATCTAATTCACTTGGGGATCCCATCATTAAGTCCTTAGCTTCACCATCCTTAGGAAAAGCAATGACTTCCCTGATATTCGGTTCGTTTTGCAATATCATAACCAAGCGATCAAGCCCGGCTGCCATTCCACCATGTGGCGGAGCACCAAAAGTAAAGGCCTCTAGCATATGCCCGAAACGTAATTGTATATCTTCTTCTTTTAATCCTAAAATTTCAAAAATCTTGTGCTGTAATTCTTTGGAATGAATTCTGACACTGCCACCACCAATTTCATATCCATTTAGGACAATATCGTAAGCTTTAGCACGAGCTTCGAGTGGTTTCTTTTCAAGCAATTCAATATCTTCATCAAGTGGCGCCGTGAAAGGGTGATGTGAAGATCCGATTTCTCCTTCATCATTTTTTTCAAACATAGGGAAATCAACCACCCAACAAAAGGCTAGCTCATTAGGATCATTTTTATCATTTCGCATATCTGGCTTATCATTCCCATATCTTTCTATAGATTCTTTATAGGTAATAACAGGAAAAGGAATCCGCTTGATTTTTTTCTCTGGATAAATTTCTTTTACCAGCGCAATCATGCATTCTTCATAAATATGCATGATTTCCTGCTGGGTAGAAAAACTTATTTCAACATCAAGCTGTGTAAATTCCGGCTGACGATCGCCACGCTGATCTTCATCACGGAAACATTTTGCTATTTGAAAATACTTTTCAATTCCAGAAATCATCAATAGCTGCTTGAACTGCTGTGGTGATTGCGGAAGCACATAAAAATTGCCCTTATGAATACGCGATGGAACAATATATTCACGCGAACCTTCAGGCGTTCCCTTGGTCAAAATAGGAGTTTCAACTTCTATAAATCCTGTTTGGGAATAAAAGTTCCTGATAAAATTAATGATCTTGCTCCGCATTAAAATATTGTTCCTCATTCTTTCTGTGCGCAAATCAAGATAGCGATATTTTAACCTTATATCTTCATGTACTTCAGCAGTGCTTTTTGTCAGTTCAAAAGATGGAGTTTTCGATTCATTAAGAATATTTATAGCAGTTACTTCTAATTCAACTCCTCCTGTTGGAGATTTTTCATTCCTGGCACTCATTGGCCTTTCTTTTACAACGCCCTTCATCTCAATCACAAATTCACTGCGAAGTTTTTTGGCTGTATCACAAACTTTAACATAATCCGGAATCACAACTGTCTGGAGAATTCCGCTGGAATCGCGCAGATCTATGAAAATAATTTTTCCATGATCGCGACGCACATGAACCCAGCCGGCAAGTTTAACTTCTTGTCCGATAAATTTTGGCGTTTCAATTATATTAATTCTTTGCATAAAATTATTTTTTATTTCAATAATTCAGCCACTCTTCTTGAAATATCACTGGGAACAATTTTCGTTTTCTCATAAAAATCTGTAATACCCATGTCTTCTACCATTTTTTTGTTTTCATCAGATACAGATGCAGAAAGCACGATAAGCGGAATATCTTTTGTTTTGTCATCCATTTTTATGCGATGAATTATTTCGTCTCCGCCCATGGCCGGCATTACCATATCAGTTATGATCAAATCATATTCATTTTCGGCTGCCATCCGGCTTCCCCATGCTCCATTTTGAGCATATTCAACTGTATACCCATCATCTTCCAGTTTTTTCCCGAACATCTCGAGAAAAATTTTTTCATCCTCTATGAATAATATCCTTTTGTTTTTACTGGCACTGTTTTTTCCTTTCCCGTTGATGCGTTCTTTATTTTTTTTTTGCTCTCCGTATTTATTTAAAATCTTGAGAATTTCTTGGGCTAATTGTGACGGGGTAAATTCAGTTTTGCCAATAAAGCCTTCTGCGCCATTATTTTTTGTTTCTTCTTCATATTCAGACTTGTCGAGATTGCTAAAAATGAAAACTTTCAGGTCAGGATTGTAGTTACCGCTCATCTTAAGCTCTTTTAAAACGTCCATGCCGCTCATTTCAGGAAGCACCATATCCAAAAGTACAAGGTCATAATCGCTTTCTGCCGCAAATTTCAAGACCTCTTTACCAGTGGTTGCATTGACAACTTCCAGTCCGACCGATTCGAACTTTTTTTTGTATATTTCAACAATCATCGGATCATCTTCAACAAGGAGTATTTTTGACATATTTTTGTTTGAAAATAAAAAATTTAAGACATTCTTATTGTACCTAAAATAAGACAAAATAGCAACCTTATGGTTGCTATTTTGAAGTCTTGATATTTTATATATATTTAACTGTTTATCGGTATTTCAATCATAAATCTGCTTCCCATTCCTGGCCCATCCGATTCTACCCAAACTGCCCCATGGTGGGCTTCGGCAATAGCCTTGCCGACATAAAGACCCAGTCCAGTACCACTGACATGTAAACGCGACACATCTTTGCCTCGTGAGAATTTCCTGAAAAGAAAATGTATTTCTTCCTTAGGTATTCCTATCCCCGTGTCAGAAACTGTGATCCTGACAACTTTTCCATACGACGATTTTTCTTCGGTTTTGACAAACCCCCTGTCATCTATGATCACGCCTTCATCTCTAATTTCTGCGCTTATGGTTACTCCCCCTTTTTCTGTATATTTCAAGGCATTGTCAATAAAATTAGAAACTAATTCACGCACCTTATTAAAATCCATTTTAAATTCAGGTATCGGATCCTTTGGCAGTTTTAAATCAAGATAAAACTTCTTTGATTTGGCAAGAATCAGGAAGTTTTCATAAAGGTCACTCAACATTTTACCTATATTGGCATTTTCAAATGAAAATGTCATTCTGCCTGATTCAATACGTGAAACATTCAACAGGTCTTCAATGAGATTGGCAAGGTTTTCACTGGAAACATATATTTTTTCAATGGCCCCGCGTATCGTATTGCTCATTTCACCATATGATCCCTCCATAAGAAGCGATGAAAATCCCTTGATGGCTGTAACAGGAGTCCTAAGCTGATGAGAAGCAATAGAAATAAATTCAGTCTTGGCATTGTCCAAAACTCTTAATTGATCGTTTGCTTCAGCTAAACTATCGGCCATTTTTTGCAACATTTCTTTACGCTCCACTTCAAGTTTTACTGAACGAATAAGTGCTATGCCAATTCCGCCTACCAATACAAGTGTTATTCCTGTTAAAACTATGCTTGCTGTGTTTTTTATAAATAAAAATTGCGAACCAATAAGAATAATCAATCCTATAACTAGAGCTTGTGCACCAATAAGTTTAATATTAAATGCTTTATATTTAACGATAATATAAGCAAGAAAACCCATAAATATTGGCATACCGAAATATCCATATTGAGAAGATACCCAATCAGAAGTAAAACTACCAATGATATTACCAGAAGAAAAAGTTAAAAGAAAAATGGAAATACCAATTGCAAAATATATAATTTTATTTTTTTCTTTATAATCATTTGATGTTCTGTATCTTATTATTGATAATATTATTATCCAGAAAGAAGAAATTATTTCCAAAAAATAAGTATAATAGAGTGCAAGTGGACCTTCAATAGCATCACAAGTAGCTACATTGACTCCCAATAAATTAAATTTTGTTGGAACAAGCACTATAAGCGGCAATAGCAATAAAAATAATATACCCTTTTTTAAAAAAGAAATATCTTTTTTGTATATAAAAACATAAGTTAAATATAAACTAAGGATATAAATGAGTGGCTCTATTAATATTGTCAGAGACCAAAAAAATATAACACTTCTACTTTCTACTGTCGCGAATAACACTAAAGCAAAAAATCCCCAAATAAAAAACGCTATTGAAACTAAAAAGAGTAGTTTAGAATCCAATTCATTTTTTCTTTTATATAAAACAAAAAAACCTAAAAGCAAAGAAATCAGCATCCCAGGTATTAATGCATAATACAAAATAAACGGCACATCACTAGATAATATTAAAAAATTTGGATATTCGCCTGGACACAAAATGTTGCTCATTTTTGTTTTTTATTTATTTTTTTAATTTCTTCCTCAATGAAAGGAACAAAATATCCTTTATACTTATTCTGCAACCTAGGTATTTTCCAATCATCCTCTGTCACGATTTTCCTACAAGTACTTTTTCCACATTCACATTTTATTTTCCACGGCTTTGTTCCTTTCACGTGATAATGCGCTTGTGCATAATCGAACGTAATTTCTTCATCTTTTTTTATTTTTCTCATCGAAACCAATGTTAACTGACCTTTATTACCAGCATTCGGTTCACAACTATGATTAAATTTATAATTATCTTCTAATAGATCAAAGTTTTTTGGTCCAATATAAAAAAATTTTTCAACTTGATAAAAATAGTCCTGTAATTTTATAGGTAACCTTTCACATTCTTCTGAAGTAAGAATAAAACCACCCGAAATAGCAATTATTTCTCCTTTTTTTATGTCTTCTCTCGCAAAAATTCCATCTCCTTTATTTGCAGTTTTTCTTGTCTCTACTTTTGGACTAATCCAAGAAAAAGTTCTTCTATTTTTTTTCATTTTCTGACTTTAAAAATAAATTTGATAATTTTTTATCTTCTCTTCCTTTCCAATTGCCTTTATGATAAGCATAACTAGCAATCAATGGAAAAGCTAATGTTGCTTCGGCGTAAACCATTTGTTCATTGTCCAATTCGACTTTTCCCCATGTTCGAGCTTCTTTGAATGTAGAACTTGAACATCCTCCATCTCTAACATCAGCTACGGTAATTTGAATAGCATACTTGTGCCTTGGCATAAACTTTCCTGAATATTCAGTACAAACAACAACATCTTGTAAGAAATTTTTAGGAGTACCTCCACCTATAATAACTACTCCCGTTTCTTTAGTATTCATTTTAAGTTTAGCTAATTCCCTAAAATCTCTCACTGAATCTATAGTAAGATGATTTTTTAAATTTTCTGTCTGATGTTTCACTAATCCAAATCCGGCAGCACAATCAGAGAAGGCTGGGCAAAATATAGGAATATTTTTCTTGAAGGCCCACTGAATTAATGAGTCTTTTTTCTTAGCTATATTTGGGTTATTTTCTAAGAATCTACCCATTTCCCAAATAAATTCCCTTGAAGAATAAGGTCTTTTTTCTAAATTATCTGCTATCTCTGCTATAACAAAACCGCATTTTTCGAGTTCTTTATCATCTGTATATGTATCATATATTCTATCAATACCTAGTTCTCCCAGTTCAGCATTGTCAACATCTACATCTCCTTTGTAATGTTTGTATCCTAGTGCCTCAAAAAAATCCATATCAACAACACTTGCTCCGGTAGCTACTATTGCATCAACCATATTATTTTTAACCATATCAACGTAAACTTGCATACAACCTGCTGCGCTAGTGCTCCCAGATAAAGCTAAAATAACCGTACAATCTTTATCATAAAGCATTTTGTCATATAATTCAGCTGATCTAGCAAGGTCTCTAGCAGAAAAAGACATGCTTTTCATTGCTTCAACAATTTTTGTTGTATCTATTTCCTTTATATCGATATGTTTTATTGTCTCTTTCAAAAAATCTTTTCTATTCTTCATTTGCTTATTTGATTTAAAAAAATTTTACTTTTTGATTTAATGTTTCAATTAATTCAATATTTATAATTATATAAAAATAATATTAATTTAGCAACCAAATAAAAAAGGGTTCGAGATAAGATTATCAAGAACCCTCATTTTAAAACATCATAGCCAAGATTAAAAATCTTGACTAATAATAATATTCTAATTGCAGAAAAGAACATTACAGCTAATACTTTTTTCATAGTAGTGTTCAATTCGCGATTGAAGAACATAGTTGCAACCTCCGAGCCATCCCAGAGGCTGAATTTTATTAAGCTGTAGCCTAAAAAAATTCCTCCAGCTTGTTTATTAATTTCATATAAAGCATCAAAAGATCTTCTATATGCTGCCATCAGAATGAAATCATCAACAATATTTTGGCTAATAAAAATAAAAGTTAAAGCCACTAAAACATCAAGTGCCCACGCAACTAAAAACATTGTATTCCATGAGCAATTATAATACTTTAGTGCCCCTATTGTTGAAACTATAATAATTTCAACACCCCAATCTGACAAAAAATAAGCTACCCATTTAGTTGCAGTCTTTGTTGTTTTAGCCGCAATTTGTCTTTTACTTTCTTTTTCTTTTATTTCCAGGTAGGCAAATACGACAACTTTCAGTACTGACCATGCGCCATAAATTGTTGCCTGCCCATATTCCAGCCAAAAACCCCAACCATTTGAAAATATCGCTGTTATTAAACAACCAGCAAAAAGTTTCAAATAATGACCCGCTTCGGTTTCTGGATGAAAAATCCAGATAACAAGTAAAATCTGAAAAACAACAAATGCCGCGAGAGTCGCGGCCAATCTTGCTAACCGCTTCATCACGACACCTCCTATGATTTTTTAAATTACTGTTCTATTGGCCATTATTGACCAATGTTTAAGTATACACCTAAAAACATGTTTTGTCAACTATGTATATAATACATTGGCTTAAATAAGCCATTTTATAAAAATTTCTACATCTCCCAGAAGGTGACCGTTAAAATTAAATAAAATAAAGCAAGCATCGCCACATTACCTACTAGCATTTACGTGCAATTATCTCCACTATACCATGAATATGTTTTTCTTCTTTGCCTGGATGACCTTTGTCTACAACTATACCTTCCGAATAATGCAGACACTCAAAGTCTCTAAACATATTCGCAAGCTCTCCTTGTTTAAAGTGGTATTTGATTGATCTTTTTTTTGTTTTATTTGAAGGATCTTTATTGGTAAAAGAAGAAATTATTATTATTCCATTTTTTTTTATTTTATTCTTAACCCTGTTTATTAATTTTATAATATTTCTTTTATCCAAAAATTGTAAGACATTGAGGCAGACTACAAAATCGTAATAGTTAGAAGCTATATCATAATTGGAAATATCTGCCTGTATAACTTCTATATTCTTACTATCTTGTTCAGAAATTCTCTCTTTTATTTGTTTAACAGCAATATTTGATAAGTCAACCGCTGTCATTTTAAAATTCTTACTCGCAAAATAAAAAATGTTCTGTCCTTGACCGCAACCCAAATCGAGACCCCTGCTATCTGGTTTTATATATCTCAAGGCCTTTTTAACAAACGAATTGGTATTTTCACTTTGAGAAGTTTTATTCTTTTTATATACTTTATCAAAAATAAACATACTTAATATTTTAATAAATTTTTTGGAGGGTGGCAATATTTACTGCCACCCTCCTACCTAGTTCGAATAGTTTTTAATCACCGCAAGAAAAATCGCAGTGACCACAGACACGAGCTTTGCCATTAAAAACAAAGCCTTTTGCAACAAGATCCCTGATCTTAGTCTTCTGATCATTGGTAACCTTGATGTATTTTACCTTCTTTTTTTTCTGCATAATAAGCTCCTTTTGGTGAGCGGTTATTTTTACTTGTTTGCTATACCTACTTTCCGTATTGACCTGTTTTTATCACCTCCTTTCATTTATGACAATGCAACAAGCATTGGGGATCATGTTTAAAATCACTGCCAGTTGCAACATACGCAACCGCTCTGCATCCCCGACAGTATTTCAAAAGTTTACACTCTCGACATCCTTCAATTTCCTCAACTCTTCGATACTTTTCCATTTTTGGATTATCAACAAAATGATAAAGGAAATTGCTTTGTGGACTCCATTTTCCTATGGTACTGCCTGGATGTCGCCTGCATGCCATCAATGTTTTGTCTGGCAACATCGTCATAGTAGACGATCCCATTCCACATCCCCCACTAACAACGCCCTGTTCAATACCAAGGGAATCCTGCCGACAAATAGAAATAAGCGGTTCTTTTCTGAGCTGTTTATATCCTTTCTTCTCATATTGCAGATGCTCTTCCAAAATTTTCTTTATAAATCGCATGTACTCGTTAGCTGGAATACCACAATCCCCCTGATTCGGAACCCAGCGAGCAAACATCCAGTGCTGAGCGCCATTTTCATAAACGGCTTTCATGACATCAAACATTTCTCGAAAGTTGTGTGCAGAAAGAGTGGACATGATATATGCTGGTATTCCTGCTTTAGAAAGATCCCTAATAGCTTGCATGGTTCTTTGAAAACTGCCTTTGTATCTGATTTCATCATGCTTTTTTTCCATACCATCTATAGATAGTTGGAAATGCTTTAGGTTAAGCTTCGCCAACATTGAAATATTTCTTTCATCGAGAAGTTCTGGGTTTCCTAGAATGCTAACACAACTAAATTTGGTCAAAGATTGAGAGGCTGCCTTAACTTTAGCCAAAATGTCCCAAAAATGATTATGAAGCATCGGATCACCGCCTGTCAGTGCAATAACTGGTAGAGCATCGAATGCGTCGCAACACTCTATAAAATCACCTATAATTGCATCAGCATCGTCCAATCTCACGTCCTCTCCTTGGTGCGCATGCTGGTAGCAATGTTTGCATCCATTATTGCATTTGTTGGTCAAATGCCATTGAAGATAAATTCGATTTTTTTTTTCAGGGCATTCTTCTTTCATCATCAGTTTACCTCCTTATTTCTAATGAAAGTATTTTGTCAATTGCTTCTTCAGCAGAAAATACATCCTGTGAACCACTCGCCATATCTTTCAAAGAAACCAGCCCCTGTTCAACTTCAGTATTACCGATAATTAAAGCAAAGGGAATTTTCAATCGGTCAGCAATTTTAAAAATTTTGCCAACCGTTTTTTGCTCCAAATATACAAAAGTTGAAATTTCATTAGCACGGAACTTTGCAGATATTTCTACTGCCCTTGCCACTTGGTTATCCATGGGAATAATCATTACACGAGCAGGCGTCGAATTGCCAGCTTTTATTACACCCACATCTTTGAGTTGGGAGAACAGTCTTGTAAATCCTATTGATATCCCAACACCAGGCAATTTTCTGTCAGTAAATGCTTCGGCCAGATTATCGTATCTGCCGCCAGAGCAGATACTGCCAATTTCTGGACAATCATTAAGAGTGGTTTCATAGACAGTGCCCGTGTAATAATCTAAACCACGTGCAATAGCTAAATCTATTTTAAGGCACTCTCTTGGTACCCCAAAAAGACCTACCATTTGACAAACTTGCTTTAATTCATCGACACCCTCAATGAAGATGGCATTGGTAACTCCAAATTCACATAGCTGAGAAATAATCTGGTCATTTTCACCCTCAATGGTAATGAAGCTAAGGATCTTTTCTGTTTGATCTATGGATAAACCAAAAGAAAGAAGGTTACTTTTGACTTGCTCTTTGCCGATTTTTTTAAACTTATCAATAATGCGTAAAATTTCCATCGCCTGCTTTTCTAAGCCCTGAGATTGAAAAAATCCGTTCAAAATTTTACGATTATTGATTCTGATAGTGAATGCTCCTAATCCAAGATTCCTAAAGGTTGCATAAATGACTCCTGGAATCTCAGCATCGTTTGCCAAGCTCAATGTTTCATTTCCAATAATATCAATGTCGCATTGATAAAATTCACGATATCGTCCTTTCTGCGCTCTTTCTCCCCGAAAAACCTTACCGATTTGGTAACGGCGAAAAGGAAATTGCAGATCTGCATAGTACTGGGCAACATATCTGGCCAATGGCACAGTTAAATCAAACCTTAAAGCCAAATCAACTTTACCCTTTTGAATGCGATAAATCTGCTTATCCGTTTCAATTCCCCCTTTTGCCATAAGAACTTCTTCTTTTTCAATTAGAGGAGTACTTAGGGGAATAAACCCAAAAAGTTCATAGTTCCTGCGGACAATATCGAGCATCTGGTTAAATAAGATTTGTTCTGCTGGAAGTAGTTCCATAAAGCCACTCAGAGGTTTAAGCTGTTGAATTTTTCTTTTCATTGTTTCTCCTTTCTTTTTTTGCATAGTTTAAAGACGTGTTTGATGATTTTCTTTTTTAAAGAACCATTTTGGATAAAAATAAAAGCCTCTAAAGAGAGCTTTAATTTTATTTTTATTTCATTTTTTATTTGTATGAAAAATAAAGACAAAAACCCTCTATAAAATAGAAGTGTCACAATGTTGCCTAATTGTCATTATATTCTTCATACCCGTAATTATACATCTTAATTTATTTTTGTCAATACTTTAACAGGAATTTTGCCTTTGAAATTACCGTGATATATTATAATATTAAAGCAGTAAAACAAAAGAAGCCAGGTACCTTTTTGGTTTCATTTATAAATTCTGTATTCCACCTCTTCCATTTCTCTCAGCACTCTAAAGAATAAAAAATAAAGTCGGTTTTTAAAAAGAAGCAGGAATGCTTCTTTTTTAAAAATCTGTAAGATTTATGTCGTTTTATTCAGCCTCTTCTGCAGCAGTTTCTTCTGTCGTGTCTTCTGCAGCAGTTTCTTCTGCATCTGCTTCCTCCTCTTTAGCAGCTAAGCACTCTTCATCACCTTCTTCACATTCTGCAGCTTCCTCTTCGGCAGCTAGGCATTCTTCATCATCTTCAGCGCATTCAGATTCTTCCTCTTCTTCAGCTGGATTATCAATATTATATTGCACTGGATCATTGCATTCTACTCCCTGTTCTTCCTTAGTTATTTCATCGCAAAAAGTTACGCTGCAATCTTCTTCCCCTTCCAAACATTCAAAGGGAAGGCAGTTTTCATCATCAGGATCACATTCCGGAATCATGTTGGCTTTTCTCTGTGCAACCGCATAATACCAAATGTCCATTTCCGGATCCCCTGTGCAAGCTTCCCCTTCTTCTGTTGATTCAGGATCACATTCCCAAATAAAACAGGCATCGACTGTCGGATCGCAGTCTATCTGATTTTGGATTATATAATCTTTCTGAACATATATGCGAATAAAAGTCACCCATACCGATATTATGATGAGCGAGATAAATGTAGCTAAAAAAATTGCAGATTTTTTATCCATATTTTTATTTTTAATTATTATATCACAAATATTTCTTTATGGAAAATAAAAAAGGCTATGGTGCGAATTTTTCGCAACCATAGCCGATTTGCAAGCATGATTCTTAGAATTGGACTCTTACGCCTGCATATAAGATGTCCTCTGAAAGCCCGCCATTTTCAGGCTCATATCCCATACGTTTCTGGTATGCAATTTCGGGCGCCAATGTTACTGATTCAATTACCCACGGAAAGGAAACTGATACTTTGCCTGAACTTATTATCTCCTCTCTGGTACCAAATACCGTACCATGACCGCCGAATGAAATGTCTATTCTTAGGTTTTCATGCAAATCAAAGGTTGAACCAACCCGATAAATAAAACCGTTTTGTTCTCTTTCTCCATCCACACAGTCATAAATAAATTTCGCATACGGAGTAATTTTCTCCGTTAATGCATAACTGAACTTCAAATTGAAAGAATGAATGTCTCCATTTCCCCACTTGTTTAAAGGAAACAACTTGTAATAGGCATAGGATGCATCAACTTTTACTTTCTCAAAATCCTTTGCCCACCCCAGAATGAAATCAATTTCATTTCCGGCATTGTTCCCCTCGCCATTGTCCGATGTCGGACTTTGGCCAGGAGCGATCGATCCCCACACACTGGCATAAATTCCAGAGGGATTATGAGAAACAGTTACACAGGGCTGAATAATCAAGCCCCTGTAATAAACTCCGCCATCATCGCCCACATAGGCGTTGCTGGCGAAAACCTCACCGGAAATTCCAAAATTTGATTCAGACAAAATTTCGTCATCCCCTGCGTAATCTGCATCCGCAGCTTTGAAATCAAACGCAAACGCAAACTTCGCTGAAAAAACTATCATAATAACCAAATAGAGTATTCTCCTCATTATTTCTCCCTCCTATATAAACATTTTTTTATTTTTAAGTTTACAGTTGTCACCTTAATGGTAACTTTTTATTATACTCCTAAAAACCAATTTTGTCAAGTAGGGAAAGCTACTCAGCTCAATCTTGACTTATTCCCTAAATTAAGCCAGAATCAGGATAATAATGTTATTGTTTTAGGGAATTATAGAAAATTAAAAATAAAATAAAATCCGAAAGGAGAAGAGAGGTGGTAAATGACTGACAAAAAGTACAGGGTTAAAGAACCCAACAGCGGAAACAAAAAAGTCAATGGCAGAAAGTTCAAACTTTTGCCGCAGGATGATTACAATCTGATTGTCTTCAGGCCCTATATCACAAAAAAACCTGAGTTGATTGAGGAAATTCTTTCAATTTTTACCGGAATAAATTTCACAATATTCCGCAAAAAATTCATTGAAAGGGACAAACATTTTTGGTACGATTATTTCTACCCATCTGATGAAAAGTGGTTAGAGAATATAGGCTTTAGAGTACTCAAAGACAACAAGGAAGCTGGTATAAATACAAAAGATATTATCGGCACAAATGATCCTGTGAAGATCGGCCTTGCTGTAAAAAAATGGCTTTGCAGAGATATGGATAGCAGAGAAAACGGTCCTTCTCTCAGTGTAGTTGTTGTCGGTCACAATGCGGCAACAAGAGTCAAGGAAATGTTCGGTCCTCCAATTCCGGTAAAAGCACCCGAAGGTACAATACGGAATAAATACGGAGGTAACGACAGCAATCCTTTGTCCTTTTCTCAACAAAGAAGCCCCTACAATGTAGCTCATTGTTCCAATCGGGATGAAGAGCGCAATGGGATTTGTGCCATAAAGTATGAAACCCAGTTGCTATATCCGGAGTTATATTTTTAGCCCGAAATGTTTTCTTTTTTAAAGAGCCTGCGATTTAAAAAAATCAGCAGGCTCTTTTTTGTTTTTTATTGATATTCCAATTTCAAGAAATTTTTTTTAATTCTTTCAGGAATTCAGACAGAAGATTTTTTTCCGGAACAGATTTGATGACTTTGCCTTTCAGAAAAATTGCCCCGGCTTTTTTCCCGCCGGCAATACCGATGTCCGCCTCACGCGCTTCTCCGGGACCATTGACCACGCAACCCATAACTGCAACCTTGATCGGTTTTTTATAATCAGCCATGATTTTTTCCACCTTTTTCGCCAAACCAATAAGATCAATTTCTGTCCGGCCGCAAGTCGGGCAGGAAATTATTTCCGGACCATATTTTCTAATCCCCAGCGCTTTCAGTATTTCAAACCCCGGCCTTATTTCTTCGCAAGGATCAGCTGTGAGAGAAACACGGATTGTCGCTCCGATGCAATCATTAAGAAGCGCTCCGATTCCGATTGCACTTTTGATTATGCCCACATAAGAGGTGCCGGCTTCTGTCACACCGAGATGCAGAGGATAGCTGACCTTTCGAGCCAGCAAGCGGTAGGCTTCAATCATTTTTGACACATCACTAAATTTTATGGAAATCAGGATATCATGAAAATTAAATTTTTCCAGAATTTTCACGTGGCGCATGGCTGATTCAACTGCCGCTTTGGGAGTTGCGCCGTATTTTTTCAGCAAATCTTTTTCGATTGAGCCCGAATTGACCCCTATCCTGATCGGAATTTTTTTAGCCTTGCAAGCTCTAACCACAGCTTCCACTTTTTCTTCTGAGCCGATATTCCCAGGATTAATCCTGATCTTGTCTATTCCCTGAGCCACACATTCAAGCGCTAATTTATAATCAAAATGAATGTCAGCTACCAACGGAATGTGAATTTTCTTTTTTATTTTGCCAATCGCTTTGGCAGCAATCATATCAGGAACAGCCACGCGGATAATTTCACATCCGGCTTTTTCCAACGCTAAAATCTGCTTGACCGTAGCTTTTACATTTCTTGTATCAGTAGTACACATTGATTGAACCCGCACTGGGTTGTTTCCGCCTAAAAAATACGGGCCAACTTTCACTATTTTAGATTTATATTTCTTATTCATAGCTATTTATTTTATTTTTAACCTGATTTATTAAGAAATTAGGCGTGGAAGCCCCTGCAGTCACAGCCACCTTTTTACATCCAGCAAACCAGTCTTTTTTCAGATCATCTGCTCTTTCTATGAAATATGATTTTGGATTCATACGTTTGGAAATTTCCCAAAGACGATTTGAGTTAGCACTTTTTGGAGAACCAATAACAATAACGACATCATTTTCTTGTGCAATATCTCTAACTTCAGCTTGTCTGTCATGAGTAGTCATGCATATTGAATCAATAATTTCTGCCTGCGGATATTTTTCTGATATATATCTGGCACTTTCATTGAAAAATTCACGATCCTGAGTTGTTTGTGAAACCACTGCAATATTTTTTTCCGGATCGAGAAAAAGAGCATACAAATCTTCCTGATTTTCAACAATAAAAGCTCCCCCATTAGCCCACTCAAATATGCCCCTGACTTCCTTGTGGTTTTTTTCCCCTATGATAACCAGCTGATAGCCCCTTTTTGAAAAATTCTCCGCCAAGCGCTGGACTTTTATAACCTTAGGACAAGTTGTATCAACAAGATTTATTTCATTCTTATTGGCAAATTCATATATTTCCGGTCCTATTCCATGCGCTGTAATGATTAAGGTTCCGATTTTATCCTTAGCAGAATTCAAAAAATTCATCATATAAGGATCAACGCTTATTTTTTTTACGCCCATATCTTCGATTTTCCTGACCACATCATCATTGTGCACAAGGGAGCCCAAAACAAAAATAGGCCTTTTTACTTCAGGATTTTTTGCTATTTTTTCAACAATAGCATAAGCCCGTTCCACGCCTTCGCAGAAACCGGCATATTTGCTTAGAGTAATTTCCATAAAAAAATTTAGCTGATTTTTTCCAATAATTCTTTGATTTTTACAATCTCAGTTTTTTCTGAATTTCTTTTTTTAATTTCAGCTCCGCCGGCAACTAAAGATTTTTTGCTGACGACCACGCGATATGGAATTCCGATAAGATCGCTGTCGGCAAATTTTTCGCCAGCGCTTACATCGCGGTCATCAAACAAAACTTCAATCCCTTTTCCAAGAAGTTCTCTATAAATTTTTTCCGCTTCTGCATCTTCGCCCAAACTCAGAAGATGGACTTTAAACGGCGCCACATTTTCCGGCCAAACAATTCCTTTTTCATCATGATTAAGTTCCACAACCGTTCCCATAAGGCGAGAAATTCCGATTCCATATGAACCCATGAAAACCATTTTTTCTTCGCTATTTTCATCTTTATATTTCAATCCGAAAGGTTCAGAGAAACGGTAACCCAGAGAAAAAATATTCCCTACTTCAATAGCTTTTTCTTCGACTAATTTGCCTTTTTCAAGTCCTAAGTCTTTCAATACTTCGTCGGTATAAACTTCTTTGTTAACAGCAATTTTTTTGTCTTTATCAATATAAATTATGTCTTCCCCGGCTTCACTCACAGTCTGAAATTCATGAGAATATTTAGAAAAAGATCCGCCAGAAGCAAAAGTTATAAAAGTTTTTCCTCCTAACCCGACTCTCTCAAAAATACTTTGATATGCAATCTTGGCTTTTTCATAGAACTCGTTATGTTGTGTTTCATCTTTAGAAAACGAATAAAGAGCTTTCCAAAAAAATTCACGGCCACGCATAATCCCAGACTTTGCCCGAGCTTCATTGCGAAAAACTGTCCGAATATCATATGGATAAACAGGCAAATCTTTATAGGAAGAAATAAAACTCTTCATTAAATTCGACATTGGTTCTTCGTGTGTAAAAGCCAGTGAAAGTTCTGCTCCGTTTTTTAATTTTGTCTTAAACCAATTATCCACTACCTCATCACTCCATCGGCCAGATTTTTCCCAAACTTCTTGCTTCTGCAAAGCTGTAGATTGCATTTCAATGCCACCGATTTTATTCATCTCGTCCCTGACAATGTCAGAAATTTTGTTAATTACCTTTAAGCCCATAGGTAAAACATTATACACGCCTGCCATTTCTTTATTAATAAATCCGGCCCTGATCAGAAGCTGCGCATTGGCACTGACTTCATCCTTAGGCGCTTCCTTGCGAGTCTTTGTAAAAAGTTGTGTTTGTTTCATAAAAAATAAGTTATAGATTTCTTTAAGAATAATAACAAATTTAAAGCCTGATTGTCCAATAAAAAAGGCCGTGTACTCTATTGAGTACCGGCCCAATCTGAAAACAGATTTTTATTTGTGGATGACCCGGGATAATTTTATCCCGAAATCTTTTTGCGACATTCTTATTTTTTTCGGCGGGATTACCACGTCTTTAAAAAAATCGCATATTGTTTGAGAAACACTTTTTTTCTCTAATTTTAATCTGCTAAGATTATTTTTCGACATAATGCCTCCTTCTTGAAAAACTTCTAAATAACTTCTTTCTCAAACCCTCTTCTTTTTTATCTTTTTTTTCAATTTTATTAAAGGAAAAATCCTGCAGAACCAGCATTTTTTCCTTCTTCTCACAAGAAATGGATTACCTGGTCCTGACATATTTTTCCCTCCTAAGATTTTAGATTAATTTATTCTTAATTACAAATGATACTGAATAAAAAGGCTTTTGTCAATAATTCATTTTAGTTTGCTTTTTTGCTTTATTTGGCTACAATAAAGCATATGACAGAAAATAATAAGAATAAAATATACATCGTAATTCCCGCCTTTAATGAAAAAAGCGTTATCCAAGATGTCATTCAAGAAGTTCAAAATGCCGGATATGAAAATATCATTGTTGTAGACGACGGAAGCAGTGATGAAACCCAGGAAAAAGCTAAGAATGCAGGTGCGATTTCCCTTCGCCATAAAATAAATCGCGGGAAAGGAGCAGCGACAAAAACCGGCATTGAAGCGGCCAAATTGCTTGGAGCCGAAATTATTGTTACAATGGATGGGGATGGCCAGCATGACTCAAGAGACATAGAAAAACTCACTGAGCCGATTATCCAAAACCACTGCGATGTTGTCTTGGGAACACGCCTTAAAAATACAAAAGGGATGCCTTGGCACAGGATTGCCGCTAATCACATCGGAAATTTTTTTACTTGGTATCTCTTCGGTCTCTGGGTCACCGACAGTCAATCTGGATTTCGAGCCTATTCTAAAAAAGCAGCTGGTGTAATAAATACTAAGGGAGACCGATATGAATATGACAGTGAAGTCATCCGTGAAATTTATCTTTACAAATTAAAATTCAAAGAAGTTCCCATTGCAGTCAGATACACTAAATATTCCATGGGAAAAATCCACAAGCAGGGACCCATAAATGCTATAAAGACTTTGTATAAAATGTTTTTTAAATTAATCAATTGAAATCTTTTCCATGAAGATACATATTTACCAAATTATAGTAGTTTTCATATCTGTTTTTATGATTTTTCAGGGGATAAAGATTTTTGTCCAAGGAAAAAGCGGACAAACTTTCCTGAAAGTATTCGTAAGAATAATTGTATGGGGAGGTATGTGCACAATTGCCCTATTTCCCAAAGCCACGAACATTTTAGCTGATATTTTCGGACTTAAGGGAAATATTAATGCAGTAATCCTTACTGGATTTTTGCTAATATTCCTAATTATTTTTAAATTACTGTCAGCCATCGAAAGACTGGAACAAGGTTTATCAGAAGTCACCAGAAAAGAGGCCTTAAAAGAAATAGATAAAAAATAGTTTATAATTTTACAGAATTTAAATATTAAAAACAAAAAAAATGAAAAAAATAATTGTTTTATCTATCTTCGCAAGTTTTTTAACTTTTTTTTATCTAGATATTAAGTCAGCTGAAGCTTCTGTTTCTCCTTCCCCCGTTTATGCTTTTTGGAGTAAATCAAGAACTTTTCGTTATATGACCATTTCTGAATCTGAAAAAACAAGCCTACTGAAAAATTCCGATTTTGAAAGTGAGGGCATTTTATTTTATGCATATTTAACAAAACAAATAAATACCACTCCTGTTTATAAAATATACGGAAAAAAATATTTATACTATTATTACACGACTTCAAAAGAAAAACGTGACAGTCTTATAAAAGATAAGGCAAAATGGACTGACCAAGGTATAGCTTTTTATGCCTATGCCAATGACAGCCAAAAAGACACTGTGCCTGTTTATGCACTGAAAAATTTAAAGAACAACAAATATTTTTATACTACCAGCACTGAAGAGAAAAGTTCCATACTCACTGATAGCGATTGGACTGATAAGGGCACATTTTTTTGGGTTCCCGAAAAAAATGCGGATGTTTCAGAGGATTCAACTACTTCAAAAGATGAATCTGTTTCTCAGACAAATTATGGGCCAGAAATTGCTGTTGGACTGTGGAGCTATTCAAAAGATGACCTTGAAGATGAATCATTTAAGATAGATGCCAACAAGGATTACGTTATCAAAGACAAAGATGGGAAAAAAATTGCGGAAATTAAGGCCAGTAGCACAACCAGGGTAAAATATACAGGCGATAAAAATTTACGCGTATACAACTCTATAGAAGAAAAAGAGTTGAACCGCGAAGTAAGTTTTGAATCTAAGGATGGAAATAATTCGAATTTGATTTTTGATGTAAACCGTCCTGATTCTTCTTATGATGAATATCGGGGAAAAATAAAAATAAAATATAACAGCACAGATGGAAGAATTTGGGTTATTAATACTTTGCCAATGGAACAATATACTTGGGGCATGGGAGAAACAACCGGAACTGGTCCGTTTGAACATACCAAAGTGATGACAACCATTTTCAGAACTTACGGTTATTGGTACAAAGAAAATGCTACTAAATATTTACCTTATGGATTCACTCTTAGAAGCGACTCAGGTTCGCAAATCTATAGGGGCTATGAATGGGAAGAAAAATACCCAAATATAAAAAAGGCAGCTGAAAACACTAAGGGTATAATAGTAAAATACAAGGATGAGGTAGCACTTACTCCTTATTGTTCTTGGAGCGATGGATATACGCGCCGATATGAAGATGGGCATTGGGGAGGTTACAAAAACATATCCGATTACAAAGAAAAGGCATCGAAAGTTTACCCTTGGCTCGATTCAGTTAAAGATCCTTATGGAAAACATTCTTCTTACAGCACAAAAACATTAGCTAATTCTGGAAATCATATGGTAGGGCTCATTGCCAACGGTTCAGTGAAATTAGCCGGGGAAAGCTATAAAAAAACTTATGACTGGATACTTAAGTATTATTATGATGATATATCATTAAAGAAGATGTATTAACTCCATTAAATTTTCAACAATCAATTTTTAAATAAAAAAATTATTTAAAAAAATCATATGAAGTTTAAAATAATTTTTTCATTAATATTCATTGTAGCTCTGGGTTTCATGTCTTATTTTTCCTATCCAATAGTTAAGGAACGTTATTTTAACGCTGAAAATAATATTGGAAAAGAAATTCAGGAGCAAAATGACAGCATTTCTAATAATGATCAGGAAATCAATATAAGCAATACCAGCAATGAACAGGCAGATAGCGATTTGGAAAGTCAGAATTTAAATGAAGAAACAAAAACAGAAATTGATGAGAAAGGAGTTTCTGCTAATATTACCGCCGAGGACTGCGACAATGAATGTGAGAATTTCAAAGATAATGACAGCGATCTGAAATATTGCCAGAACATCTGCGATCTTTCCCCTATTAAAGATAGTGAAAATTGTGAAAGTAAATCAGAAACAGACAAGGATTACTGCTACAAAAATCAAGCAGTTAAAAAAACAGATCTGAACATCTGTGAATCTATTTCAGACTCAAGGATAAAATCATCCTGCAGAAGCAGAGTGACCGAAGATATACTGGAAAATCAGCTGTAAATAAGTTTATCAAGTTATAAGGTTTGTAAAGTTGCAAGTTTAATCATTATGAAAATTTTAGTTTTTTGCCCATATTATCCTCCGCATATCGGCGGGCTGGAAACACATGCCGATGAGTTCAATAAATATCTGTCCCGAGAAAGGGCAGATATTACTGTTTTTACGCCTGAATTGCCAAAAGAATCTCCTGTAAATGAAATTAGATATGATGGTAAAGTTAGTATTATCCGATTTCCGGCTTTCGAAATAATTTCCAATTATCCCTTGCCGAAATTTTGGTCAATAAAATTTTGGTATCTTTTTTCAGAGCTATTTGAAAAAAAATTCGATATTGTTATTTCCCGCACCAGATTTTTCAGCACCTCGCTTTTAGCTTTGATATATTCCAAAATTAAGAGCACTAGATGGATTCACATCGAACATGGCAGTGGCTTTGTCCTGCTTTCCAGCAAATTTAAAACCGTTATCGCAAAATTGTATGACTATACTTTTGGGTTTTTGATTTTCAAATCTTCCAATCTGAATATTTCTATTTCCAAGGCAGTGCAAGAATTCGTATATAAATTTGATGGAAAAAATTCCCCTATAATATATCGCGGGCTGGATATCGAAGAAATAGATAAAATTAATCCAGATGCAGAAATAAAAGAAAAATTTAAGGATAAAATAATAATTTCTTTTGCGGGAAGACTCTATAAATGGAAAGGTGTAGAAAACAGTATAAATGCCATAAAAATTCTTCCGCAGGAGACAAGAGATAAGGTTGTTTTTCTGATAATTGGAGATGGCGAAGATTTTTCCCGCCTCAAAGAAATTTCCAAAAATGAAAGTTGCATAGAAATGCTCAGCAATTTATCAAGAGAAAAGGTTATTGGCATTTTGAAAATTTCTGATATTTATCTGCATTCCGCCTATATGGGAGGCGGGCTTTCCACTTCCCTGCTTGAAGCTATGTACTGCGGATGCACCATCATCGCCACACCTAACGAGGGCGCAGATGAAGTGATTGAAGATAACAAAAACGGATTCCTGATTGACAAATCCGATCCAAAAATAATTTCAGAAAAAATAAAAGAAATATTGAATAAAAATACAGAGGAGCAAAAAAAATCAGCCAAGGAACTCATAGCAGAAAAATTCCGCTGGGAAAAATCTATAGAGACATATTTAAATAATTTTGAACAATTTATTTAGTATGAATATAATCGTAATTATAGAAAAAAGAAATGATGCTATTGGTACATATAATAGATATCTTGTACATGAGTTACGTAATATCCCTAACGCTAATATAAATGTTTTTGAGATAAATAACAAAGTATTTAAAAATAAAATCTTAAATATTTTTTTAGAGATTTTTAATTCATGGAGGCTTTTTTTAAAATTAAGAAAATTAAAAAATAATGCACTTTTATTTACAAATCCAAAATCAATAAGTGCAAATATATGTTATCTATTAAAAAATAAAAAATACGCTATAATTCACCACCTAGAAAATAATCCGGCTTATTATAAAATATTTCCCATGAAGAGTTTACTTTCATGTTTCGACAGGGTTATTTGCATATCTAAATTTTCACGAAGCCAAGTATTATCCATAGGAATAAGTGTGAAAAAAATCAGCGTTGTTTATAATGGTTTAGATCACAAAATATTTAAACCAATATTGGAAAAAAATGAAAATTTTCAAGAAAAATATATTTTATCTATAGGATCAGAGATTCCAAGAAAAAATATGGCGAATATAATAAAGACATTCTCTTTGCTAAAAAAAGATTTTAAGAATCTTAAATTGCTAAAAATAGGACTAGCTGAAAAAAAATACAGACAAAAAACTCTTTCAATAATTAGAAATCTGGATTTAAAAAATGATGTAGTTTTTATAAACTATGTAGAAGAAAAAAAATTGCCAATGTTTTACTCAAACGCAGAACTTCTTCTTTTTCCTTCCCTAATGGAGGGATTTGGCTTTCCTATAGTTGAGGCAATGGCTTGCGGATGTCCTGTTGTTACATCAAATTTAAATCCAATGAAAGAACTAACTCAAAATACTCAAATTTTAATAAATCCACTTAATCCAAATGAAATTTATGAAAAATGTAAAGAAATATTAAATGATTCAGAAAAAAAAATAAAGATGAAGAAAGAAGGCATTAAAATTGCACAAAATTTTGATTGGAAAATTACAGCAAGAAAAATATATGATATAGTTACAAGAAACTGATATTCGAATTAGAGAATTTTATAATATTTTTAAACTAACTAAAAAAATAATATATATTAAAGAAATTATGGTTTTTTTCTAAAATAATTAACTAAAAAGTTATTTATTAGCAATTTTTTATCGAAAAGTGACAAGGCATATAAAAAAATTCTTCTGAAATCAAAAGGATTATATCTTATTCCATTCAAAAAATCCGAAAAACTAGCATTATTTTTGAAGGATAAAGCTTTCATTCTAGCTAAAACTAAATATAATTCTCCTAAATGTTTCTGATTATATTTCTTTAAATCTTTTTCAAATTTATCAATCACTAATTTATTTTTAATTATTTGATTTGAAATCGCATCTTGAGTTAGAATTGAGCGTTGCAAAGAATTAAATGAATCCTGATAGTAGATGCCCACAATTTCCCCAGAAAATAATGTTTTATATTTTTTATATATATTCCAATATAAAAGTTGCTCACCACCATTTAATTCATCGTGAAACCTAAATAAATTTTCTTTAAACACGGATACGTATAAGAAATGCATGAAATCTCTATGTACATTTTTTTTATTAATTATTTGTTCAAAACTAAGAATCATTTCTTCTTTTAGCAAAAAAGATGTTCTTTTTCCAAAATCATCTTGATAAGAAAAACCAAAAATTTTTATTTCCGGGTGCTCTTTTATTTTATTTACAGCAAATTCAAGTGCTCCAGGTAACAAAGCATCATCGCTATCTAAAAAAGAAATCAATGCGTTATCGCTCGGATTTTCAGCTAAAACGGTTTCTATGCCTAAATTTCTCGCACTGCCGGATCCGCCATTTTTTTTATATTTATAAATTATCTTATCTTTGTTTTTTTCTGAGTATTCATTGACTACCAACTTTGTTCCATCCGTTGATCCATCATCAACAACTATAGCTTTCCAATTTTTAAATGACTGTGAAATAACAGAATCAAGAGCTCTTTTTATCATTTTTTCACGATTATAGGTGGGGATAATAATGTATATGAAATAATCATTTGCATCTGCCATATTTTTAAATTATATACAATTTAATATTAAAACGTTCCTAGTTTTTTACTATCTCTGTTTATATAAATCAAATACAAACATATTAAAATAAAAGCGTTAATGTTATATGCAATTACAGCCCCGACCAACCCCCAAAAATAGACAAATATTACTGTGACAATTAATTTGATAAAAAAGAAAAACGGATATATGGATTTTATAAGTTTAACCATTTTTTTCGCATTTGCATATATATATAGCAAGGAGTATGGCAATAATAACATCATAAAGACTGTAAAAATTTTTGAGTATTGATAAAAATCTGAATATCCGTTGCCAAAAAACAAATAACTTATCTTTTCAATCAAAACGTAATATATAAGTCCTATTAAGATACTCATAAATAAAATAATGTATGGAAGTTTTTTGTTACTTTTAAATAAATCTTTAATATCAATATTTTTAGAAGCTATTTTAGAAAAAGTTATATTCAATATATACCCAAACACATTCTTTAGTCTTACCGGTATCATAGAAATTACCCCATATACCGCCAGACTTGATGCCGGCATTAATAGACCCACTATTATTTTGTCGACATTTTCAGCCAACAACTGAAAAATATTCATGATTGTCAAAAATTTTCCATACTTTATAGCATCTGGATCTTTTTCGTCGTTTTCGACATATTTAAAACTTTTAAAATAATATGCAGCATTAAAAATAGTGTATGTAATAAAATAAGTAAATATTATCGGTAATAAGTTATTTTGGTTTAAAAATACCACAATGCTTGTAATGATTGCATTGATTATTGACTGGGTTGATCCAAACTTAAAGAAAACATCAAATCTTCCTTTTCCCTGAAGAAAAGATCCCCAGGTATTGGGAGCATAAAAAAGAGGGAAAAAAAATGAGGAGATCGCAAAAGCTATTCCCAATTCTTGGCTCTGTGTCAAATAATAAAAAACTCCGATAATAAACAAAATGGGAATACCCCAGAGACTATATATAAAACTTTTTTTTACAGCATTTTTATAATCCCCGTCTTTTCCAATTGCTGCCGATCTAGCGACTGAAGTATTAAGTCCCGGCAAAGAAAGAATTGAAACTATGGAAAAAATTGCAATGACAAATTGATAATGACCAAAAACATCCTTTGTCGCAAACCTTGCAAACATAATCGCAAGCAATAATCCAGCCAATAAATCGACAATTTGCCTCATAGTCGCAAAAAATCCATGCTTAACAAAATATGGAAGATCTATCCCTATTTTTTCCCCATATTTTAATAAAATATTGCGTATCATTTTTTTAATAATATAAATCATTATCGGCTTTATCTTGATAATATAAATCGTTATAATAATAAGATTTACTCAAAAAATGATCAAATAAAAAATTATTTTTTATTCTTATATAAATAAGAGAAAGATTCTTCTAATCTTAAACAAATATTAGAAACTTCTTCTTTTTTTATTTGATAATTATCAATAAATATATCTATATCTTTATCAATAATATATTTTTTTCTCAAGTCAACCGGATTGACTCCTGCAATATCAAAAACAGAATAATAATCGTTAAACTTATAATCACCACCGAAAACATCATCGGATAATCTAATCCATTTATTAGGAATACCATAGCTATCCGATACAATTAGTCCATGCATAGCTGAAGATAAAATAAGTTTACATTCATTTATCTCCTTGCATACTTTTTTTGTATCATCTTGTACATCTATAATTTTATAACTTTTATGATTTAATTTTATATTATTTAAAAACTTACTATTTTTATCTACATAATGTGGAACAATACCAACGTCGTATTTTTTTTCTACATTATCAAACTTAATAGCTCTTGCCGCTAACAATCCCGGATCTCCAAGTGCAATATTGTTAAGATTAAAACCTAAAATTTTTTCACATCTACTTTTTGAAAGATTTCCTCTTAAAGCATGTATGTTAACGTTTTTTATAAAATGTTCTTTACTTAATGTCTCTTTTTTAATAAAACCTGATCCCCAAATATTTATGATGCCATGATTAGATAATTTTTCTACATCATTATTAGTAGTAATTTCTCCTAAGATACTTCCGATAGCCAACAAATTTGATTTATGAAAACTTGTACAACAATAATTAACCCCCAAATATTTCATTATATCTTTGTTTAATAAGTCACCAAAATTTGGTACACCATTATAATAAGCAAGTTTTATGCCGCTACAGCAATAATTGCAAAAAATATTTCCTATTTTTATTTTTATATGATAGAAGATATGATTTATTTTTTTATTAATATATCTATTTGCAGACAAAATAAACCTAGGCCAAAAAAATATTTTTTTCATATTTTACTGGGAATTATTCTTTAAGAAAAGTTATTTTTAAATATGTTATTTGTATAATTTTTTATTTTCCTGATACCATTCCACGAATCTTTTCATTCCTTCTTCAATTTTTACTTTCGGTTCATAGCCCAGCATTTCCTTGGCTTTGGAAACATCGGCATAGGTTATCGGCAGTTCTGTCGAAGGAGTTGGAACATTTTTTATTTTCGCTTTTTTCCTTAGAAGATTTTCCACTACTTCTATGAAATGATTAAGCTCCACCGGATTGGAATTTCCGAGATTAAAAACTTCAAAACCGAAAATTTTATCTATGGCCGAAACAGTTCCTTCCACAAAATCATCGATATAAGTGTGATCACGTTTCATTGTTCCATCGCCGAATTTGGTGATTTCCCCACCCTCGTCAATAAGGCGCGTAAATTTGAAAGGAATCATATCCGGTCTTCCACTTGGGCCATAGACATTAAAGGGACGAATCACATTAACATTAAGTCCGTGCACATGATGGTAAACTTTTCCTAAAATTTCGGTCGCCATTTTGGTCGCGGAATAAGGAGCAATTGGATTAACTTCATCTTTTTCAGAAAATGGTATCTTTTCTGTTTCACCATACACCGAAGAAGTGCTGAATAGAACAAAATTTTCAATTTTAAATTCTTTTGACAAATGAAGCAGATTAAGGGTTCCTTTCACATTAGTTTCTTCATAAATAAAGGGGTTTTCAATGCTGGCCCGCACGCCGGCTCTGGCGGCACAGTGGCAAACTCTTTCAATTTTTTCCGATTCGAAAATGTTTTTCATCATTTCATAATCCGCAATATCACCACGATATAGCTTATAATTGGGATTTTCCAAAAAGGGTTCGACATTCCTTTCTTTTATGTCCGGAGAATAATAATCATTGAAATTATCAATGCAAACAACGCTGTCGCCTCTTTTGAGCAGTTTTTTAGTTATATGAGAACCGATAAAGCCAGCTCCTCCTGTTATCAATACTTTCATATTTTTTAAAATTTAGTTTTTTAAATATTAGATCCTACCCGCCCGCCACGCGAGCCAGCAAGTCTATTCTTTAAGAATCTACGACCAAAACCTGTTTTAAAATATTTTTCTCTTTTTATTGCAGCCTCCTTGGATAGACAAGCCTCGTAATATATTAATTCAAATGGCCTTCTTATTTTTGTTGAAAAAACTTTTCCTGCATTATGCTTTTCGAAACGTTTTTTTAAATCATTCGTCCATCCTATATACAGGTTTTTATCCTTGCTACTTTCTAGAATATATGTGTAATACATATCATTTCTATGCTCGCTGGCGATGCGGGCGGGTAAAGCCGGCACCACCGGTTACGAGAATTTTCATAAAATATTTAAAGTTAAAAGATTAAAATTCAATTATTTTATGGAATATATAGCCATTTTTATTGCCTTATGATAATAGTTAAAGTATACTTTAGTTATGGAAAAATTTCAATTTTTTGCCTTTTTCAAGAAACCAGTTTCTATTTTAGCGCTTATTTTGACTATCTTTTTTCTGAAAGGTGTTTTTTTGGCATCCATAACGCCTATTTTTGTTGGTCAAGACGAAGCCAGGCATTACAGTAGCATCCAGTATCTATCAGAACAGCGACCTGTAACTTGGCCTATTGTTGAAAGAAAAGTAGAAGACAAAAATTCAATCCAAAAATTTAATTATTCTCAGGAAGTATTAGAAACAGCTAAGGCTATCGATTATGACAATGCAACTGAATATCTTTACAATACCTTTTCTTTTATCCAAGGCCATGATGGAAAAAATGAATATAAGATAATCAATAATGATTGGCATCAATACAATGAATATTATCCTCCAAACAAAGTAGGCAAAAAATCAATATATCATAACCTGTTGACCGTCATAGAAAAAAGTTTCGGCAATCAAAATATTCTTGTCCGTTATTACCTGATTAGAATTTTTTCAGTTTTTTTGGGAACACTTTTTATTTTATTTTCTTATTTAATTGCGAAAAATATCGGTTTTTCCGCAAAAAACAGTTTGCTTTTGACAGCTATTGTTTCTTTCCAGCCAAGATTTTCGATCTATTATGCAACCATAAATTCTGATGCTTTGCTGATTTTGACGTTTGCACTTTTTACACTCGGAGGCATCTTGGCTCTGAAAAACGGACCGAATTGGAAAAATATTTTCCTGATTATTGTTTCGGTTTTTTTGGGAATTTTGACTAAACCGACCGCATCTGTTCTTTTGATAGGAGCTGCCCTGTTGTTTATGTATTTTTTATACGAAAAAGTAAAGAATAAAAACAGAAAAATAAAATATATCGCACTTTTTATTTTTGCCTGCATAACAGCTTCTCTTCTGATTTATTTTAAAAAATATCTTCCTGACAATATATCCAATATTTGCAACCTATTTATTTCTGTAAAGGATTATTTGTCAAAAACTCTTACCATAGGCAGATTTGGCTTGTCATCAAGGACTTATTGGGGCATGTTGTCATGGACAAAAAATTGGGGTATCAGTAATGGAACCAATATAATCTGGCTTATCCAGGCTATTGCGGCTGTCGGAATTGCATTTTTTATCTTTTCGAAAAAAAAGTTTTCACATCTGCCTGAAAAAAAATACATTGTTTTTCTCTTAATAATGCTCGCATTGCTTCAGCTTGGAATAAGATTTGCCGATTGGATGTTTTTTCATAATAATGATGGCCACATTGAAACTGGAACTCCCGGAAGATATTTCATCCCGAATCTGACCTCGCATATTATTTTAGTTTTCACTGGACTTGGAATTCTTCTGGAGAAAATATTCGCCCGAGACGGATCAGCCTCTAATGGACAAAAATATTTTGAATATTCTCTTATTATTGGCCTGGTTCTGATGATGACATTCATGCTATATATAATTTTTAACAATATAATTTTCAGATACTATCTATAACAACACATGAAAATTTCTAAAAAATTATTAATAGTTTTTGCAATAGCAATGTTTTTTGCTGTTTTTTGGAAATTTTCAACTCTCCTTTATTTTCCTGAACCAAGCATTTACCTTAAAAAAGGATTAGTTGTAAAAATTTGGCCGCAAGAAACACTCATTCATAAATTTACTGCACAAAGAAGCAACCTTTCAAAGGTTGAAGTATTACTTCGCAGTCCCGGCATAAAATATAAAAATGGCGACAAGGTAGAAATGAAAATCGCCGATGAAAATTGCCAAAAAATTCTGCGCGAAGGAGAATTAAAGGGTTCTTTTTTTAATACGGAAAATTTATATGAATTTAAATTTGATCCGATATCAGATTCTGAAAAAAAAGAATTTTGCCTTATGGCCACTTTTTTGTCTATTAAAGACAATGCTAAAAGTCTTCAATTTTTCAAAATAGGAGAAGAAGAAAACCAGCCCTATTCAATAAGGCCAGTTTATAAAAACCAGAATATCTTGCAAGATATCGGGGAACTTAACCAAAGAATCTCTCAATACAAACCCTGGTTTTTGAAACATTATTACCTTTATGCAGTTTCTTTTCTGTTTCTTTTGCTTTCATTTTCCCTGGTTATAATTTTAATCCTAATTTGATCAAGTTCATAGAGATATAAATAAAAATCGCTTAACCTATTTAAGGTTAAGCGATTTTTTGGATATTTTTCTCATTTTTTGTTTTTCTTTTCCCACTTTTTATGCATAATCTTTAAAATTAGAAATTTAAAAGATAGGCATGGATGGAAAAGAAAATGGAAAAAATTCAGTTTTATTTGAAAAACTTTGGGAGCTTTTTCTCTGACTAAATTTTTAGCCTTGAGTCTCCCCATTTTTGACAGCTTAAGGATACTATCCAATTCTCCGGCATTTTTCGGACTTATTTCTTCCGATAAAATTTTATCCTTGGCTTCACGAAGAATATCTACCATGTCAAGCATAGCTCTTTGCTCCTTGTTGAGCTTCATTATTTCTTCCGAAGAAAAGATGTCCAAAAATTGAGGAAGTGATTTCAGAGCGTCCAGTCTTTTTATTTGTTTTTGCCAACCTTCAACTTCCAATTCTATCTTGCCTTTCAATAAAGTTAAAAAATCAACATTTTGCATTGTTTCTTCACTCACTTGATCATTCCCCCTTTCTTTTTTTAATTTTAAACAACTTAAAAAAATAGCATTATACGCTATCTTTGTCAATAAAGGAAAAACTACTTAACTTTTGCCGCGCCTTGGCGCAAAATTTCTATTTTGCCCTTCTTATCAATTTTTATAAGAGTCGAAGGTTTTGATTTTAACTTTCCCTTATCAACATAAAAATCTACTTTTTCTCTAAAAAAAATTTTTGTTTCAGCAAAATTTTCAGCTGGTTTTTTTCCTGCAATATTAGCACTGGGAGCCACCAACGGTCCAGTTTTTTTCAAAAAACTTATCAGCCATTTATCCTTCGGCAGACGCAAAGCTAAGGTTTTTGTGCCTCGGTGAAGATGTGAAAATTTTTTCAGCGGACAATCAAAAATTACGCTTATTTTTCCGGGCCAGAGTTTTCTTAGGATATCTCTCTGTTTAGAATTTGTTCTTATCCCAAAAATCTTCAAATCTTTAACTGATGAAATCAAGATTATCATCGGTTTTTTGGATTCTCTTTTTCGCAATTTATAAATCCGCTCAACCGATTTTTTGCTAAGTGCACTGCCTACAACCCCATAAAGAGTATCAGTCGGAAAAACACCAATCCCGCCTGACAATAATATTGATGCCAACATTTTTTCTGAATTATTTTTAACTGGCATAAAAACTAAACGAATTTATTTTTGCGCATGAAATCCTGATTTTTTTGTATTTTCATATCTGGATTTTCGCTGATTTCCCGCTTGCTTCTGCTAAATATTAAAATATATATAATATCCAAAATCGCCATAGAATTGATAAATAAGAGCGCTACAAACCAGGCTAGATGTCCATTTCTGGCCGACCGCCATAAAGCAATTCCTTTCCACGGGATTGACCACGCAATTATAAGAATAACAATCCATAAATTTTCCAATAGAAAATTTTCCATAAAATTTTATTTAATAAAAAATTACATTTTTATATTAACACAAAAACAGATTTTATTTAATCGCATTCTCTGCTTTTAGCATTTTTTTCTTTTTTCCAGCTCCTCTGTTGTACCCGCCAATACTCCCATCACTTCTGATCACCCTATGGCATGGTATTTTTGCGTCATAATTTTTGTTTAAAATATTTCCTACTGCCCGGCAAGCCCTTGGGTTTCCGGCTAATTTTGCCACTTGTTTATATGCAATAGTTTTACCCTTAGGAATTTTGCTCACAACTTGAATAACCTTCATTTTAAATGACGAGGGTGTCCTATAGGCTGGCCTCCCTTTTTTTCCTCCTATTTTTGCATAATTCCGCATATATTTTTCACAAATATTCACTATGCTTTCTTAAAAAGAACAGTTTTAAAAATTCTGCCATTGCGATTGCAACTATTACAGAAAGGATGGGAACTGCGATTTCTTTTAAATTTACGCTGGAAAAATGGAAGATATCCATCATAAACGGAAAGGACAATGACAAAACTAGCAATAAAAATGTCCCGAAAGTAATCCACCAAGCAGCTACATTTTTTTCTTTTATTATAGAAAAAAATAATTTCGATCTTGATCTATTTATATAAATCAGCGCTAAGTTGAAAATTACTAAAGCAAAAAATGCCAAGGCACGTATTTTTTCAACCTCATATCCTTGTGCATAAGCAATCCAATAAACAACTAGAACTGCTAATGCCCCACTTATCCCTTGGACAAAACCATTCGCCAAAACGTAGTTGTCCATCAGCTTGCTATTTAATTTTCTCGGAGGTTTATTCATAATGTTTTTTTCTTCTTTTTCAGATTCATAAACAATAGAACAAGCCGGATCAATAATCATTTCTAAAAAAACTATATGAATAGGCATCAAAACCAGGGGTAAATTCAAAATAGCAGGAAAAACAGCCAAGCTAGCTATAGGCAAATGAACAGCGAAAATAAAAACTGTAGCCTTTTTTAGATTTTCATATATTCTCCTCCCCATTCGTATAGCTTTAACTATAGATGTAAAATTATCATCCAATAAAACAAGTGATGAAGCTTCACGGGCAACATCAGCTCCTCTGCCACCCATTGCTATTCCAATATTGGCAGCTTTCAGGGCTGGCGCATCATTTACTCCGTCTCCCGTCATAGCAACAATTTCACCATTAGCTTTCAGCGCTTCAACTATTTTTAATTTCTGTTCTGGCATGGTCCGCGCAAATACATTTACTTTGCTTATTATTTTCCTTAATTCTTTTGAACTTATCTTTTCCAATTCTTGTCCGATTATAATTTGGCCCCCATTATAAATCCCCGCTTCTTGAGCAATTTTTTTAGCAGTAGACATATAGTCTCCAGTTATCATAATGATCTTTATGCCGGCATTACGACATTCTTGAACAGCTTGCGCAACCTCCTTTTTTAATGGATCACTAAAACCCAACAGTCCAACAAATTTAAATTTAAATTCATGCTGATTTCGGGGAAGATCACCTTCAAAATCAGCAACTGCAACACCGATTATTCTCAGACCATTACCCGCCATTGTTTCTACACCCAATTCAATTTCATTTTTTTCTTGCTGGTTTAAATGGCAAAGATCCAAAATCGCCTCTGGGGAGCCTTTGGCAGCGATTAAATATTTTTTTTCACCTGAAAAACTCCAGACATGAGACATAGCTAAAAAATCACTCGACAAAGAGTAAGTTTTTCTAAGAACCCACTTATTATTAATGAAATCTTTTTTCTTTAATATTTTTTCGGCAGTTTTTTGTATGGATTTTTCCATCGGATCAAATGGACTTAACGAACTGGCAAGTAAACCATACTTTATTAATTCCTGACATTCGTCACCGAAAAATTCATTTTTATCCTTCAAATTAAAAATATTGCCCTTTATCCAAAGATTTTTTATTGTCATCATGTTTTCAGTCAGAGTCCCGGTTTTATCAACACATAAAACCGTAGTAGCGCCCAGAGTTTCAACTGCTGGAATTCTACGGGTAAGCACATTATGTTTAGATATGCGCCAAGCTCCCAAGGCTAAAAAAACTGTCATAACAACTGCAAATTCTTCAGGCAAAACCGACATAGCCAGTGACAATCCAGCCAACAATCCATTTACGATGTCCTGCTGAGTAACTGCATAAGCAATAAAAACCAAAAAACAAAGCAACATTCCTATAGATGCATATAATTTTATCAGAGAAGCAGATTGTTTTTGTAAATCTGTTCTTTCTGTTTTTAGCGTTGATAATGATTTCCCAATTTTACCGATTTCCGTATTTATACCTATATTTATAACTCTGGCCATGGCTTGTCCGCTGATAACCATACTCCCGCTGAAGATAAAAGGAGTATTGTCTCCTCCAGGCCTTCCGAATTTAATTTTCCCATCCCAAATAGATTTATGCACTGGCACAGATTCTCCGCTTAATAACGATTCATCAACAGCAAGACTAGTTGATTGCAAAACCATAGAATCGGCGGGGACACGGTCACCCTCTGAAATAAAAATAATATCACCCCTAACTACTTCACGTCCAGAAATCTTTTCTCTTTTGCCATCACGCAAAACCAAAGCACGGGGACTAGATAAGTTCCGCAAGGCTAATAGGGCTTTCTCTGTTTTTCGCTCCTGATAAAAATCTATGCCTATAATAATAAAAATAGAGCTTGCTAATATAATGGCCTCCTTTGTGTCTCCTAAAAATAAATAAAAAACTGCGCAAGCTATGAGGAGCATAAACATTGGCTCTTTTAATATCTTTTCTAAAATATAAAAAATGCCATCTTCTTTTTTATTTGGAAGCTCGTTGTAACCCTCTAATTTTAAGCGTTTTTTTGCTTCTTTTTCGCTTAGTCCGTTTATTTTTAGCATGCTGGATTTTAATATTTATTAAAATAATTTATAAGCAATATCAGCATTTAAACAGAAATTATTTAACTAAAATTTATTTACCTTAAAAAGACTTTTTTCATTGCATTGTTATTTTACTATTTATCGGCTATATATTCAAGATAATTTTTTGTGCTTATATTTATTCTTTTTAAGCCAGTTGCCTATTTTAGGGATATATTATATAATTTCAGCATAAAAACAAATATCAAAATACGGGTGACACTTTAGGGGGGTTCCTGGATTGTTACCGTTTAAAACAAAAATGGCAAAAAATCAAAAAATAAGCGAGCTAAGCGAAAATGAAAAAGCTCATAAGATAGAAATGTTGCGCCAGATGATGCTTAATGCTGAAAAAACCATGCAAAGCGCAAAAGCTATGCTGCTTCAATTGGAAGGTAAGAAAAAAACTGGACGCAAAAAGAAAGCTGAGGATGAAGTGGAAGGCAACATAGTTGAAGGCACCTTTGATGGACAAGTCATGATCGGAACAGATGGAAAACAATATCCTGTACCTGCTAACTACGCATCTAAATCAAAACTCGTTGAAGGAGATGTCCTGAAGCTTACAATAACTCCTGACGGGTCTTTCATATATAAGCAAATCGGACCGGCTCAGCGTAAAAGCGTTATTGGAATCGTAAGCCAGGACGAAAAAGGAAATTACTTTATATTCTCAGAAGGTAAGGCATTTAAGGTTTTGCTAGCTTCTATAACCTATTTTAAGGCTGAACCAGGAGATGAAGTGGTTGTTATGATCCCAAGAGAAGTCGATTCTTCCTGGGCTGCAATTGAAAATGTCATTTCTAAAGGGGGTCATGGATTTTCTGACCAAAAAAAGGAGAAGAAAACAAAGCTTCCTGCAGACGGAGGATTCAATTCTTGGAAAAAAGATTCGAATAATGAAATTTCTTTGGAAGAAAAATCGGTTCCTAAAAAAGAAGATATTGAGGACGAATGGACATCCGAAATAGATGAACTGGAAAAAGAAATTGCAGCACAAGCTTAATAAAAAATATTTATGAAAAAACCAAACAAAATCAGGATAACGCAAAGAGATTATAAATTAGCCTTAGTCGCTGGTTTGTTTATAGGATTATTATTTCTTCCAATACTCAAAGCCGCCAACCCCTATATTTATTCAAAATTTGCCCTAGTTATAATCCCCTTTTTTCTTTTAGCCACACCCATAGGTCTTCGGATAGCTTTTTTTATAGGAAAAAAAATACCCATTATCTATCAAATTGCAAAATTCGGACTCATAGGAATTTTGAACACACTGGTAGATATTGGATTTCTCGCACTTTTGACGTTTGCTTTTAGATTGTTTTTAAACATTGATTCAAAAACATCTCTTATTGGAGCTATAACTTTCTATTCACTTTATAAATCTATTTCATTTATAATTGCAAATATTAATAGTTATTTTTGGAATAAATATTGGACCTTTGAGCAGCAAAACAAAAAACAAACACGCTCGGAATTTATACAATTTTTTGCAGTTAGTATTATTGGATTCTTGATTAATGTTTTTGTGGCCTCTATAGTTTTTAAGATAATAATAGGTTCATTAGTTGGTCTTTCTTCTGACCAACTTGGATTGATAGGAGCCGCATTCGGAAGCATCGCTGGATTAGTCTGGAATTTTATTGGCTATAAGCTCTGGGTTTTTAAAAAATAAACAATGTTTTTTATTGCACCATAAACTCCCTGATTTGGGGAGTTTTGTTTTTGCAGACAAGGTGCTACAATAGCAGAAAGAGAAAAATTACCTAAACATATACATAAAAACATGTCATCAGTCGCTTTATATAGAAAATATCGACCACTTACATTTTCGGATGTAATAGGGCAAGGACATATAGTCCAGACACTTTCTAATGCCATAAAAAATGACAGGATCGGCCATGCTTATCTTTTTACGGGACCTCGCGGAACCGGTAAAACAACTTTGGCTCGTATTTTTGCTCGTGCAATAAATTGCCAAAATATTAAAGGCACAGAACCTTGTTTGAAATGCGATATCTGTAAAAGCATAAACGAAGGCAGATCTCTAGATATTTTTGAAATAGATGCCGCTTCAAACACGGGAGTTGATAACATAAGAGAATTAAGAGAAAATGTTAAATTTCCTCCTTCCCAAGCAAAATATAAAGTTTACATAATTGATGAAGTCCATATGCTTTCAACTGGGGCTTTTAATGCCCTGCTCAAAACACTGGAAGAGCCGCCTGCTCATGTAATTTTTATTTTAGCCACCACCGAAATTCATAAAGTGCCTGAAACAATAATTTCCCGTTGCCAGCGTTATGATTTTGCGCGTTTGCCGGTTGATAATATCATAAAAAAACTTTCACTCATTGCAAAAAGTGAAAAAATTGAAATAGAAAAAGAAGCCTTAGAAATGATTGCTATTTCTGCTGAAGGCGGAATGCGTGATGCAGAATCACTCTTGTCGCAAGTTATGTCACTGGAAAATAAAAAAATAACCGCCAAGGAAGTTGAGGAAATTTTAGGAACTTCTCAACGCCAATCGTTAGAAAAGTTGGTCGGATATATTTTGGACAAGAATTCAACTGAATCTATTGGACTGATAAATAGTCTTTCACAGGAAGGTTATGATCTTGATGTATTTAATAAATCACTTCTAAATTATTTGCGTCAACTGATGCTGGTTATTGTCGATGAAAAACTTTCTAAACTTTTTTCATTCGAGCTTACAAAAGAACAAGTTGCTCATTTAATAAAACAGAGTGAAGATCAAGATCCTGAAAAATTGCTTTTTATAATACAGTGTTTTATGGAAATACAGGGAAAAATAAAATCTTCCTTTATTCCACAACTTCCTTTAGAAATGGCTATTGTTAAAGCTATTGGATTTGGATATAAAAATGAAAATGTTCACGATAAAGATCAAATAAAAAATATTCCGTCAATAAGAAAAATTGCTTCGAGGGATTCAGAATCTGATAATGCCCAAAGTGATATTAACACATCAGCCTCGTCATTAAAAAATGATAAAAATTATATCATATCAAAAAATTCTGATTTAACTATCGAAGATATAAACAAATATTGGAAACAGTTTGTAGAAGAAATAAAACCAATTAATCACAGCCTTTCGGCCATTTTGCAAAGCTGCCATCCCTTTAAAGCTGAGAAAGGAACTGTAAGTATTGCAGCTAGATTTCCCTTTCATAAAGACAAACTAAATGATAATGACAATAGATTGACAATGGAATCTGTTTTTGCTAAAATCTTAGGGTTCCATTTATGCATCAAGGCTTTTACAACTCAAGAAGCAGGGATAAAAAATAAGGAAGTTGCAAAAGAAGAAAAAAAACCAAGAAAAACCAGTTCTCTTTTAACTCAAGCTTTGGATATGATGGGTGGTACGGTAATTGAATAGCTTTGTTATTTTAATTATCTTTTTAGCTTTTTGTTAATGGGGTGAATTATTTTCATTAGCTAGCTAAAAGCTTATTTATTGGGGAGTAGCCAAGCGGTAAGGCACCAGGTTTTGGTCCTGGCATGCGGGGGTCCGAATCCCTCCTCCCCAACTTTGTATACAATAAAAAAAATCGCCCAGATTTTAAGGGCGATTTTTAAATTTTAACCATGCCTTCATTGATCGACGAAATTTTTTTAATTTTTTCCTAAGACTATTTTCAAATCCTCTTCTTCGCCTTTATGATAAATTTTCAAATTTATCTCTTCGTTGGGTTTTTTTGTGGCAATTAAATCAGAAAGTTGATTTCTTTTTGTTATTTTTTGACCATTAACCTCCAAAATAATGTCATTTTCCATTATGCCTGCTTTATCAGCTGGCGAACCCGGAATAACGGCTAAATCAGTTCTGGCTTCTCCGCGTGCCACTAATGCGCCATATTCGTATGGCAGATTATTATCAGCTTTTAACTTTTCATCAATTAACACATACCTGACACCCAAAAATGCAGTTTCTTTTTTACTTATTGAGCCCGTGTTTTTTACTTCTTCAAAAACGGCTTTAGCTTCATTTCCAGAAATAGCAAAGCCAATATTCTCGGCATTAGCCATAGCCACATTAATGCCAATCACATTTCCTTCAATATCTAGCATGGGACCTCCTGAGTTTCCAGGATTAATAGCTGCATCACTTTGAATCAAATTTTTTAGTTCTTCGGTTTTTGTGAATCCGCCTCCAGCCGTTATAGACCTTGATAAGCCAGAAATGACTCCTTTACTGACAGTGTTGTCGAATTCTCCTAAGGCATAACCGATAGTAATTACTGTTTGTCCAACTTGCAAATGGCTAGAATCACTAAAGGTTAAAAATGGCAAATCTCTTTTGTCAATTTTTAAAACTGCCAAATCATTTTTTGGATCGCGTGCCACTACTTTAGCTTTTATTTTCTCGCCACGATTTTTTTCATCATTAAGATAAACGGTATAATCAGCATCTTCTTCATTAACCACATGCTTATTGGTTATGATATATCCATCGGAAGAAACTACAAATCCGGTTCCAGCGCCGATCTTTTTTTCTTCAGTGCCATTTTGACGTTGCTGTGGAATGCGAAAATTAAAAAAAGATGAAAAATCATCACCGAAAAAAGGATCCTCAAAATAAGTTTCAAATTTTGGCACTTGCGCTGAAGCTACTATACTCACAACTGCCGGAGAGGCCTTTTTGACAACTTCGATTACTTGTGACTGTTCATCAATTATTTTAACAGACTGCATGTTTTTTGGTTCTTTTGTTTTAAAATTATCTCTTAATTTTTCAAAAAATCCGACTTGTTTTTCATTTTTCCATTCTTGATATTTTTTAGTTCCCTTTGAAATATTGTCAAAAGTTAAATAAATAATTCCTCCACCAATTAAGGCTGAAATAATTAATAAGGCAAACATTTTTTTCGCAGAAAGATTGAAATTATTTTTTATTTGCATATTTTTTATATTAAAATTTATTATATAAAAGAACCAGTATTTTGAATATGCGATTCTTCAACTACTATTTTATAAAAAATTTTTTAACTGTCAATACAAAGTTAAAATTATTTTTTTGTTATTATCATTAATCAATTTTTGGACAAATTTTTCTCAATTAAATGCTAAAAAATATACTTTTTTCATGTGGTTGCTTGATGAATCAAGCAACCTGTGAAAAAACTATTTGGCTTTAATGGAAATCTTTTTCGGCTTGGCTTCATCAGCTTTAGGCAAAGAAACCATAAGGATACCTTTTTCATAGCTCGCTTCCGCCTGATCAGCTTTAACTCCCATTGGCAGAATTATGGAGCGAGAAAAAGATCCTTCTCTTATTTCTTTGCGGTAATAGTTTTCTCTCTTAGTCTCCTTTTTTTCTTCAGTATGTCCTGAAATAGTGAGAACATCATTCTCTACTGAGATATCAACTTTATCAGGATCGATACCAGGAAGAGATGTTTCTATAATAACATTATCCTTGTCTTGGCTAACATCAATAGCTGGAGAAAAATCATTCCCTTCCCATAAACCATCATCGAAAATTTTTTCCATGTCCCACATAGGAGACCATCGCATTAATCCTCTTGTCATAATGATTCTCACCTCCTTTCTAAATTTTTATTCCTTATATCAATTATTACAATAAATTATCTTGATTATTTTTAATTCTATATTTTTATACTTATTTTAAACTAAAAATATTCAGAAGAAATTGTAAATTTAATAATTAGCACTCACAGTCATAGACTGCTAATTATTATTTTATAAGAAATTTTTTTATTGTCAAGACAGACTTTGCATATTTGCAAATTATCCGCCTATTAATTTTATAATAATATCAAAAACCCCGATTAATCGGGGTTTAATTTTTGAATTGAAATGCAGAATTATTTTAATGTTACTGTGGCACCAGCTTCTTCCAATTTTTTCTTAATTTCTTCAGCTTGTGCTTTAGCAACTTTTTCTTTCACCATCTTTGGAGCTGCATCAACCAAGTCTTTTGCTTCCTTAAGGCCTTGCCCAGTAATTTCACGAACAGCCTTAATCACGTTGATTTTCTGAGCTCCGGCTGAAGTTAATTCGACATCGAATTCAGACTTTTCTTCAGCTGTTTCAGCAGCACCTCCGGCTGCTGGCATGGCTCCCATCATCATTGGAGCAGCCGCACTTACACCAAACTTATCTTCCAGAATATTCACTAATTCCGAAAGATCAAGCACGCTCATTTTTTCAATTTCTGCAACAATTTTTTCAAATTTTGCAGGAACTTTTACTTCTTTTTTTTCTTCAGTCATATTGTTTAGTATTTTAAATTATTTTAATTAATCAACTTACGCTTTTTGTTCTTTTATCGCATTAAGAACCTGAACCAAACCTCGCAAATTTCCTGCCAAAACATTCACGAACCCACTAACAGGTGCATTGAGTGTTCCAACAAGTTTTGCTAAAAGCTCTTCTCTAGATGGAATTTTTGCCAAAGCTTTGACTTCAGCGGCATCCATAATCTGTTCGCCAAGAAATCCTCCCAACATTTTAATATTTTCATTTGTCTTGGCAAATTTATCGATTATTTTAGCTCCAGCCACTTCATCAATATTAGAAAGAGACAAAGCTACCTGTCCTTCCATTGTTTTTGTGCTTATTCCTTTAATTCCAGCGTTTTTAAGCGCTATATCAAGAAGCGTTTTGCGAACTACCACATAATCTACTCCTTCAGCTCTTAAAGCTTTTTTAAGATCAGTTGAATCTTTTACTTTAAGTCCTTTAAAATCGACAAAAACAGCTGTTTTTGCAACTTTAATCTTTTCGGTCAAATTTTTTACGAGTTCAATTTTTTGTTGTTTTGTTAACATGATATTATTTGCAATTAAAAAATCTGCGTTTCCACAGATCGACCTTTGTTACCAAAAACATTAAAATGTTTCTGATATTCCTCGATGGGTATTACGCTTTTTTACAGCCTCCCATTGTCTGCGGACTTACTATATTAAATTTTCCAAATATCTTATTTAACAGCTTCCTCAATCTTAGGTTCTTCAGGTTTTACTTCTTCTTTAATTTCAGCAATTATTTCTTTAACAGTTTCAACTTTAGGCTCTTCAGTCTTTATTTCTTCTTTAATTTCAGCAACAGGATTCTCGGATTTGGTTTCCTCAACTTTAGGCTCTTCTGTCTTTGCTTCTTCTTCAACTGGCTCAGCTGGGATTTCCTTAGTTTTTGGTTTTTCCATTTTTATTGACCGCTTCTTTCCTTCAATAACACCTTCTCTAATAAAAAGATTATAAACACTATCAGAAACCTGGGCTCCTTTTGCTATCCATTCCTTTATTTTTTCTGCCTTAAAAACAGCTTTTTTCTGATGTGGATCATAATTTCCAAGCACAGCAACATGACGCCCTCCCGGAGCGACAGTGTGTTCCTGTAGCACAATTCTGAATTGAGCTTTATTTTTTCTTCCAACTCTTTCAAATCTAATTGCTAACATATTTTATATTTTTGCTGTAAACAAATTATTGAGTATCATCAATACTCCCTTCTTTGCCCTTATTTAGGCCGATTTTTAGTACTTATCCAGTATATCCGAATTATAAATTTTGTCAAGAATTTAATGCAAAAACCCCTATTTTAGGGGTTTTTATTTTATTAAGAATAAGCTTCTTATTTTCAATATTATTGAACGATTATATTTTTAAGCATTTCCCAGATGTTATCCGTGTTGAAATGATGCTCTGGTTCCCAACTCCCTTTTAGATTTTCAGGAGCAGGTTGATCGGTTTCCACTGCCCAAACAAGGTAGTAAATATTACCATCAGAAATAATTCCATTACAAGCAATTCCAGAACAAGCATTTTTGAATATTTCATTTTTTTCATCTTTCATGTTATCGAATCCGATATTTTTTCCATTTTTGTAATCATCGAGCATAGCCGGAGGATTCTTTTCAAATTTAACAGTAAGGAGCGTGTTATATTCTGTTTCCAATTTATTATCTTTTATATAAATTTTATCTGATTCTTTTTTCTCTATTTTCCAATCAGGAGGCAGCTTTATTTTTATTTCATCAACAACCAGATAGCCTTCTGCTTCAGATGCCTGATTAACTTTTGATTTTTCAGAAATTATTTTTGTTGCCTGATTATTTTGGCTTGTTTGATACTGAGAACAGCCTGATAAAACAACCATTCCTCCCGTTAATAAAAAAATTGAGATAATAATTTTTTTCATTTTTTTATTTTTAATAATTATTTTTAACTAGATAATAAAATATTGACTTTCTAAATTAAAAACTGCTAGTAATTAATATATCTCCGTCCAAATGCCTGGGCCTACTGGGCCGGAACATTTCTTGGTTCCATAGGCGTTAGAAATACATCCATTATTGCAGGTTTTGCCTTTGCAGGTGTTTTTTTCACAACCATTTGAGACGCAGCAGGCGCCGTCAGTTTTGACGCCATCCATAAGCTTGCAGCCATTATTACATTGCTTGCCTTGGCAGGTTCTTTGTTCGCAGTTATCTGCCTGACAGCAGCTCTGGTTGGTATAGGAACCATTTAAGCTTCCATCCGTGCATTGTCTAGTTTCTTTGACACACTCTGATCCATAAGGTGCATAGCTGTCTTTATAGGCGTCGACTGAACTGCCACTGGCTACAGTTGTGCCCCAAGGCGTGGTGCAAGGGCAAGGTGCTACGCTGCAGTTTTGGTTAGTGGCTGTTCCGCTCAAGACTCCATTGGTACAGGTTCTATTTTGTTTGACACTATCACAGGATGATCCGCAGGCTACTGAACTTGAGGAGTAGGCAGTGATAGAACTGCCATGAGCCACGGTTGTACCCCAAGGTGAAGTACAAGGACAAGGTGCTACGCTGCAAGTTCTGTTGGAATATGAACCAGTTAGTGTTCCATTAGTGCAGGTTCTGGTCTGGCTGGTGCAGGATGATCCACAAGGAACTGAATTTGATTGATAGGCAGTAAAAGAAGAACCGCTAGCTACTGTTCCGCCCCAAGGTATAGCGCATGAGCGTAAACAGCTTTGATACGTATATGAACCGCTAAGTGTTCCATTATTGCATGTTCTTGTTTGACTGGTGCAGGTTACAGCTGAACTGGACAAATAAGCAGTTACTGAGCTTCCGTGAGCTAGGGTTCCTCCCCAAGGCAAGGTGCAAGGGCAGGGTGTTACACTACAACTTGAATTAGTATATGAACCACTAAGTGTTCCATTGCTGCAGGTTCTAGTCTGGCTGGTGCAGGATGATCCGCAAGCAACTGAACCTGAAGCGTAGGCAGTCACTGAACCGCCATGAGCCACGGTTCCGCCCCAAGGGAGACTGCATGAAGCTGGGGCTGCTACATTGCAAGTTTGATTAGAGTATGAACCACTTAATGTTCCATCAGTACAGGTTCTGGTCTGGCTGACACAGGATGACCCATAAGGCACTGAACTTGATTGATAGGCAGTAAAAGAAGAACCGCTAGCCACTGTTCCGCCCCAGGGCAAAGTACAAGAACGTGTACAAGTTTGGTATATATATGAACCACTTAATGTTCCATTGTTGCATGTCCTTGTCTGACTAGTACATGTTGCAGCTGAATTGGAAAGATAAGCAGTAATAGAACTGCCATGAACTACAGTTGTGCCCCAGGGTGAAGTACAGGAAGCACAGGCTGCTACACTACAACTTGAATTAGTATATGAACCACTAAGTGTTCCATTGCTGCAGGTTCTAGTCTGGCTGGTGCAGGATGATCCACAAGGAACTGAACCTGAAGCGTAGGCAGTCACTGAACCGCCATGAGTTAATGTGCCTCCCCAGGGTAGATTGCAGGCACAAGCTGCTACACTACAACTTGAATTAGTATATGAACCACTAAGTGTTCCATTGCTGCAGGTTCTAGTCTGGCTGGTGCAGGATGATCCACAAGGAACTGAACCTGAAGCGTAGGCAGTCACTGAACCGCCATGAGCCACGGTTCCGCCCCAAGGGAGACTGCATGAAGCACAAGCCTGTGTATAGCAACTTTGATAAGTATTTGAATTACTCAAAACTCCATTATTGCAAGTTCGTGTCTGACGGTAATTAGCACAATCTAAGCCACAGGCAACTGAAGGATAATAATAAGCATAAACTGAGGCGCCGTTTGATATTGTTCCTCCCCAAGGCAAAGTGCAGTAGGCAGGAGCAGTAACTGTAAAAGTACCAGCACTGCAGGAAGAACAGGAACATAAATTTCTTCCATCCCAGCTACTTGTTAATTGTAATGTATAAGTTCCCGGAGTAGAGGGAGCAGGAAAAGTTTGAGTACTTTCAAAATAAGGAAGATAGCCACTGCCAGGTACTGCTTGGTTTGATCCAGTAAAAGATCTCTGAACTCCACCTATAGTGCCATATACTGGTTTATGCCATTCCTGCGAGCCTGTACCCGTATAGGATATATCTTTCAAATAAACTGTTACGGTTCCTCCTGGACTAACAGAACTGGTTATTGTTCCTGTAATTTTATTATTCCAAAGCGTTATATAGCCGAAGCCAGAACCAGTAGGAGCAGTTTGATAATCAGAACAAGAAAAAGAACCAACCGCGGCATTTACTGTTTTTATGGGAAGAAAAATTCCACAAACAAGAACAAGTGATAAGACTGAAAATAAAGTTACAAAACTGATTTTTGTATTCATTTTTTTAATACAATGCAAAATTATTAAAACAAATTTACATTGAAATTATTAAAAAATAATATTTTCTAGCTTAAATTATATCATAAAAACAATAAAAAACAAAAGCCCTTATGAAAATAAGGGCTTTGTATATATCAAAAAGCTCAAGACCTAAAGAACTGCTTCTTTTGCAGCTTTTGCCAAGCGGAACTTAACCACAGTTTTTGCGGCAATTTGGATCTTTTCTCCAGTTGCAGGATTAACTCCTACTCTAGCTTTGCGTTTTGCTTTTACCATTTTTCCAAAACCTGGGAGAACAAATTCTCCATTCTTTTTTACTTCTCCGTAAGCAAGTGCTGAGAGATTGTCAAGAAATCCAGCAACCTCTTTTTTTGCCAAGCCTGTTTTTTCAGACAAAGCTGTCACAACCTGTGACTTCGTCATTTTTGCCATAACTTTTTATTATTTAATTAATTATTATTAATTTTGCATGTGACTCATGCATACTTTGATTATACAGCTTTTTTTAAATATTTGGAATAGCTTATTTGCCTTTTTGTCAATAGTCAGGAAATTTTAACCCATACAGGATAAAAGGATTATCTATTTTTTTGGAATAATTTCTCCACTCTGATCAACCTGGTCAATCTTTACTGAAAGCAGTTTTGAAATTCCATCCTCTCCCATTGTCACACCATATAATAGAGCTGACTGACGCATAGTTTCGCGGTTATGAGTAATAGCTATAAACTGGGTCGAATCAGAAAGATCCTGCAAAATTTTTCCAAACCTTCTGGAGTTAGCTTCATCAAGTGCAGCTTCAACTTCATCCAGGATGGCGAATGGCGGTGGATTATATGAGATAACGGCAAATAATAATGCTAGAGCCGTCAAAGACCTTTCTCCACCAGAAAGCATGGGCAGATTGGCAATTTTCTTGCCCGGAGGGCAGGCATAAATGTCAATGCCAATTTCATATCTTTTTTCTTCTTTTTTTTCTTCCTCATTTTCAACTTCTTCAATATTTTCTTGATTTTCGTTATTTTTTTCTTCATAAACGCCACGCGGAGGAATTTTAATTTTAGTCAGATAAGCATTGCCACCTCCAAAAATAGTCCGGAAATATTTTGTGAATTCCTTGTTGATCTGTTCAAAAGCTTTTTCAAACTCGGAATTTATACGCTGATCCATCTCTTTTATAACAGCTTCTAATGATATTAAAGCATCAGCCAAATCTTTGAGCTCCTGGGTAAGAAAATCGAAACGGGCACTTGTTTCGTTATATTCCTGAACAATCATCGGATCAATTCCTCCGATTTGTTCCATTTGCATCTTCAAGCGCTCTATTTCATGTTCCAATATTTCTTTTTCTACAGATTGGCCGTCATATTTGAGTTCGCCTGGATCCTGTTTGAGAGAATTCTTTATTTCATTGGTTAAATCCTCCTCACGAACCTCTATCTTAGCTAATTTTATTTTTGCTTCATTAAATTGGTCTTTTAGGCCAGAAAGTTGCTCCTGTTTGTTTCTGGATTCACGTTCTAATTGGAAAAATCTTTCTCTCAACTCCTTTGCTTTCTGCATTTCTTGGTTTATTTCCTTTTCTGTTTTTTCAAGTTCGGTTTTTAATTTATTTTCTGAGCTAAGTAGATCTTTTTTCTTATTTTCCAACTCGTTGATTTTATTTTGAATTTCCTGCGTTTCTTTTGAATTATCCTTTTTTACTGAAACTTCTCCTTTTCCTGATTCTTCATATAAATCATGCAACTGCTGTTGGATAGCCCGTGCATGCTCTTTAATATCTTGCAATTCTTCTAGGCTTTCTGCTCCTTCAACTTCTTTTATCAATCTTTCCTGTGCTTCACGGATATGTTTAATTTTTTCCTGAACATATTTGAGATCAACCGGAATAATTTCTATTATTTTTTGGCTGGCCATTTTTTCTTTTTCAACTACAATGCGCCCCTCTGAAATAATAAGCTCTCGTTCGATTTCATTTATTTTTTGCCTTATTTCCGACTGTTTTTTCTCTAACTCATTTTGTTTTTTTGATTCCTGTGCATCAGCCGATTCCTTACTTAGTTCATCATTTATCTTATCTACTTCCCTCTGCGTATTCATCATTAAAGCTCCAAGGCTATCTTTTTCCCGTGAAAATTGTTCCTGTTCTAACTGAAATTGGTGCCACAAAAAAGAAAATAGTTTATTTTGTCTTTCTTTGAGTTTCTCTGCAATTTCTTTTCCTTGCTGGGCTTTTTGCGCCTGGCGCTTAAGCATCTTTAGATGAGGTTCTATTTCGCGTATAAGCCCACTTACCCTTTCCATGTTTTCTCTGGTCCAATCAATTTTCTTAGCTGCTCGCTGTTTTTTAATCTGATATTGCTTCACTCCGGCTGCATCTTCCAGAACACTGCGCCTATCTATGGAAGATGCATTTAGAAAAGCATCTGACATGCCTTGATTGATAACACAGTAACTTTCTTTTCCTATGCCGGCTTTGGCTAATAAATCGACAACATCAATAAGTCGAGTCTTACTGCCATTAATAAGATATTCTGATTCTCCACTACGGTAAATCTTCCTAGATATTTCGACTTCAGAAAATTCCAAAGGAATACGCTTATCTTTATTGTCAAAATAAAGAGAAACATGCGCACTAGACAGTCTGGCTTTTGTTCCCGAACCAGCAAAAATAACATCTTCTGATTTTTTGCCACGAAGCGTTTTCATGGACTGTTCCCCCATGGCCCATTTTATTGCATCTGCCACATTAGACTTTCCTGATCCATTAGGTCCGACAATAGAAGTTATGCCTTTGTTTTTGGAGTCACTATTAAAATTTCCCGCTGGCAAAAATTCCAGTGTGACTTTGTTGGCAAAAGATTTAAATCCTGATATTTCAACTTTTTTTAAATACATAAAAAAATTAAAGCACAAAACCAAAGAGCCATTTTTATAGCATCTTTCTAAAACAGTTAATTATAATTTATTATATTGTACCATGTTTTTTAATTTACAAAAAGGAGGTCAAAATATAAAAAGCGCCTACATTGAAGCACTTGATTATTGGAGTAAATCGGGAGGGAAATATAATCATATTAATGATTAACTTATCCCTCCTTAAAATTTTTAAAAAGCGGGCTGGAAACACTTCTTAGCTTCTCCGTTACTGAATCGCAGCTCTTCCTGTCAAAAGAGCTTTTAATTGATTTAGAACATTTTTTGCTGCTTTTGTTTTTTCAATTATTCCCACCCCGCTTATTTTTAAGTACTTTATTCTAACTAAAAAATAGCAAAAACAAATAGATTGTCAAATCATTATTCTATAAAAAGGCTTATATAGGGAAAAATTATTTAGAAATATATTCAGCCGTTTCTACTAGCCTATTGGAATATCCCCATTCATTATCATACCACCCGACTATTTTAACCATTTTTCCCTGAGACATAGTCAGCGGCAAATCTACAATAGCGCTATGTGGATTCATTTTATAATCTATAGAAACTAATTCTTCTTTTGTGACATCCAAAATACCTTTTAACTCTCCCTTGGAAGCATTAGCAAAAGCTTCATTAATTTCTTCTATATTTTTCGGATTTTTGACTGTACAAATAAAATCAACAATCGAAACAACAGGAGTTGGGACTCTTAAAGCAATGCCGTCCAGCTTTCCTTTGAGGTGAGTCAGAACCTTGCCGACCGTTTTAGCAGCTCCAGTGGTTGTCGGGATAATACTCATAGCTGCAGCTCTGGCGCGTCTCAAATCTCTATGGGGCAGATCCAATAAGTTCTGGTCATTAGTATAGGAATGGGTAGTTGTCATAAAACCTTGTTCAACTTCGCATAAATCATCAAGAACTTTTATCATTGGCGCCAAGCAATTGGTAGTACAAGATCCGTTAGAAATAATTGATTCATTTTTATACTCCTTCTCGTTTACACCCAATAGGTACACTGGCGTTTCGTCTTTTGGCGGAGCTGACATAACAACTTTTTTAGCACCAGCATCAATGTGCTTTTGCGCTGAGATTTGATCAAGAAAAACTCCCGTGCATTCAAGCACCACATCAACTTCCAATTTATCCCACGGGAGATTGGTTGGATCCTTTTCAGAAAAATACTTAATGGGTTTGCCATCTATTATTATTTCATTATTTTCTCTGTCTGCAGAAACTCTCCTAACATATATTCCGTAAGAAGAATCATACTTAAGCAGATGAGCACTTGTTTCTATATCAGTAAGATCATTAATTGCGACTACTTCCATATCTTCTTTTTCAAAGGCAATCTTGAATGAAGGACGGCCTATTCGTCCAAAACCATTTATTGCTATTTTTAACATATTTTTCAGTTATTTTTTAAAATATTAAATTTTAAGCTTATTTTAATCTTATATATCTAACGCGTTATGCAACCCATGCAAGGATCATATGCCCGAATAAATGCGCGAATCTTTTTTTCTTTTTCTTTTTCACTAACATTTTTTATCCCAGGAATAAAAACCGAAATATCATCTTCAAGATTAGACAAGAACTGCGCCGTTGGCGTAATAATATTAATATTTTTTATATAACCCTTAGCATCTATATCAACCCAATAATACAATGTTCCTCGCGGATCTTCAATAGCTGCCGCTGCTCTACCTTCTTGGACAGTGTATTCTTTAGTTAGTGCACCTGTAAAGTCTACATTAGCAATTTCTCTTAATAATTTTGTTGATTCCTCAATGCAATGTATGATTTCAGCTGCTTTGTATAAAATATTATGAAATGGATTATAGTCCATTTTGTTAAAATTCAATGATTCTAAATATCTTTTTGCATTATTTGAAAGCTTATCATAATTATTATTGACCCTGGCAATAGCCCCGACCATATAACTCGTTTTGCTGTCCGGATTGATTCTTTTAATAATTTCCTTTGGACGGTGAAAAGCATAAAAATTGTTTTCAATATCATTTTTGCTTACATATAATCCCTTATTAGAAACAACGTCTCCATCATACATAGCGTATTCTCCATTACTTTTAAGACAAATGTATTCTGTTGGCCGACTAAAATTAGGCAATTTTATATTTTTAAAAAAATCAGCTATTTCTATCATTGCCGGCAGTATTTCTTCTCCTTTTGATATAAGATTTTTTATTTCATTTTTTGTTGGAACTTTTTTAAACCCCCCAACTTCATTTGTCAGTGGGTGTATTGTTCTTCCACCTATTAAATTTATGATCTCAATTCCATATTCTCTTATTTTTTGAATTTTTTTTGTTTCTTCACTGTATTCATCAGCTGATTGTAATTCATTTTCAATATTCATAGAATGAACTACCGACAGAATAAAAAGATTGAAAGAATGAGAATAAATAAATTGGGCACATTCTATAATTTTTCTAAACTTTATTGTTTCTTCACTAACCTCAATTTTCATGGCTTTTTCAATAGCCTTAATGGATGCCATATTATGAGAAACTGAGCAATTTCCGCAAATTCTTTGGACAATAGTAGGCATTTCTTTGTAGTACCGGCCTATTATGACATTTTCGATAATACGAGAATCCCTCAATAATCGCAATTTATGGCTCCTCAGATTACCTTTAATAATTTCCGATATAATATCGGTTTGACTTTCGATATTCGCGATGTAATTTATGTTTAGAGACATATTTTTATTTTTTTTCCTTTGCTTCTATATCATCCCTTAAACCATATATCTCAGATATATTTTCGAATTCTTCATCATTTATTATGTTTCTTAAAGATTCACGCACCTCTTTTATGTTAGTTGAAGGACGCAATCCCCGACAACCTTGGCATGGCATATTATAGCTAGGACACACAGCATCACAACCGCCCAAAATCATTGAACCAAAACACGGTTTTTTATCTAAAAGCAAACACCTGTTTCCTTTTGCTCTGCATTGTATGCAAACCGATTTATCCGGAATTTTTGGAAAATCTTTGCTAGAAATTGCACTTTCTAAAATAATTGGAAAATATTCTAGAAATTCTTCTCCGCTAATCGGACAACCAGGGAAAGTAAAATCAACTTTTACAAAATTATCAATTTCTTTAATTGGCTCATCTTTTATGCCGTGTATATATCTATAAAAGTGTTTGGCTGATTGTTTTTGTTCACGATAATTTTTTATTTCTGGAATTCCTCCCATTGCTCCGCAATTTCCTAAAACAACTAATTTTTTGCTTTTTTCCCTGAGAGATATTAGTGTTTTTTTATCTTCTTCCGTTATTGGGTTACCTTCAACAAAACCTATATCCAATATTAATTCTGAGTTACTATTAATTTTAAACAAATCAAAATCAACAATTTCAACATTCTTCATGATATCAATAAATTTTTTTCCCAAATTAAGCAAAGCAAATTGACATCCCTTACAAGATGACAGGCTCACAATGGCTACTTTTTGTTTTTTCATATTTTTCAGGTATTGCTGTATGCATTATTTTTCCGGACTTATTTTTATGAATGATCAACACATTCAATTTTTTCTTTTCCCGGAGCTTTTCCTTCACTGCCATAATAGCGGATCCTTTCTTTGACTGCATTTTTTACAGCTTCTTGAGCATCACCCAAAACTTTCCTTATATCAAAAGATATATCATTCTGCTGGCGCGCCATTTTAACAATACTATTTATAAAAGACAACCTTATGGCTGTATCTACGTTGAAACAACATACACCGCGTGCAATTACTTCCTTTACTTTACCGTTTTCCCAATCGGACGCCCCATGTAAAATAAGCGGTATGGGAATTTTTTTATGAATAGCTTCAAGTCGTTCATAATCCGGTTCCTTGCGTTCTTTAAAGAATCCGTGCGCATTACCGATAGCCACAGCTAAAGCGTCTATGCCTGTACGGCAATAATAGTCTGCAGCCTGATCGGGATCAGTCATATATTTATCCCAATCAATTTCACCAGCCATTGAAGTTTCACCAATATAAGGAACACTCCCTAATTCTCCTTGAACACATACATTTTTTTTATGATACAATTCAACAACTTTTCTTGTTGCAAGCACATTATCTTCATAGGCTTTCCTCGAACCATCATACATTACCGAATTAAAGCCTATCACATCAACACAACGTTCAATTATTTCTAAATTTCTACCATGATCGAGATGGATACCAATTGGAATATCAGGGGCATAAAATTCTGCACAATTTTTTATTAACTGAAATATGGCACGACCACCTGCATATTCCAATGTTTTCTCAGTCACTTGAATAATAACCGGACTATTCATTTCTTTGGCAGCATCAATAATAGCTCTTGTAGTTTCCAGGTTTGTCGTATTAAATGCTCCGACTGCATATCCGCCTTTTTGAGCTTTGTTTAAAATTTCTTTAACAGATGTAATCATATGTTTTTGTATTATTTATTTATCAATTGTTTCAGCCATTTTAATGAAATTCAAAGGATTAAGGCTTTCTTTTCCGACTAAAACTCCGTCCATGCCCGGCTCTATGCATGTTTCTTTTATATTTTCAGGAAAAACCGAACCGCCATAAATAATTTTTACTTTTTCGGCAACTTTTAATTTATATTTTCTAATTAAAAATTTTTTTATCAATATTTTTGCACTCATTATTTCATCAATTACTGGCAAACGATTGGGATTATTTGAACTTATGGCCCAGACCGGTTCATAGCAAATTATGACATCAGCTATTTTTTTAGTATTTATGTTGTTTAAGCAATTTTTTAATTGTTCAAAAATTACCGCCTCTCCACTTCCATTTTTCTTTTCCTCGGCATTTTCACCAACACAAAGAATAACTTTCAATCCATTCTTCAGAACAGCATGAATTTTTAAATTTATCTTATCATCATTTTCAAAAAAATATTTTCTCCGATCACTATGCCCAAGAATTACATATTCCCCTCCCATATTCTTTATCATCGGCACAGAAATTTCTCCCGTATATGGACCTTTCTCTTCCCAAAAAATATTTTGAGATCCGATTGAAATATTTTTTGCTTTCAACTCTTTAACAAAAGATTCGACATGGACATATGGGGGGCATAAAACAAACTCGGCATTTGTTATTTTCCTTTTTTTTAATTCTTTTTTAAACAATTCAAAATATTTTTTGCGTTCAGCAGAGCTCAGTAGGTTCATTTTCAGGTTTCCAACTATTATCTTTTTCATAAATTTTTATTTTTATTAAAAATACACAGTCAAGCCTAGAACTATTATCCCCGAAACCATTGTTCCGAAAAGCATAAGAGGCAGTGATTTTTTAAGCACAATGCCAAACACAAAAGAAGCCAGGGCTGCTGTCATTCCGCCCAGAAACGGAATCGGTGTCGCTGCCAAAATAAAAATTGCCCATTCTCCGTATTTTTCCATTTTGCTGCCCGTTCTTTTGCGCGTGTGTTCAAAAAGCCATTTGAAAAATTTGGCAAAAAAGGATATATATCTGGAAAGCAACTTAGATATTGGATCCAACAATAAAACTATGATCACCATGGCAAAATATGTTCCAGCTACGGAATAGAACCAGGCAGCTGCCGGCGTTAGGTTATAAATTTTCACTGCCAATGGGATTGAGGCACGCAGTTCAGTTATAGGAATAAGGGCAATTATAAAAGTTGCGAGTTCTTTGGGAAAATTGGAAAAAAAATTTATTATAAAATCATGCATGAAATATATTTTAAAGTTGTTTTCTGAGAAATTCCGCCGCTATTTCCGGTTGAATCGTAGAAACTTCAATGCCGGTTTCCAATTCAAATCCCGCCCAAGTTGCGGTATGCGGCAAAATTTCAATATGCCAGTGAAAATGAGCATAGTCTCTTCCGTCGCATGGCGAAGTATGGATATAAAAATTATATGGTGGATCATTAAGAGCTTTATAAATTGATCCCAATCCTTTTTGAAAAACCTCCGCTAATTTTATTTTCTGATCATCGGTAATCCTTTCAAAATATGGGCTGTGTTTTTTCGGCATAACCCAAACTTCAAATGCGGCTCTTGAGGCAAAAGGACAAAATGCAATGAATTCTTCGTTTTCAAAAACTACCCGTTTTTTTTCAATACTTTCATATTCCGCCATTATGCAATATACGCAATGTTTATTGCTCCTGTAGTATTGCTCGGCTCCATCTAATTCCAACTTTATATAAGGTGCCACTACCGGAATGGCCATAAGCTGTGAGTGCGGATGAGATATTGATGCGCCAGCCTCTTTTCCATGATTATGGAAAATTGCAATATAATTTACATTCCTTTTATTCATCAGATCTATAAATCTTTCTTGATAAGCATCGAATACTTCTGCAACTTCAATGGTATTCATAAGAGCCAGCTGTCTGTAATGGTCTCTAGTAACTATTATTTCGTGATAGCCAGCTCCCGGCATAGCAAAATATGGACCTTCTGCCAATGATTTTACTAAACTAACACTGCAAAAAGATGGATATTTGTTGGGAAAAACTCTGAGTGTCCATTCGTCATCAGACTTTTTATATATAAGCACATCTTTTTCTTGCCCAGAGGCTACTGGATCTTCAAAGAGACATTTTTCTATACCTTTATCATCTTGAATCCTTTGAAAAATAGCAAAATCGTCCGGACGTTTAGCCCGTCCTGTCGCAATAACAACCCAATCGCCAGAAACCAGATCCTGTCTGAGTTCAGATGCCGCAATATTTTTCTTTTTTATCTTTGTTTTAGGCACTTTTTGTTTTTTATCCTTATTAAATCAGATCAATATTAAAAAATCTGAATTATTTATTTGATGGTTTAATTTTCTTAATTTTATAGTTTCCAGCAATTAATCTTCCTTTTGTCTTAAATAAATCAATTAATACTTGTATAAAACCATTTGGTCCGGTTAGGCTTACTGTTGAACCTTCTTCATTCAGCCAACGTACCGGCATTTGCTTTATTTTAAATCCAAGTTTTTTGGCTAATATTATTAATTCAAAATCAAATCCAAACCTATCAACAACCATACGCTTAGAAACTTCATGTGCTGCCTTATTGGTTAACATTTTAAACCCACACTGTGTGTCTGGAAAACTCCAAAGTCCAAGGACTATGCGTATAAGCCAATTACCTCCTTCTCCCATAATTTCCCTATACTTGGGCTGGTGAACCTGTATAAAGGAACCTTTTATTTTCCGGGATCCAATAACAACATCTGCTCCTTTTTCTAGTTCGGGCAAAAATTTTTCTACATGAGTTATTGATGTCGATCCATCTGCATCGAGAAAAACCACATATTTACCTTTCGATTCAAGAAGACCCTGCCTAACCACATAGCCTTTGCCATGATTTTCTTTATTATTGATCAGCCGGATGTTTTTTATCTGATTAGAATAATTTCTGACTATTTCAGCGGTATTATCAGGAGATCCATCCACAACTACAATAATTTCATAACTGTAGTTGTTGACTGATAGAAACTTTTCTATTTCCAGAAGATTTTGACCGATGCGCTCCCCCTCTTTGTAGGCCGGTATAACTATTGATAAATAGGGTTGGTTTTCGTTCATTATTTTTTTAGTTATTTTGTTATTTAATACACTAAACTTATCTTTATTATAGCATAAAATCCCAAAACTTTAAACTTTCAATGAAAGTTTTAAATTTTGAGATTCTAGAGATTCTGGTCCAGCCATTCCTGTAAAATAATTCTAGCCGCTTCTTTATCGTCTGACTGGCTTATATTCTTTTTTCCGTGTTTTTTTATGTTATCCTGAGCTATTTTAGTTGTAAACATTTCCTCCTGAAACATTACCGGCAGCCCAGTTTTTTCTTTAATCATTTCAGCAAAATCAGATTTTTCTTCTGCACTCTTAATGTCTTTATTATGAGTTGTTATGCCTATGATTATAGTTTTTACATTTTCTTTTTTTACAATTTCATCCAGTTTTTCGAAAAAATTTTTGTTATTTAGAAATGTGTCCAAAGCAAAAGCCATCCGCGTTTCTTCATCGGCTATAGCCAATCCTATTTTTGATTTACCGAAATCTATGCCCAAAATGTGCCCTATCAGAGCCTCATTTTGACCAGCTATTGACATTTTCATAAATTTATGCTAGTATTGAAGGCTAGTAAAAAATAAAATAATTGTTATTTAAAAATGGAGGAAATTATGAATAAAAAAGACTTTAGAGATTTTAAATGGGCATTCTCAGTAGCCTTTGGATTATTTTCTTTGTATCTTATGTACTTTGGATTTAAAGCCATATGCTACACTTACATGGAAGAAAAGTGGCAGGGTTACCTATTAAGCAGCCCTCCATATGTGGCCTGGCTAATGTTCTTTATTTTTGCTCTCTTGGCTATATTACTGTGGCCAAGACAGGGAAATTATAAGCTAAAAAAATCTAAGGAAGTGGCAAAAAAATAAACCCTCTGTGCCCTTCCGCCCATGCCCCCTTGGTAGTCATAGACTATTGAGGGGGTTTTTATTTAAAAAAACTTTATCGCCTTTTATTTCTTGTGCTCTATTTTGTTAACACTTCCACTCCATTTTCCGTAATCAAAATCGTGTTTTCATAATGCGCGCTAAGTTTTCCATCAGCTGTAGAAAAAACCCAGTCATCTTTTCCTAAAACCGTTTTATAATCGCCTTGATTAACCATTGGTTCCAATGCCAATGTCATTCCCTTTTTTAAAACAACATCTCTGTATCCATTTTCAAAATAATTCAAAACCTGGGGTTCTTCATGAAGTTTTTTTCCGATTCCGTGCCCGACCAAGTTCTTGACCACTGAAAAACCTGCCGCTTCAACAATTTTCTGCACAGTCTTAGAATATTCGCTGAGATTGGCACCGTCTTTTAATTTAGCTACGCCTTTCCAAAAAGATTTTTCCGTAATTTCCATAAGCATTTTAGCTTCGTCACTGATTTTACCAACTGCAAAAGTGCGCGCCATATCAGAAAAATATCCATCTATTTCAATACCGATATCAATTTTAAGAAGATCACCTTCATTTAATGTCCTACTTGGATTTGGAATGCCGTGCACAACCTCATCATTCAGAGAAGCACATATCGTAGCTGGGAATAAATTTATGCCCTCTCCATAGCCTTTAAAAGCCGGCTTGGCACCACGCGCAAAAACAAGCTCTTCAGAGAGCTTGTCCAGTTGCAAAGTGTCTATGCCAGGCTTGATTTCTTTTTCCAACTCTTTCATGATTTCCGCCAGCATATGACCAGCTTTTCGCATAATTGCAATTTCTTGTTCGGTTTTAACTGAAATGCCCATATTTATAAATTTTCTATAATATCCTTAAAAACTTTTTCTACGCTTTGCCTGCCATCCACCTCAACAAGCATATCTTTTTTCCGGTAATATTCAATGACAGGAACAGTGACTTTTTGAAATGTATCAAGACGTTTTTTAACACCTTCCGGAGTATCATCAAAACGCTGCCTGATCTGATCGCCACACTTTGGACAAGGCATGTTTTTATTTTCTATATCTTCACCTAAAATAAATTGCTTATTACACGAAGGACAGATGTAACGTTTGCTTATTCTTTTTATAGATTCCTCACGCGACAGAGTTATGGATATAGCCCTATCTATAGACCTGTTAATATTTTTCAGCATATTTTCTATGAGCGTAATCTGACTTGTAAGTCTTGGCGCGCTGTCCAATATTATACCTTTTTCGGCTGGAACTTTTTTAAGCTCGTTGCCAAGAACTTCAACCATTATTTCATCAGGAATCATTTCCTTTTTTTCATTTAAAATGCTGATTTTTTTGCCTAAGGATGTATTCTCTCTACCAATTTTACGAAAAATGTTTCCCGTTTCAATATGCACAAGGTTATATTTTTCGGAAATTTTTTCTGCTTGTGTCCCCTTACCACATCCCTGCGGACCAAATATTATAAGATTCATTTTCGTCTCAAATTTTATTTTTTAAAATCCTTCGTAATCTCTCATTACTAACTGACTTTCTATTTGCTTTATTGTCTCTATAACAACTGCTACTACTATAAGTATGCTTGTACCTCCTATCCTGATAAATTGTATATTTGTCAGACCTTGAATAACAAAAGGAAGGACTGCAATTGCTCCTAAAAAAATTGAACCCGTCAGAGTAATACGGTTCATGATTTTATAAAGAAAATCTGCCGTTGTTTTTCCAGGACGTATACCAGGAACGTATCCGCCTTGTTTTTGAAGATTCTCAGAAATCTTAACCGGATCAAACACTACGGCTGTATAAAAATATGTAAACATGACAACTAGCAAAAAATAAAGTCCACCATAAAACCATTGGTTCTGAAAAAGATTATATATGAATTCGGCACTATTAGCGACGAATTGATTATTAACCTTCATCAAAAAAGAGGCTATCATTCCGGGAAAGAGCATTATGGACATAGCGAATATTATTGGAATTACGCCTGCTTGATTTACACGAAGTGGAAGATGCGATTGCACACCTCCATAGGTCTTATCTCCCCTAATTCGTTTTGCATAGGAAACTGGAATATTGCGTTGCCCTTCCGTAACCATAACTATCCCAGCTATAGTTATAAGAGTTGCTATTAAAAGAGCAGCATATATAAAAATTTGAGTTGAATCAAAAGTCAGTAATACTTGTGAAAAACCAGATGGTAATGAGCTTACGATTCCGGCAAATATTATGAGCGACACTCCATTGCCTATTCCTTTTTCGGTTATAAGTTCACCGAGCCACATAAGTAAAATTGTACCAGCTGTAGCTACTATAACAATAGTTGCAACATCATAAACAGATGTCACCTGAAGGACATTTTGTGAACGCAGAAGCGTAATCATGCTGAATGTCTGCAATGCTGCCAATGGAACAGTAAACCATCTCGTCCACATATTAAACTTTTGCCTTCCTGCCTCGCCTTCTTCTTTATACATTTGTTCAATGCGAGGAACTACCATAGTTAAAAGCTGCATAATGATTGAAGCTGTAATATATGGACCAACTCCAAGCATAACAATAGATATATTCGAAAGACCTCCTCCTGAAAATATATTCAGCATTCCGAGAAGCTGATTGCTTTCGAAAAGACTGCGCAATTGATCAACATTAACTCCTGGTAGAGGAATGTTTGCTGCAATTCTAAAAATAACAAGAATAACCAATATAAAAAATATCTTATTTCTAAGTTCTCGTACTTTGAAAATTTGCGTTATTTTTTCTAACATAAGAAAGATTTTAAATCCCCTTTATGAATTAGTTTTTTCTCTTAAAGTTGTCAATTAGCTAAAAAATTATTTTTCTGAATTTTGTATTTTCCCGCCTGCTTTAATAATAGCATCTTTAGCGGTTTGTGAAAGAAAAATTCCACTTGAAATTGTAAGTTTCTTTTTAATTATTCCTGTAGCCAGAATTTTGACACTATTTTTTTTATCAGATTTTTTTATAAGTTTTGATGATATCAGGCTTTCCATAGAAACTATATCCCCATCCTTAAATGATTTCTCAAGAGCATCGAGTTTCACTACATTTTTTTTAAGACTAACAGATTTAAATCCTCTAACTTTTTTCAAACGCATGATTAAAGAAGATCTTCCTCCTTCAAAAAGTGGATCAATTGGTGCTCCTGACCTTGCTTTTTGACCTTTATTTCCACGACCTGAATATGTTCCTCTTTTACCGCCACGGCCGACCGTTTTTTTAGTCTTGCGTTTTTTAATTTTAAGTTGGTGAATTTGCATAATATTATCCTGAAAAATATTTTATTTATTTTCTTCTTTACTTTCTTTGATTTTTGGTTTTTTTAAACTTTTTAAAGCTGCAACCGTAGCTCTAGCTACATTAAGCTTATTTGAGGTACCAAGAGATTTTGAAACAATGTCTCTTACTCCGGCTAAATCAACTACTGCGCGTACAGCTCCTCCTGCTATTACACCACGTCCCTCTGATACTGGCTTAAGCATAACTTTAGCGCTTCCTAATTTCATTTTAACATCATGAGAAATAGTGTTTCCTGAGAGCTTTACTGTAATAAGTGATTTTTTTGCGTCATTATAAGCTTTTTGAATAGCATCAGAAACATCAGCTCCTTTTGCAACACCAACGCCAACCTTCCCCTTTCTATCACCTATAACTAAGGTTGCACGAAAACGGAATCTGCGTCCTCCTTTTACCACGCGGGTAACGCGAGCCAAATCAAGAAGTTTCTGTTCGAATTCTGGCTTTTCTCGGCGTATATTTTTTTTATTATTTTTCTTATTCATAATATGAACAATTCAATCTTGTTATTTATTGATTAAAATTTTAACCCACCCTCTCTTGCACCTTCTGCTAAAAATCTTATCTTACCATGATATTTATAGCCTGCACGATCATATACCACTGATGTTATCTTAATCTCTATGCATTTTTTTGCTATAAGTTTTCCAACTTCCTTTGCACCATCCATAGTATTTTTAATTTTCTTTATTTCCGAAAGACTTGCACTAGCAAGGGTTTTACCTTTAGCATCATCAATAACTTGCGCATATATCCCGTGCAGACTTTTAAACACAGCTAAACGGGGACGTTCAGCGGTTCCAAAGACTTTTGCCCGAACTCTTTTTTTCCTCTGCAAACGGCTTGATTTTTTTTCTGTCTTTATCATAACTTTCTATACTTTATATTTTTTATTTGGCTGACTTTTTACCTTCTTTTCTGCGTACATATTCTCCAACATATTTAAAACCTTTTCCTTTATAAGGTTCTACTGGTTTAAATGCCCTGATATTTGCCGAGAATTGGCCAACTTTATGCTTGTCTATACCTGATATAGTCATAGTGTTGCCTTCTATCGAAACATCTATGCCTTCAGGCACATCAACTACAACTGGGTGTGAAAATCCTAAGGCTAGATTAATTTTTTTGCCAGCAACTGACATGCGAAAACCAACACCATTTAATTCAAGTTGTTTCTTGAATCCCTTCGACACTCCTTCAATCATATTTTCAATAATTCTAGCTGTTGTTCCCCAAATTGCAGGAGTATCTTTGCTTTTCCCTTCTTTCTCGATAATAACATTATTTTCTACAACTTTAACTGAAACATTGAAATTATGTTCGAATTCAAGAGCACCTTTAGAACCTTTAACAGTAACTAGATTTTTATCTATCGTTACTATTACATCCTGGGGAATAATTAATGGTTTTTTTCCTATTCTACTCATAATTATTATAAATTATATAATCTTACCAAACTTCACAAATTATCTCTCCTCCCAATCCTATTTTTTTGGCATTTTCTCCGGTCATAATCCCTTTTGATGTTGATATCACTGAAATACCATATCCATTTTTAACTCTTTTTATGCCATCTTTTTTAACATAAATCCTTTGGCCCTGGCGGCTAATTCTTTTTATCTCCCTAATGGCAGGGTTTTTTTCAGTGTTAGAAAGCACGTCATATTTTAGAATAATTTTCAACATTGAAAAATTACCTTCAGTCTTTTTTTCAACTGATTCTATAAAATTGCGTTGCTTTAAAATTTCAGCAATAGACATTTTCAACGCTGAAAAAGGAACTAAAACTTCATTATGTTTCGCTCTTTGTGCGTTTCTAATTCTTGTAAGCATGTCTGCTATTGGATCTAACATATTCTTTATTTAATTCAAAATTTAAAACTCAAAAATCTATTATTTATAATATTAATTGCACTTTTTTTTACCAGCTGCTTTTTTTAACTCCCGGCAGTTCTCCTTTACTGGCTAATTCTCTAAAACAAATTCTGCATATATCATAAGCACGAATATATCCATGCTTCCGCCCGCACCGCCAACAACGGCGCACTATGCGTGTTGAAAACTTTGGTTTTTTTTCTGCTCGAGCGTATGTGGATGTCTTAGCCATTTTATTATCCTTTATTAATTATCATTTTTTATGGGAAAACCCAATAATTTAAACAATTCCAGCCCCTCTTTTTGTGAATTTGCATCTGTTGAAATAGTTGTCTGTAATCCAAAAGTATATTTTACTTTTTCAGGAGAAATTTCTGGAAAAATCATATGCTCTTTTATGCCTATATTGAGATTACCACCATTATCAACTGATTTTATATTAATTCCCTGAAAATCTCTTGTTCTCGGAAGAGTTGCACTAACTAATCGATCAATAAATTGCCACATTCTTTTTCCACGTAAAGTCACTTTTACTCCGACTTCCATGCCTTCTCTTACTTTAAAACCAGAAATAGCTTTTTTTGCTTTTACTTTAACAGGCTTCTGTCCTGTAATCGCAGTAATTGAATTTACGACTTCTTCAATTTTATCGTTTTCTTTGGCTATTTTTCCAATTCCAACATTAACAATAACCTTTTTAATCCTAGGCACTGCCATAACATTCTTATATCCGAAATTTTTCTTCATTTCAGATATAGCTTTATTAAAATATTTATCTCTTATTGGAATTATGTTCATATTTTAGAAATAGTATTAAAATTCTTTACTACATTTTTTACAGATACGCAATTTTTTATCATTAACAAACTTATATGAAACTCTGGTTGTTTTCCCACATGCAGGACAAACAAGAATTGCATTCGAAACATCAAAAGGCGCCGGTATTTCCACGCGTTGACCTTTTTCTCCCTGCCTGCGAGGTTTTTGATGCTTTTTTATTATATTCATCTTTTCAACGACAATTTTATTTTCAACAGGAATGGTACGGATAACTTTTCCTTCTTTTCCTTTATCTTTACCTGTTATTTTCTTTACTATATCGCCTTTTTTAATTCTCATATAATTTATATTTTCTTCAATATTATTTTTATAGTACTTCCGGTGCTAATGAAATTATTTTTGTATATCCTTTTTCTCTCAATTCCCTTGTAACTGGTCCGAAGATTCTAGTTCCTTTAGGTTCTTTTCCTTCTAAAATTACGGCAGCATTTTCATCAAAACGTATGTAAGACCCATCTTTTCTGCGTAGTGCCTTTTTCTGACGTACAATAACTGCACGTACTTTTTCTCCTTTTTTAATCATACCCCTTGGTTCTGCTGATTTAACACTGCAAACAATTATATCTCCGATAGAAGCATATCGTCTGCGTGTACCGCCAAGAACCTTAAAGCATTCTATTATTTTAGCTCCAGTGTTGTCAGCTGCTTTTAATCTTGTTTCTGCCTGAATCATATAATTTTATCGAATTTATAATATATTTTTCTTATACAAATGTTATGCTACTATATGACTTTTATCTTTACTTATGGGTTTACATTGGACAAACTCAACTGTATCACCTTTTTTAAATTTATTCTCAGGATCATGAACTTTATATTTTTTCTTTGCTAAATATTTCTTTAAATATTTCGGATGCGTTTTCATGGTACGGACAGCAACAATGATTGTTTTATCCATTTTATCACTAATAACTATTCCTTTTTTCTTGGCTATTTTTTTATCCATATTTGTGATTTCCTTGTTATTTTTCAACTTCTTTTATTATCGTTAATATTTGAGATATATCTTTTCTGATAGTTCTGTATTGCCTATGATTTTTCAATTGTTTGGCGGAAATATCAAACTTAAGCTTAACTACCTGTGATCTTTTTTCCTCAACAAGTTTTTTTAGCTGTTCAATATTCATATTTCTAATTTCTTTGATGTCCATATTATTTATCTTTAACCAAAAATTTCGTTTTTACATTTAGTTTGTGAGATGCTAGACGCATTGCTTCTCTAGCTAAATCTTCTGAAACTCCATCCATTTCAAATAAAACTCTGCCTTGTTTTGTTTTAGCTACAAAATGATCAACACTACCCTTACCTTTACCCATAGGAGTTTCGTCACCCTTTTTTGTCATAGGCTTGTCAGGAAAAATTCTAATCCAAATTTTTCCTCCACGCTTTATGTATCTTGTCATAGCACGACGAGCTGCTTCTATTTGACGGGCGGAAATTAAACCTGAGGTCATTGCTTTAAGCCCAAAACTTCCAAAACTTATCGTATTTCCTTTGGTTGCAACCCCGCGGATGGCTCCGCCTCGGTGTATTTTTCTGTGTTTTACTTTTTTCGGCATTAACATATATTTGCAAACTTATCTAATTTTTAATTGAATTCATCCTAATATATTTATCATTGATTCATAATTACTCACGTTCAAAAATCTCTCCTTTATAAATCCAAACTTTTACTCCAATTGCTCCATATGTTGTAAAAGCAGTCGCTCTAGCAAAATCAATATCAGCCCTAAGTGTGTGTAGCGGCACAGTTCCCCTTGAGAGCCATTCTCTTCTGGACATTTCAGCCCCACCTAAGCGCCCAGATACTTCAATTTTAACTCCTTTAATGTTCTTATTTTTTTCAACCTGATCTAGTGACGATTTTAAAATCCTTCTAAATGGAATTCTTTTTTCTAATTGTTCTGACACATTTTGAGCAACTAAAGAAGCATTTTCTTCAAATTGCCTAACTTCTTGAGCTTCGATTTTTAAATCTATCTTTTTACCGGCAAAAAATTTATCTTTTACGATTTTGATCATATCTCCAATTCCGGTCCCCCCCCTACCTATCAAAACTCCCGGGCGAGATGTTTTGATTATCAAATTTAGAGTATTAGCATTGCGTTCAATTTCAACATCAGCTATTGCAGCTGTTTTCCATTTCTTCATGACAAAACTACGGATCTGAACATCCTCTTTGAGTTTTTTCTTATAATCTTTTCCTGCAAACCATCGTGATTTCCATGTTGTGGTAATCCCGAGGCGCAGACCTGTTGGATTAACTTTATGTCCCATGATTGATTTTCTATACTAATTAATAATTCACACTACTTTAATATTTTCCATATAAAACCTACAACCATACTATTTATTCGTATTTGATTTTTAATCTTTAACTATACTGATTTCCGTTGAAAAACTTTTTTTAAGAAACCTTTTTCCTGTCCTTTTTTTACTGTCTCGCTTTTCGGTAACATCTTTTCTGCAGAAGATTTTTCTGTAGATTTTATTTCTTCATTTTGCCTTTCTTTTTCTTCTTTTTCAAGCCTCTTTTCATTTTCTTCTAGAATTTTCTTTTTTTCTGCCTCACGTTTTGCACGTTCTTTTTCCAATTGTTGCTTAGATTTCCTATTTTTACCCTCTACTCTTTCCTCAATCTCCATTTTAATATGACAAGTGCGCTTTAAAATAAGAGTAGCTCTTCCTTGCGCCCTAGGTAGCCATCTCTTCAGTCTGGAACCTTCTTCTACAGTTATGTTACTTACAAACATATTATCTCTGTCTAAACCAAAATTGTTTTCTGCATTTGCTAATGCGCTAATCAGAAGTTTTTCCAATATTCCGCTTGTTTTTTTAACTACATGCTTAAGTTGAACTAAGGCTGAATTTGAGTCCATACCTATAATACTGCCTGTGACTAGACGTACTTTTCTCGGAGAAATTCTTAAATTTTTTAGCGTTGCCTTAACTTTCATAATATTTTAAAAATTCTAACATCATAATTATTTTTTCCCTTTCCCATTACTTACTGCTTCCTCTTTAGCTGCTTTAGCTGCTTCCTGCACCTTTTGTTTTGCAGCCAGTTCCAATTCTTTCTGCATTTTTCCTCCATGTCTTGTAAACTTACGTGTTGGGGAAAATTCTCCTAGCCTGTGGCCTACCATTTCTTCAGTCACATATACAGATATAAATTCCTTTCCATTATGTACACCAAAGGTATGCCCTATCATTTCAGGTGCAATAACACATGCTCTTGACCATGTCTTAATTATTCCAGCTCCTGGTTTTGCATCAGTAACTTTTTTGAGCAACCTTGGATCTACATATGGACCCTTTTTTAGACTTCGCGACATAATTTATTCAAAAATGAATTCTTATTTTTTAGATCTTCTTTTAACTATAAACTTATTACTATATCTTTTTTTCTTCCTTGTCTTTTTTCCTAATGCTGGTTTTCCCCATGGTGTCTTGGGATATTTAAGTCCTACTCCCTGGCGACCCTCTCCTCCTCCATGCGGATGATCTATGGGATTCATCGCACTTCCTCTGACCGCTGGTCTTTTCCCTTTCCACCTATTTCTTCCGGCTTTTCCAATCCTTTCCGCACTATGTTCAAAATTACTTACTCTTCCGATTGTAGCATAACAATTCTCACTAATTAAACGCACTTCACCTGAAGACATTTTAATTTGAGCCATTTTTCCATCAATAGCCATTAGCATAGCTCCGCTTCCAGCGCTTCTTATAATTTGACCGCCTTTACCTGGCATCAACTCAACGTTTGAAATAATTGTTCCATAGGGTATATTTTTCAATAATGTCCTATTACCCTTTTTTATAGGAGCATTGGCTGATGTTAAAATTTGATCTCCTGCCGATATTTCTTCTGTTGCTAAAATATATCTTTTATCTCCATCTTTATATGAAACTAATGCTATAAGGGAACTTCTATTAGGATCTTTCTCAATAGCCACTATTCTTCCAGAAATATCGAATTTTTGCTGTTTGAAATCAACTAATCTATATCGCCTCTTGTGACCTCCCCCTTGATGTCGGGTGGATATTTTACCATTAGATCTGCCTGATTTTTTAATTATCGGTGAAAGTAAATATTTTTCCGGTTTTTTATCGGTCAAATTATCCGGTTTCACAATCGACATATTTCTCCTTCCGGCTGTATTTTTCTTATATATTTTTATCGCCATATTTTTATTATACTCCTCTAAATAATTCTATTTTAGCTCCTTTTTCTAAAGTTACTATCGCCTTTCTGACAGCAGATTTACTACCTCCATATCTTCCATATGATCTCCATTTAGGCTTTAGATTAACTACGCTAATTTTTTCAACTTTAACTTTATAAAATCCTTCAATTGCATTTTTCACTTGTTTTTTTGTTGCATCTTTAGAAATCCTAAAGGTGTATTTGTTGTCAATAATTCCATTATGAGATTTTTCTGTAATCCAAGGTTCAACAAGAACATTGCGGGCTACTTCTGAATTATCACTAATATAAATATTATTGTTTTTTGCAATAACCTCTTTTGGTTGTTTTTTTTCCTTTTTTTCTGCCATAAAATTTTCTACCTATTTTTTATATTTATCCTCTATATACTTTATTGAATCTTTGCTGACCAGCAAATACTTATTATTCAACAACTCCATAACATTTAAATCCTTAGTCATTATATTTTTGATATTTCTAATATTCCTACTGGCTAATATTAAATCCTTTTCCTTATCTAAAAAACTAACCAATATTTTTCCTTTAATATCTAAATTTTTCAGAGCTTCAGCAAATATTTTTGTTTTATTTTTTTCAATTTTAAAACTGTCAACTGCTATCAAATTGCCATTATTAAGTTTATCACTTATTGAAACACACAGAGCTTTGCTTTTCATTTTTTTGTTCAAAGCTCTCTTAAAATTTCTATCTTTAGTTGGCCCAAAAGAAACGCCTCCACCCTTCATTACAGGATTTCTTTTTTGACCTTGTCTTGCATTTCCAGTACCTTTTTGTCTAAATGGTTTTTTCCCACTTCCAGCCACTTCTCCTTTGCCTTTTGTGTGAGCTATAGAGTTTCTTTGGTTACCTGAAATAATCATAAAAACCTGATGAAGCAATTCATTGTTTAATTTCAAACCAAACACAGCGTCTGAAACTTCCAGATCCTCTATTTTTTTACCTTCTAAATTGTATACTGCAACCTTTGCCATAATTATTGGATATAATACATTTACCCTCTTATTTCAACTATTCTCCCAGAAACACCTGGGATTCCCCCTTTTATTGCCAAAATATTTTTCTCGACATCTATATGCACAATTTTCATATTTTTAACTGTTGCTCTTTTACCTCCAGTTCTTCCCGCCATTCTTTTTCCTTTAATAACATGCTGCGGCTGCTGTGCACCGATTGATCCTGGTGCTCTAAGATCATGCTTGTGACCATGGCTTTTTGGAGCACCTTTGAAACCGTGTCTTTTTACAACACCTTGAAAACCCTTAGCTTTTGAGATTCCGCTGACTTTCACTATGTCACCCACCTGAAAATTTTCTACAGTGATTTTACTACCAACCTCATTCTTAGGATCTTCTTCCAAACGAAATTCCTTGCGATAAACCTTATTTTTGGTTTTTAAAATTTCTAATTGCACTCCATTATAACCATTTTTTTCCTTGTTTTTTAGGACGGAAACTGTATTTGGTTGACACTCAACAAGAGTCACATTTAAAGCTCCTTGATTTTTATCATACAATGTGGTCATTCCTATTTTTTTTCCGAGTATATATTTTGCCATAATTTTCTTTGAATTTTTTTCTAATAAAAAACTAGCTTTTCAGCCAGCATTTGTCGGAATACTTCCGACTTAGCTAGTTGAGTATCCGCCCTAAACGGACTTTAACTAGTTTACAAATAATCGCGAGATTTTAAACAAAATTAAACTGCTTATGCACCCGCAATTACTTGTGTCACATTTTTATTTCAATATCAACTCCCGCAGGCAGATCCAAACTTGTCAGGTTTTCCACAGTTTTCTGGTTAGGATTCCATATATCAATGAGTCTTTTGTGTATTCTCATTTCATATTGATCTCTTGCATCCTTATAAACGAATGTTGATTTATTAACAGTCATTTTATGGATCTCTGTAGGAAGCGGAACAGGACCCGTAATACGAGATCCTGATCTTTCTGCTGTCTCAACAATCTTCCGCGCTGATTGATCAATAACCTTATTATCATACGCTTTGATTTTGATTCTGATCCGATTTGATAATTGTTCTGAATCTGTTTTTTTCCCTACCATCTAATTCTAATAAAATAACAAATTACTTTTTAAAATTATTTCATTTACCCTTTTAAAAAAATATAAAACAATTTTTTCGATAAAAATACTCGCCCGGGGTAAACATTCGCAGACACAATTTTAATTATGTCTGCTTGGTTTATCCAAAACTATTTGATAATTTTTGTCGTTGCACCAGCTCCAACTGTTTTTCCTCCCTCACGAATCGCGAAGCGCATTCCTTCTTCCATAGCCACAGGAGAAATCAATTTTATAGTTAAATGAATAGTGTCTCCAGGCATAACCATCTCAGTTCCTTCTGGCAAAATGACCTCCCCAGTCACATCAGTCGTTCTAACATAAAATTGAGGTTTATAGCCCTTGAAAAATGGAGTATGCCTTCCGCCTTCTTCTTTTGTAAGAATATATACTTCTCCTTCAAACTCAGAATGAGGAGTAATCGAACCTGGTTTTGCAAGAACTTGTCCACGCTCAATATCTTCTTTTTTGATCCCCCTTAGTAAAAGTCCGGCGTTGTCTCCAGCCTGTCCTTTATCAAGTGATTTATTAAACATTTCTATTCCAGTCACAACTGTTTTAGCGCTTGGTTTAAGACCAACGATTTCAACTTCTTCATTTATATTTATTGTACCACGTTCAATTCTTCCTGTTACTACTGTTCCGCGACCTTCAATTGAGAAAATATCTTCAATGGGCATCAAAAATGGTTTCTCAGTATCGCGAACAGGATCTGGTATTTGCGCATCTAAAGCATCAATTAGGTCAAATATTGGCTTAGCATCAGCGTCATCAACTGATTTAGTTTCAAGAGCTTTAATAGCTGAACCACGTATAATAGCAGCATTTTCCCCGTCAAATTCCTGTTTAGTTAGAAGTTCACGAATTTCTGCTTCAACTAAATCAACTAACTCAGGATCATCTACCATATCAACTTTATTTATAAAAACAACAATTGCAGGCACACCTACTTGGCGAGCAAGTAAAATATGCTCTCTCGTCTGAGGCATAGGTCCATCAGTTGCGCTAACTACGAGAATAGCACCATCCATTTGAGCTGCTCCGGTAATCATATTTTTAATATAGTCTGCATGCCCAGGACAGTCTACATGAGCATAATGACGTTTATCAGATTCGTATTCGCAGTGGGATGTAGCAATAGTAATTCCACGTTCCCTTTCTTCAGGAGCGTTATCAATTTCATTAACATTTTTTTCCTTGGCAAAACCTTTTAAACTCAGACAATGAAGAATGGCCGCGGTAAGAGTAGTCTTTCCGTGGTCAACATGTCCGATTGTCCCCACATTTACATGAGGTTTTGAGCGATCAAATTTTTCTGCTGCCATAATATTTTTTTCGCTAACGCTTAGGGTTTTAATAGCCCTCACGTTGCGTAATTAATTAAGATAATTTATTTTAAATTTTATTTATTTACTATATAATAAATTTCTTTTTTAAGCAAACACAAAAATTCCTTTTAAGGAAAATTCGATACATGATTCATTCTACACTACTATAAAATCTTGTCAAGAGAAAAAGCTGCATTTAAAGCCCTGCTTTTCATAATATTTGTTTTTGCCTTAAAAAAGCCTTTTTTATGTTTACATTGGTACGTGCTATTTTTAGAACAATTGCTTTAGTAATATCTTTACACATACCTATTTGACATTAACAAAATATTTTATTTTACTTATTATAGTACCAAAAAAAATAAAGGAGGGTTTTATGGAAAAAAGCGATACTGTTTTTATAGCAATACGACATGGGAGTTATGATGACAGTAGAAATTTAAGTGAAAGGGGTCGGGAACAGATGATAAAAGTTGCTCAGCAAATAAAAGAAATGAATGTTAATAATTTTCCTGTGACCCTTATTTGTTCAACGGCGCCAAGAGCCCAACAGGGAGGGCAACTTATTGCAGAAGAACTGGGTATTCCTGCTGCAATGGTAATTTTTAAAGAGTGCCTCTGGGAAGACAATGGCCATTTCCCAAATATTGATGAGGTCAAAAAACTTCTGGACGAAAATCTTCGTGAAAATACTATTCTTCTCGGAATATCACATCTTGACCTCGTTCCGGCACTAGCTTCTCATGTAGCAAAAAAATTTGGTCATAAAGGTTATTTAAGTGAAACAAGCTATGGTCAGGGATGGCTTGTAAGCAAAGCGATTTATCACCCATTTCCCAAGTGATAAAAAAGGCTTTATTGTTAAATACTTATAAAGAACAAAATTAAAAAGGAGCACAAATAATTGTGTTCCTTTTTCTATATTCAAAAAGTCATGATTTTTTACTTTAAAAAACAACCTCATGTGAAGTTGCTTTTATGAAATATTTAAGTTTATTTCTTCGTGATTATCCCCTCAGCTACATTTTTTGGGACTTCACTGTAGCGTGAAAATTCCATGTAGTAACTGGCTCGTCCCTGAGTCATGCTTCTCATTTGTGTTGCATATCCAAACATATTTGCCAATGGAACCTCTGATTCAATTTCTTTAACTCTCGCATTACCTTCTCCACGATCATTGATCTCTTTTATCATTCCCCTTCGTGAGTTTATGTCTCCTACTACATCTCCCATGAATTGTTCTGGCGTTGTAACTACAACTTTCATAATTGGCTCTAAGATAACTGGATTAGCTCTTTTTACAGCTTCTTGCACAGCCATAGACCCAGCAATTTTAAAAGCTGCTTCAGAAGAATCGACTTCATGGAAAGATCCGTCATATAATGTAACTTTAACATCTACCATTGGATAACCAGCTAAGACTCCATTTTCTAAAGCTTCTTTAACTCCAGCATTAACTGGCTTAATATATTCTTGGGGAATAACTCCACCTTTGATTTCATCAACAAATTCATAACCCTTACCTGGTTCTTGCGGTTCAACTTTTAGCCAGCAATGACCATATTGTCCACGTCCTCCAGATTGACGAATATATTTTCCTTCCGCCTGCGCTTCTGTTTTAATCGTTTCCCTATAAGCAACTTGCGGCTGACCGATATTGGCTTCAACATTAAATTCCCGTTTCATGCGATCAATAATGATATCTAGGTGAAGTTCTCCCATTCCAGAGATAATTGTCTGTCCGCTTTCTTCATCAGTTCTAAGACGTAGGGTTGGATCTTCACCGGCCAATTTTCTGAGAGCCATTCCCATTTTCTCCTGATCAGCTTTAGTTTTTGGTTCAACAGCAATATCAATAACTGGTTCTGGAAAAGTAATATTTTCCAATATAATCTGGTTTTGTTCATCGCAAAGAGTATCTCCGGTTGTCGTATTTTTGAGTCCAACAAGCGCGCCGATTCCACCCGCAGAAATTTCCTGAATTTCTTCGCGGTGATTAGCATGCATCTGCAGTATGCGTCCGATCCTTTCTTTTTCTCCTTTGGTTGAATTTATAACATATGACCCAGCCTTTAATGTTCCTGAATAAACACGGAAGAAAGTCAGCTGACCCACGAAAGGATCTGTAGCAATTTTAAAAGCTAAAGCTGAAAATGGTTCACTGTTATCGGCTTTTCTTTCAATTTCTATTCCATCTTTCGGACTATTCCCCTTAACTGGAGGAATATCAATAGGTGATGGCAAATATTCTACAACTGCATCTAGAACTAACTGAACCCCCTTGTTACGAAGAGCTGTTCCTGTAAGCACAGGTACAATTTTTACGTCAATAACCGCTTTGCGAAGCGCCGTCTTGAGTTCTTCAATAGAAATTTCTTCTCCATTCAGATATTTTTCAGTTAGCGCATCATCTGTTTCTGAAATTTTTTCAATCATCTTTTCTCGCATTTCTTTGGCTTTTTCCAAAAGCTCTGCTGGAACTTCATTCTCTACAACTTTTTCTCCCATATTACCTTCGAATGTGTAGGATTTCATTTTGATAAGATCAACAACACCACTAAATTCACTTCTTTCTCCGATCGGAATTTGAATGGCTACTGCATTCGGAGTCAAACGATTCCAGATTGATTTCATGACAAAATTAAAATCAGCCCCTTCCTTATCAATCTTATTTACGAAACACATGCGCGGGACATGATATTTGTCAGCTTGGCGCCAAACAGTTTCAGATTGTGGTTCTACTCCTTCTTTTCCGTCAAAAATAACCACTGCGCCATCAAGCACCCGCAGCGATCTTTCTACTTCAACTGTAAAATCCACATGTCCGGGAGTATCAATTATATTAATTTGATGCTCTTTCCAGAAACAAGTCGTAGCCGCACTGGTAATTGTAATTCCACGTTCGCGTTCCTGTTCCATCCAGTCCATTGTTGCTTCACCCTCATGTACTTCTCCGATTTTATGAGTAATTCCAGTATAAAATAAAATACGCTCTGTGGTTGTTGTTTTCCCGCCGTCTATGTGAGCTATAATACCTATATTTCTCAGTTTAGAAATGTCCTTGGCCATACTTAATTAACTTTTACTTTTATATTAAAAAAGTTCTTGTATAAAAATTATGCAAAATGAGCAAAAGCTTTGTTGGCTTCAGCCATTCTGTGCGTATCGTCACGCTTTTTTATTGCACTTCCAACTTTATTTGATGCATCAATAAGTTCATCAGCCAATTTTTCTGCCATTTTTTTACCTTTACGTGAACGTACAGCAGTCAATATCCAGCGAATTGCAAGAGTTTGCCTTCTTTCTCCGCTAACCTGTATTGGCACTTGATAATTTGCTCCTCCTATTCTTTTTGATTTAAGCTCTAAAAGTGGCGAAACGTTTTTAATTGCCTGTTCAAAAATATTAAGTCCGCCCTTTTTAGTTCGATCATGAATAATATCAAAGCAATCGTAAATAATTTTTTCAGCAATATTACGCTTTCCATTTTTCACTAAATTGCCTATAAAACGACCCACTAAAATATTTCCATATCTTGAGTCCGCTTTCCACTTTTTCTGAAATGTTCTTTTTCTTCTTGCCATTTTCTTCTTAAATTAAAATATTATTCAGCTTTTATTTTTGGTTTTTTAGTTCCATATTTACTACGGCTTCTGTTTCTTTTATCTGTTCCGGCACTATCAAGTACTCCGCGAACAATATGATAACGCACTCCAGAAAGATCTTTAACGCGTCCTCCTCGAATCATAACAATTGAATGCTCTTGGAGATTATGTCCAATTCCTGGAATGTATGCTGTTACTTCCATGCCATTTGTAAGTTTTACGCGAGCTATTTTTCGAAGCGCTGAATTTGGCTTTTTAGGTGTTGTAGTACCAACCTTAATGCAAACTCCGCGCTTAAAAGGATTGACTGTTTTTTTTGGTTTATTTTTAAGCGTGTTAAAAGTCATCATTATAGCAGGTGATTTTGTTTTTTTGGATGTAGATTTCCTTTTTTTCTTCATTAACTGATTTATTGTTGGCATATTCTAAAAAATCAAAAACTTAAAGTTTAAAAATTAAAACCTAGGTGCTACAAGTAGCATCTTCGTCTTATATAAAAACGGCTTTTTGAATAGCAAAATTATAATAAACGATATTTTAAAACGTGTCAATATTAAAATAAAACGGGATGCCCACTTAAAAGACATCCCTATTAATTATTTAAATTAACGAAGAAAGCGAGGACTGGCGAATTTAACTTTAATATCGAGAAAATTAAGATTTTCATCCCGAAATATTGTTCCGGTCAAATATTCTCCAGCAAGAATCCCAGGAACCCAAAACTCATCCCCTTTGATCATTTTATGAATAGGAAGATTCCTAAAGGAAAACCATTTTGGGTGCATTTCTTCAGTGCACTTACCTCCTCCTGAAAATTTATCAATGGTATAGACATGAAGTGTTTTTGGTTCTTTTCCTTTTATATCAATAAAAAATTTAGCTTTCTTTATAAGATCCGTTTCTTTAGCTATTATTACTGCTTCCTGTTCAAGTTCAAGAATCTGTCTTTGGCAAGGATTCTCATCACCTTCTTCCATATTTCCTCCGAAACCGGAAAATAGATTTTTCCATGGATCTTTTTGTCTTTCTCCGAGCAACACAAATTTTTCGGATACAAAATCAATTATAGGAAAAACAACAACCATTTCTTTGTTTCGCATCACTCCTTCCCTCCTTTTTAATGTACTATTTTTATATTTATATTGCTATACCGAAAAATATATTCAACATAGTATTAATAAAATAACCTAAAGGCGCTGAAAAAATTATAACGCACAAAATTAACAACATAAAACCGTATTGCTCCATCATCATTATAGTTTCTGTCTTAAATGAAAAAATAGTAAAAAGCAGTTTAGAACCATCCAGTGGCGGAAAGGGGATGAGATTAAAAAAGGCTAGAAGCACATTCCAAAAAATTACAATCATTAAAAAAGCGAAAAATATTGAACCAAATGATCCTGAAACTATAGCAGATATTTGTTCCCATGAGGCAGTTTTTACTCCGTTAATTATGGCTGTTTTTACTGCCATGGGAATAAAAATAATCTTAGCTGCAATAGCAGCAACAAGAGCAATAAATATATTTGATCCTGGACCACCCAAGGCTACTGCCAGTGGCCCCCATTTATGATCTTTAAGGTTATATGGATTATAAGGAACAGGCTTTGCCCATCCGAATGCAAAACCTGACATAACAAACATCGCTACAGGAACAATAATTGATCCCCATATATCTACATGCTTAACCGGATTTAAATTTAATCGGCCTGCATATTTTGCAGTAGGATCTCCAAGCCAAAGCGCTACAAAGCCATGAGAAACTTCGTGTATTATTATTGAATACACTAATATTGCAATGTAAAAACCTATAAATATTATAGAATTTAAATCCATATTCTTTCAAATTATACAAATCCACTCTTGCCAAAACCCTTTGTGCATGATACAATGAAATGCGTAACAAATCAAATTATTATTATAAAAAAACATATGAGTCGAGCATGTAATATATGCGGCCGCGGAACAACTTTTGGAAATTCACGAAGCCATTCAAATATAGCTACCCGAAGAAAATTTGCAATCAATATTCAAACTAAAAAAATTGACGGCAAAAAAGTAAAAATTTGTACAAAATGTATAAAAACCAAAAGTAAAAGCAAATAAATATTTCTATTATTTTAAGAAAAATTCCTTCGCTCAGAAGCTTAGGAATTTTTCTTTTTTGGATCCAAAAAACATTTAGTCAGATTTTTTGCCCAACATATTCACTATAAAAATAAAGTATACTCCTGAAAGTCCAACCAGACCATATACAATTCTAGACAATAATGACATACTGCCAAAAATGGCGGCCACTAAGTCAAAACCAAATAAACCTAACAAACCCCAGTTCACAGCCCCTACAATTACAAGCACGAGAGCAACCCAATCCAACACATTTAATTTTTTCATAAATATCACCTCCTCTAGTTTTAATACTTGCAGACAATAATACAAAATATCTATGATTTTATAACAAATTTTCTCAAAATAATGTTTTTGACGTCTTTTCAAAAGTCATTTTTTTGTATATTTCCCGAGCAGTTTCAACATCTCTTTTACAATATTCAAGAATATCATTTATTTTTCCTTGTTTGTAGAATTCAGCAACTTGTGATCCATCAATTCCATCTTTCGGTGAGGGTACGCCAAGTGCTAAAGCCAAATATTCCAAACCAACACCATTATTGCTCCATTTAACCCACTCTTTCATAGTATCGAAAATCGGATAATTTCTGTATCGCGCAAAATTTATTTCATAAGCCGGCTTTACTCCGAGAACTATGGAACGCTGATAAATAAATCTTAGATCGAAATCCATGACGTTATGACCGACAAAAATAAGTCCGTAATCTGGATACTGTACGTTGCGCGGAGCTATACTGAGCGCATTCACTAAATCCCAGAATTCCTGCAATGTCTTTTTTTCATTATTTTCATTGTAAAAATTCTTAGGCTTTTCATCATCCACTGCATAGCCAATGCAAAGTATGCGACCATAAGCGCCGTCAAAACTGGTCTTGACCAGAAAGTCATCGAATTTTTCCTGGCTAAATTCATCATGCTTTTTGTCAAAAAGAATTTTTAAAGTTTCTTTTTTTTCTTCATCTGCTGGTAAGGTTTCAATATCTAAGAATAATTTATGCATATTTTTTATAAATATATTATATTAAAAAATGAATAACTTAAGCGAATTATCAATAACTTTAGAAAGCTTTCTGCAGAGCTTTTATTTGCTTTTTTATTTTTTTGTATTCTGGAATATTATGCATTACTAAATTCCAAAATTTTTCAGAATGATTAAATTCCCGAAGATGGCAAAGTTCGTGAACAATAATATAATTTACACATTCTTCCGGCAAAAATATTATTTTGTAATTGAAATTCAAATTTCCCTTGGAACTACAGCTCCCCCATCTTGTTTTTTGATTTCTGATAATTATTTTTTTATATTCAAATTTATAAACTTCATTAAGTTTCTCGATTTTTTTTATGACAAAATCTCTAGCATATTCTTTAAGTTTAAGATATTCTTTCCTATTTTGCTGAAAAAGCAGGTTATTGTTGCTGATTTTTTTTATTTTTTCTGTTTTCTCTAAAATCCATTTGGAATTTTGCCGGATAAAATCGTCTGCATTCCATAAGCCTAAGCGCCAGGGCAAGGTTACTGTACAATTTCCATCACAAGATATGGCTATTTTTAATCTTATTGCTTTTCTATGCCTGCGAATTGTATACTTAATTTTTTCATTATTAAGAATAATATTTTTAGTAACAATTGTATATTTATTTTTAGGTTTTAAAAAAGTCATATAAATTTTTCGATAATTTTTTGCTTTACTTCAACTGGTAAAAGATTGGCTTCAGAAAGTTTGGATAATTCTACCCATTTCAATTCATAATGATTTTCTTCGCTATTTCTTTCAAGTTCTTCTCCGCCAAAAGTAGCCTCGCCTTTTATGTTTTTTGCCATGAAAAAATAATTATGCCATCCATTGCCTTCATTTTCCAAAAAAAGATAGTCAATTTCAGCATTCAAATTTGTTTCTTCTCTCAATTCACGGATAGCAGCAATTTCCGGAGATTCTCCATTTTCAATATGTCCGCCCAGCACTGCAAAATATTCAGAGTTGTTTCTTCTTCGATATATGAGAAGTATTTTATTGTTTTTTATCACAATAACTGCTGCGCGCTGAATCATAGTTTTATTTTTAATGTCGGGATGCCGGGAATTGAACCCGGTCTACATCCACCCCATGGACGCGTACTACCGGTATACTACACCCCGCCTTATCCAAGCTTTAGCTAGGATTCGGCGTGTCAATGCCCACGAGAATAAAAGCAAAGCTGGCTTATGCCTAAAGCATATCAGAATTGGAGCAATAAAAAAAGCTCCTATAAATTGGAGCTTTTTTATATTAAAAGCAAAGTTATTCAATTATACCGTCCAGATTTACATCATATAAAATTTGATCCTGTACTAATCTGTATTTTAATATTTCATTTTCATTAAACCAAAGAGCGATTTCTCTTTCTGCTTCTTCTGGACTTTCTGAACAATGAACTAAGTTTCTTACAGCCCTTCCGTCAATTCCAGACAAGGCATAAGAATCTATTGTTAAATCTCCACGAATAGTTCCAATATCTGAAGACAATGGTTCTGTTCCACCAACAATCTTTCTGACAATTCCAACCGCTTGATTGCCTTCAACAATCATTACTATGACAGGACCTGAAGTCATAAAAGCTACTAAATGACGCAGAATGTCCTTGCCATATTCAATGGCTGGTTTTTCCACTGGTAGCCTTTTGGCTTCAATTTCTTTAGCTATATTTCCTCCCTTTTTTTCAAACCATTCATCATTCTTATTGTAATGTTTCCATAATTTATCTTCATCTAATACAACAAGCTTCATAGCTGTGAACTTTAAACCCGTTCTTTCGATTCTTCTTATAATTTCTCCTATTAATGATCTTTGTATGCCATCAGGTTTTATGATGACAAATGTCCTTTCTTTTATGGCTGGATTTTTCATATTTAAAAAAATTAATCTTTATTAGAATTTAATTTATCACAAAAAAAATCAGTTGGCAACTTGCATGCATTGCGCTTCCGCATTTGCGCATTTATATACAATATCCCCTATTTCATCAGTCCGGAAAATTTTTATTTTATGCTGCAATAAACGGTTTAAAACTTCCTGATTCGGATGACCATATTGATTATTTTTACCAACAGAAATAATAGCGTCAGCTGGATTTACAACACCCAAAAAATTATTTTCAGTTGCATATTTTGAACCATGATGTGAAACTTTTAAAACTTGAGCATTTAAATCTTGACCTGAATTTATAATTTTTGTTTCCTGAGTATTTGGAAGATCGCCAGTAAAAAGAAATTTGTTTATGCCGTAAGTTAATTTAACTACAACGCTGTTGTCATTGCTGGCTCCATCAATCGTATCAGTAAGCGAATCAATTGGAAAAAGTACGTCGGCAGTAACACTGTCAGACAATTTTATGCTTATACCTTTTTTGGCCTCAATTTTTTGCGATTTTTCTTTTGCAATTTCTTCTTCAAGTTTTTTATATGTCTCTGATTCGCTTTCTGCATTTGTCTTAAAAATCAAATCTACATGATATGAATTCAAAATTTCAATAAGCCCTCCTATATGGTCCTGGTCTGGATGAGTTGCAACTATCATTTCGACATTCCGATCCCAAAATGGAATATATTTTCCAAGCTTTTCCAAAAGCAATTTTCCATCTTTACCACCGTCAATAAGAATTTGATTTTTTCCTTGTGAAATCAGAATGGCATCACCTTGGCCAATATTTAGAAAAACTACCTGCAAATTATTTTTTTGCACTGAAAAAATAATTCCAGTTAAAATTAAAAATAATACAAGCAACCCAATTATAATTCCATAAATTATTTTTCTGTTATTTTGCATGTGCGTTTTTTTAAATAATATATCCCTCCTAATAAGGAACAATAATATATTATAAACCACCAAATATTAATTTTTTCTATTTTTATGCTTGCCCATGGCAGTCCGGCTAATATCTGCACAATTTTTATTTCATACAACAGAGGAACGAAAGCCAGCCAAGCGAAAACCAAGGATACTCCATAGAAAATAAATCCGCAGATAGATGCAAGAAAAACCAGCAACATGGAAAGTGGAATTATGGGCAAAATCAAAACATTTGCTAAAAGCGAAATTAGGGACGTTATATGAAAATTATACGCGATAATTGGCAAAACAAAAATCTGAGCACTGAGCGACATTGCGATTATTTCCGAAATTCCCAAGGCTTTATGTTTTTTGATGAAACTTTTTTCCCAAAAAGTGGATGTTTCTACAATTCCTAAAGTTGCTAAAAAAGAAAGCTGAAAGCCAATATCCCATCTCAGAAGCAATGGATTAATCAACAGCATTACTGTTGCCGCAAAAACAATGGCGTTTTGGGAGTTAGCTAATCGTCCGTTTTTCATAGCCCAAAGCAATATGCCTCCCATAACTCCAGCCCTGACTGCTGAAGAAGGAAAACCGATCATAATTACGAAAACAATTATTCCAATAATTGCAAGCCAAACAGCGTTTTTTCTCCACATTCCCAGCCAAAGACCAAGAAAGATTAAGTACTCTGCGATAATTGTAACGTTATATCCAGAAACAGCCACGATATGCGTCATACCGGTTCGAGAAAAATCATTTTGTATTTCCTTAGACAATTCACTGCTACCACCGAATAAAAGTCCGCTTGCTAAAGATCCTTCAGGCTGCGGGATAACAGCACGGATATTATTTTCAAAAAGGATTTTTATTTTTAGAATATTGCCCAAAAGAATATTTCCTTTATTTTCACCTATTTTTTTTATTTTTGTTTTTTCACAAGAATAAAAAACGTCTTCTTTGGCCATGTACATTCTGTAGTCAAATTCTTTATTTCTATTTTCTATTTTATTGACAATGCAATAAATTTCCATTTCATCGCCATAGAAATATTCGGGATATTTTGGAATCTGGATTAGTAAAGAAATTCCTGCTTTATCAGAAAGCGAATCTTCTACTTTTACTATTAAATTATGACCAAAAGTATTCGGAGAAACTTTTTCAACAATTCCTTTCCCATAAAATTCAACATTGTCAAGCAGCAAATAATTTATTTTTTTAAGCTTATTATCCGTGTACCAGGCTCCAAACGTAAAAAATAATAAAACAAAGGGAACTACGATTATTATTTTATTTTTATAAAAGACCCCCAAGAATATTATAGAGAAAATCAGCAGTAAGAAATATACACTTTGATTTAATTCAAAAAAAGAGCGGATAAAAATTCCTACTAAGAAAGAAATTAGGACAATAAAAAAGACGCGTGATTTGGTCATGCGTCAATTATATCAATTATTTTTATTTTTGCACTTTTCCCTCCGACAATTTTAATTATTTTTTTCGGAATTTTAAAATATTTAGCCAAAACTTCTATTAGCATTAGGTTAGCCCGTCCATTAATCGGCGCAGCTTTCAATTTTACTTTATATTCCCCTTCGGAAATTTGTACAACCTCATTCTTGGAGGATCGTGGGGAAGCTTTTATGTATATACGCATTGATATATAGCTAATCTTAAAGCATAAAATATTTTATGCTTTATGCATTTAATTATTCTCTCTTATCCCTATTTTCTTGAAATTCTTCTCAATTGATTTTTTTATTTTTTTCAAATCCAGCGTTTTACCTTTAGTTTTATTTTTCAATTTCGGATCTAAAATAATTTTTTCCCTGTATTCCTGCAAATAATAAGCCTCTGCCCCCTTGATCCATTTGGCAATTTCCAGAAAATCTTCTTCGTTGTGAATTCCCGGCACAGCTGTAGTTCGAAATTCATATGGAACCCTGCTATTCAATATCAGATTAACGCTTAGTTTTATTCTTTTTTTATCAACCTTCATTCCTACTGTTTTATCATATTTTTTAAGCTGATTTTTAATATCCATAGCCACAAAATCCAAAAGCTTCAAGTCTAAAAGTTTTTTTAGGATATCCGGCCGAGTCCCATTAGTATCAAATTTAACTAAGAATCCAAATTCTTTTATTTTTTTTATGAAATCAATAATATCCGGCTGGATTGTTGGTTCTCCTCCGGTAATGCATACTCCTTCAATTTTTCCTTTTCTTTTTTTCAAAAATTCAAAAAATTCCTTTTCTTTTTTCTCTGTACCTGAAACAAAATTTGATCTAAGCACTAATTCAGGATTATGACAGAAAGGACAGCGAAAGCTACAGCCTACAGTAAAGAGGGTGGTTGCAATAATCCCCGGATAATCAATAAGCGTTAATTTTTGATAGCCTCCGATTTTCATAAATAAAATTTAAAGTCAATTCAGGGCAATACCCCCTAAGATATTGCCCCGCTATCTTTTTTCTTTTTATTTCTAACAACAGGCCACATTGTCAACAGCATATTCTTTCCTGTCTTTAAATTCGGCTTGTTTACCCTTATTCCACTGCTGCACTGGGCGGATATAACCCACTACCCTAGAGTAAATTTCTGTTTTCCTAAAATTGTGCAAAGCTGGATCTTTTTGGTGGCAATTCTTGCATTTATTGTATACTTCATTATTAATTTTATAAGGCATATACTCTTCATTGTTTTCTATTATGCGACCGCAGTCATGGCATATATATTTTTTCATATTTTTTTTATTATTATTTTTTATTAATATCCCCTTAGCTTATTTCTGTAACTATAAATTCTTTCCTATCCTTAAATTCGGCTTGTTTACCCTTATTCCACTGCTGCACTGGGCGGATATAACCCACTACCCTAGAGTAAATTTCTGTTTTCTGTTCAACCACGCATTTAGGACAAATTGGCTGTTCTCCTGGAAGGTAACCGTGTACCGGACAGATGCTGAAAGTAGGCGATAAAGTAAAGTAAGGAAGTGCATAGTTTTCTGCAATTTTCCTTACAAGTTTTTTTACCATTCCTATGTCCCAAATACGTTCTCCTAAAAACCCATGCAAAACTGTTCCTCCTGTATATTTTGTCTGCAAATTTTCCTGCAGATCAAGAGCTTCGAAAATATCTTTTGTAAATTGAACAGGCAGCTGTGATGAATTTGTATAATAAGGTTCCAACCCATTGTTTTTAACAGCATCATTATTAGCGAAAATAACTTTCGGATATTTTTCTCTGTCTATACGTGCTAAACGATATGCTGTTCCTTCAGCTGGAGTTGCTTCTAAATTATATAAATTACCTGTTTCTTCCTGGTAGCTAACAATCCTTTCGCGCATATGCACAAGTATTTCTTCAGCTAATTTCTGGCCATCTTTAGTTGTTACATCTTTCCCAATCAAATTCATTAGGGCTTCGTTCATGCCTACCAAACCAATAGTAGAAAAGTGATTAGCCCAATATTGGCCACGACGCATTTTTATTGCATCAAGATAAAACTTGGTATATGGATATAAACCTCTTTCTGTCAGGCCCTCGACTAACTTTCTTTTAGTTTCCAGACTGTTTTTTGCTAAATCCATAAGATCATCAAGTCTTTTGAAAAATTCTTTTTTGTTTTTAGAAAGATATCCTAAGCGCGGCATATTAATAGTAACCACACCTACTGAACCTGTCAGAGGATTAGCACCGAATAATCCACCTCCGCGCTTATGAAGCTCTCTGTTATCTAATCTTAATCGACAGCACATTGAACGCGCATCATCAGGATCCATGTCTGAATTTACGAAATTCGCAAAATACGGGATTCCATATTTGGCTGTCATTTCCCAAATAGCATCAAATCTATTATCATTCCAATCAAAATTTTTGCCTATGTTATATGTCGGGATGGGAAAAGTAAAAATTCTGCCACTGGCATCGCCTTCTGTCATAACTTCCGCAAAAGCACGATTAATCATATTCATCTCTTCCTGAAAATCAGCATAAGTTTCTTTTTGTGCTACTCCTCCTATAATTACAGCTTCTTTAGCTAATGTTTTTGGAGGCGTAATATCCATAGTTATATTTGAAAAAGGAGTTTGAAAACCAACGCGTGTAGAAACATTCATATTGAACACAAAAGACTGTATTTGTTGCTTGACTTCTGTATAAGTCAATTTATCATAACGTACAAAAGGAGCTAGCAAAGTGTCAAAATTAGAAAATGCCTGAGCTCCAGCAACCTCTCCTTGAAGAGTATAAATAAAATTAACCATCTGTCCCAAGAGACTACCAAAATGTTTAGCTGGTTTACAGGCTACTTTACCTGGAACACCCGTAAAACCACGACGGATTAGATCTTGAAGGTCCCAGCCACAGCAATAAGCCGCGATTAGTTGCAGATCATGAATATGGAAATCTCCCCCTTCATGTGCTTCTCTTATTTCTTTTGTATATACACGATTCATCCAATACTTACTGCTAACTATGGATGCTATGTAATTATTAAGACCTTGGAGAGAGTAAGCCATGTTAGCATTTTCTTTGACTTTCCAGTCTATTTCTTGAATATATTTATCTACCAAACTTACGGCTTCATCTAGAGATTCTTCTGTTTCACGGATTTTTCTGTGCTGTTCGCGGTAAAGGATATAAGCTTTTGCAGTTTCCTCAAAATCAAGAACCATTAAAACCCTTTCTATAACATCCTGCACTTGTTCCACGCTGGGAATGTAACCTTTTTTGTAATTCTTATTTAAAAGCCGTAAAACTTTTTCTGTTACTTTTTTTGCATCTTTAGCGCTTCCTTCTCCAGTTGCGACAAAAGCTTTACTTATAGCAATTATGATTTTTTTCTTATCAAAAGAAACTACGGTTCCACTGCGCTTTACAATTTTCTTGATCTGATTCTTCACTCTTGTTTTTTTCACCTTTATTTCAGCTTCTTTTGTTTTTTTTACTTTTTTTTGTTTTTTCATATCATTTTTCTCCCCTAAGAATTATGTAGGTTACAAATAATTTTTTTGTTTTTTATATTATAAAGATAAAAATTTAAGTCTCCAGCTTTTCCGCTTCTTTTCGGAAGCTATCTGCACTTTTGAAATCTTTATATACACTGGCGAAACGCATATAAGCCACATCATCTATTTCCTTAAGTTTTTCTAGAACTATCTTACCTATTTCTTTACTAGTGATTTCACTTGATTCTTTAGCTTGAATCTCGTATTCTATGTCACCAACCAATTTCTCGATTTTATCTTCACTGACTGGTCTTTTTTCGATAGATTTACGAATACCGATTTCAATCTTACTACGATCATATTCTTGTTTACTTCCGTCGCGCTTAATGACAGTCAATTTCATAATCTCCATTTCTTCATAGGTACTGAAACGAGTTTCACATTTTTCGCATTCTCTGCGCCGACGAATGGCTTTTCCGTCATTAGTGTCGCGGGAATCAACGACTTTAGTCTCGCTATGTCCGCAAAATGGACAAATCATATGTTTATTTAGTTATTTTAATGATTTAATAGTTTTTACACTATATATTGTGTACTATTAATTCATTATACCACAAGTCAAAAATCCATGCAAGACCCAACCTTTATGTAAATTAATAATGTCTAAACATATTACTTTTTATTTTTATTGTAAAAATCACAACGGCATGAATTTAACATAAATAAAAAACAGGAGTTTATTGCTCCTGTTTATATATTTATTGTATATAGTTACTTTTCCATTTTTCTTCTTATAAAAGCCGGGATTTCCAATTCATCCTCATTATTATTTTCTTTAGATTCAGCGGGAGAATTGCTTGAACGTGGCTGTATTTTCTCTTCAATTATCATTTTTGATTCAAATATATTTTTTGAGGGAAAAGTTACGGTTTCTTTAAATTCACCTGTTTCTTCTTTTTTATTATTCGTTTCTATGTTTGTTCGATTTGGTAATGTCTTCTGAAACAAAGATTTACTGCTAGCCTGTTCGGCATCAAAACCTGTGGCGACAACAGTCACATTGATTTCTCCTTTTTTAACTTGATCATCAATAACTGCTCCAAAGATAACTTTTGCATTAGGATCTATGCTTTCTGTTATTATATTTGCAGCCTCATTTATTTCAAGCATTCCTAAATCGCTTGAACCAGAAATATTAAATAAAACTCCTTTTGCTCCATCAATAGACAATTCTAAAAGAGGACTATTAATTGCCATCCTAGCTGCTTCAGCCGCTCTGTTTTCTCCACTGGCCGTTCCAATTCCCATCAAGGCACTTCCTGAATCTTGCATAATTGCGCGAACGTCAGCGAAATCTACATTAACAATTCCTGGCTTAGTTATAAGATCTGAAATACCCTGTACACCTTGTCTTAATACATCATCCACTATTCTAAAAGCATTAATCAGGGTAGTTTTACGATCAATAATAGAAAGTAGTTTATCATTTGGAATTGTTATAAGAGTATCTACCCTATCTTTTAAATTTTGCAGTCCTTCTTCTCCAATAACTCTCCTCTGTGCTCCCTCAAAAGCAAAAGGTTTTGTTACAACTGCTACAGTAAGTGCGCCGAGCTCTTTAGCTGTTTCTGCAACAACAGGCGCTGCACCAGTACCTGTTCCTCCACCTAAGCCACAAGTCACAAAAACCATGTCAGCTCCTTTAAGAACATCTTGTATTTCATCTCTATTTTCTTCTGCTGCTTGACGCCCAATCTCAGGATTCATTCCTGCACCCAAACCTTTGGTTAGATTTTTCCCAATATGAACTTTCTCTGAAGCTTTTGAATGATGTAAAGCCTGCGCATCAGTATTAATTGCAACAAATTCAACGCCCTTTATCTTAGAATCAATCATTCTACTGATAGCGTTATTTCCTGATCCTCCAACTCCTACAACTTTTATCCTAGCAAATGTTTCAATATCTGGTTTTATTTCCGCCATATTTTTTTAGTGATCAGTGGCTTATAGCCAATAATCAAAATAAATTTAAAGTTATTTTTAACCGAAAATGCAACCTTTTATTTTTATTTACCCATTAAAATAGCTAATTTAACAAAAAACCCACAAAACACTAACGAATGGGAATATTTTTATATTTGTTTTAGTAATTTAATTTATCACAATTACCTATTTTATGTCAAGAGTCAATTTTAAATACTTCTTGCCTCTAGGGCAGAAATTTTTCAAATAAATTTTTTATTCTTTCAAAAGTTTCTCCACCTTTACTGGAAAAAGGATCGAGCTTTTTTAATTTATTAGATAATCCACCTTCTTTATATTCTCTCTGCTCTTGATTCCACAAAACAAGACCTAACACCGTAGAAAAAGAAGGGTCATCTACTTTGTCCAATATTCCTCCAAATCCTGATGGAAATCCTACCTGGACTGGAAGTCCTAATTTTTCTTTTGCTAAATCTATGACATGTACCATCTTAGCACCTCCGCCGACCAAAACTGCACCTGATGGAAGAAGTTCTGATCTGCCTATTAAAATTAATTCTTTTTTTATTAACAAAAATATTTCTTCAAGTCTAGCTTCGATAATTTCTGCAACATGATAACGCGATATTATACCTTCTTCATTGGAGCCTATTTGTGCAAGATCTATTCCTTCTTTTTTGCTAATATCTCGAGTAACAGCGCTGCCATATTCAAGCTTTATTTTCTCTGCCATATCTATTGGAATTCTTAGTCCAATTGCTATATCGTTAGTTATATGTCCTGCTCCTATAGGTAAAATTGCAGTATGGATAAGATCTCCTTCTTCATATACAGCCATAGATGTTGTACCTCCTCCCATATTGATAAGCACTACGCCAAGTTCCTTTTGTTTCTTGCTAAGTACAGATTTTGCTGCAGATAAAGGTTCTAAAATAACATCCTCTATTTCAATATTTGTCTGATATAAACATTTACTTATATTCTTTATATTAGTAGTGCTATTTTCAATAACTAGAGCATCAACCTCTAAACGAACTCCTTTCATGCCTAATGGATTTTTTATATTATCCTGATCATCAAGCCTATATTTTCGGGGAATTATATGAACTATTTCCTTGTTTATTGGCAATGAAATATTTTGGGCTTCAGAAATAACTCTATTGATGTCATCTTCTACTACTTCGCCATCAGCCCTACCTATAGCAATAACCCCCTTAGAATCTTGAAATTCAATGTCACAGCCTCCGATGTTTACAATAGCTTTTCTAATTTTAATTCCTGCCATATTTTGGGCCATTTCTACTGACTCATTTATTGATTTCGCAACATCATCTGGATCAATAATGACTCCTTTCCTCATACCCAGAGAAGGGATTGAACCAACACCAATAATACGAAGCTGATCCTCTCCTTTTAATTGCTGGGATATAATAGTTCGAATATTAGATGAACCTATATCAATGCCTACAATAATAGAATTTCTATCTCTGGACATAATTTTTAAGCTAAATAGTAATTTTACAGCTTAAGCGACAATATTCTTTTATTAATATTAATATTGCCCTGCGATTCATTATATATAAATATTACCTTTATTGCAAAGCAAATAATAGCTTGGCCATGTTTATGAAAAAAATAAATTGCTAAAATAAGGATAAAAAATTATTACACCAATGACTACTGAAACTATGGAAGATATAAGCACCACCGCTGCCATGAGATCTTTTATAAGACGCGCATACGGATGGATTCTTGGTTTTAAGATGTCGACTACGCGCTCAAAAACCGTATTTACTAATTCCAAAACAAGAACCCACATAATCATTAAAATTAGCACTATAATTTCCCAGCTCTTTAAATTGAGAGCAAACATGAGGATCATTACAAAAACTGCTACCATAATTTCTATACGGAAATTTTTTTCTTTTTTAGCAGCGTAAAATAATCCATCTAAGGCATGCTTCATGCTTTTTTTGAACCTATTCCACTCTTCCATAATATTTTTTATTTTTTATTATTTAAAATTATCTTTAATTTTATTTTGTATAGTAAACATTTTTATTCCATGTCTAAAGCCTAAAATATGCAATATCCCATGCGATAAAACATCGGATAATTCCATATTTAAATTTAGATTATTCATACGAACATATTTCCTTATATAATCATAGCACAAAATTAATTCACCTAAAAATAGCTCTGCGTCTGATTTTTCCTTTATGGTTCTTTTTATTTTTTCTATGTTTTTATATTCAGAAAAAGACAAAATATCAGTCACTTCATCCCGTTTCCTATACTTCTTATTTAATTTTCTTATTTCTTTAGGCGTAACTATGGCTATACTTATTATAATATTTTTGTTTTTTAGGAAACCATAATTCAAGCTACTAAAAGTTTTTTTCACTACAGATTTTATAAAACTTATCTGAACAAAATTGCTCGTAATATTATTCACCTCTATATTGGTTTTCATATCTTAATTCAATACTTTTCTTAAATTTTAGCAATAAATTTTTCTAATTTTTCAATAAATTTGTCCCTCGCAACATCTTTAGTTAATAATGCTAAGGTAGCAATTGGTTTTAAGCCAATAATTTCTGCAATCTCTGAAAAAACCTTAACATCTCCCGATCCTCCCATCGTACAAAATATAGCTATTTTTTTAAAACTATTTTTTTTCTCTGTTATATAGGTTCTCACTGGAGCCGAAATACTCCAGGCCCAAATTGGTGTTCCTATGATAACAAGATCAAATTCGGCCGGATTTTTTAAAGATTGCTTTAAAATAGTAAGCTTTTTTTGCATAGCATCACGTCCAGAAATAAGATACCCTTTAATTCCATCCCTATTTATTGTATCTTTTATTTCTTCAACCTCTGCGCCTATTCTTTTAGCTACCGCCAAAGCTATCTTTTTTGTTGTTCCTGTTCGAGAATAATAAATAATTAATATTTTCATGATTTTAAAATTATATTTATTTTTTATTGTCTGATGGTGGATTAATTAAATCAAAAGGGAAAAATATTTTTTTATTTTTACTATAATTTTTTACACCTCCCGCTTTCACACAAGCATCGATTTGAAGCTTTTGAATAGAAGCAGCTAATGGAAATTTAATGACATTAGAATTCTTATTTACCTCATAAACACATTCGTTATAAATATTTTTCTCATTTCTTGGTTTTACATAAAAATAATAAGCAGATAAAATAATAATGATAAAAATGGTAGCAGATATTAATATGATTAACTTATTTTTACTACTAATTTTTTTCCATATGTTATAATTTTTAATTCGAATATCTTGATTTGATATATTCATAGCTACATTATATTCACCCCTCAATCGCTCTGACCTTTTTTTTGCTTCAGATACAAAATTCATCCACATAATTATTAAGATGAAAAATAAAACCGCCATAATAAAAGCAGCCAAAAACATTCCTGAAAATCCAATTAGTTTTTCTCCTAATATGTGGATAAATGGGTCGATTATTATTAAAACAAAAAATCCAACCATAAATTGCCATATTTTTGTTAACTTGAGTTTCATTCTTTTTGCTTCTAATTATATTTTTATTAATACTTAGTATAATTCTATGTCAAAGAATTGTTTTTATCAAATATTCTGTCAAATTAGAAAGGCTGATTAGTTCACCAGCCTTTTAATAGAATTATTTAGTAATAAATATTTTTTTTGACTCAAGAATTTTTCTGATATTTACTCCTAGTTTTGTCTTTTTATTAGATACCCTGTATTCAATAATATGGATTCTTCCATCTTTAATATACACAGTAGCTGCTTCATCTTTGAAGCCAAAGGTGCAATGGCTGCCCCTAAACATACTGCTCTTTGTCCCCCAACATCTCCCAGAAAAGCCTAAATTTTTTATCTCTTTTAAAAATTCCTTAAGGGCAATACCCATAAATGCTTCTTTTTCCTTCATTTCCTTTGATGTCATTTTATCCTCCTATACATTATTTTTGTTAAAAAACAAATAAAAAACCCCTCGGGGGGGTATTTTCTAATATTAAAATTAGTTTCAGTTTTTTATTCATTTTTTTGTCTGCTTATCCAGTTCCTGGTCCATTATAATCTTATAAAAATATCCGTCAAGACAAGTTTAGATATGAAAAAAGGGGCGACACTATTTAGTGTTGCCCCTCAAGAAAATATTTTGCTGAAAGTTTTAATATGGCGCTCTTTGCACTTCGCTTTTTTCTCTCTTTTTTTTCTCACATTCCTTGGCAAGTTTCATCTGTTTTGCTTTTTTCCGCACAATCGGATCTAAGAATTTAAAAATTTGAAGCGTGTAATTGATTTCCTCATAAGCAACAAACAGGAGATTGAAATTATGTTGCTTTTTATACAACATTTTTACGAAGGATGAGGTTACTTTCCACACATTAATAGGTGTGCCTTTGTATTCTTTGCGTTCATGTTCTGTGGATAAATTTGCATCCACAAGAGCTTTATACAAAATTTCATTAGTGTTAGCATCTCCTCCCCCTTTAATTCCAATGTAAATCCCACCAAACACAGTTTTTCGCGACCTTCTTTGCATAAAAATTACCCCCTTTAATATAGCTTTATTTATCAATTTATGTTAAGGTTCTTTTTTAACCAATGCCGTCAGATCGTTATACTACCAGCTAAGATTAAAAAATGCAAACATAAAAACACCCCAATGAATTGTCGAGGTGCTTTTATAAAATTGAATATTTATAACCTATTGTAATTCCTCACTGACAATCCTCTTTACAATATTTCCATCAGCCTTACCTTTAAGTTTTGCCATAGCTTGTCCCATCACCTTTCCAATTTCAGATGCGCCAACTGCACCCATAATAGAAATAATTTCCTTAACAGCTTTCCTAATTTCATCTTCACTTATCTGTTCCGGCATATAAGTTTTTAGTATTTCCAGTTCCATTTTTTCTTTCTCGGCCAATTCCGGACGTTCACCATTTATGTATTGCTGAATACTGTCTTTTCTTTGTTTTACTGAACGACTAATAACTTCCAAAATTTCTTCATCACTTAGTCCAGAGTCTTTTTTCTTTTTTTCAATCTCAAAGTTCTTTATAGCACTATCCAAAAAACGCAACGTGTCTCTGCGAACCGTGTCACCAGAAAGCATTGCATTCTTAATATCTGAAGTTATTTTTTCCTTTAGATTCATAAGCTTTATTCGCTCATTTTACGCTTGATATTTTTCAAAGCTTCATCATCAAACTTTCCAAGCTTTTTTAATTTGTCAATTTCTTTTCTTATTTTAACTTTGTACAAAGCTTCTTGTCTTTTTTCTGGTTTACTCTTTTCTTCAGACCTGAATCTGGTTTTACGGGCACGGACTAAAATACCGCTTTGTTGGATGCGGCGAGAAAATCTCCTCATCAGACTTTCTGCAGTTTCTTTGTCTTTTTTTCTAACTTCTATCATAAATTCCTCCTCTCTATATTTTAACCAAATATACTTATATATAATTTATCATGTAGTATAAATAAGTTCAACCCCTATAAAAAACATTGAACAACTATCAATACTTTTGCATTAAATTATAATTTTTCTGATTTCTTAAAAGATTTAATTATTCTCCTTCATGCGAAACAATTACATTGTTTTTCAAAATTTTCTTAACAGCTGTTATTAATTTTTCTTTAGTCACGGTTTCTTGCGTACCACTCACCATGTCTTTAACTATTATTGTCTCGTCAAGTGCTTCTTTTTGCCCAACAATAAGAGTGATTTCAACACCCAAACGATCAGCTAATCTGAGTTGTGATTTTAGACTTCCCCTACCAAAACTTTCGGCTGTAAGAATACTATTTTTTTGCAATTCAGCGAATACTTTAAGGCTTTTTTTCTTCGCTAACTCACCAAGCTGTGCCAGAAATACGCGTGGTTTTGGTTCTATGTACATTTTTGCATGTACTCTTTTCATTTCAAATATGATCCTATCCATTCCAATTCCGAACCCAACAGCAGGAGTGTGCTCACCTCCAAATTCCTCTATTAAATAATCATATCTTCCTCCTCCACCTAAAGAATATTTTCTCTGTTCTTCATCTCCAGACCAAATTTCAAATACAGTTTTTGTATAATAGCTAAGGCCTCTTACGAGACGCGGATTAATAACATATGGCAAATCCAATTCATCTAAATATTCCAAAAGACTCTTAAAATGTACCCGGCATTCACTACATAAACGATCAACTGATTGGGGAGCAGTCGATGCAACCTGAATGCATTTATCTTCCTTGCAATCTAGAATGCGCAATGGATTTGTTTCTAATCTTTTTTTACAATTTTGACATAATTTCTGCTTCTTGGATTCAAAATAAGCTACTAAAAGTTCTTGATATTCCTTTCTACACTTTGGACAACCTATAGAATTAACTTGAAATTGAACATTTTTAATACCAAGCGTTGTAATAATGCGGTGTGCTAATTGAATAATCTGAGCATCAAGAATCGGATCTTGCTCGCCAAATGCATCGAAATTAGCTTGAAAATGCTCCCTATAGCGACCTTCTTGTGGACGGTCATAACGGTATACTGGTCCAGTTGAAAATAATTTTACTGGTTTTGAAAGAACATTCATACCGTGCTGTATATAAGCACGTCCTATGCTAGCTGTCATTTCGGGTCTTAGGGCAACACGGTCTCCTCCTTTAGTGTTAAAGATATACATTTCTTTATCTATAATATCGGTTCCCTTGCCAATTGAACGTATGAAAAGATTAGCATATTCAACAATAGGAGTGTCTATTCTCCCGAATCCGTATTCGAGTGCTATCCTGGAAAGCACACGCCTAAGCTGATTCCAATATGATTGATCGCCAGGCAACAAATCACGCATGCCTCTTGGTGGCTGCATTAAAATTTCTTCCTCTATTTTTTGACTTTTCTGTTTCTTAGATGAACTAACTGATTTTTTTAATGATGCATTTTTACTTTTCTTTTTTTTAATAGTCCTTTTGGTTTTCTTTCTTTTCAACATATTTTTCTAAAAATTAAAGATAAATATTAATGCTATAATATTTCAGCTTTTGAAATTGGCCATGCCCTAATAAAAACCTTGCCGATTACATCGCTTTTATGAACAGCGCCCCATGCACGTGAATCATAGCTGGCTTTTCTATTATCTCCCAATACAAAATATTGATCTTGCTCTAATTTAACCTCTGAATCACCTACAGTAAAAACAGTCTGAGAAAGATATTCGCTTTCATCAAGAATAAACCCCTCTGGATTTTTATCGTTATATATTCTGATTTTGCCATTTTCAACTTTCACCTTCTCTCCGGGAAGTCCTATCACACGCTTAATAAAAAATTGTTTTTGATTTAAAGGATAACGAAATACAGCAATATCATATCGTTTTAATTCCTTGAAAGATCCTGCCGAAAGAACGCTAACACCTGCAACCTTTATATCAGTTTCTTTATAGCCTAGTTCATTTATAATAAGATAATCTCCATTTTCAAAATTTGGTTGCATACTTGCGCCTTGCACAAAAAATGGCTGAAAAAGGAATACCCTAATAGGAACAATGATTACCAGTGCCCAAAAAAATACTTTTATAACTTCCCAAAGAAAATTGCCAACACCGTATATTTCTTCATTGTTTTCGATTTTTATATTGTTCTGATAATTCATAAATTATTAAAAGATTATTTCATACTAGCTAATAAACACCAAATAAATAGCGTTTTTAGAGGATAAAACAAAGCAATAATAGCACGTATTTTTGCTTAATGCAAGGGTTGTTTTATAGCTTAAAATAAGTATTTTTTGACATTTAGCCTTTTATTGGGCTATCATTAACACATATTAATACCTTTTGTTGCCCTTTCTCTATGGATAGCATTAAAAGAAATCTTTTTAAAGATTCTCAAAATTCACTAAAATGCTTAAAAAATAATACTCGCAATAATCAGGGCAAGGAAGAAGTTTTTATTTCCTGCGATGAATCTGAAGTTATGGATAAAAAGGAAAAAGAATTTCGTACAATAATTATATTTAAAAAAAGCATTGCTTTATTGGCAGTTTTAGTTTTAATATTTTCAGTATCATACGGATTATACTTCTCTTGGAAAACATATACTATAAGTAAAAAAATCAATTCGGAATATTTTTCTGCAGAGAAAAAAACTTTGTCGCAATATGCACGTGCAATTATTTCTCCAATTATTCCAAGTAGTCATAATCAATTAAAAGGAGAAGAAAATGGACGTATAAATATATTACTATTGGGAACGGCAGGAGAGCATAAGCCCGGGGGAAATCTTACTGATACGGTTATTATTATGAGTGTTGATACGAAAAATAAAAAAGTAGCCATGTTTTCTTTGCCGCGCGACCTTTATGTTAAGATCCCGGACACGCAATCCCACGCGAAAATAAACAGTCTTTATCCAATTGGGATAAAGATGAATGAGGGAGTCAATATCATAAAAAAATCTGTCGAAGAAATTACAGGAATTGAATTAAATTATTATTTAGTAATTAATTTTGAAGGATTCAAGAAAATTATCGATCAGATTGGCGGAATAAACATAATTTCCCAGCGAGACATTTACGACACCCAATATCCTGGACAAAATTATAGCTATGAAACATTCTCATTATCCAAGGGTTTTCATGTTTTAGACGGAGAAACTGCTCTGAAGTATGTTCGCCAAAGACATGGCGATCCTGAAGGTGATTTTGGCAGAGCTAAAAGACAACAGCAAGTTATCCAAGCGGTGAAAAATAAATTATTTTCTGTAAAAACACTTCTTAATGTTATAACGCTTAATAATATCCTTAACACACTTGAAGAAAGTATTAAAACAGATATTACTTTTGAAGATATTGATGGATTTATAAAGCTTAGCCAGGAAGTTGATATGCAAAACATCAATAATATAGTTGCAGATGCTTGGAAAAAAGATAGCTTATTGAAAGTATCCCATGTAACATTAGGAAACGCTTCAGCTTTTATACTCATACCTCGCATCGGAAATTATAGCGAGATCCATGATTTAGAAAAAAATATTTTTAATTTAGATGAACTTAAAAAACGTCAGGATGCAATAGTTGAAGAAAAAGCTAAAATAGGTATCATAAATAACAGTGGAGAAAGTCAATTAAATACAAAAATTAAAAATTTATTGACTGAAAAATTAAATATAAAAAATGTTTACTATATACAAAAATCACAAGATATAGTAGTTTCACAAACAAAAATAACAGATAATTCAAATGGTATAAAAATATTTACACTAGATGAACTTATTAAAAAACTGCCTGCAACTTTATCCAATGAACCTATAGATACGACAACTCCCGCATATGATATTATAATTACATTAGGTAGTGACTTGGCTAATATTTATAAATACGAGGAAGATACGATGCAGGATTTGGAAAATGCTGAAGATAAACAAGAAATTTTTTATATAAATAATACCAAATAAATAATTATGAAAATTATCATAGGCCTAGGAAATCACGGCAAAAAATATTTAGGAACACGTCATAACATAGGTTTTGAATTTCTGGATAATTTTAAAGAAGAACTGGCTTTCCCTGAATTTGAATTTAATAAAAAATTCAACGCTGAAATTTCTGCAAAAGAAAAAGTTATTTTAGTGAAACCGCAAACATTCATGAATCTTTCTGGTGAAGCATTACGCAAAATTTTGGATTTTTATAAATTGTCTGCTGATGATATTTTGGTTATCCATGACGACAAAGATATTGCGCTTGGAGAATACCGCCTCGCAGAAGATTCCTCTTCAGCTGGACATAATGGCGTGCAAAATATCATTGACAACCTCGGCACACAGAAATTTAAAAGGATTAGAATTGGCATTGGAACAAACACAAATTTGCCTGCTGAGGATTTTGTTCTGCAAAAATTTTCCGATAAAGAAAAAGAAAAAATTGAGAAAGTTTTAAAAGAAATAAAAAAGTTTTTGTCGAAAATTTTTAAATAATGAAGTACTTAAACGCTTTAAATAAAATTGACGGGCTCGGATGCAAGAAACTGAAACAGCTCATGAATTTTTTCAATTCCTCGGAAATAGTCTGGGAAGCCGATTTTTCTTCCTTGGTTAAATCCGGCATCGGCGAATTAGTAGCCGAAAAAATTGTTACCCAGCGCCCAAATATAAATCCAAATGAGGAGTGGGATAAGCTTAAAAAAGAAAACGTAAAGGTTTTCACTATTCAAGACGAAGAATATCCGGAACTTCTCAAGCAAATACCTGACAGCCCTTACCTTATATACATGAAAGGTAATTTAAATTGCCTTAAACTTCCAATGGTGGCTGTTGTCGGTTCGCGTAAATTGACAGAATATGGAAGTCGAGTTACAAGAGTATTTGCCAGAGATTTAGCTAATAATGGAATTTGCGTAGTCAGCGGGCTAGCTTTTGGCATTGACTCTGCTGCTCACCAGGGCGCGCTTGATGCTAAAGGAAAAACTATTGCAGTGTTAGGTAACAGCTTAGATGCAGAAAGTATTTATCCGCGTTCTAATTTCCAACTAGCACAAGATATAATAGAAAATGATGGGCTACTTATTAGTGAGTTCGCTATGAAAACCCAGGCAGCCAATTGGACATTTCCGGCACGCAACAGGATTATGGCCGGAATGAGTTTGGGTACACTTGTGATTGAAGCTGCTTTAGAAAGCGGCAGCCTTATTACTGCTAATCTGGCACTAGATTATAATCGCGAAGTTTTTGCTGTACCGGGATCAGTTTTCTCTCCGCAGTCAGCAGGCACACATATGCTGATAAAATCATCGGGAGCTAAATTAGTATCCTGCGCTACTGATATCTTAAGTGAATTAAGAATAGAACAAGATATTAAACCGGCTACAGAAAAAATAAATTTAGAACTGACAGAAGAAGAAAAAAATATACTTTCCGTACTGTCGCATGAAAAAATATATATTGACAGAATAACTAAACTGACTAAACTTGAAACAGCGACAGTTTCTTCTACACTTTCTCTTTTAGAAATAAAAGGGTTAGTGAAAAATATAGGAGGACAGCAGTATATAAAATTATAATTTAAAAAAATAAATGAAACTTGTAATAGTAGAGTCACCTACTAAAGCCAAAACGATTTCAAAATTTCTAGGTAAAGGATTCACCGTAAAATCATCTTTTGGCCATGTTCGCGATTTGCCAAAAAGCGAAATGGGAATTGATATTGAAAATAATTTTGCTCCTCATTATATTATTCCGACTAAGTCGCGCATAAAAGTAACTGAACTTAAAAAGGCCTCTGTCAAAGCTAAAGAAATAATTTTAGCATCTGACGAAGACCGAGAAGGAGAAGCAATTTCCTGGCATCTGGTTGAGGCTTTAGATTTAGAAAATAAAAATAAAAAACCATATTCCAGAATTGTCTTTCATGAAATTACTAAGAGCGCTATAGAAAAAGCTCTGCAAAATCCCAGAAAAATAGATTTAAACCTCGTTGATGCACAGCAGGCGCGCCGCGTGCTTGACCGCTTGGTCGGTTATGAACTTTCTCCGTTTCTTTGGAAAAAAATACGCAGGGGTTTAAGCGCTGGACGCGTGCAATCAGTGGCCTTAAGATTAATCGTGGAACGTGAAAGGGAAATAGAAAAATTTAAAGCAGAAGAATTTTGGACTATTAATGCAAAGTTGCAGAAACATAACGAAAAACAAGAGTTTGATGCCAACCTTACGGAAAAGAATGGCAATAAAATAGAAGAAAATGTAACCCTGAAGCTTTTCGCCGGAGATTATAAGACAAAAAAGAGCATAATCACTGATAAAAAATCAGCTGAAGAAATTGCTACAGAAATAAATCAGGCAAAATTCGCTGTTTTCTCTGTTGAAGAAAAAGAAACCTTGCGCAATCCAGCTGCACCATTCACGACCTCGACTTTACAACAGGCAGCTATCAATAATTTTGGTTTTTCCGCTAAACAAACTATGGCCACCGCGCAAAAACTTTACGAACAGGGATATATTACCTACATGCGAACTGATAGTTTGAATTTGTCATTGGAGTCACTCGTGAGTGCACGTAAAGTAATTGAAAAAAAATTTGGAAAGAAATATTCACTTTCAAGCCCGCGTTATTATAAAAATAAATCTAAGTCAGCACAAGAAGCACATGAAGCCATACGTCCGACAAACCTAGAAACGTCTCCTGATAAACTTGAGTCGGATCTGGAATCAAGCCAATACAAATTATATCGTTTAATTTGGAATCGTACCATTGCTTGTCAGATGCAAAGTGCCAAATTAAATTCAGTTAAAGTTGATATTGAAGCAAAGGGAATAAAAAATAATTATTTGTTTAAGGCAACTGGTTCAATTATAGTTTTTGATGGATTTATGAAAGTCTATAATGGAAAAGCTGCGAAAGCAGAATCGTTTTTACCTAAACTCAAAGAGGGGGATATTTTGGATATTAAAAAAATTGAAACCCAACAAAAATTTACTTCTGCTCCTCCAAGATATAATGAAGCAACGCTAGTAAAAGTCTTAGAGGAAAATGGAATAGGTAGGCCTTCTACATATGCTCCGACAATTTCTACCATAATTGAACGTAAGTACGTAGAAAAGAACGAGGAAAAAAGATTATATCCTGTGGAAATTGGTTTACTAGTTAACGACATTTTAGTTGAACATTTTCCAGAAATAGTCAGCATAGATTTTACTGCTACCATTGAAAAGGATTTTGACGAAATTGCCGAAGGGCAGAGGCAGTGGGTTCCAATAATCCGTGAATTTTATGAACCTTTCCATAGCCACTTAGAAATTAAAATAGAAACGGTTGAAAAAAAGGAAGAAAAAATTGATCAGAAATGCCCCGAATGTGGAGGAGATTTGATTATAAAATTTGGACGCTTTGGAAAATTTATTGCCTGTTCTAATTTTCCAACCTGTAAATATACAGGGAAAACAGAAGAAGAAAAAAAAGAAGATGAGAAAAACTCCGGGATTATTTGCGATAAATGCGGAGCTTTAATGGTAGTAAAACGAGGGAGATTTGGATCTTTTTTAGGATGCTCAAAATATCCTGAATGCAAAAATATAATGAAAATAGAACAAAAAACAGGATTGAAATGTCCTAAGTGCAAAACTGGAGATATAGTAGCCCGTAAATCTAGAAATGGAAAAATATTTTATGGATGCAATAAATATCCGGAGTGTGATTTTGCCATGTGGAATAAACCTACAGGTGATTTTTGTCCTAATTGCGGACAACCACTTGCCTTTGCTGCTAAGGGAAAAATTAAGTGTTCTGGCAAGGGATGCAAATTTGAAAAGTAAATTAAAATCCGCAACCAGCGGATTTTAATTTTAAAACTTGCCACTTGTTTATTGCTTATTTATACTATATATATCAATTAAATTCATATAAAAAATGAAACCGTTAATTTTAAAAGATATTTTAAGCATTCTTAGGGATCCTACAGAAGAAAAAGTTAAATTAATAACTAAGGCTTTTAACTTTGCCAGCAAGGCGCATTTGGGACAAAAGAGGCGCAGTGGTGAAGAATATATACAGCACCCCATTGCAGTAGCAAAAATACTGGCAGAAATAGGTATGGGTTCAAAGACCATTGCTGCTGGATTACTTCATGATGTTCCGGAAGATACACCAGTGACATTGGATGAAATTGAAAAAATTTTTGGCAGAGAAATTTCTGGAATGATTGATGGAATCACAAAATTAGGAAAAATAAAGCTGCGTGGATCTCATGAGGAATATTTTCTGGAAAATTTACGCAAGATGTTTATTGCAATGGCTACTGATATCCGGGTAATAATAATCAAATTGGCTGACCGTTTGCATAATATGCAGACACTTAAATATAATCCTTCGGAAAAACAAATACGTATTGCCCGCGAAACCATGGAAGTTTTCGCACCAATAGCCAACCGGCTTGGGATGGGAGATATTAAAAGCAGACTTCAGGATCTTGCTTTTGAATACCTTGATAATGAAAATTTTACATTAGTAAAGAATTTAGAAGAAAAAAATTATAAACAGCAAGAAAAATATGTCTACCAGGCCATTAGTGAACTCAGCGAAGAGATAAAGAAGGAAGGGATAAATATAATAAAAATAGATGGGCGAGCTAAAAGCCTCTACAGTCTTTTTCTAAAGCTTAAAAAATATGACATGGATATCAGTCGCATTCATGACTTAGTTGCTGTACGAATTATAGTTTCTGAAATTGCCGACTGTTATGAAGTTTTAGGTATAGTACACAAAAAATACCGCCCAATGATTGGACGAATCAAGGATTACATCTCCCTGCCAAAGCCTAACGGTTACCAATCTATTCACACTACAGTTTTCGGACCAGATGGAAAAATAATTGAAGTACAGATTAGGACACTAAAAATGCATAATGAAGCAGAATTCGGAATAGCTGCTCATTGGATTTACAGCGAGCAAAAAAAGAAAAAGAACTGGAAAGATTATATAACGTTTAAAAAGAAAGAGGTAATTCCAGAAAAGGAAGTTGAATGGGTCAAACAACTCCGTGAATGGCAAAATGAAATAGGACGCGATGATGAAGAATTTATGCAAAGTCTAAAAATTGATTTTTTTAAAAACCATATTTTTGCCTTTACGCCTAAAGGTGACATAATAGACCTGCCTGAAGAAGGAACACCTATTGACTTTGCTTATGCTATTCATGGAGAAATAGGTAATCATGCTACAGGTGCTAAAGTTAATGGCAATATGGTTCCGCTGGATTATAAAATCAAAAATGGAGACGTTTTAGAAATTTTGACTTCTAAGGATCGCAAAAATCCCAATCAGGACTGGCTGAAATTTGTAAAAACTACCGTCGCTAAATCGCACATCAGGAGAGAACTACGGAAAGAAAATATTATAAAATAGATTACAAAAAACAACCCTGCGTAGGATTGTTTTTGATTTTGTTACTTAACGTGTTAAATAATAATTTTTTATTTTCTTTGTGAAAGTTTTTCTAGAAGTATTTCTAGATCTTCCTTGGAATAATATTCAATGACGATTTTTCCGCCGTCGCCGGCCTTAGAAATTTTAACTTTCGTGCCCAATATTTCTACCAGCCTATTTTCCAATTGTTTAATCTGCGGATCGATTGAAACAACCCGCTTATGTGATCTAACTGAAACTTCCCGGCTTTTATCTTCAATTTGCCTAACTGTTAAATTATTTTTGAGAATTAGTTCATATAAAGCCCGCTGTTTTTCAGAATTTTCAATTGACAAAATTGCTTTGGCATGACCTTCATTTATTTTTCCTTCCACTAAACCTTTCTGAATTTCAATTGGGAGACTTAAAAGCCTAATCTTGTTAGCTACTAAGCTACGGCTTTTACCTATTTTCGTGGCAATTTCTTCCTGCCCCATCTGAAATTCATCACTTAATTTTTGGTAAGCAATTCCTTCTTCAATTGGATTCAAATCATGGCGTTGCACATTTTCTACAATTGCCAATTCAAGTTTTTGAAGTTCATCGGCTTCACGCAAAATAACTGGAATCTTTTTAAGCCCAATTTTATGAGCAGCCTGGAATCTTCGCTCCCCAGCAATAATTTCATAGTAATTTTCTTTTTTAGTAGCAATTAGGGGCTGTATTATGCCATGTATCTTTATAGATTGTGCTAAATTTTCTAACTTATCGTCATCAAATTGCATTCTCGGCTGGTAAGGATTAGCAATTACTTGATTTATATCTACTTCAACTATATATTTATCTCCCCGAATTGAATCAACCGCTGGACTAGAAATAGTTCCAGAAAATTCTTCCATATTTTTGGGCCTAGATTGTTTGTTAGGAATAAGCGAAGAAAGCCCTCTCCCCAAACCAAATTGTTGTACCATAATATATTTTCTAAATTTTATATTTATATTGTAAATTTTTTGCTATTTTTTTCTTCTTTTTCTAAAATTTCTTTGACTAAATTTTTATAAGATCTCGCCCCCTTTGAAAGACTGTCGAAATTCAAAATTGATTTTCCATAACTTGGAGCTTCAGCTAACCTGACGCTCCTTGGGATTACACTATCGAAAACATGCCCTGGAAAATGATTGCGCATTTCTCTAACAACTTGCTTAGCTAAACGATTGCGCTTGTCATACATGGTAAGCACAGCACCCATTATCTTTAGATTTGGTTGCAAATGTTTTTGTACCAATTCAATTGTCTGCAATAACTGACTTAAACCTTCCAAGGCATAGTATTCCGTTTGAACTGGAATTAAAATTTCATCACTTGCAACAAGTCCGTTAATTGTAAGCAATCCTAGGCTTGGCGGACTATCAATAATAATATAATCATAATCAGTGCGAATCTGTCTAAGAACATCATAGAGCTTGAATTCCCTATTATCAAAATTTACTAATTCAATACCTGCACCTGCTAGATCCTGAGAGGATGGCAAGATATCGTGTCCAGAACCTTCTGCTTTTATAATTATATTCCTTGGATGTTCTCCGCCAACCAGAGAATTATATAAACCTTTATTAAGATTGCGTACATCAATACCTAGGCCTGATGAAGCATTTCCTTGAGGGTCAAGATCGACCAAAAGTACCAGTTTTCCAGCACTTGCTAGGTAAGTTGCGATATTGATCGCTGTCGTGGTTTTTCCTACTCCGCCCTTTTGATTTATGAGTGAAATTATTTTAGCCATAACCTAATATTATCACATTGACAAATGACTTTCAAATATCTATCATTAAGAAGTTATTATGGCTTAAATAATGCCCGAGTGGTGAAATTGGTATACACGCACGACTCAAAATCGTGTGGCGCAAGCCATGAGAGTTCGAGTCTCTCTTCGGGCACAAAATCCCTAATTTAAATAGGGATTTTATGTTTGAATAATTTTTTTATTTTACTATTATAAATTCAATATTTTCTTTTTCGCTGTCCAATGCAGCATATACTAAAAATATTTCTTTATCTGCATATTTGCTAACTAATTTTTCCTTGGCTTTTTGGAGCTCAGATATATGGAATTCTTGTTCAGCATCAGCATTGCCTGCAAATTTTTTTGACCCGCCATAGGCGCCACAGTCTTCGTGATTGATAATAATAATTTTATTTACATGATGCAGCTCAACCGGCACGTTGATACATTGTGAAACAATGTCTCCTTCCTGGCTTTCATTGATGGCTTTAGCTGATCCAGGTAGTGAGGGAAAATCAAAACTTTTAATATTTAGCTCTTTTTCAATAAATTCAGCAGTTTCTTTCCAGAACCTGAAATCTATGCATGATAAAACCACTGCTTCACAATGGTGTGTATTTTTAAATTTAAATAGTGTTTTCATATTTTTTAAAAAAATATTTTATAAGTTTAGTTAATTTTCATTCCTTGCCTGCTACGATGTTTTTTAGCAACCTTGACACGTGCCAGTTCTTTTTCAATTAAAGATGCTATTCGTGCATATTCAATTTCGCTCATAGCAACTTTTTCTTTCTTAAGTTCTTCTGCTCTTTTTCTGGCCGTTTCTTCAGCGCGCTGGAGATCTATTTCTGAAGCGCGTTCAGCCGTATCGGCTAATACAACAAGTGTATTTTTATTAAATTCAATAAAACCTCCTGAAGTTGCCAGAAATTTTTCATTTTTTCCCATTTTTAGCCTTATTTCTCCGGGTTTAAGAGAAGCTATATAGCTACGATGATTGGGAAGAATTGTAATCTCTCCATCAGACACTGGCATTGTTGCTTGGTCAACTTCATCTTCATAGACAATTTTCTCTGGAGTTATAATTTTAAAATTTATTTTCATATTAGTAAATTATTGCTTTTTGACTTCAGCTATATCTCCTTTCATATAAAAATCCTGCTCAGGAATATCATCCAGCTCTCCGCTTAAAATCATTTTAAATCCTTTAATAGTATCTGATAATTTTACATATTTCCCACTGGCACCAGTGAATTGTTCGGCCACAAAGAATGGTTGTGAAAGATATTTCTGTATTTTTCTGGCCCGAGTAACCATAATTTTATCTTCATCAGAAAGTTCTTCCATGCCTAAGATTGCAATAATATCCTGTAAATCTTTGTATCTTTGCAAAACTCTCTGTACTCCGCGAGCCACATCATAATGTTCCTGCCCAACTATGTTTGGATCTAATATTGTTGAACTTGAATCAAGAGGATCAACTGCTGGATAAATTCCAAGTTCAGTGAGACCTCTTGAAAGTACAACTGTCGAATCTAAATGACCAAAAGTCGTTGCTGGTGCTGGATCCGTTAGGTCATCAGCTGGAACATAAACTGCCTGCACAGATGTAATTGATCCATTTTTAGTGGAAGTAATTCTTTCTTGAAGTTTTCCCATTTCTTCTGCCAGTGTTGGCTGATATCCTACAGCTGAAGGAATTCTTCCTAAAAGAGCTGAGACTTCGCTACCAGCTTGTGTAAAACGGAAAATATTATCAATAAACAAAAGAACATCTTTATTTTCTTTATCCCGGAAATATTCGGCCATAGTCAGAGCCGAAAGTGCAACTCTCTGACGAGCTCCTGGTGGTTCATTCATTTGGCCAAACACTAAAGTTGTTTTATTAAGTACACCCGAATCTTTCATTTCATGATAAAGATCATTGCCCTCGCGTGTTCTTTCTCCAACTCCGGCAAAAACTGAAAATCCTCCGTGTTCCTGGGCAATATTGCGGATAAGTTCCTGAATTACAACTGTTTTCCCTACACCAGCGCCTCCAAACAATCCAACTTTTCCACCTTTTACAAATGGACAAATTAAATCAATAACCTTTATGCCGGTTTCAAAAATTTGCGCTTCCGTAGTCTGCTCAGAAAATTTAGGAGCATCACGATGAATTGGAGAAGATTGTTTCTTTTTGATATTTTCTTTTCCATCAATCGCTTCTCCGAGCAAATTAAACATTCGCCCCAATGTTTCTTGCCCAACCGGAACTTGAATCGGTGCGCCAGTTGCGGTTACTTCCATGCCTCTTTTAAGACCCTCCGTCGCACCCATAGCCACAGCACGGACTTTGTTGCCACCCAAATGCTGAGCAGTTTCTAACACTAATTTGCTATCTTTACTAAGAGTTATTTCCAACGAGTCATAAATTGCCGGAATTTCTCCAGAGAATTCCACATCCACTACTGGCCCAATTATTTGATTGATTTTTCCTTTATTCATAATATAAAAAATTAAAATTATTTATAGCAAAAAATAAATTACTCTAACGCCGCTCTTCCTGCGCTGATCTCCGCTATTTCCTGTGTAATCTTTCCTTGTCTTATCTGATTGTATGCTAAAGTCAGATCTTCAGACATTTCTGCCGCCGCATCACTAGCATTCCTCATGGCCATCATCCGCGCGCTTTGTTCTGAAGCTTGTGATTCCAAAATTGCATGAAAAAGCTGCATTTCAATAAGGCGTGGCAATATAAACTCCAGAACTTCCCTGGGACTTGGTTCAATTTTATATTCCAAAATTGGTTCTTCTAAGCCATACTCTTTGGCTAGCACATCCATTTCCGCGATTTGTTTTTCTATATCAACTTTAGAAATAGGCAACACCTGACGTATGCACGTCCTTTGTATAATTGTAGAAACATAATCAGTATAAACCACAACTATTTTGTCATACTTTTTCGCCAAATAATCATTAGCTACGATTTTAAAAAGAGGTTCTATGTCTCCAACCTTAGCAAAAGCTCCTGCGTCAGTGAAAGAAGCAATTATATCCCTGCGCAATTTGCGTACTATATTCTCTCCTTTCTTTCCGACGGTTATAAAATCAATTTTTAAATCTTCATTTTTGATTATTGACTCTATTTTTCTATTTCCAAACCTGTTAATCTTCAACCTCTCTGGATTTGAAATTTCTTCTTTTATTTTTTTAGATATTTGCGTATTAAAAGATCCGCATAGACCTCTATCAGAAGCAATAACCACCATTAATATGCTTCTTACTTCACGTACATCCAAAAACCCTTTTGTATTGGAAGATTCAAAAGCTCTAGCTAAATTGGTCAGAACACTCCAAGCAGCATGCGCATAGGGTCTGACATTAAGCACGCTAGCCACAGACCTACGCATTTTGGCAGCAGAAACCATCTCCATGGCACGGGTTATTTTCCTTGTAGAATTTATTGATTTTATTCGACGTCTTATGTCTTTTGAGCTAGGCATTTTATTGTATTATTGATAGATTTCTTTAAATTCTTTAATCGTTTTCTCAAGCGCATTTATAACTTCCTCTGTTAATTCTTTTTTATCTTCAATTAATTTGATTAAATTTTTAGCCTGCGCATCTAAATACTTATGGAAACCATTTTCCCATTCTTTTACTTTTTCGACAGCCACATCATCTAAAAATCCATTAGTCAACGCATACAAAATTGCAACCTGGTGTTCGACAGCCATCGGTTCATATTGCCCTTGTTTAACAATTTCGATTGTTCTTAATCCTCTTTCGATTTGTGCTTTTGTTTTTTCATCGAGATCGGATCCAAATTGGGCAAAAGCTTCTAGCTCTCTGAATTGCGCCAAATCCAATCTCAATTTTCCAGCTACTTTTTTCATAGCTTTAATCTGCGCAGATGAACCAACACGTGAAACTGAAATTCCTATGTTAAGTGCCGGCCTTACACCTTTATAAAACAGATCTGATTCCAAAAAAATCTGCCCGTCAGTAATGGAAATAACATTGGTCGGAATATAGGCTGAAACATCCCCAGCCTGCGTTTCAATAATAGGCAGCGCTGTCAAGCTTCCTCCGCCAAAATCATCATTAAGTTTCGCACTTCTTTCCAGGAGACGTGAATGCAGATAAAAAACATCACCAGGATAAGCTTCACGTCCCGGCGGACGTTTTAAGATAAGAGAAACTTGTCGATAAGCCCAAGCGTGCCTAGAAAGATCATCAAAAATTATCAGCACATCCTCACCTTTATCCATAAAATATTCTCCCAATGCGCACCCCGAGTAAGGAGCAATATAAGAAAGCGCTGCACTGTCTGATGCACCAGCTATAATAACTGTGGTATATTCCATAGCACCTCTTTTTTCAAGCTCACCAACAATCCTGGCAATTTTTGATTCTTTTTGACCAATCGCAACATAAATACATTTCATATTGTGCCCCTTTTGGTTGATAATAGTATCAATAGCAATGGCTGTTTTTCCGGTCTGGCGATCACCGATAATAAGTTCGCGTTGTCCACGTCCAATAGGAATCATAGCGTCAATGGCTTTTATTCCCGTCTGAACAGGCTGATTGACTGATTTTCTGGTTATAACTCCGGGAGCAATTTTTTCAACTGGATAATATTTTTCAGCCCTGATATCGCCCTTACCATCCATGGGCATCCCCAGAGAATTAATAACACGACCAACCATAAAATCGGAAACAGGAATAGAAAGTACTTTGCCAGTAGCCCTTACTTCATCCCCCTCTTTAATTCCAGAGAAGCTTCCTAAAATCATGACACCTACATAGTCTTCTTCAAGATTAAGAGCCACACCGATTTCTCCATTGGGAAATTCAACCATTTCTGAAGCCATGATATCGCTAAGCCCTGAAATGCGGGCGACTCCGTCACTAACTTCGATAACTTTACCGGTTTTTTCAATTTGCATTTCGACCTTAAAATTTTCTATCTGCTTTTTAAGTTGTTCTACAATAAAATCTTTATTCATATTATTTATAATGAAATGAAAATTAATTACTCAATACTTTTTTAATTTTTTTCAATTTGCTGGATACACTTCCGTCTAAAATTTCGTCTCCTATTTTTATAATTATTCCTCCTTTTATTTTTTCATCGATAGTGTTTTTAATGATAACTTTTTTTGCTTTGCATTTATTTTTTATAAAATCCTCAATATCTTTCAATTCTTTGCCCAGAATTCCAAACTTCGTGGTGACGCTTACTTCCACGATTCCATGTTCTGAATTATAAAATTCAGAGAATTTTTCAATTATTTTTTGTATATTTTTAAATTGTCCCTCTTTTTTCAGAATTTCAGCAAAATGCGCAACAATACCGCTGATTTCTTTTTCAGTTTTATCTGCTGTAATCTCCGATAATGTTTTAGCATATTGCTGAATTGTAGCTTTCATTTTATTTTAGTGCCTTTTCTATTAAATTCTTATCCTTTTCATAATTCATTTTCTCATCAATAATTTTCTCTGTCGCAGCCACAACTAGTTCTGCCGCCTGTTTTTTTATTTCCTGGAACATTAGTGTCCTTTCTGATTCAATTTTTCTGTTCGAATCGGCTATAATTTTCTCTGATTGTTCTTTAGCAGAAGCAATTATTTCCTCTTTATTTTTTATGGCTATTTCTTCTGCTTTAGCTACAATTTCTTGAGCTTGTTTTTTAGCTTTAATCAAAATTTCTTTTTCCTTTCCAGAGATTTCAGACAGTTTTTTTTGTGCATCTTCAGCATCTTTCAAGCCTCTTTCAATTTTTTTGGTTCTTTCATCAAGCAATTTTAATACTGGGCCATAAGCAAATTTATACAATACAAATAACAATATTAAAAAATTAACAATTTGCGCAATAAGCAGTTTGGCGTTAATTCCGAGATTATTTAACAGTTCCATATTTTTATAATTATTAGTTGATAGTTTACAGCCCGCAATATTACGAGCTGCTGACTATAAACCAATTAAACAAATTTAATAATGAGAGCCACAACCAGTGCATAAATAGCTATAGCTTCTGTAAAGGCTATAGCCAGAATCATGGCTGTCTGAACCTTTGAGGTAGCTTCCGGATTGCGCCCAATTGACTCCATAGCTTTTGAAGCTAAAAGTCCGATTCCAATGCCAGGTCCAATTGCTCCCAGCCCGATTGCGAGAGCAGCACCCAATGATTTCATTGCTTCTGCATCCATACTTTTTATTCGTGCATCATCTTTTCTTTCTCTCTTATGGGAGAAAAGATAAAGCTCGATTATAAATTAAAAAATTAACCAATTTTAGTGTGCCACTTCTGTCACTGCCATTTTCAGAAAGACCAATGTCAACATTGCAAAAACCAGTGCCTGGATAAATCCGACAAATAATTCCAAAAATAAAAAAGGAAGTGGTACAAAATATGGAACCAGATTTAGCATCACAATAAGCAACACCTCTCCAGCAAAAATATTTCCGAATAAACGAAAAGAGAATGAAATTATTTTTGCAATTTCACTGATAAGTTCCAAACCTCCGACAAATGTTCCTATAAAATATGGCTTATGGAATGGGTTTACAAAAAACTTTCCTGCATATTTAGCAGCACCAATAGCAGCAATACCCATGAATTGAATGGTAAAAACGGAAATAAGAGCTATAGCTAGAGTAACATTAAGATCAGCTGAAGTACTGCGGATAAATGGAACTAAAACTGTTTCTCCATGTTTGTTAATTTCATTTATTCCAATAGTTCCAAGTCCAGGAATTATCTCTATCCAATTAGATAAGATGATAAATATAAAAATCGTAGTGACAATTGGAAAAAATTTTTTTGTCTGTTCTCTGTTTTGTGTCACACTGTCTACCAAGTCTAAAATAGCCTCGACTATATATTCAAAAACATTTTGAAAACCACGCGGAATAAGCTTAAGCTTATTCCGTAAAACAAGCGAGGTAATTATAATCAGCGTACTAAGCAAAAAAGTCATCACTAGTGTGTTAGTAATCGGGAAACTGCCAATGTGAAAGAGTGATTCTGCTGATAATGAAATCTCCATTATTTTTTTATTCTTTTTTATTATCTTTTAAGTCTTTATTTGAGGATTCTTGATCATTGATTATCGCCATCAATTTCTGATAAACGATGTAGAACGTAACTATAATTGAAATAAACAATCCTGCTAAAAGCAACCACGGAGATGTTTCAAGTTTTTTATCCAATATTCTTCCTCCCAGAGTAAAAACTGCAAGTGGGATAGAAATTGAATATCCCAACTCCCATGCGAAACCAATTGCAGACCATGAATCTTGTTTCTTACTTTTTTCCATAAAAAACAACGGCCTTTAGCCGGTTTATTTGATCAACCATTAGTATCTATTATCTCTCAAAAGCCCAGTAAAGTCAAGCATAAAAAATTTTTATATACCAAGCAAATCCTTAGAGTTTTTGGTCGTTATTTCTGCCACTTCCTCAACAGAAATTTCCTTTACTACAGCTATTTTTTCAGCCACAATTTTCACAAAAACCGGTTCGTTGCGTTTTTCTCTTTCGAGCGGACGCGGAGTCAGATATGGGCAATCAGTCTCAATAACAATATTCTTTAGATCTATTTCTTTTATCAATCGATCATAACCTTCACCATACGTGACAATTCCATTGAGACCGATTTTATATCCAAGTTCAATAAATTTATTAGCTGTTTTATAACTCCCGATAAAACTATGCAATATACCTTTCTTTTTTACTGGATGTTTTTCCAAAATTTCCAACAGATCATCATATGCATCCCAACAATGCAACATAACTGGCTTACCAACTGAATTGGCAAGTTCGATAAATTTTATAAAAACTTCTTTCTGTTTATTTTTCAAAAATTCAACATCATCTCCCTCTGTAAAATGATGGTAATCTAAACCGATTTCACCTATAGCCACAACTTTTTCGTTTCTAGCTAATTCTAAATATTTTTCTGCATCATAATCCTCGCCATTGGCTTCTATTTCTATAGTTGAATCCAATTCATCGGAGTCTATATGAACTGTTTTTTTATTAAGATGAATTGGATGAATTCCAACGGCTGCATATACTCCCTTCAGTTTGTGTGCATATTTAACTGCACGCTGACTGGTCGAATACTGCGAACCGACATTAACAACAAGCACTCCTTTGTTGAGTGCTTCTTTCAGAACTTCTTCGCCATCATTTTTATAGGCATTGAAGTTTACATGCGCATGACTATCAATAAACTGCATAATTTATCTATCTTATTTTGTTTAAGTTTCCATTTAATACAATTGGTTTCATAGCCATAATTTCGTCCTTATATGATAAATCAGGAATGTCTTGCAAAATAAATATCTTTTTTCCTAAGGCGTGTGCAAATCCCATTTCCAGAAAAGAACTTCCGCTAATATAATTTTCACGACCCTTTTTTAGCGAATTATTAACCACTAAAAGCGCGTCGCATTTTTTCAGTTTATCAAAAAAAGATGTCCTGTTTTTAGTTCTTTTTTTTTCATTTATTTCCTCTAGCTGATCCAAATATTCAAAAGTAGGAATGACTTTATGTTTACGCTCCTCTAACAATTCCTGCATCTCTATTATGTCTGGCAACATATAAATATTGCCACTAATTGCTATCTTCATATTATTTATACAGGTTAAATTTTATCTATTGCCATATAATACAAACAATATGAATTCTTATTTCTTAAACTACTTTATTCTTTGGAAAAGAGGCTCAACCTGCTTTGTTTCCAATGCTTTTTTGATTTTTTCTGATGTTTCAGGCAAAAAAGGCGCTAGAAATTGAGATATGAGATGAAGATCTGAGATTAATTTTTCCATAACTTCTTTAAACTTATTCTCGTCATTTTTAGAAAGTTCCCATGGTTTATTATCTTCAATATATTTATTATCTTCTTTTACAATATCCCATATATATTCCAACGCCTTATTTATCTCTAAATTTTTTAAGAAATTAGATATTTTTTCATTAGGACTTGATCTGAAATCTGAAATTTTAAATTTAAAATTTTTAGCAAGTTTTATAACTCGTGAAGTTAGATTGCCTAGTCCATTTGCCAAATCAGCATTATATTTTTCTACCATCCAGCCCCAATTAATATCCACATCATCCCCAAAGCTATTAAGGATAAGCAAAAGATAGCGCGTGCCATCGACATCGAATTTTTCAACCATTTCATAGGGTGAAATAACATTTCCTAATGACTTGGACATTTTTTGCCCATTACTGGTTATGAAACTGTTTATAAAAATCTGCTTGGACGGAGGCAGTTTATTTGACAAAAGCATCGCCTGCCACATAGCTGACTGCTGGCGAATGTTGTCCTTGCCGGCTACTTGAATTCCCGGCCACCAAGAATTAAATTTCTCCAGATCATCTGGCCAACCAATAGCCGAAATATAGTTAACTAGAGCGTCAAACCAGACATAAATTACATGGTTTTCATCGCCTGGAACTGGTACACCCCAAGGCATCTTTTCTTTTATCCTGGAAATACTGAAGTCCATGAGACCCATCTCTACAAATTTTTTAATTTCATTAAAACGATGTTTTGGCACTACAAATTCAGGATTTATTTCATATAAATCCAACAATTCTTTCTGAAAAGCTGAAAATTTAAAGAAATAATTTTCCTCCTCTACAATTTGAATTTTTCTGTCAGGATGCAATGGACAGCAATCGTCAATAAGCTCTGAATCTGTCTTCTCCATCTCACAACCTATGCAATATTTAGTCTTGTAATTTTTCTTGTAAATATAACCATTGGCATCAGCCTGTTTCCAGAATTTCTGGGCTGCCTGAATATGATGTTCATCGGTTGTACGAATAAAATTATCGAAGCTTAAATTTAAAATATTTTTCAATTCTTTGAATTTTTCTACCTGTTGATCGCAATAGGCCTGCGTATCAATGCCTAGCTCCTTGGCACGCTCATAAATTTTAGCCCCATGTTCATCTGTCCCGATATTGAAAAAAACTTCATGGCCTGAAAGTCTTTGAAATCTTGCCCAGGCATCTGCCCTAACCACCTCCCAAGCATAACCAATATGAGGCTGAGCATTAACGTATGGTAAAGTAGTTGTTATGTAAAGTTTATTATTCATAACTCATTAATTAAAAAGCCGCTTGTAATTCTTAGACCAATAAACTATGCCATTGTAATAATTTGCATAGAATGTTCCCAGATAATTGATTGAAGCTTTTTTAATTGCAGTTTTACTGTCTGAAGTTGCTCCAGCTTCCCTCAATTTTATAGCCATAGCCATAACACCGTCAGTTAAATCCCATGGATCCGGCGTTTTATGCCCAGTCTTGGCAGTTATCCTTGATTTATATCCTTGCCACGTGTCAGACATGAATTGTGGGACACCCATAGCTCCTCCTTGTCCGATATAACCACTTGGCGAACAGGAAACTTTTTTACTTTTACTGTATCCTAAATCGTCCACTAAATCATAAAAAAGGTCCCTCCTTTTATAAAGCAATGCAATTGAGTTCTTGTATTTTGATCCGTATTTCTTATACCTTGCAATTGCCACTTTTTCAACTTCTTTATAAGTACACTGTCCCGTATTGGCCCCTAAATTCGTTTCCATTTTCAAAAATCCATAAAGAACCCCCTTTGGAACTCCCGTCTTATCACTAGCATATTCGACCGCTTCTTTAATGTCTTTAGCGTTGAATGATTTTCCGGTTAAAACATTTAAATCGCTTTCCAATTCTGCTAATTTCGCCTGTAATTCTTCAATTGTTGCTTCTTTTTCTGCTACATCTGATGCAGCTTCTGCTTTATCTGCAAGTAAGCCCTGCTTTTCATCAATTCTTTTTTCTAAAACATCCTCATGTTTTTCTTTTATATCGGCTAGCTCAATTTTGTCTTGTTCAACCTGTTTTTTTGTTTCTGAAATTTTATTTGTCATATCCATAATCTTATCTTCAAGAGTCAGGATATTATCAACACTAGAAAACATGCCCGTGAAACTTTCTTCAGATAGAACCACTTCCAGAATAGCCTTATTTTTTATATAATAAATTTTTTGTAAAAAACTTTTCAGTGCTTCTTCACTCAATTTTATCTGATCATTCAAATTTACTATTTCCATTTCCTTACGAGAAATTGTTTCTTTAACTTTATTCAAATCAGACTGGGTCTTATTTATGGCTGATTGAGTTGAATTAACTGCGCCTTGTATTTGTGAAAGTTCCTGTTGGCTTTTTTGCAGGGCTTTTTGTTCTCTTTCGATTTTGTCTTCAATTTCTTCTTTTTCTTCTTCAATATTGGATATACTGTCTGCTGCATAAACAACAATGACTGGAGCCTGCCAAAAAGAAATCTGGGACACTAAAAATACAGGAACTGTTAAAGCCCAGGCCATTATTAAAGCCAATTTTTTTGTTTTTTTATTCATCTTCCCTTATTTTAGCACAGAAAAAGGCATAAGCAAACATAAAGCATTGCCTTTTTTGAGATTTTATTTTATACTTATTCAGTTATGCTGATTGATGACGTAAAAATTGAAATAACTGCCGGGCATGGCGGAAAAGGATGCGCGAGTTTTAACAAGAATCTTATGAGTCTTGGGCCTGCTGGTGGAAGCGGCGGTAATGGAGGAAATATAATTTTCATTGGTGTTTCTGATCTTAATGCGCTTGGCCAGTTCCGCTATAAAAAGCAGCTTAGCGCTCAAAACGGCCGCGATGGCAAGGGCCAGTTTTGCGATGGTCCAGATGGTGAAAATTTAGCCATAAAAGTTCCTATCGGAACTGTTATCCATAATCTAGACACCAAGGAAGATTTAGAAATAACTAAAGTCGGACAAGAAATTTTGGTTGCCAAGGGCGGCAAAGGCGGCCGCGGAAATTTTCTTTTCAGGTCTTCAACCAACACAACTCCGGAAGAATTTGAAGAAGGAAAACTTGGCGAGCATTTCAATTTGCGTCTGGAGCTAAAATTGATTGCCGATGTTGGATTTGTCGGACTTCCCAATGCTGGAAAATCAAGCCTGCTCAATGAGATCACCAATGCCAGCGCCAAAGTCGCCAATTATCAATTCACCACACTTGAACCAAATTTAGGCGTCTACTATGGGCTTATTTTAGCTGATATTCCGGGACTGATTGAAGGAGCTTCTGAGGGCAAGGGCTTAGGCATAAAATTTTTGCGGCACGTTGAACGCACAAAAATTCTTTTTCACTTTTTATCAGTTGAATCTGAAGACCCAATCAAAGATTATAAAACCATAAGAAAAGAATTGGAGAAATACAACCCAATTTTACTTAAAAAACCGGAATATATTTTCATTAGCAAAACCGATATTGTTTCGCCGGAAGAGCTTAAGAAAAAAATTAAGAAGCTGGAAAAAATTTCTTCCAATATTTTGCCAATCTCAATCCATGACTGGGATAGCATCCAAAAAGTCAAAGAATTGCTGAATAAGATTGAGAAGGAAAAATAAAAACACCACTTGATTTATTTAAGCAGTGTTTTTATTTATCTTAATTTGGAAATTGCACAAAATATATCATTCTCACAAAAACAAATAAATTTGCTTTTTAAATCTTTTTAAATTTTTATATCGTAAGATCGGAGCAATGTTTCCATTTTTTCTAGTTCAGAGCTATGCATTTGATAAGTCGGCCCAGTCGTAACATTAGGATCGCGATTATCAATCCGATGCAGTCCAGTTGAAATAAAATTCTTCCATTGACCATCTGTTTTTTCCATAAGAGAAAACTCATTTCCCTCCAAGGAACCCTTTGAATTACGTCTAATAGCATAATATCGAAGTTTGCTATCAGGTCCCTGACATAAAAAAATCTTACTACCCTCAAATTGCTCTGAAGTCATTGGACCCTGCAATACTTTTCCGAATATTTTTTCGGCACTTTCTATATCTTCTGCAGATGGCATTGGTTTTTCTTGTTGCACTTCATTCTTTTTCTTTGATGATCCATCTATCTTTTCCCAGATAGAATTCCTTTCTTCTTCTTTCATCCCACCTTGTTTTCTCCACATCAGCTCTTTTAATTTAAATTTATCTAAGCTACTGATTGTTCCATTTTCAATTTGACCAACTAATTCATTTATTTGATTCATTTCATCATTATGAAGTTGTTTCATTGTTTTTTGGTATGATTCTTGGTCATGATATGCATATTTTAAAAAGGGATTTTCTTGTTGCGCTTCATTCTTATTTTTATCCTCCTCTCCTCCATTTATTTTTTTTCGTATTTCCTCAATTTTTTTAGTAGTATCTTCACTATCTTTCGATTTTAATTCTTCTATAGTTGTAATTTTCTCCCCTGTTTCCTCTTTTTGCGAACCTCCTTCAATTTCTTTCTTTTTTTCTTCAATCTCCTTTAATTGTTTTGCAATCTCTATCATCTCATCGGCAGATTTTGCTTGGTTTAATTGTTCTTTTAAATTTTTGGAAGTCTCTTCGAGCTGATTTATATTTTTAGCTTTTTCAAATTCCTTATTTTCGTCTTCCGCTTCTTCGTACATTGTTTTTTCCGAACCACTTTCCTTTAACTCGCCCCTCTGCATTCTTGCTTGATTTTCAGCCAAAGCTTCATCATAAGCGGCATCATGAAGTTCTTGTTTGTTGCTCTCGATTTCTTTGAGTTTCGTGGCGATTTCTATCATTTCATCGGCAGATTTTGCGTTACCTATCTGTTGCTTTAGATTTGCCTCATCCTCTTGGGTTTTATCATAAGATTCTCTTGAATAATTTCCTTCAATTTTTGACATATGTTTGTTTTTTAAAATTAATAAAAAAAGACGGTCACCCGTCTAAAAAGCTAACAAAATTATAGAAATAGAGCTTATTTTTAGCCTATCTAAGTCGATTATAGCACATATTTCACTAATTGTCCATTTTTTATTCATGATTATGCTTTTTGCTTGGTTCGAAAAAATGAAGAAACGTGTTGACTAACCAAAGCACAAGACTGAAAGCCAACGCCCACCAAAAATCTTGCACGTGAAAACCATCGACAATCCGGCTAGTTAGCAAAACCAGTCCGGCATTAATTACGAAAGTAAATAAGCCTAATGTTAATATTTGAAAAGGTAATGATAATAGGATTAGAATCGGCTTTATTATGGTATTTAAAAATCCCAAAACCACAGCCACTACCAGAGCCACAAAAAAACTTTGAACAAAAATTGCTTCTGTCGGCAACAGATAGGCCGTTATAACAATAGCTACCGCTGACAAAAACCAATGAATGATAATTTTCATATTTTTATATTTATCTTATTTATATTATACAACTTTTTTAAAAAATCTTGCACAACCTTTTCTGTTTGCTTAGCATTCCTGGTTTTCATAAGTTCCATGCGGAGTTCTTTGGCGCCGTCAAAACCCCTAGCATAAGTGGCGTAATGTTTTTTTATTACATCATAGTTTTTTATTCCTTTTAGCTCTTTCTCAAAAATTTTCACATGTTCTATCATAGCCTGTAGCCTTTCTTTGACAGAAATTTTTTCTATTTTTATTTTACGGTTAAAAAACCAAGGATTTCCAAGTATTCTCCGCCCAACCATAATACCGCTAATTTTCGCTTTTCTAGCTTTCAAGATTCCATCTTTAATGCTTTCTACATCACCATTTCCTATAATTATGACTCCGAGCCCCTTGGCAATTTCTGCAGCTTGCGCAATCGCATCCCAATCTGCTTTGCCGGTAAACATTTGCTTTTTTGTCCGTCCATGAACTGTTATTGCCGCCGGTTCTTCGGCCAATAGTTCAGGAAGCCACTTTTTAATTTCATTTTCATTATATCCAATTCGGGTTTTCACGGAAACAGGCAAACTACCAGCTCCTTCTTTGGTAGCACGTATAATTTCTCTGGCTCTTTTCGGATTTTTTATAAGCGCCGCGCCAGCTCCCTGATCTACTATGCTTTTGTCAGGACAACCCATGTTTATATCAATACCATCAAAACCAAGTTTGCGGGCAATTTTTGCGCATTCGCGGAAATTTTCTGGCTTGGCTCCAAAAAATTGGGCGACAAGCGGATGTTCATTTTCAAAAAAACGCAAAGTTTTCATTAATACTTTTCTTCCTTTTTTGTCTACCAACCCATCACAAGCTACGAATTCGGTATACAGAACATCAGGTTTGCCATATTTAACAAGCATCTGCCTTTGGGCAATGTCAGTGATATCATGCATTGGTGCTAATGCAAAAAAAGTTTTTTTTTCTTTCGCTAATTTTTGCCAGAAATTTTTCATATCTTTATGTTACCAAAAAAACAAATAAAGAAGAAATTTTATAGTAAAAAGAGGACTAATGTCCTCTTTCCAAACCTATGACAAATAACTTTGTTAATTTTATGCTGTTAGTAGCATGATTTCTGAGGTTTGTTTTTGTTTTTGTATTAAATTGTGCTTATTGAGCTTAGAATAAAACAAAAACGGGGTTCACCCGTTTCTGCTCTATCTATTTCAATACGTTAATTATACACCCAATCGAGAAAAAAATCAAGCCTTTTAAATGTATTTTTTGTTTTTTAATTTATCCGGCAAGTATTGTTGTCCTGTGCTGTCTTCAAGTGGTGTATATTTATAACCTTTTCCATAACCTAATTTTTCCATAAGTTTTGTCGGCGCATTGCGGATGTGCATCGGCACCGGCAGATTTCCATATTGTTCAACGTCCCTCTTGGCTTTTCCGTATGCCATATAGGCGCTTACGCTTTTCTTGGCATTGGAAAGATATATTACCAATTGCGCTAGATGCACGCTACATTCCGGCATACCGATTTTATGGCAGGCATCAAAGACACTATTAGCTAAGACCACAGCAAAATTATCCGCCAAGCCAACGTCCTCGGAAGCAAAACGGAACAGTCTCCTGGCGACATATCTTGGTTCTTCTCCACCCTCCAGCATCCGTGCCAGCCAATACAAAGCCGCATTGGCATCTCCGCCGCGCATAGATTTATGCAGCGCTGAAATTATATTATAATGTTCTTCCCCAGTTTTGTCATAATAAAGATGCGATTTCTGCAATATTTTTTTTATGAGTTCCGAAGTTACATTTGTATTCTGCTGAGTAGCTGCTTCCAGAGTATTCAACGCCATGCGCGCGTCACCATTAGCAAAAGCTGCAATATGAGAAATAACTTCCTTGGAAATTTTTATTTTTTGTTTGCCAAAACCATTTTCTTTGTCACTTAAAGCATGCTCAATAATTTTTTGGATATCTTTAGCTTCCAGTTTATTCAGAACCAGTACACGCGATCTGGAAATTAAAGCTGAAATTACTTCAAAGCTTGGATTTTCTGTCGTCGCTCCGATTAAAGTTACAACCCCATGCTCCACATGAGGCAGCAATGCATCCTGCTGAGCCTTGTTCCAACGGTGGATTTCATCAATGAATAAAATAGTTTTGATATTTTTTTCTTTGTTTTCCTTGGCAGTTTTAATCACAGCCATTAGATCTTTTTTTCCACTGGCAACACCGCTAAGAACCACAAATTCTGAATTAGTTTCATGGGCAATGATTGAAGCTAAGGTTGTTTTTCCGCTACCCGGAGGTCCCCAAAAAATCAGCGATGGAACTTTGTCATCCTGAATGGCTTTTCGGAGGAAAGAATCTTTTCCAACCAATTCTTCCTGCCCGAAAAAATCCTCAAGTTTTTTGGGACGCATCCTGTCCGCCAATGGCCTTGCCTCGCCAAAACTTGGTGACGGCGGAGCATATTGAAGATTGTTCGATTTATTAATCATAGGAAGCACCTACATCCCCACACCAATTAAGCAATTACACATTCTCTTTTTATATAAGTACCACATATTTCATTACTAAAGCAAGCTAAAACAATCTTTGTTTTTTGTTTTAAATTAGTGTGGAGATATACACTGTAATACTCCCTGTAAAAGTAAAGAGGGTTCTTTTATTGCTGTGGCAAAGGGCGGATTTGGATATTTTGGGCAGTAATACTGCCATCAGCATTCGTTTTTCCATTGACCATTACATCTTGCCCGGCATTCAAATCAGAAAGTGACCCATCGATTGTTTTTCCGACTATTGTTGAGTCAGAAAAGAAAATTATTTTAGAATTTCCCTTTCTGTCTTTTACTGTAATACTCTTATCATCTTTGGATAATATTTCTCCGCCCATAAATCCGCCTTCACTCATATTGCCGCCGCCCATGCCCATTCCTGGCCTGTTTTGCACCGGAATCTGTCTATTGCCGCGCTGCCCTCCATTAAAACTTCCTTTTGTGTCAAACTGCCCGGTTTTCTCTTTTTTAATTTCATACTTCATCCCGGCATAAAACATACCGACTCCCACAGCCACAACTGCAATTGCTGCAAGAATTATAATTTTTTTGTTGTTCATTTTTTTAAAATTAATTTTTTAGTTTTAAATTTCTATTATTCATACCTAAGCGCTTCTATCGGACTGAGATTGGCAGCGCGGCGGGCTGGGTAAAAGCCGAAAATAATCCCGACTCCAGCTGAAACTCCGAATGCCAACAAAATTGATGAGAGTGATATGCTAGTCGTCAGATTGCTGACAAAATGAGCGATAGCCAAAGACATTATCCATCCAACAATAACCCCCAATATTCCTCCGATAAAAGTTAGCGCTACCGCTTCAGCCAAGAACTGCAGGTTTATATATTTTTTCCTGATGCCTACAGCTTTTCTCAGTCCGATTTCACGAGTTCTTTCGGTAACAGTTGTCAGCATCATATTCATAATTCCGATTCCTCCGACTAAGAGCGAAATGCCGGCAATAGAAGAAAGCAGCATTGTAAAAGTTCCGGTTATGCTGGTAGCTGTAGCGATAATATCATTCTGATTCATGATATTAAAATCAGCATTGTTCGGATCGGAAATTTTGTGGCGCGTCAAAAGCAAAGTGGAAATCTGATCCTGCACGGCAGCCATGGAATTCTGATCGGCAGCTGCCACACTTATATTATTAAGATAATCATTTCCTGACAGATAGTGCTGGGCTGTAGTTATCGGAACATAGATAACATCATCTTGATTATTAAATCCGCTTCCGCCCTTGGAAACCGTCATACCTATCACCGTAAAATCCATTTTATTAATGTTTATTGTTTTTCCAACCGGATCAGCATTTTCTCCGAAAAGATCGTCCCTGACAGAAGGGCCAACGACAGCTACTTTGGATGATCCTTTGAGCTGTTGTTCACTGAAAAACGAGCCACTGTCCATACTTACATTTCTGATTGTCAAATAGTCTTCTGTGGTACCGATAACCTGCGTGTTCGTATTGTTGCCTTTGGCAGTCACTTGATAACGCCTGGAAATTGACGGCGCAACTGCTTTGATATTTTCAATTTCGTCTTTGATTGCATCAGCGTCTTCAACTGTGAGCGTTTGAATACTTCCTATTCCTTGGCTTACTCCACCAACTCTTTGCGAGCCAGGACTTATCATAATAAGGTTTGATCCGATTGCCTCAATATTTTTTTCGATTGAACTTTGCGCGCCTTGACCTACTGCAACAAGCGCAATCACCGAAGCAATTCCAATCACAATACCTAAAATAGTGAGGCCTGATCTCACTTTGTTTGCAGCCAATGACCAAATTGTTTCTTTAAACAAATCTTTTAGCATCGATTTATGAATGAAATTAAAATTTTAATTTCATTTTATTTTATCCTATTTAACATCATCCTTCTCAATCATTCCATCACGTATATGGATTATCCTGTTAGCATAATTCGCAACATCTATTTCATGCGTAATGAGAATTATAGTGTGTCCTTTTTCATTCAGCTCCTTTAGAGCATCCATAACAAGATGACTTGTTTTCGTGTCCAAATTTCCAGTTGGTTCGTCAGCAAGAATTATGGCAGGATTATTAATGAGCGCTCTCGCTATCGCGACTCTCTGCATTTGTCCTCCAGAAAGTTGATTGGAAAGATTCATGAATTTTTCTTTCTCCATACCCGCATATTCCAAGCATTCGCGCGCGCGCGATTCTCTCTCTTCTTCACTAAGCCCGGAATACAGCATCGGAAGCATGACATTTCTAAGCACAGTTGTTCTTGGGAGTAGATTAAAAGATTGGAAAACAAATCCTATTTTATTCCTTCTCAGATCAGAAAGTTCATCATCATTAAGACGAGAAACTTCATGGCTGTCGAGAAAATATTTTCCGCTGGTCGGAACATCGAGGGCTCCGATAATATGCATCAGGGTTGACTTTCCGCTTCCGGAAGGACCTACAATAGAAACAAATTCTCCTTTCTCCGCGTGGAAAGAAATGTTGCGAAGAGCAACCGTTTCAATTCCTCCATTGTTATAGACTTTTGTAATATTTTTACAATCAATCATAGAAAATTAGTCAAAGCGCCCTCCTTCGCCCAAACCTGGGATTCTAACACTACTTCCAGATCTTGAACTTGGAGAAGATGAAGATGAATTTACACTATCAGAACTGACTGTTTGTGTAATAATATTTTCTCCTTCGCTCATACCGCTTATTATTTCCGTTTGTACATCATTCGATAAACCAATTTCTACTGTTTTTCTCTCCGGAGTTTCTCCTAAAAGCACTTGCACATAAAAACTTCCATTTTGCGTTTTCACTGAGCTGTTCGGAACAAGAAGAACATCCTGTTTAACGTTTGTGATTATGGCAGCAGACACACTCATCTCCGGTTTTATTCTTTCATCGAGCGAATCAAGTCCTATAGTCACGTTATATGAAACAACTCCTGAGCTCGAAATACCCAAGGAATCTATCTTCTCCACTTTGCCAGTTGAAGTAAGACCATCAATGGCGTTAAATGTGAGCGATACTTTTTGACCAATACTAACATTGGCGATATCAACTTCATTAACTTCAACTTGCGCTTTCAGCGTGTCCATGTTTCCAATTATTATTGGTGCGGAAGAATTACTATTTGACGAAAGTCTGCCTAAATCATCTCCGTTTTTTATATTAACCGCATTAATTGTTCCTTCTATCGGAGAAACAACTTTTCTTTTTGAAGCATCAGTTAAAGCATTTTGGTATGAGCTCCAGTTTGTTTCTACATTTTTTTCCGCCACTTCTAATGAAATTTCAGCAGCTTTATATTTATATTTTAAAGATTTTTCCTCTTCCGAACTTGCATCTTCATAATTATTTTTAGCGTCTCTTCTGTTAGCCTTAGCTGTTTCCAGGGAAGATTTTGCCTGAAGATATGAAGAATAAGCTTTATTGGCATCAATTCCCAGATCGTTATTTTCAATCATAAAAAGTAGCTGGCCTTTTTTAACAGTATCGCCAACGCTTACTGCTAAACCATAGACTGTTCCGGTTATAGTTGGATCGACTGTGGCGCTATCGTCAACAATAACATTTCCGCTAGCAGAAATTGAGGTTGTTAACGTTCCTTTTTCTGCTACAGCCGTTTTATATGTAACAGATATTGAGGAAGATTTTGATTTGCTGTACCAATAATAACCTCCTCCGATTATTACGAGTGCTATAGCTAACCAAAAATATTTTTTCTTAAATTTCATCTGATTGATTGTCAAAAATATTAAAAGTTATGGATGCATGTTTTCAAAAGGCGAAAAATTTTCAGGTGGAGGTAAATGCTCTGGATTGTTTTTCCCCTGCCGATTAAAACGCTGATTGCGCGGAGTTTTTCCGTCCCAGTCTTCCGGAAAAGTTCTTATTGAAAACGCACTTATTGAAAAGTCATTATTTTTTTTGCCTATAATTCCTACTTTATCGCCCACAGAAAATTCAGATGGATTATTTTTCTCTGTTCTATCGTTATAAACTATCTTCCATTCTTCACCATCAAAACTTTTTATTGAAAATTCATTTGTCCCAATGTTTATAATTTCCCCACCAATGAGACCGTCCCCAGGTCTTGTCCAGCGTCCTTCCCTAGGAGCGACCAATCTTTTTAAATTAGGTGTATTTTTTGAAAATGCTCCGTGCATTTTATTGTCTATCTTGAGAAAATGACTAATAAAAGCCAAGATGGAAATTATAAGCACAACCAGGCTAGTTATAAAAAGTGTACTGTGCCTATAACCTTTATGGGTTCCCCTGAAAGCTTTTATGCCGAAATAAAGAGCCGCCAAAGAAAGGATTATCCATAAATAAGGAGCGGTAACAGTAATAATTCTGACAAATTTAAATAATTCCATGTGGCGTATAAATCTTGGATCTATATCAGAAACATTCAAAATAGCTAGCGACAGAGATAGTGCTCCTATAAGTATCATCACTACCATTAAAATCCAAAACAAATAGCTTTTCCATTGCAACTTTAATTTTGATTCGGGAATAATGTGTCCTTCTTTGATTTTTTCTATGATTTTTTTAGAGATGTCTTTCATATGTTTAATTATTTATTCCAAATTTATTACTGGCCTCTTTAAGAAGCATTTTTCTTCCGCGGTTTATAAGTGCCGCCACCGTCCCCTTGGGTTTCTGGATAATATCCATTATTTCCTCATAATTTTTGTCTTCCAAAAACCTTAGCACCAGCACTTCTTTATATTTATACGGCAGCTCGTCTATTATCTTGCGTATGATATCCAGATGATTTCTTGCTTCCGCCTGTATATGCACATCTATGTCTGACTGAAAAAATTTAAGCACATCATTTTCTTCGAAATACATAGCCTGTGGCCGCGCCTGTTTTTTTCTTATGGCATCAATCGTTGCATTCCTGGCTATTTGATATATCCACGAAGAAAATTTTAAATCATTATCAAATATATTCAAGCTTTTATACGCTTTTATAAATGTCTCCTGTATAATGTCTTCTATATCTTCATCGGCAAAATAAGAAATTCTTTTAATATAGCGAAACAGGCGATCTTGATATCGCAATACGATTTCACTGAAAGCATCTGGACTTCTTTTTGAAAACTGAACCAATTCATTATCTGTCATTTCGGCTGATTTTTCTGGCATATAAATTTTAGCTTAACCAACCGGTTAGTTATACGGCTAATTAACTTTTTAGTTTGCAATTCTTAATGTTTCTATTTTAGCACAGATATTAATTGAAAACATAAAATACACCTTTATTATTAATGCTTAACGATTTGACAAATCTCTTTGTTTGGTTGACAAATGAGAGCACGTGTTGTACGATCCATTTAAAACATTTAGGAAAGGAGGTTAAAAAAAGCATTAATATTAGTAGTTTAAAATCAGAATAAAAAAGGAGTATTTTATGCCAAAAAATGCAATAGTAGCAGTAGATTTCTCTAATATAACTTCAGCTTTTGAAGATATTAGAAGAAAGTCTGGTTTGGATCCAAGAAGTAAACTTGATTTGGAGAAGCTTGTCAATATTGCAACGATGGGCTCAAATGTTGCCTCAAAAACAGTGTATGTAGAAACAAGAAGCACGGATGACCAGGTTGGCCAGCGAAAATTCTTGTATCAGTTCTCCGTTAAAGGCTTTAACGTTGTTACGAAAGAAGTAAAACGTATATGGACCGGGGTCGGTACAAAAGAGAAGGCTAATTTTGATGTAGAAATTACGACAGACATCAGCGACAGCTTCTGGCGAAGAGATTGTGATGAAATTATACTTCTTTCCGGCGATTCAGATTTTGAATATCTTCTCAGCAAAATAAAAAAAAGAGGAGGAATCAGCGTAACAATCGTGTCTTCAGATGATACAGTTTCAAGAGAACTGAGAGCATTGGCCGACAGACTAATTCTTATTGGCCATGATGTAAAAATGGAGGAAATATCTTTTATAAACTCAAAATCTGCACAATAGCATAAAAATCGAGGTGAATAATGGCAAAAAATCAAAATGAAGAAACGGCTTGCTTGCGTTTTCTCATAAAACAAGCACAAAAATGCCCACGATTATCTAGAACAGAAGAGAGCGAGCTCCTGGAAAAAATATGCGAACAAAGAAATGAAGGCGAAGAAAAGAAAAAATTAACGGAGATGGAGAAAAAAATAGTCGAATCGAATATGGCTTTTGCCATTTTTTTCGCCAGAAAAAATTGGAATAGTGGATTAGCAATTGAAGATTTAATCCAAACGGCAAATATCGGATTAATCTTGGCTGTTAAAACATTTAAGTCTGATTGCGGTTGCGGGTTTGCAAGATGGGCCGGGTTTTACATCAAGACCAGGATAGACGTTGAGTTGGCTTATCAATCAGATAATATTTCTGTTTCGCGCCAATTAAGGAGGGCAATAATAGAAATTGAAAAAACTGAGAAGAATTTTTTGCAGAATTACAAGCGGTTACCAACTCATGAAGAGCTGGCAGAGTGTTTGGGCCTTACTAAGGAGAAAATCTCTGAAGTACAGGTTATAAGGAAAAGAGGAAAAACATTCTCCTTTTCTAAACTAGTCAACGAAGATGATGACTCGACGATCGATTGCGTTATACCAGACTCTAAAAATATTTCTTCCGAAGAGACAGTGCAAGACAAAGATATGGCTGATCAAATTCATAAGGTTTTGACTACATTGAAAGCTAGTGAAGAAAAAGTCATCAGATTACGTTTTGGCCTAAGATAAGAACAAGATACTATTTACAAAAACCATGCAATTAACAAATTGCGTGGTTTTTTCTTTTTGTATTTTATTTTTTTAAGTTTATGAAGTAATCTGTGCACAATGTGAGCAGCGTTTGGCCTCAGTGGGAATTTCACTCAGACATTCCGGGCATTTCTTGGTAGTCGGATCTGCCGGCGCTTCTTTGCGAGAACGCGCAACAAGCATATTCATCGGTTTTATTATAAAAAAGAAAATGGCAGCCGCAACTAATATAAATGAAATGAGAGCATTAATAAAATGTCCAATCATAAATTTGCTGTCATTGATTGTAAAAATTAAACCAGAAAAATCAGGTACTTTAGCAATGGCTGCAATCATTGGAGTCAGCAAATCAGACACAAGAGCTGAAACTACTGACCCAAAAGCGGCACCAACTACAACTCCTACGGCCAGATCAACGACATTTCCGCGAAGAAGAAATTGTTTGAATTCTTTTAACATAATTTTTTAAAATTAATAATTATTTTTAAAGCTAAATAAAAAAATATTTATTATTCTAAGGATATTTTTGCCATATTCTTACTATATTTAAAATAGCATGTTTTTTGTCCTTTGATAATTTCATATATATTCTTGAATTTTTATACCTCCATCGTTAATAGTTATATAACTACATGGAGTGTCATCCCAACAGCCCGAATTAAAATATTTTATTTTATGATTTTTTCTTTGAATAGACTTATGTGTATGTCCACAGAAAACAAAATCGGCTCCATTTTCTTTACCATAAATAATTGCAGAACGGGCTACTTTTTCAGAAAGTCTTAGCCAACCTTTGCTTTTTTTCTTAAGATAATGACTAAATTTTTTTTCATTAGAATCAATTCTTTGTATAAAATTATAAATTTTATTCGCCAAATAACTAATCATAGCATTATTAACTAAAAAACGGTCGAATTGATGTCCATGTATGGCAAGATATTTTTTCTGCTTATAATGCCAAACGTATGTTTCATATATTTTGGCATCCATTAGAGATTTAAAAATATTTACCAATCCCTCATCATGGTTTCCAATAACCCACCTGACTTTCTTATTTTTAGATATTTTTCCAATATAAGTAAGCAGATTCCAGCATTCTTTAGAAAGATTGCGGAAATCCATGTTGTCAAAAACATCTCCCAAGAGTATAAGCTTTTGGAAAGAATAATTTTCCAGCATTGCCAAAGTTTTTTCCGGTTGGCTCACTTTTGATCCCAGGTGAAGGTCAGAAATTATTATTGTATGTGTTTTTGTTTTTTTAGTTTTTTCTTTTTTCATCTATTACATTTTATCACTTATGGGCATTATTACAATTTTAGATAAAAATATGGTTTGCAAGATTTACTAAACCAAACAAAATAAGTTTATTCCAAAAAAACAAGGAATATATTTGGTAATTTCAAATCTTTCTGTTTGGTGATATAGTATTTATATGAAGAAATGGACAAATATAATCCCCAAGGGTAGCGTGATACTTGCAATTACATCTTTTGCTTCCTATGTTCTTGGATTGGCGCGAGATCACTTTTTTGCGCAGACTTTTGGCGCTTCAAGACCATTAGATGCTTATAACGCTGCTTTTCTTTTTCCTGATCTTTTATTTAATATTCTTATCGCCGGAGGGATTACTGCTGCCTTTGTGCCAATACTTTCAGAACTTTTGCACTCAGACAAAGAAAAGGCTAAAGAATATGTCAATTCCATAATAACAGCCGCTACTGGCATCATGTTTATAATCGCCGTAATTATTATAATATTTGCAAATTATATAAGTGTCATCGTGGCTCCTGGTTTTAATGAAGCTGATAGACTTTTAGTAGCAAAGATTGTACGAATTCTGGCACTGTCTCCTATCTTTTTTGCAGCTTCCAACGCTATTGGTGCCATGTTGATAACTCAAAGGCGATTTCTTTTTTATGGAATGTCCCCAGTTCTTTACAATTTTGGGATAATTCTTGGAACATTATTTTTGGCTCCATTTTTTGGTATAACGGGCGTAGCTGTAGGCACAGTTTTTGGGGCTTTTCTTCATCTTTTAGCAAGATTTGGTGATGCTTGGTGGCATGGTTTCAGATTTAGAACAGCATATGATTTCAAATCCGCTCCTTTTCGTAAAACCATCAGAATGATGATACCCAAGATGTTTGGACATCCTATTGAACTTGCGACTTTTTGGGGTTTTACAGCTATAGCTTCAATGCTTCAGCCTGGATCAGTAACAGCAATAAGCTTTGCGCGTAATTTTCAAAGTGTCCCGATAAGCCTTATTGGCATAACTATTGCCACAACCAGTTTTCCTTTGCTAGCTAACGCTATTAATGATAACGCTAAGGATAATTTTTTAAAAACACTAAAGAATTCTTTTCTCTTGATACTTTTGGCAAGCTTATTATCTGCATCCATTATTTTTTTAATTCGTGATGAACTAATAAGTATTTTTTTGGGTGGTGGAGCATTCGAATCTTCTGACATAATCCGCACATCTGCTGCCCTTGGAGTATTTTGTCTGAGTATTCCTACCGAGTCATTAGTCCACCTTATGGCCAGAGCTTTCTATGCAACAAAAAATACAACCATTCCAGTTGTAATCAGCATATTAGGAATTATAATCGCTATACCAGGGGGATATTTTATGAGTTTTCATTATGGATTAGTAGCTTTGCCATTCGCTTTTTTCCTGGGTAGTGCTTTTGAATTATTAATCCTATTGATCTTACTTCCACTGCGTTTACGTAAGATAAATAACGGCCACTAGCCTGCTATTATCACAGCTTTTTTCCCATTATACACATCTCCATTATTCCAATCATGAATAGCATTCATTATTATTCCTGTTTTATACCTATAATTAGCACCTTTTCTGGTTCCCGGTTCATTCGTTATAAAATTATCATTCTTATCATAACCTTTAATTACCAGCATATGATATAGCGGGCCAGGACTACGAAAATTAGGATTTTTTAATTCTCGGCCAGCCAATGGAACTACTACGGCTTTCCCTTCAGCCAAAGCAATTTTAATTTCATTCACGCTTGGATTATAAACTATTTCAATCTTTTGCAAATTATATAACTCACGAAGAATAGTTGCTGTTTCTTCTATGTTTGTGTCTTTGTGATATCCAAATTTTTTCATTTCGAAATCCATAATAGAAAGAAGTTTTGCATCAGCATCGTTAGAATTGAGTATTGGGCTGTTTTTTAAATAACTAGCTGCCATTAAAACCGATGCTTCTTCACAGAAATCTTCATAGGGATAGACCCAATTCTGGTTTGGCGCTTGCAGAACAAATGGTATAGATAGATTTGTTTCTTCAGGCAAAACAATCTCTTTTTTAGGTGATGCTTTTTCATCTAATTTTATTGATTTATCTGAAGCTTTTTTTTCATTTTGAGTCGGGATTTTTACAGCTTCATCATAAGTGTGAGCAGGTGGCAAGGGAGTTGCAGTTTGTTTTTTACTTTCCAAAAACGCCAAAAACCAACCGCCGCCTCCGGCTGTGATTATCCAAATAATAATAATGACTAGAGTTAAAACAATGCTACCTTTTTTATTTTTCATTTGTTTTTTTTCTTTTCTATCTATTGCTGTTTATTTATCGTTCAAATAGAATTTACTGATAAAATAATAAAATACGAAATAAGACAGTAGACTTGCAATAATGATAGTAAATTGCATTTTTTCTTGACTAATAACTTCCGGCGAAAAAGTTCCTGTTTGAAATAACAAAATCAATTCAAGAAAAACAAGCAGTGTTGTGGCCGTAATAACAATAACATTGGGCTGATCTATGGAAAAAAATTTTTTAATAAAATTTGAAACCACCATAATAAGAATCCAAGTTATAAATATATTTGCCAATATCCTGATAACAAACAATATACTCATCATAGATTTATAACTTATATCAGTATCAGATATTATGCTGTTGAAAACAAAATTACTCAAAATTGCAGAAATATAAATAGAAGGAACAATTGTGATAAAAAAGAAAACCAACGATGCTTTGAAATTACTTAATGTGTTTTTCATAATAATATTCAAAAAAATTATTACTAGGTTTATTATAACATAAATTCTATCATCCTACTCTGGTATAAAAAATAACCCCATAAAAAGTGTGTTTTATTTGGTTCAATTTAGTAAAAAAATTATAACTTTTAATTATAGATAATTTGGTGAATTATTGGAAGAATTTAATTTAAGTTGGATATAAAAACAGAAAACCCACCAAAGCAAGTTTCCTTGCTGGTGGGTTATATTATAATAAAGTAACTTTACTTAATCCTTCAGACTCACATGAATTATGGAGATGCCTCCAAGATCAGGAAAACCGGCCCCGAGCAGATTTTTGCTCATCTTGATGACTTTATAGCCATCTCTTATGCCGGTGCCGCAGTCCCAAACGCCAAATCTTCCCCTTATCGAATTCCACATGAGCTCATTGGAAATCTCAAAATTTTCCCTGATAGTTTTAAGCTCATTATGCTTCGGCTTGAATTCCGGCGACTCCTGCTCGTTTTTTTCTTTCATCTTATTGAGCTGTTCTACCAGTTCTTCTTCTTTTTTACCGCAGAAATCTGCGTAAGCTAGCAAGCCTTTTTCGAAAAGACTCATATCGCCGATTACCTCTTCATTCTCCTTTACGGCTGCTCCAACGCTAGGAAAAACTCCTTTGCCAATAAAGCCCAAAACATCAGCCAAAAATGAACCCTTTACCGCTTCGATTGCTTTTTCCAAGTTACTACCTCCTAATTATAATATTTCTGATCCATAATGAATCAGATTTTTTATTATACATAAATTAAACTTTATGTCAACAAGCAATTAATAAATTAAATAAAAAAAGGCTTAAATAAGCCATTAAAATATGATGCCCATACTAAAAATTGAGCACTTTTAAGTGAGTAAAGTTTTGGAAAATTTTGGAAGAATTTAATTTAAGTTTGATATAAAAACAGAAAACCCACCAAAGCAGATTTTCTGCCGGCGGGTATTATTATCCAATGATTCTTTCTTCCGAGAAATGACGAACGGTTATACCCTTGTCACCAGCCTGAAGGTTAAGTTGACTACCAGGAATAACTTGAAATCCGTTTTCATCATCAGGAGTTTCCTGACAAATAACTTCTCCTTCAATGGCTATACAGCAACTTCCGCCGCCCATTTCGCCAATATATGAACCAGAAATATCAGCGAATTGGCCTGTTTTTATTTCCACATCATTTCCGTAGCCATACTTTGTGTGCCAACCGAATGCAATTAGATTAAAAGAAGTTTTGTTAATGATTCTCATTGTTTCCTCCTTTTTAATAGAACAATTTTTGTATAACAAAAAATCATATACCCAGGCTATATTTTTGTCAATATATAATTCGCTAATTATAAAAATTTAGAATTATGAATTGAACAAATATAAAAAACAGGGCTTTAAATAAGTCCTGAAAATCGTTGCTCCCGCTAGCTAATATGTTCAGAAACTTGAATTTAGGAAGACTTATGCAAGAAATGGAATTGTTGCCAGCATTTGCAGAGCTATAACAGGACATCACAGGACAAATCAGAGGAATGCTATTTGTCTTCTTGCATTTTTTTACGTCTTGGAGTTCTTTTTGCTAATTCTGGCACGCCGGGACCGGGAGTAATATAGCTAGTCGCTTTAATGTTTGGTAATTTTTGAATAAGTCGTGCCATTGGAATTCCTGTTCGTTTATGCTCCTCTACTAAATCAGCGATGACTGAACCTGATATTGTAGTTCCGGGATCAGCCTCGACAAGCGTAGAGGTATGAAATTGAGCATTTTCTTCATCGTCAGCCTTTACCATTTGCTCAAGAATTTCTTCTGGAGAAAAATTATCAAGAAGTTCTTGCATTCCCGCACCGTGAATATGTTTATAGCCTAGTCTGGGAATTTTTCCTTCACTCAATGCAAATGAAAAAAAATCTTCATCGTGAAAAGGAATATGGAAGCCGGCATAGTTTATTATTACATTGCCAGCTTTCTTCATCTGAAAATGATAGTGAGGCATTTTTCCTTCTCGTTTGTCTTGATGTCCTTGATAATCAGACCTAGAACAGGAAAATGACCATTCTAAATCTTTATAGACCACTGTTAGCTCAATTTTTTTTGAAGATGTTTTTTCTTCAACTAAATCGTTTATATTTTTAAGGGGTATATCAGTATTTGCCACCCAGCGTAAATATGCCTCCATTCTACGAAAACTATATTTTTTATATAGCAAGGGAAAGTGTCTTTTCTTAAAGCCATTCGGTTTTAAAAGCCAATGAAAACACGGTTTCTTTTCAGAAAAATGAGAAATAGAATTTCCGCAGAAACTACATTTTCCTTCCGCAAGAGCTTCTTTTAATTCCTTAAAATCCTTTTCCGCCTTGGCATATTCTTCATCACCTTTTTTTCTAAGCTCCTCATCGCTAATACCTTCTAGGTATTTATTTACAGAAGCATTTCTTTTTTCAATTTCAGATAAGTCCATTTTATTAAAATATTATGAGTTTCTTTTATAAAGTATATAAAAATTAAAAATTTATCACAAATTATATGAGGTTTACGAAGAAACTATTACTGCCAAGAATTCAGAGAAGAGAGAACGCCAAGCTGGAAAAATTCGTAGTTAAAAGCATCAACAAAGAGCTGAAAAGTGTAAATTTAGACTATAATTTAGTTCAAATGCAATACTTCTTTGAAAGCGTTTTTTTAAACAAAAGCGAAAGAAAAAAATTTCTAAAGAAAATTACTGAAAGTAAGAAAAAGTAATGAATGTTCAGCTGCGCGACAGCTTATTTAAGCCATTTTTTGGCTTAAAAATTAAATTTATAACAAAATAACTACACCTTGACAAAGTCTATTTTTGTATGATATTGTATATATAAGCCTTAAAAAGTTAATAAAGTTTTGATTTAGCTCAATATAAGACTTGGAACGTTAATACTATAAGTCGCCCTAGGGCACTACAGCAATCTTAACCTGCATACAGCCTTTGAGATAACAAAGCATTCAACTTTAAGTTGATTAGCCTCTGTTGTCTCTTTTTTTGTCTTCAGAAGCCAGCAATTTAAAGTTGCTGGTTTTATGTTATCTGACAAGGAATTCTATGAGAAATTAAGCAAAAAGACGCTTTCTAACAAGGAAGTATTTGAAGCAAAGCACAATTTTGTGGGATTTTTTGACTTGCTTTTTAGAATTGACAAACGAATAAATGAACAACAAAAGGAAAATAGCTCAAATAAGACGAATAATGAAAATAACGCAAAATTATGCTAGACACAGTAATCTTGAATTTTCCACTTGATAAGTTTGATATTTGGACGCCAGAAATGTTTTTTCCTAACGCGAAAGACTTTTTATCTGATGCCGGATATGGCAAAGCCGTTAACAATCCTTCAAAGGAAGAATCAAAATGGGAATATTATCCAAGAATGACACTCTATAGACGACCTTCAAGAATGGGAATAAATATCGGTTTAAGAGTTGAATTTTCAGTTCCAAAGTTACTATTTCAGAATAATCTAGACGAAATTAAAGAAAGTGATTTTGAAGAAGTTATCCTCAAATTACAGGAAAAACTAATCAAAAAAGGTGTCTATATTATGCGAGATAATTTAGCGGAAGCTACTGTGTCCGGATTTCACGCCTCAAAAAACATTGAGTTAAACGGCTACATAACAGCTACAATGGCAATCAAAGAGCTTTCCAAAATACAGCTAACAAAGAGGTTGGATCTGACAAAGACGGATTTTCGCAACGGCGGTCATTCACTTCAGTATTATTCAAAATCTCACTCCCTAGTTTTCTACGATAAAATCGCCGATATGGGAAAAGACGAAAAAAGGTCAATTGACCACGATATGAAAGGAAATCAAAAAAGTTTGTTTTGTCAGATAAACGAGTGGCGAAGAAAGACTGACATTGAAATTCTTAAAATGGAGGTTAGGCTTTCGCAAAAAAGAAAAATGGACACGGTTTTGGAAAAAATAGGATTTGGCAAAAATCCAAACTTCAGAGATATTTTTAAAAAAGATGTTTGCCAAAAAGTTTTGCTTGATTATTGGAATACGCTTGTCCAAGAAAGAAACCTGCATCTCTTTCAGCAAAACAAAAGCAAGAAAGATGAGCTTATGGAAATTTCTGATTATATCGCAAATCAAAATGGAAGACCTACAAAAGCAGTAGCTCTGTATGCTATCAAAGATTTTTGCAAGAGCGAGGGTGCAGAATTGTTTCGTCAGATTATAGAGGACAAATTCGGAAAAGGCTCTTGGAATAATGTAAACAAGCACTTGAAAGAATTAAATGCAATAGCATTAAATACAAACGCATTGTCGCCAGAGCTTTATTTGAAGGATATTGAAGAAGGATTAAAAAAATTTGATGTCTTTAAGAAAGAGCAAATTACGAGTTAATTATTTAATTCTAAATAAATGAGTAAAAAAAATTTAAAAAAGAAAAAAGTTGAACTCACTGATGAGTTGCTTGATGAAATTTTTCAAGGACGAACTGCTGAAGAAATAAGAAAGGAGCTAAAGAAAAGAGGCTTGGAGGACGAGATTACTGTAATAGGAAAGTATGATTATTGCGATGCGTGTGGTGGTTGCAATGATCGTAAGGACTGTTTCTTGTAAAGAAAAGTAAAGTATCTTATAATTAAAAAATAAACATATGCAAGAAAAAGAATTTTACACAGCTCAAGAATTAGCTGATATTTTAAGGGTAAATATAATGACTATTTATCGCTACATTAAAGCTGGAAAAATTAAAGCTTATAAATTCGGTAAAGAGTTTCGTATTAAAAAGAACGAGTTTCAAAGTTTTGTAGAAAATGCATCAACAAAATAAATCTATGAGAAAATTATCTTTTGAGGTCAAATATAATAAAGGAAAAAATACAATAAAAATCGTTCACGATGATGTATTAAAATTTCTTGAAAGTCAGCCAGAAAAAAGTATAGACATTATTGTAACAGATCCAGCTTATTCAGGAATGAATAATCATTTAAGCTTGGGGAACGGAAGAATTGTTGGAAAATATGCCGAAAAAGGAACAGTAAATGGAAAATGGTTTGAGGAATTCAAAGATACAGAAGAAAATTATAGAAATTTTTTGCTATTGTGCAAAAAAGCACTGAAAAGTTCAGGTCATTTATATATAATGTTTGATTCCTACTCCCTTCTTTCGCTTGGTCCAATAGTAAGAGAACTATTTGATGTGAAAAATATTATTTCCTGGGATAAGGTCAATTTAGGAATGGGACATTATTTCAGAAGGCGACACGAATTTATTATTTTTGCAACAAATAAAAACAACCGTAAGATAAAGAGCCGCTCATTTCCAGATGTTTGGAGAATTAAGAGGGTTCATCAAGCAAAGTATCCTACGCAGAAACCGGTTGAATTATTTGACATAATGTTAAGTGCCAGCACTTCACCAAACTTTGTTGTCTGTGACCCATTTTTAGGCAGTGGCTCTGCAGCAATTTCTTCAATCAAACATAATTGTAATTTTATAGGCTGTGATATCTCAAACAAGTCTATTGAAATATCGGAAAAGAGAATTAAAGAATATATTAAATTTAAAAAAGATATTCTTCAAAAAAATTCCTCTATTCCAGATAACGAGAAAATATTTTGGTAAATAATAAACGATAAGAAAAAAATAATTATGGCTCACATAACAGATAAAAAAACAATATTTTTCGTTACCTCGCCTAGGTCACCACACAAACTGGTTGATGAGATAAAATTTTTATCAGAAAATTTTGAAGGTCAGAAATGGAATTCAGAGACTCAAAAAAAGTTTTATTTACAACTAGCTAAACAAGATTTTTTTGAGGGTTCAGCAACTGGAGATGTCGCTTTTAAGGCTAGAGATAGAGTAAACAGAGCTCCTAAATCTCTTGGATTGATTGACTTAAAGCCAGTTATCAAGCTTACTGAAGCTGGAAAAAAATATGTTTATGGAAACAGACCGGAAGAGATATTTTTAAGACAGCTATTGAAGTTCCAGCTTCATTCGCCTTATCATAAAGATAAAAATAACACATTTAGAATAAAGCCCTACCTTGAGTTAATGAGACTTATTTATGAATTAGACGGTTTAAGCAAGCATGAGATAGGGCTATTTGTTATTCAACTTACAGATTTTGCTAAATACAATAATGTAAAAAATAAAATTATCAATTTCAGAGAAGAAAAAAAGTTATTGCGAACAAAAAAGATAAATTATAAAAAATTTATCGCCTTGCAATTTGAGAAAGAGCTGACTGAATTATTCAAGGAAGACATTGAGCAAGGAAAGTTATCAATAAGGGAAAGTAAGGAACAAACTTTAGATAATTTTGTTAAAACTAAACGAAGTAATCATCTTGATTATGCCGATGCCTCTATTAGGTATCTTCGTGCTACCGGACTGTTTTCGTTAAATCCAAAAACATCAAAAGTATACATTCTCAAAGAAAGAAAAAATGATATTGAATTTATTCTAAAGAATATTGATAGGGATATATTTGCATATAAAGATGAAGAAGATTATGAAGCGAATTTGTTTGATGCGAGCAAGCCATTGCTTCTTGTAGATAATAAAGACTTGATAATTTCTAAAATTACACAGAAAGATACAAGAGTTAGTGTTTCGGCACTCAAAGAGAAGGACACGGAAGACTTGAAAAATATCTATGAAAGCCTAATCAAAGAGAGTCTTGAAAAATATATTGAAAATGAAAAAAGTAAATTACGAAATTATGAAGAATATAATGATATACTTGAAGTTTTTTCAGGTATTGTAAATAGAGAAAATATAGATCCATCTCTTTTCTTTGAATGGAATATTTGGAGAGCTTTTACAATGTTGAACGACGGAGATATTCAAGGAAACTTTAAAATTGATGACGATGGTATGCCATTATATACAGCTCCAGGCAACACACCCGATATAGTTTGTAAATATAAAGATTTTGATGCAATTGTTGAAGTCACTCTATCATCAGGACAAAAACAATATGAAATGGAAGGAGAGCCTGTAGCAAGACACTATGGTCAATATAAAAAAAGCAATTCAAAACCTGTATTTGGAATATTTGTAGCTCCTAATTTGAATAATGCTACCATTGCTCACTACTACGGTTTGTATCGCATCAACATAGAATATTATGGCGGAAAATCACAAATAATACCTTTAAGTTTAGAGGACTTCAAATGTTTATTAAAAAACGCCCATAGCTCCGCAATTAAACCGAAAGCAGATGATTTAAAAAATTTGTTTAATTCACTATCTAATCTTGCGTTGAAAACTGAAAATGAAAAAGATTGGTATCAGCAAATTTCGCAAACAGTCCAAAACGCATTCGTAAAATGAAAGCGATAATATTAGCTAGAGTTTCAACAGAAGAACAAAAAGACGCCGGAAACTCTCTACCAGCTCAAATTCATAGGCTTAAAGAATACTGCAAAACAAAAGGTTTTGCAGTTTTAGAAATCTTTAGCTTTGATGAAAGTGCCTATAAACAAAAAAGAGACGAATTTGATAAGGCAATTGATTTAGTAAAGAAAAGCAAAGATAAAATTGTAGTCTGTTTTGACAAAGTAGATAGATTTACGCGAAATGTTTTTGATAAACGCGTTCCACTTTTATATGATTTAGCAATGCAAGATAAAATAGAATTACATTTTGTTTCAGACAACCTTGTTATCTCTTCAAATATATCGGCAGCAGAAAAATTTCATTTTGGAATAAATTTAGGTCTGGCGAAATATTATTCTGATGCAATTAGCGACAATGTAAAAAGAGCTTACGAGCAGAAATTAAGGAATGGCGAATGGATTGGACAAGCCTATCTGGGATATAAAAATATAACACTGGAAAATGAAAAAAAGCATATTATCATAGACAAGGACAAAGAATTTCTAGTCCTAAAAATGTTTCAGTTGTATGCCACGGGTAAATTTTCAATGAAAAAGCTTGCACAGGAAATGAACGACAGAGGCTTGAGAAGTAGGAGCGGAATGAAGATGACAACAAGCCAAGTTCATGCAATTTTAAGAAACCCGTTCTATTACGGCGTAATGAGAGTTAAGGGTAAGCTATATCCGCATAAATATCAACCTATCGTTTCAAGATATTTATTTGAAAAAGTCCAAGAAGTTATAAACGGCTATAATAGGCAAAATTTCAAACGAACAAACAATCCATATATTTTCAGAGGATTGATAAAATGTTCACATTGCGGATTAGCAATTACGCCAGAACTTCAGAAAGGGCATGTTTACTATCATTGCACTAATTATTACGGGACTTGTCCTGATAAAGGAATAAAGTGGTTGAGAGAAGATGAATTAGTGGATCAAACTAAAGACCTATTTCAGAGTTTAAAATTGGAGCCAGAAGCCCTTGATAGGCTCAAAGATGAGCTAAGAACTATTCATGATGCTGAAAAAGTGTATTATGAGAAAAATAAAGCAACTATTCAAAGAAAAATAGGCAATATAGATGCAAGGTTAAAGGTTATGTATAGAGACAGACTTGATGGACGTATTACTGCGGACGAATATGACAAAATGGCTATTGAATACACACAAGAAAGAGAAAACTTAAATACACAACTTCAGGAACATTCGTCCGCTGATAGAGACTTCAGTCTTACAGCAAATAAAGTATTAGACTTGTCGCAAAGGGCATTAGAATTGTTCCAAAATTCTGAACCACAAGAAAAAACCCAACTATTGGGTTTCTTACTTCAGAACCTTACTTTAAATGCAGGAAAGCTTTCATTTGAGGTAAAAGCTCCCTTTAATGGCATAATGGAATATGCCAAAACTAAAGAATGGCTCCGGCGGTAGGATTCGAACCTACAACCAAGGGATTAACAGTCCCCTGCGCTACCGTTGCGCTACGCCGGAATATGTTTTATTTGATTTTGAAAAATGTTGCCTAAACAGACAACGAAAACATTGTATCAAAAATATTCTAATCTGGCAAGGTTCAATATTAGTAGTCTTTAAGCTTTCCTATTGACCTATGCTGCCTGATTTTATCTAGAGCTTTAGCTTCAATTTGACGAATGCGTTCTCGAGTTACTCCGAATTCTTTTCCAACTTCTTCTAGGGTGTGGGTTACCCCATCTTCAAGTCCGAAACGTATTTTCAAGATTTTTTGTTCACGTGGAGTAAGTTCTCTTAAAACTTCTACCACATGATTTTTTAAAAGTTTTCTGGAAGCTACCTGATGAGGCATTACAGTTTCAGTGTCTTCAATAAAATCTCCAAGCACACTGTCATCATCACTGTCACCGACTGACGTTTCCAAGGAAACAGTTTCCTGGGAAATTTTTTGGATATGTCTGATTTTATCCACTTCTAAATTCATTTCGGCAGCTATTTCCTCCGGTAAAGGTTCCCTTCCTAATTCCTGGACGAGTCTGCGCGTAATCTGGGTATATTTATTTATAGTTTCAACCATATGTACCGGTATGCGTATGGTTCTGGACTGATCAGCTAAAGCGCGTGTAATTGCCTGGCGTATCCACCAGGTGGCATAAGTAGAAAATTTGTATCCTTTTCTGTAATCAAATTTTTCTACTGCTCTGAAAAGACCTATATTTCCTTCCTGAATAAGATCAAGCAAAGACAAATTATGAGAACGTCCGACATATTTTTTCGCAATACTGACAACTAAACGTAAATTTGACTCAGTAAGTTTTTGTTTGGCCGCCAAATCTCCTTTTTCATTAGCTTTAGCCAATTTTATTTCTTCTTCTGATTTTAAAAGTGGAACCCGTCCTATTTCACGAAAATACATTTGAACCAAGTCTGATGAACTGTCCTCAACTCCTTCTCCCAGGATAATATCGGCATTTTTATCCTTTTTACTCTTTTCATAAGCTTCGACCTCTTTATCAGTATCTATTTTCAACATATCATCAGAAACGACAACTTTTATGCCGGCAGTTTCAAGTTTTTCATATAAATTTTCCAATTCATCCAATTCTTCTTCGATTTCTGGGATAAGATGGATTATTTCATCTTCAGTCACAAATCCTCGCTGCTTTCCGCGTGCAATCAACTCAGCCACTACATCCATGCCTTCTGGCTGAATTTCTTTCGATTTTATTGTTAATTTTTTATTTTTAGATTTCTTTTTAGTCAGAATATCTTTTTTCTTTGATTTTGTTTTTGATTTTACTTTCTTAGCATTTTTAGGTTTTTTCTTTAATTTTATAGATACCTTTTTCCGTAAGGATCTTTTAAGTTTTCCTGATTTTATTTTTTTAGCCTTGCGTATAATATGTTTCTTTAACACTTTCTTCTTGCTTTTCTTTTTTTGTGTTCTTTTCATAATTTAAAAAATATATTATGGAATATATTCCTATTCCACTGAAGATTAAGTTTCAACAAACAAACATCAAAAACCGGGCTGACCCAGTTTTTGTTTTCTATTGAATCTCTTGAGAAAGTTTAGTAAACTCGCTCATTAATTTGGCAAGGGTTTCTTTATCGCCCTTGTTTTCAGCTTTCTCGATTTCCTTTATAATACTACGGATTTTTTCTTTTTGCAATTCTCTATTATATTCAACCATATATCCATCTGCTAATTTTTTAAGCTCTTCCTCTGTTTGTTCGACTATTTCTTCCTGTGCGAAGCGGTACTTTGTTTCAAAATAAATCCTGCGCAGTTTTTCCACAATCTGGTCATCTTCAATTATTGTAAGCATTTTATCGAAAGAAAACTCAGCCTCTGGACCTTTCTTAAGCACGAACCACAATAGTTCATCATTTTTAATACTTTCATTTTCTCTTTCTTTTTCAAATATTCCTTTCCATATTTCGCTACTGCTTAAAATAACTCCTATTAATGATTCACTTATTAAATCACTGCGTTTCTGAAAGGATGATTTTTTTTCTGTCTGTTCGCTTTCATATCCAGCGTATTCCCTGGGAATAGCAACAACTTCTTTTAATACATTGTTTATTACATTTTCTTCCACATCAAGCTCATGCGAGATTTTCTTTACCCAATGTGATTTTTCTATTTTATTTTCAATATGTGAAACATGTGCCAGAATTTCTTTGGCAATACCATTCTTGCCACTGGCTGAATTTTTATCATATTTTTTCAAGATTAAATTGAAAAAATATTCCATAGCTCCGACTGATTCTTTAACCGCTTTTAATAAAAGCTGCGGGTCTTTTTTAACCACATCAGCCGCATCTTTTCCATCAGACAAGGCGACTATTTTTACCTTCATGTCTTTCTCAAAACACAAGTCTGCACTTTTCTCTGCAGCCTGTTGCCCGGCACTGTCCATATCAAAAAGCATGGCCAGATTCTGGGAATATCTTTTAAGCATTATAATCTGATCGGCAGTCAAGGCTATCCCAGAAACTGCAACTGCGTTTTGAATTCCTGCTTGGGAAGCCGCAATAACGTCCATATTCCCTTCCACTAAAAGCGTATAATTTTTATTTTTTATTTCATTCTTCGCATGCGAGATACCATAAAGAGCCTTGCTTTTATGATAAACTGCTGTTTCTGGAGTATTCACGTATTTTGCCTGTGATTCATCTCCTCCTGGAGCTACCCTGGCCGAAAAACCAATCACATTTCCAAAAATATCCTGAATAGGAAAAATTATCCTATCCCTAAATCGATCATAATAATTAGCTTCCAGTTTGTGGCTTTTAGCTTCGTTAGACTTTTCTACCAAAAGACCGGTTTTATTTATTTCATCAATTTTATAACCTCTTTCTATCAAAAAATTTAGGATATTTATCCACCCCTCCGGAGCATAACCTAAACGGAATTTTTTAATGCTTTCTTCGGTCAGCCCGCGATCGTAAAGATATTTTAGTATTTTGTCTTTTCCTGCTCCTTTCCAAAGCTGTGTTTCATAAAACTTAGTCCCAAGTTCTAGAATTTCTAAAATTCTTTTTTTATTATCTGTATCTTGTGATTTATATTCTTCCAGCTCTACTCCGGCTTTTTCTGCCAGCATTTTCAAGGCTTCTCTAAATTCAATACTTTCTATCTCTTGAATAAAAGTTAAAACATCCCCACCCTTAGTACAGCCAAAGCAATGAAAGATCTGTTTTTCTTCATTAACCGTGAAAGAAGGAGTTTTTTCATGATGAAAAGGACATAAGCCTTTCCAGTTTGCGCCTGCTTTTGTTAGACGGACATATTCGCCGACTACATCAACGATATTAAGTCTCGATTTTATTTCTTCTACATTTTTATTCATATTTTCAGACTAAAGAACTTTAGAGAAAAAAGCAAACAATTAGCGGAGAGAGAGGGATTCGAACCCTCGATACCGTTTCCAGTATGCCACCTTTCCAAGGTGGTGCACTCGACCACTATGCGACCTCTCCTTATTTTTGGTTTAAAAGTTAAATTAATTTCATTTTTTCCCCTTGTGGCGTGTTCCCAGCAATTCTGATAATTTCCTCCTTTTTATCCAGATTTTTTGCCTTCATCATGGCTTCCAGCATTTGCTTGGGTTTATCCTGGCTAGTATAATAACCTTCAACACCCCAGAGGAGGGATAGCTGATTATATGTCTTTTTGTTATTAGTTGCAACTAGAAGTGGCTTTTCTAAACGGAAATGGGAAATGAGGCGTGCCGTAAATCCAGAAAAACTGGCCACCGCAATGCCCTTTATTTTCTTATCTTTTACTAATTTATATGTATTTTTTATGAAAGAATTAAATTCTTCTTCATTTCTTAATTTAAGCAAGTGATCGACATTATCATAAGGAGAAGCTTCCGTGTTTTCAATAATTTCCTTCATAATCTTTACGCTCTCTACCGGATATTTACCACTGGCTGATTCTCCACTAAGCATGACGGCATCAACATGATCGATGACTGCATTAGTCACATCACTGACTTCGGCCCGTGTTGGACGCGGATTTTCAATCATAGAATTCATCATCTGTGTCGCCATAATTACCGGCTTCATATTTTGCAGGCTTTTACCCACGATTTCTTTCTGAAAAACTCCGACCTTACTTTCATCCATTTCAATTCCCAAATCCCCACGAGCTACCATTACTACATCAGCATGAGCAACAATATCTTCTAGATTTTTAATAGCCTCCTTGCGCTCGATTTTTGCTACTATTTGCGGAAGATTTTCAGTACGTCCGAGAATTTTTTCAATTCTACTTCGAAGATTTTCAATATCCATTCCGGAACTCACAAATGACATGGCTACAAAATCAACTTCATTTTCAAGAGAAAAATCCAGATCCTTTTCATCTTTTTCGGTAATTGGATCAATATGTAATTTTGCATCCGGAATATTAATACCTTTATGATTTTTAATAATTCCTCCATCAATAACTTCTGCTAATAAAATATTATTATCTTTTTCGCGAACAACAACTTTCATTAATCCGTCTTCAATTAAAATCTCATTACCTACTTCAATATCATCAATAATGTTTGGTATGTCCAATAAAAAGCATTGTTTATCTTGTATTCTATGTCTTACATCTTTGACTTTTTCAATATCACTTACTGCAATTTTATCGCCAGTATTTATTTCAACTTCAGCCTCCACTAATGTGCGTATGCGCGGTCCTTGCAAATCAGCCATTATTCCTACTGGTTTTTGCATTTCTTCTGAAAGTTCACGGACGATCTTGATAACGTCTCTATGCCACTCATAACTTCCATGTGAAAAATTAAGACGTGCCACGTCCATACCAGCCTCAATCATATCTCTTATTACTTCCTTTTTATCAGAGACAAGCCCTAAAGTAGCTACAATTTTTGTGTGTTTTTTCATATAAGATATTTTTGTGTTTATACAGTAATATTATAACAAAACAAGCAACCCGGAAAGGCTGCTTGCTGTCAGAATGAAAAAACTTAGTTTTTATAAAGTTCTTTAACCTGAAATAAAATGTACCAACCAATAATTGCTCCTATAATTCCGCTTATGATACCTGCTACAGAAATTATACTTCCAATCAAGCTTACGATACTGGCGTAAAAAACCAATTTCCATCCTCCCTTGGTTCGCTTAAATAATCCCGGTACAGCAATAAGTTCCATAACAACTACCACTATAGAAATTACGAGGGAAATAAGAGCAAGAAATCCGAATCCATGGCCAATCGCATAACCAACCATTGCAAAAGGAGCTAAAACAGTAGAAAGACCCAATGCTAATAAAATTCCTGGAATTGCAATAATAGCAAAAATGATAATTAGATACGGAGCAACCTTAACAATAAATTCTTTGCCACCAGCTGGAATCGCAAAGGGAGCCTTTTTTACTAAATATTCTTCTAAAAAAGCTTCGAATTGTGAAATATCTCCTTTCACGCTTTTTTGTTCAACTTTTGGTTCAGACGCAGGCGCAGATTTTTTAGCTTGTTCTTGAGACTCTTGTTTTGGAGCCTCTGTTTTTTGTGTGTTTTCTTCCATAAGTTTAATTTTTAAAAGATTATATTTTTAACTTATCTTTTTATATTCTATCATATTTACTAAAATAATAATAGCTATTAAAATGTCCCTATTTTAAGCCAATTTGCTCTATTTCCCTCATGATTTCTTCAGGAATCGGATTTTTTTCCGGACTCACTCCAGGATACCGCCAAGCTGAAATTATTGTGATTTTTTTATTTGAATTTATTTTATTTTGTAATTCTTTTAATTTTGAATTCTGCGTTGTTACTTTATTTTTTATTTTTTGATTTTTCGTTTGGTACATTACCCAAACTTCCTGACTCCATTTTTCTTGTTCGCCATCATCGTTAAACGAACGATTCCATATTGAAGGTTTTTTATTTCTTTTAATATTTCCAACTGGAATCATAACTGCTACTGTATTTTCTGCAATTCCGGTTTCAATTCTTTGCGGTTTTCGAATCACACCCAAAACTTTTTGCTCAGAAAGCCCGTAATAATGCATTTTTTCCTGGACGTGCTGCGTCCAAAAATATTTATCCGTATTTTTCGGCTTTTTCCATTGCATATCCTAAACAGACATTCCCCGTAGAGCCTTTACTCTATCTTCAATAGGAGGATGGGTTAAGAATAATTTAGAAACTTTTTTCCCCTTAAAAGGATTAGAAATATAAAGATGGGCTGTGGCACGATTGGCAGCCTCTAGCGGTTCCTGATCAACTGAAATTTTTTCCAAAGCGCGCGCCAAGCCTTCAGGATGCCGCGTAAGAAGTGCTCCTGAAGCATCGGCTAAAAATTCTCTTTTTCGTGAAATAGCCAATTGCATTAGCATGGCTGCAATTGGAGCTAAAATTGAAAGAACAACAGCTATAAGTATCAAAATTGCACGTAGTTGACTCCCTCCCTCACTATCACGTGATTTACCGCCAAAAAAAGCCCAGTGACGAAACCAATCAGCTAAAAGAGTTATAAAACCAACTAAAACAACAATGACTGTGGAAAGAAGAATGTCTCGGTTACCAATATGGGAAAGTTCATGCGCAATTACTCCTTCTAGCTCGACCTTTTCCAATTTCTGTATTATTCCGGTTGTCAGACAAATTACTCCATGTTTCGGATCCCTCCCTGTTGCAAAAGCATTTGGAGCACTGTCTTCTATGATATATATTTTCGGCATCGGTAGCCCAGCTGTAATGCAAAGATTTTCCACGATATGAAATATTTCCCGATTATTATCATGGCTTATTTCTTTAGCCCTGCTCATTCCCAGCACTATTTTATCACTCCACCAATATGAACCGAAACTCATTAAAATTGAAAATATTACAGCACCATAAAGAATAGAGCTGTTGCCCATCGCTCCCGCGAAAACGTACCCAACTCCAATCACAAACACGAGAAAACCGGTGATATATATCCAAGTTAAACGGATATTTTTATCCGCTTGATTATAAAGTGTAGACATAATTAAAACTCGACTTTAACAGCTTCTTTTTCGCCTTCTTCAGCTTCAAAAAATTCACGCTTAGTAAGATTCATCATTCCAGCAATAATATTGCTTGGAACTGTTTCGATCTTAATATTGAAGTCTCTAACATTGCCATTGTAAAATCTGCGAGCAGCCTGAATTTTGTCTTCCGTATCAGTTAGCTCTCTTTGTAGCTCTAGAAAATTTTGATTGGCTTTAAGATCTGGATAATTCTCAGCCACTGCAAACAATGATTTTAGTGTTCCACTCAGCACATTTTCCGCTTGTTCTTTTTGAGCAGGAGTTTCAGCTCCCATAGCAGCTGCACGAGCTTCAGTAACTTTTTCAAAAAGCTCTCTTTCATGTGTCGCATAACCCTTAACAGTACTAACTAAATTTGGAATAAGATCATATCTGCGTTTAAGTTGAACATCGATATCACTCCAAGCCTCATCTACGCGATTTTTTAATGTTATCAGCCCATTGTAAATTCCGATACCTGCTACAACCAAAAAAGCTGCAACGATTAAAATAATTATTCCAATACTCATATTTTTTTATCATTTAAAGTTGTAAAGAAATTTATATTTACCGCTTAAATGATTGGATTTATTAATATATTTATTATACCACCAACTTAAAAATCATGCTATAATTTAACCAGTAAGAAAATAATACAAAAAAAATATGAAATTTATTACTTCCTATGCCATTTTTCTTATTCCTGTTTTTGTCGGTATTATTACACAAGCCATCAAATTTATAATTTATAGCACAAAACATGGTTGGGATATTCGTTACCTTTTTACTCATGGACACATGCCATCGGCTCATACGGCCTTTGCAATTTCTCTAGTAACATCAGTAGGCTATTTTGAAGGTTTCCACTCTGGTTCATTTGCTGTAACTTTTGCACTAGCATTTATTATTATTGACGATGCGACAAGAATACGCATGTACCTGGGAGACCAGGGACGTTACCTTAATATGCTCATACAGCAACTTAATTTCGATGAGAGCAAGTTTCCTCGCTTGAAAGAACGAACGGGGCACAGAACTAGTGAGGTTATTGTCGGTGCAATTTTAGGATTTGTTTTCACTTTAGTTTTTATAAGCCTGCTAGCTTAAACTTTCTAATTCTTCCTCTATAATTCTCCTATCATTCCAAGGAATTCTTTTTTTACCAACCGCCATGGTTTCTTCCGCCCCTTTGCCAGTTACGATAACAAAATCGCCCTCTTTCGATAAAATCAGGGCTTTTTTAATTGCTTCTTTTCTATCTAAAATTTTCCAAAACTTTTCTCCTTCAATTTTGTTTCTAATCCCTGAAGCAACTTCATCAATTACTCTAATCGGATTCTCATTATATGGATCTTCGTTAGTAACAATTATATAATCAGCGTATTTTGAAACTATTTCTCCCATTATCGGCCTCTTGCCGCGGTCTCTTTCACCGCAAGAACCAAACACGGCAATAATCTTAGATCTTGAGGTATTGATATGATTTATTAATTGGTAGAGTTTTTCTAAAGAATCCGGAGTTACCGCATAGTCAATAATAATATTAATCTTTCTTTTATTCGGGATATTTTCCATTCTACCTGGCACTAGTTTTATTTTTTCTAAGGAATTTTTTATTATTTCCATGTTTATTTCTTCAGAAATGCCCACACAGATAGCCGCCAGTGCATTTTCTATATTAAATTCTCCTAGCAATTTTAAATTTATTTCTGTATTTTTAACCGAAAATTTAGTTCCTGATGGATTTAATGATATATTTTTCGCTAAAATATCAGCTTTATTGTTTTTTAATGAATAAGTAATTTTTTTGCCAGTAGAAATGTTTAAAAATTCTCCCGGATTTTCCATATCTAAATTTATAATTGCATTATTGGCCTTTTTAAATAATTCTGATTTAACCTTTCTGTATTCTTTCATTGTCTTATGGTAGTCTAGGTGCTCCCTGGTGACATTAGTAATAACAGCAGTTTCATATTTAACACCCCATACTCTATATTGATCAAGGGAATGCGAAGAAGTCTCCAAAACCAAATATTTACAACCTGCCTGAACTGATTTTTTTATAAATTTCTGTACAGCAAAAGAAGAGAGTGTTGTAAATTTTGTTTTATTAACCCATTCTTCACTGCCTAATTTAAAATTTATGGTTGAGGCAACTGCCGTTTTAAACCCATTTTCTTCTAAAATTTTAGCAATCATTTGCACAGTGGTTGTTTTTCCATTGGTTCCTGTCACGCCAATTATTTTTATCCTATGCGATGGAAAGCCATACAAAAAATTAGCCATAATCGCCTGACTCAGATGATAGACATTTTTTATAGATTGTGGGATTATTTTTTTCATATCTATGCTAATTATAACCTAGGTGTAAATAAAATGGAAAATGGCTTGCAGAATAATCAACAAGCCATTATGTTTATTTATTTTTATAAAAAATTAATTCTTACCATTCATAAGCTTAACTTGGGCACGTACGCCTTCTAGTAAACCTTTGATACCGCTCCTTAACATTCTTAGAATATTTTCATATTCGGGGTATAGACCACTATTTATGATTCTCTCCGACATAGGTAAAACATGGTTAACCGTTTCAACATCATATTTTACAAGTCTTTCCCTTTCAAAATTTCCAAACATGCTTCTTCGCATATTTATAAAGCGATCCACATGTTTATTGACCACTAACCTGGTGATTTCTTCTATCAGACTAAAATACTCTTTAATTTGAATAGGGGTCATTTTTTTATAAGGTTTGGTGGTAATGAAAGTTTCTTCCACAACTGTGTCATTTTTAATTTCCTTCAGAAGATCTTCTTTGGTTATGATGATGTTTTCTTGGTCTCTGCATTCTTCAACAATATCATGACATATGCCATCAGAAAGCATGATTTCATCTTCCATATTGTTAATAAGCAGAACATAACAAAGCTCATTTGGATGCCCAAAATATGGAGTTCCATCCTGCCTGAAATGATTTCTATGACAATATTGAGCAACTTCATATGAACGCTTGAAAACAGGAACATTATGATATTTTATATAACTCCAAACAAATTCTTCCTTTGAGATATTGAGCGCCATAAAGGTCACCCCCTTTCTTTTTTAGATTTAAAGTACTTTTTTAGGTAATGATAAACTTACTATAAAAAAAATAAAAAGTCAACTAATTCTAGCTTTTTATATTAAATAAAAAATACCTTAATTTTATTAATTATTTTTTTATATATGCCAAAAAATAAACTAAAAATCTTATAGAATAAGTACTTTCGATTTTTTATTATAATGTCATAGCTTCCTGGAAATACAGTTGGCTGGGTATTTGGTGAAAATCCAAGTTTGAATTTTGTAATGCCTTCCCATCCATTCGACATTTTTATTCCTCCAAAATCATAATATTTACAACCACTATTTTTAGCATCTAAAATAGCTTTCCATTGCAAAAGATATGGCGCCATAACATTTCTGTGCTCATTATCAGAGGCACCATGAAGAAAAATTGCAGTATTTCCAAAAAAAACAACCAGGTTAGCTGCAATAATTTTACCTTCATATTCTGCGCAATAAAGTTTAAGCATATTTTCCGGAATTTTTTCAATCATTTTTTTGTAATAATTTTCAAGATGAACAGAAATTTTATCACGCTTTGCAGTAATTTTAACTAAGTCACAAAAACGCTGGACATATTTTTCTTCTCTTGAAATGAAAATTTTCAATTGCTTCTTTTCTGCTAAATGTATGTTGTAACGGGTCTTTTGTCTCATTTCTGCTAAAAGCTCTTCTTCTGTTTTTAAGATGTCAATAATGAAAATTTGCTTTGGTTGCATGTTGTGAGGTGCCATAACTATAACATTTTTTTTATTTTCTCTAAGCAACTCCAGTATTTCATTATTTTCAGGTTCAATCCTAATCCAACTGGCATTTTCTTCCTTAGCTAATTGGATAATTTTTTCAATATATTTTACATTTTGTCTTAAATCCCCCTTTTCTAAAATTGGTCCACGAGGACAATAAAAATACGCCCCAATTATAGGCAACCTATGTTTGATAATGCTTGCTGAAAAACCGCTTTCTTTAACAATAAAAGTTTTTTTTCCAACACTTTCCTGAAACATCCGCCATTCCGGCGATTGCAGAAAATTTTCATTTTTTTTATTCTCATCCATAGAATTTATTATAGCAATAAAATTGTATAAAAGAAAAGAAGGCTTTGATTGATTAAAGCCTTCTAGATAAAAACTTTCCAATTCAATAAAAATGCTGCAATAAAGAAGAAATAGCTTTACAACAAAGACACTGAAACACCTATTGAGCGTATTGCATCTTTATATCTTCCTAAAGCTCTTATATTTTTTATGTTTTCTCCTAATGCTGGTATGTCACAGCCTAAAGGAACACTAACATCGTCAGAAAAAAATGATATGTCATAAGAGTCCAGACCGCCATCCTTAAGCCCCGTCACTTTTCCATCTTTGCATTCACAACCATCGCCAGTTGGGCAAAACAATTGCTCTATTGTTTTTTCATCTTTTATATTGCCGTTTATTTTTTTTATTGCTAGTTGAATTCCACTGTCTGCAGCAGCATAAGCCTGAACAGAAAAATCAGTAGAACTAGCTGATTTCTTTTCAAGCATTGTTGATATTGACATGGTAGCAACAATTGCCACCATCATTGTCAGGATGATAAGCGAATAAGCGAGAATTGATCCTTTATTTTTCATAAAAAAATATCTTCTTATTGTTTGCATCTTAATTTTATTTTTTTTATAAACCATAATGCAAGTTTTGTTTTTTTATTATAGCATGTTTTCCTATTTTTTGCCTAAATTTTTCAAGGCAATTTTAATTCTTTCCCCGACATCTTTAACTTCTAGTGAAACACCTTTTAATGTTTCTCTTGCATCAGAAATTGAATAACCCATTGAAACTAGAGCCTCTATAGCATCACTATCGGCAGTTATCTGGGTCTTCTCACCCAATGAAACGCCTGCGACTTTATTTTTAAGTTCTAATATTAGACGGCTAGCAATTTTTTTACCGATACCAGAAACTTTAATCAGCAACGATTCATCATCATTAAGAACAGCTGTTTTTATTGTTTTTGGATCGGCGATTGTTAATATTCCCATAGCTGCCTTCGGACCGATCCCCGAAATGGAAATAAGAAGTTCAAACATTTCAAGTTCTTCCATATCAAGAAAACCATACAAAGCTAGGGCATCTTCGCGAACATAGGTGTGTGTATAAAAATCTGCTTCTTTTTTCCCTGCAATAATACCGAGGGTATGTGATGTCACAAAAATTTTATAGCCAATGCCGTTGACATCTACAACAACATAGTTGTCATGCAAAAATTCAATTGTACCTTTTATCTTAGAAATCATAATAATATTTACTAATTAAGGAATTGATATGTTTTTAGAAACAGAATCTGTCTTGCCTTTTTCATCCTTAACCGTAGCCTTTATTTCTAATGTTGATCCCGACTTACCGGAAGCATCATAGGATGTTTTATATGGACTTGATTTCATAGAATCAATCTCGTCTCCATCCACTAGGAACCTTACCTCATCAACATTAAAAGGAGAATCAATTTTTGCTGAAATTGAAAGTTCATACCCATCCCTACTGACAGAAATTGAGATTTCCGGCTCTATTTCTGCAAAATCATTTTCTGTGCATTTTTCCTCTGGGGCTGGTTCATTCTCGTTTTTACTATTCTTTTTAAGCCAATCTTTAACTCCTTTTTCCCAATTTTTAAATTGAGGATCATCCTTTGGATTTTCAGGATATTCTCCGCGAGGATCATCTTTTTTGACATAATACAATATGGTATGCGCATCAGAAAAATCTTTCTTTTTAACATATGATTCGGGACATGCATCGCTTGCTAAACAGTATTCATCGTCTTTTCCAGGAATTTCACAAACTTTAACGTCTTTTTGTTCATTAATCTTACCATTTAAAATATCTTTACCAGCATCTTCTTTTTCATATTTAGGGAACTGCTCTATAGGATAATTTACCAGAACTTTATCCATAAAATTTCTCCATATTGGAGCTGCTACTATAATACCATCGGCTCCCATTTTCATTGGTGAATTGTCATTATTTCCAGCCCAAACTCCAACCGCAATTGAAGGAGTATAGCCTACTGCCCAGCCATCTCTGAATTCATTTGTTGTTCCTGTTTTTGCAGCTACTGGACGATTATCAAACCTAAAGGGGTTATTTGAACCGAAAACCGGGGCACGCAAATCATTTGTTGACATTATATAATCAAGCATTCCTATATATTTTTCTTCTACGATACGTTGTCCATCCGATGATTTATATTCCTCCAAAATTTTTCCATTTTTATCATGTACACGCGTTATAAACGTCTGCTTTTTATAAACACCACCACGAGCTAGTGAGGCATAGGCATTAACATGATCGATAAGTTTTACTTCTCCGCCACCCAATACTAGCGATAATCCATACCGTTCTGGCTGATTAAGCCCTGTTATTCCTAAGTTTTTAGCAATTTGTATAGAATTTTTAACCCCAGCAAGATAAAGAGTTTTTACAGCAGGAATGTTAAGCGACATAGCTAGCGTATTTTTCATTTGCAATGAACCATGAAATTTTCCATCATAATTTTTCGGCTTATAATCTTCCTGCGAAGAGTCACTGGCAGTAAAACTTGTTTCTGTATCATAAAGGAGGGTTTCCGGAGTGTATCCTTTTGTAAAGGCTGTTAAATAAACATAGGGTTTAAATGATGAACCTGGTTGTCGATTACGAATTGACACATTATCTTGAGGCTCAAATTTACAGTTTTTTCCAGAAACGCATCCCTGTGGTTCTGATTTTCCGAAATAGTTTTTAGATCCAACCATAGCTAAAATTTGCCCTGTTTTCGGATCTTCAGCTACTAATGCCGCGTTATAAGCATTATTTCCAATATTTTTTGCGGTTCCTTCAGCAATTGCTGATTCGGCCGCTTGCTGCATATCCCAATCTAAAGTTGTATAAACTTTCAAACCTCCTTGTTCAACAACTTGTTCTCCATATTTATTAACTAGATAATCTTTAACATACATAACAAAATGAGGAGCTGCTATATTGTCTTGTTTGGGACTTATTTCCGAAAGGATATCAACACCTTTAGCTTCATCAGCTTGCTCTTTTGTTATATAGCCCTGGTCAGCCATTTTTTGCAATGTCAATTCCTGACGTGCCTTTAATTCATTAACGTGCAGGCCAAAGGGAGAATAATATGTCGGCGCATTTGGCAAAGAAGCAAGAAGAGCAGCTTCCGGTAAATTTATTTCTCGAGCTGATTTGTTAAAAAAAGTTTGAGCCGCTGCTTCAATTCCATACGCACTTGAACCATAAGGAATCTGGTTTAGATACATTCCTAAAATTTCATCCTTTGAATATTTAGTTTCAATTTCTATGGATAAAATAACCTCCTTAATTTTTCTAGTTAATGTCTTTTCATCTGTAAGAAGAGCCTTCTTCACGAATTGTTGAGTAATTGTAGATCCGCCCTGTGCAGCACTTCCTTTAATAATGTCTTTAAGGGCACTACGAACAATAGATGAAATTTTTATTCCGTGATGAGAATAAAAATCTTGATCTTCGAGAGAAATTGCAGCATATTTTACTGTATCAGGAATTTGTTCAAATGGTATTATAGTGCGTTTTTCTTCCCCGTGTATATCATAAAGCAAGTGCTCTCCGGTTTTATCATATATTTTTGTAGACTCGATAACAGGACGCGTTTTTACTGAGGTCGTACTAGGTATGTCTTTGGCAAAATATATAAAAATACTTGCTATAAAAATCAATATTGCCCCAAAAACACAGAGGGCAATTTTCCCTGCAAGTTTCCATCTTTTTTGGGAGGAAATACTTTTAAATTTGTTCGGTATAAATATAGGTATCATTTTAATAAAAAATTAAAATTTTATTATTTAGGTGCTTTTCGAATTAACTTAATTATACATAAAGCATCTTATTTTTCAAGAAAATCACCTATTATCCTTAATCTTTTTTTGCTAATAATTTTTTTATACAGGGACATATATTTTTCAGCCATAATAGAACTGTCGAAAATATTTTCTGCAACTTCTCTGCATTTTTTCCTATCAAATCTTCCGGCTAGTTTAGCGGCTTTAACCATAACATTTAAATTTTTAGATAAGCAGGCAATTTTAGGATTATTAAGGATTTTCGGCGTTGGGTTTATGGGTGTTCCTATAATAGGCGTTCCGCAAGCAAGCGATTCAGCTATAATTAAAGGACAAACTTTTATGTTTCTCCTGATAGGGAAAAGCAGTGCCTCAGCTTTTCTTAAATGTTTGAAAATTTCAAGCTGAGAAACTTCACCCATAAATACAATTCTATCATTTAAAAAAGGTTTTATTTTATGCTTAAAATATCTTTTCCTATCCAAAGACTTCCCAACACGTCCGAAAATTAAAAGCTTTTTATTTGCTTTATTTGCTATTTTAATAGCTATATCTATACCCTTTGGTTCAGTAAGCCTTCCAACAGTCATAAGGTATTTTCCTTTTTTAAAAGAAGGTTTTATTTTTTTTATTTCTATTCCGTTTTCTATAACCGCATCGACAGGCAAATTATTTCCGTGAGAAGACGACAAGGCAACCGCGTAAACACCGTTTTTCTTTATCTGAGATAGAATAGGTTCAGTAATCTTATTATGAAATGTCAGCAAACAAGGTTTTTTTATATGTTTAGAAACCAAATAAGCGTCTTTTTGAGAATTAAGATGTATAATGTCAAATTTTTGCTGGTGATTTATAATTTCCATCTGACTTTTTATTCTCAGCTCTTCAACCTTTCCAATTTTTTCTGATAAAGACATGTTGCAAATGCTTTTTTCCAATGTTGCTATATGTTTAGTATTGATCTTCCAATCACTCGGAGCAAAAAGTACAACATTGACTCCTTTTTTTTTTAGAGCATGGGCCATGTTTTTTGTAGCCACTTCCGGACCACCTATTTCCGAAAAAGATGGAGCAACTATAGCTACAGATAGCTTGTTTTTTTTCATTAGGCTAAATTAATTATATCTTCGAAGCTTTTTCGCTTAATTTTTTCGTCACCTAAAACCGTTATAAGATCTATGCCAGGTGTAGTATTCATTTCAACAAAATAAGGCTTTCCTGAATTTGAAAAAATAAAATCCAAGGAATATTGCGCTTCAGGGAAAATTTTTAGTTTTTTAATTATTTTCTCTGCAATTTTAACTACTTCTTTGGGTATATATTTCACAGGAACAAGAGTTCCACTTGCACCCTGATGTAAATTCGTGAATAAAGAACCCTTTTTGGCAATACGTGAAAGAGCATAGCTTAATTTGTGATTCATAAAAACTAAACGCAGGTCCGAAATCTCTTTCTTTTTTGAAAAACCGGGAATTCCTTTTTCGCTAACAATAAATTCCTGCACAAGCACTGGGTACTGGTATTTTTTATTTATTGCTTTTTCTTTTTCATCAATAACAATTCCGTGCCCGCCAGATCCATAAAGTGGTTTTATAACTATTTTTTTTGATTTTATTTTAGAAAACATTTGAATAAGTTCGCTTTTGTCCATAGCCACAAATGATTTTGGCATAAACTCTCCAAAAATTGCATACTGAGAAAGTTTACTGTTGACCATCACTCTAAACAATGGGTTATTGAACATTTTAACATTCTTAGCTATGTGCAATTTTTTTTCAAAAGACTTAAAGTCGCGCTTTCCTCCAACCTTATCATATACAAGATCTGGCCTTATGTTTTTTTCAATTTTTATCCATTTTTTGTTCCGAAAGGCCCAGGATTTTATAAAAACATTCTTCCGCAAATCATACCAATTGATTGAAGCTCGATACATCTCAATACCTTTTTTAATGCCCATTTCATGCCATTTTTCAAATGAATGCCGGGTAATTTCATTTGAAATAGGTATCTTGCAATTCCAATCATTTCCCCAATATATAACTACTACATTTTTTATTTTTTTATTTTTCATATAATTTATTTATTCACATCTATTAGAAATTTCTTCAGATCTCTTTTTCCAATAATGACAGGACACTTAAGATTTTCTCTTTTTACTAAATTTGCTTTTGATGTTATTTCTATATCATCCATAATAAAACTTACTTTAATAACCGGTCTTATTGATGAGCCGCTAGAAGAAAAAATAACTGCGACATCTTCCAGACTTGTAATTTTTTCTTTATATTTTGCTAGGATATCTTTCTTGATTTCAGATTCATTCTCTGGAAGTATTTGATATTGTGATAAATCTATTTTAGAAAATTCATCAACTGTTTCGCCAAAACCAATTTCTTTTGCTAGCTCATAATCTATAGATGTTGAATTAGCTCCAGTATCTATTTTGGCATCAACTTCAATTTCTTTTCCGTCTTTATAAATAATTTTTATTTTTTCTATAGTACCGATAACTTTTCTCCCAGAAATGTCCTCCAACTCCTCTTCGACTTCCCCTCCAAATAGGTCTCTTCCTACACGAACTCCTCTTTCAGCTGACTTGATTTTAATTCCTTTTACTCTTTCCAGCCGCTCTCTTAATCCTGATAAATTTGCAATCTGTATGGAAAGCCCTGGACGTGCATTTATCTCTAAGAAAACTGGTCCTCTTTCTCTATCAATGGCAATATCAGCACCTAAATATCCCATGCCAGAAATTTCCTGTGCCTTGACAGCTAAAAGCAAAATTTCTTTCCAATAAGGAATTTTTATACCTGAAAGCAGGAGTCTGGTTCCTGGAACATAGTCAATAATTTTACCTTTTCCCAAAACTGCTGTAGTTGTTATACCTGATGCCAGGTCTATTCCTATTCCTATTCCACCTTGTTGCAGATTAGCTTTTCCTTTTGATTCTTTGGTTGGAAGACGAAGCATTGCCATTACAGGAATACTGTTAAAAACAATTACACGAATATCAGGAACTCCTTTGTAGGCATAGGGCTTAAAGAGTTTAAGAAGTGCAAGCCTTTCTTCAAAAAATGCAACATCAGGAAGATTAGAAAGTGAAAATGATCCATCTAATATGTTCAGTACATGGCTTTTAATATCTTCAACTGTGATTGTAGACCCATCAGCTTTAATCCAAATGTCACTTTTATTTTTCTTTTTTCCATACACAATTAAAATTCCACCGCCACCAAAACCTCGGCTGGGCTTCAAAACAAAAGAGTTTGGCAATTGATCCCAGTTAAAATCATCCAATTCCTCAACTGATTTAATTTTAGCAATAAGTTCTGGCACGGGAATACCTGCTTTTTTTAATATACGCTTGCTCATGATTTTATCATCAGCAAGGCGTTTCGCATTTTTGCGATTATATTGACGTATATATTCAAGATTGCGAGCATTCATGCCAAGCAACTTATGTGCATTTTTTATATAATCAAACATTTTTCTACTTTATGTTTTTTAAAACTTCTCTAAATCTTATATACTCGCTTATTCTTAAACCATTCCATTTGCCAAGTAATATATTGACCGGTATCGTAAAAAGAACTAACCACGGAAATGCTACTATGCTTTTTATAAGAAATGGCCAGCTTGCTAAATAGTAACCGGCTATTGAAATTATTAAAGTTTCTGCAGCAAGAATTAAGGCGACTTTATTTCCTTTTTCTATTTGGGTAGCAACAAATTTTTCTACAATTGTAATCATTATCAATATAGGAAAAATTGAAACAGAAGCTAAGCCTGTTCTGTGCATAGAGCCTCCAAAACCAAGCATTATCAAAATTGCAACAGCAATTATGCTAAGCATTATGGCAACTCTTGGCAGATATAATATACGCAGTTTTTTAAGCATGAAGCGCATAAGCATACCCATTAAGATAACACTTATGAAAATTACGAGGCCATACCTGAGTTGTGGCATAGCTAAAAAAGCAAATGTTATAATAGCTGGCGTATAAATTCCAAATGCCTTAATACCAATAACTTGACGAAAAAAAGCTATGAGAGTGACAACGATAGGCAGCATTAATAATAAGATGACAGTATCAAGAGGCACCCCTTGATTAACAAGGTAGCTTATAAAAGGATTTATGTTTTGCATAATTTTATTCTAATTTCTAGGAATTTGAATTAATTTTAAATTCAAATTCGTATTTATTTACATTTTATTGATTTCATTTTTCTACTATTCAAATGACAGAGAGCAATTGCAATTGCATCGGCTGTATCATCTGGCTTAGGAATGTTCTTAAGCTTTAATACCTCTTTAACCATCGATTGAACCTGCTTTTTTTCCGCCCGTCCATATCCTGTTAAAGCCTGCTTGACTTGGAGCGGAGTATAACCGCATACGTTAACACGATTTTTTTCCAAAGTCAAGAGTATAGCTCCTCTGGCCTGGCTGACTTTCATGACTGTTTTTACATTTTTAAAGAAAAACAATTCTTCTACAGACGCTTCATCTGGTTTATATTTTTTTATTATCTGCTCTAAGTCGCTAGAAACCTCAAGAAGTCTTTCTGCGGTATTATTTTTGGGTGAAGTTGAAATGTGTCCATAAGCCACAGATTCTACATTCCCATTTTTTTCGTCTAAAACTGCCCAACCAACAGTTGCTGATCCGGGATCGATACCGAGAACTCTTAATTTCTCAATATTTTTTGATTTTTTTTTCATCTGATAAACAATTAAAGATTGTCAAAAATTTCTTGTACATCATCATGCTCATCCAATTTTTCCCAAAGATTTTCATAAGCTGTCTTAGCCTCAGGAAGAAGTTCTATTTTTTGCAACGGCACATAGATCAATCCAGCACCTTCTATTTTAATCCCATTCTTTTCTAAGCTTTCTTTGACATTTTGTAATTCCGTTGTGGCCGTATAAATAATAATAAAATCTTTTTCATAAGCCATGTCTTCTGCTCCAGCTTCAATAGCTGCTATTTCAATTTCATCTGAATTTCTATTTTCATTTAAGATTTCAATACTGCCTACTTGTTTGAACATAAATTTGACACTGCCTTCACTGCCTAGTTTACCTCCCCCTTTAGTGAATAAACTTTTAATTTCACTGAAGGTCCGATTGCGATTATCAGTAGCCGTCTTGATCAGCATTGCCACATTGCCTGGTCCATAGCCTTCATAAATTACTTCTTCAATTTCCGATCCATCTTTGAGTTCGCCTGTGCCTTTTTTAATAGCACGTTCGATGGTGTCTTTTGGCATATTGACCGACCGCGCCTGATCAATAGCTAAACGCAAGGAAAAATTATGATCCGGATTGCCGCCACCTTGTTTGGCGGCAATAGAAATAAGCCGTCCATATTTGGTAAATACGTTCGCTTTCTTGGCATCGTTAACGCCCTTTCTTTGTTTGATTCCTGCCCAATGCGAATGTCCGGACATAGATTTATTTTTTATATTTTATACAAACTAATATTATCACTCATAAAAATCTATTTCAAGGTAAACATCTTATAATTTTGTAATAATCTGTTTTAAATATTGTATTAAGCTAAAACGGACATAAATAGAAAAGTTCTTTTAATTTTAAAGAGAAAGGAGTTGAAAAATGAGAGAAAAATTGGAAAGACTAAGATCTATTTTAAACTCAATTATTAAATGGATTCCCAATGACATCAAGCCTGAATACGAAAAACTTCTGCCTTCAGAAGCAAGGTTTCTTAATTTTGGAGAAAAAATGAATTTATATTCTTTTGCCCAAAAAGCTCACGATTACATACCCAAAGATAATTGGCACTCAATTGGAGAACTTATCAGAATAGTAGATGAAATAACCACGTAATATGGCAAGAAGGTTTAGCGTAACTTCTATTGTCCTGCCCGCCATAGCTTATGCAAGTGAAGGTGGGCTTTTTTGTAAAGCTCGTAATTATTTATGATTTTTACTTAGAGAAAATAAAAGCATCTTTTTTAGATAAGCTTTTTTCAGTTTAGGAAAAAGTTTATTATAAAATTTAATTTTAAATTTATTACCGTAAATAAATCTTTTATAAAAATAATCATGTAATGAGATTGCCTTGGTAGTTCTGCCGTGAAAAAATAAGTACCATCAATTTCTCTGACTGTTTCTTCGCCTAAAACACGCGGATAATTATTTGATAATTCTATTTTGAATATTTTTTTATTGTTTGAAACCAATTTATTTTCTCTTTCAAACATCGGCTTTGAAATAATATCTGCTTCTGAAATATTTTCCATATCATCACTTCCATTTATATTTATATCTTCCTGCTCGCTATTTATTGCTTCCTGATTACTGCTTTCTACCTGCTTATTACTACCAACCCATATCCATCCGCCTTTACTTTTTGTATAAATTTCTCCTTCCTTAATAGAGTCATTTTTCTTTTTATATTTTAAATCATAGGCAACTTTTCCGTCCGGATAGCGAAGTTCTATTTCGTTTTTCGTATTATTCAAAGTAAATTTGGAAATTTCACGGGTAATTTCTCTGCTTTTTCCAGCTTTAATTTCAAAATCGATCGAAATAGGATGATTAATGAGTTTTTTCCAGCCCGTCGCTATACTCCAGCCATTGAGGTTTATTTTCTTCTTAGATTTGTTCTCTACCGTAATAGTTTCATTTTCCGTATCGCTACCTATGGGATTAGCATTAACCGAAATAATTTTAACTTCCGGATGTTTCATTTTCACGACTTCTATAGTAAATTTTTCTATCCTGTCTTCGCTGCCCTCTGAATATTTTACACTGCCTTCATATTTTCCAGCTTTTTTATATTTATGTTTTGTTTTTTTAAGATAGCTCTTATGTCCGTCTCCAAAGTCCCATGTCACTTTAGCTTTTTTGGAAAGTCTACCAATTTTAAAATTAGCATACACATTCACATATATATTTTCGTCAATATCCGGCTTTCCCTTGTGAATTTTTTCAAATTTATTTTCTTCTCCCGGAGTCAGAAACTTGCTCCAATGCCATTCATTCCCATCAAAGCTATATGAAATACCCTTTTTACTGCCAGAATACGAGACTTCAAAAATATCTTTTTTATTTGGGTCAAAAAGCACTAAATTTTCATCTCCACTATTGTTTAGCGCAAATTTAAAATCTGATTTATAAATTACAAAATATTCTTCCGGCTCCATGTAATCGGCTGATAAAAAAACATATTCGCCTGATTTTGATGCGTCATGTAAAGACCAACCCTTAAGATTAATTTTTTCATCCGAATTATTGTAAAATTCAATATATTCTTCATCACCGTCTTCTGGATTAGGCAATAACTCACTAATTTGAAGCTTATTTGAATATTCAACAGACACAGGATCTTCTTTTTTGCATAAAGACAATTCTGCTTCATTTACAATTGAAGAGTTTTTAGGTAAATAATTTATCTCCGTTGAAAAATCACCATCCGCATCTTTTTTAAGAACTTGGGATTTAAGTAAGTTTTCAGAATAAAAATAGCTCCCAAAAAATGGATTTGAATTAATTCCCCAGGTTATTGAATCAGTAATTTTATCGTCATTAAATAAGGCAATGCTATAGTTATCCGATAAGATAGATACTGTTGACTGATCAGCTCGTACTGTTTCAGAAAATCCTGAATTGCTCCAGAGAAAATAGCTTTTTGCTTTAATAACTGTTCCATGACTTATAACCTTTATTGATGATTCGGTTCCAGAAGCCGTTCTTTTTATTATTTTCCAATCGGAGATATTAATGTCATTACAACTTGGATTATATATTTCTATGAAATCATCGTTGGCATTATTTCCTTTAGTTTGCACAGCGCTTATTATAGGATTTTCGTTGGCAAAACATGAATAATTAAAAACAAAAAAAGCTGCCGGTATAATTAGCAGTATGCAAAAAAAATATGCTATTTTTATTTTTCTTTTTGTTTTCACCCGAATTTTATTCAGTTTACTTTCCTAATTTGCTTTGAGCATTTCCTCTATTTCATTTTTGGAATGTTCTTCACACTGCTTTTGCAAGCTCATTATAAGATTTTTAATATCATATGGATTAGAAATCGTAAGAAAAATAAATTCCCTTTCTTCTCCTGCTGTTTGAACTCTTACATCACCGTAATTAAGAACAGTAGGTATGAATCCAACAACTTTCGTGGTAACATCCTGGATTTTTTGGAATCTAAGTTCACTAACTTCACGGGAAAACATCCCTTTTTGTTCTATATTTATAATCCGCTCAGATGTTATTATCCAAATATCGAAATAATAATCTATCCAAATCATGAATCCATAAAGCCAAATTGCAAGTATAAAAAAATTTTGAGCAAAAAGAATGACTGATTTGTCAACTTTTTCAAGAAAGTTTGGAAAAAAAACAGGAGCAAAAAAAGAACTAGCCACAAAAGCAGACGCTACTAGAATTAAAATGAAGAATTGCTGAAAAAGATAAAACCAGTTGCGGTGAAGAACTTTGATAATTTTTTCATCTTGACGTAAATCTTTAAAATTATATTTTGGAAATCCATCCATAATGGAAAATTTAAAAAAATATTTGTTAATTTGAATAAAAAACTATTTTATAATATCTGAAAAAACATTTTCGAGCGGTATTGAAAAAAACAATGCAAGATTTGTAAATAAAAGGACCGCTGACACTGGAACAAATATTACAAGTGTTATTATTTTAGAGACCTGGGTATATGAATAAAAAACAATATGAAAAACGATAAAAATACTCATTAAAAACATAACGAAAAAGACAAGAAAATATAATATCTGAAAAATTGCAATCATAATTTAACAATTTATAAAGTTATTATATATTATTTTTCACCAAAAATAAAGAAAATTAAAGCAATTTTTCTTGACTATCTTTTGGGATAGGAAAACCTAAATGTTCATAAGCCAGATTAGTTGCTATCCTTCCTCTGGGCGTACGGGCTAAAAATCCTAGCTGGATTAAAAATGGTTCATAAACATCTTCTATAGTTTCAATTTCTTCAGATGTAGCCGCTGCAATTGTTTGTATGCCTACCGGGCCACCGTTAAATTTTTTTATGATAGTTTCTAAGATGTGACGGTCGGTCGGTTCCAAACCCAATTCATCTATTTCCATCATAGCTAAAGCCTTTCTTGCCACAATTGAATCTATTATTTTATGATCTTTTATTTGGGCAAAGTCACGCACTCTTTTTATCATCCTGTTGCCTACACGTGGCGTCCGGCGGCTGGATTTAGCTATTTCTTTAGCACCGCTTTCATCTATGTTCACACCCAATATTTTTCCGCTACGATTAATAATCTGCTTCATCTCATCTTCGTCGTAAAATTCCAAGCGATGGATAGCTCCAAATCTGTTTCGGAGTGGATTCGAAATTGATCCAAGCTTAGTTGTTGCTCCGATAAGAGTGAATTTTGGAAGATCAAGCTGCAATGTCCTGGCAGAAGGACCCTTACCAATAATCACATCCAGCTTATAGTCTTCCATAGCAGGATAAAGAACTTCTTCGATAAGCTTATTTAACCTGTGTATTTCATCAATGAAAAGAACGTCGCCATCCTGTAAATTTGTCAGTATTGATCCTAAGTCTCCTACTTTTTCAATAGCAGGACCAGATGTTACTCTTATTTTTACTCCCATTTCATTGGCAATAATATGCGCCAAAGTAGTTTTTCCTAACCCAGCTGGTCCATATAATAAAACATGTTCGATTGGTTCTCCTCTTTTCTTGGCAGCATCAAGGAACATTTGCAGATTTTTGCGAATTTTCTGTTGTCCTACATATTCCGAAAGTCTCTGTGGACGAAGTGTCGTATCTAAATTTTTGTCCTCTTCCTGCTCATTTGAGGTTGTAATCATATATTTTGAAAAAAATCACTTATTCTGGCGTATTATATAGTATAGTTATAGTAAGCTATCTTATTGCCTTTTACGCTAATTTTCGCTTTCTATAAGTTTATTTTAGCACGGCTTGACCCCTAAACCAAGTTTTCGACATTTCCGTTAATATTATACCATGATTACAAAATTTAGCGTGGAGTTGACAAAAAAACAAAGCTGTGCTAAACTCTAAAATCAACGAAAAAATACTTATCTCTTGTTGTTTTTATTGACCTGTAGGCAGTTGGGGGCTTCTATCTTTTGTCCTCAATTTGGGAACTTTTTTGCCAAGATATGGGCTTTGCGGTTTCGGCTGCGGAGTTCCTCGACACTGTTCCTTCCCCGAAGGATCCGTCTTTTGGGACTTGTCTACAGATCAATAAAAACAAAAAACAAGGGAGGGGGAGAAAATGATATTTACAAATGAGGGATACAAAAATATAATCCGGAAGTTCATGCCCGGATTTGATTTTAAGAAAGAACGGAGTCGAAAGGAGATGAACTCAATTAGGAGGATCATTGACGTGAAAATAGACCGAGAGAGAAAAGAAAAAGGAGAAAATTTCAGACTCTCTTCCGTCAAGGAGAAAGCTCTGGCTCCCGGAATGAAAGTAAATATCAAAGGAGAGAAATCTCCAATGACCATAAAATCCATCGGCAAGTCTGGATATATCCAATTTGTCGAACGGAGAGGATCATTTAACCCAACCTGGGCTGAACCTACCAAGTAGAACAAAGGCAGAGCGAGATATTCGCCCTGCCTTAAATCTTTTATGCTTAAAAAAGGCAGATGATTGAAAAATCCCTGCCTTTTAAAATTGTCGAAAAAATTGTATTTTATATTTTCTAAAAAGCTAATGAAGCTAACGCCTAAAAAGCTATCTATACTACCCTGTCCACTTCATCAAAAGTTGTTTCGCCTTCCAGAACTTTTAAAATTCCATCTTGTTCCATTGTTATCATTCCATTTTCCACTGCTTTATCTTGAAGCTGTGTGGCGGAAGCGCTTTGCATAATCAATTCTTCTATGTCTCGATCGATTACAAAAACCTCGCTTATTGTTGTTCTGCCTTTATATCCTACGCCATTACATTTATCACAGCCTTTTGGTTCATAAACACTTTCTATTGGTGGAATAGCCACTCCAGATTTGTCAGACACGTTCTGAAGTATTTTTTTGACTTTATTCTTTTCTTCTTCCGTCATTTGTCTTTTTGTTTTGCAATCACAAAGCTTACGCACAAGCCTTTGCGCCATCAAAGCATTGACAGCTGTTGCTAAATCATCACTACGTACTCCCATATTAATTAAACGTTGTATAGAACCAGCCGCATTATTTGTATGTAGAGTAGAAAGGATAGAGTGCCCAGTCAGAGCAGCTTGAACTGCTATATTGGCTGTTTCTTCATCGCGAATTTCACCAATCATCATAATGTCGGGATTTTGACGCAGAAGCGCGCGCAAAGCGGTGCCAAAAGTATATCCTTCATTATCATTAACAGAAGTTTGAAGTATACCTTCTAGCTGATATTCAATCGGATCTTCAACGCTTATTATTTTCACTTCAGGTTTATTTAAAATCTTCATAATGCTATAAAGTGTCGTGGTCTTGCCGGATCCTGTAGGCCCTGTGTTTAAAAATATTCCGTTTGGTTTTCTCGTCTCTTCAATTATTTTTTCCATGTTTTGCTTGCGAATACCGAGTTTCTCTAAATCAAGAGCAACAGATGATTTATTTAGAAGCCTCATAACGACTGTCTCTCCATACCCCCCAAGTATTATTGATACACGAACATCTACTTTTGTTTCAGTTATATTTTTATATGGTTTTTCTAATGCAATAGTAAAACGACTATCCATGACTCCTCCCCTTATTTCAGAAGAGAATCCGCTTAAAAATTTTATATTTCCCAACAAACTGGGATACTCGTTAATTGGAATTTCTGCAATTGTTTGCAAAATTCCGTCCATTCTGTATCTTATTTTTACTACTTTTTCTTCGGGTTCTATGTGTATATCTCCAACATTAAGTAATAAACTGCTAGCAAAAATATAATTAGCCACTTCTTTTTGATTGGAGTTTTGTAAGAATTTACCTAAAGATTCAATTGAGGTCATGTTTTCTGAAACTAGTTTCAGATCTTCTTCGTGAATTTCAACTGACCTGGATAGCGACTGCTCCATTAATTTTGTATATATTTCTTCAAGAAATTCTGTCTGGCCTGTTGCATGCCAAACCTCTTCCATGGAAGTCAGTCCTTCGATAGCTTTTAAAATTCCATCCTGCGCCATTGTTATCATTCCATCTTCCAGCGCAGCCTGTGTTATTTCCCTTTCACTACCCATTTCCAAAATAAGTTTTTCTATTGGTTCGGTTATCGTTAAGATCTCGAAGATTCCAATGCGTCCTTTAAATCCAATATTGTGGCATTTAGAACATCCGACTGGACGATATAGTTTTTCAACTGTTTTTGGTATTTCTACTTTTGCCTTAGGTGAAATTATAGAAAGAATCTTTTTAATAGAATCGATTGTTTCACGCGCCGGAGCATATTCTTCTCTGCAATGTGGACAAAGCTTGCGTACAAGCCTTTGCGCAATAAATGCATTCACTGAAGGTGATATTAAATTAGGTTTTATACCAAGCTCTACAAACCTTGGTATTGATGCCGGGGCATTGTTTGTATGCAATGTAGAAAGAACAAGGTGACCGGTTAAAGCTGCATTAACAGCTATATCTGCTGTTTCATCATCACGGATTTCACCTACTAAAATAACGTCTGGATCTTGACGTACAATGGCTCTGAGCCCTTCTGCGAAAGTATAGCTTCTTCCTTTTTCAACCTGAGTTTGAGAGATATTTTTAACTTCATATTCAATTGGATCCTCGATTGTTATAATTTTAACTCCTGCGGTGTTGAGCTTATTAACAAGAGCATAAAGGGTCGTAGTCTTTCCACTGCCAGTAGGCCCTGTTGTTAAAATCATGCCATGCGGTTTTGAAACTTCCTTTTGTAACCGTTCATAGGCTAATCCCCTCAATCCCAAATCTTCAATTCCCAACATTATGTCAGCCTGACTCAAAATACGCATAACTATTGACTCTCCGTGATTTCCGGGAATTATATTGGTTCTTACATTTATTTTGCCATTTTCTATATCAACAGAAAAATGGCCATCTTGTGCAATATCACGTACATTTATTTTCATTTTACCCATCATTTTTATACGTGACAAAATGAAATGATAAGTGTCTAATGGAAAACTAGCTATATCCTGAAGTTCTCCATCTATGCGAAATCTCATACGTACTTCTTGTTCACCCGGTTCAAAATGTATGTCACTTGCCTTCATCTTTACGGACCCTGCCATGATTATAGAAATTATCTGAGAAGTGGGAATTTCATTTATACGTTTCTTTAATTCGAGTAAATTTCCAAATTCTTTATCAAAATCATCTAAATCTTTGCCACTGAGAGATATCTGCATTGATTCCAGGTTTTCCAGAAAAGGTATAGCAGCATATCTTTTCCATATTTTATTAAAAGAAGAATTCGAAATAACATACAAATGAATTAACCATCCGTTTTCATTTTTAAGTTTTTCTATAAAAGATATGGTTTCTTGACTCGTAGGATTGACAACCCCGATTCTGTGTTCTTTGCCAGCTTTCTGAAAAACTATCATTTTGTACCTCCTTGATTCTTCTTCACTAATAGAACGCATGTCATCTGAGCTCACTGGAAAAATATTCAAATCGACATAAGCAAGCCCACATTCAGCAGCTAGCTGGGATGCGATTTCCTCTTCTGACTGGCCACTCATTTTTTTCAGAAGCTTCCCGGTTTGTGTTTCTTTTTCCTTGTCTCTAATTAATTGTTTATCAGAAACTTTTACCATAATTATTTTTTGTTTAAATATTCCTATTCCGTTCAAGTTTAGTGTAATTGTACTATAAATAGACAAAAATTACAAAAAATAATCATAATAAAAAACCTACCACAAGTAGGATTAATCCAAGAGACATCTATTATCAATTAAAAAATCATTAACCAGGAAAAAGTCCTTTAAGTATTTTTATTGCTGATCTGCTATTTGCATTCTTATCTTTTCAACTATGCGTTGGCCAGCTTCTACTGTATCGACAGCCTCCTGCTTAAATTGACATGTGTCACCGTTAGCAGATATTTCTAATGTTTCAGCTATCTTTTTTAATTGTTCTGCATTGTTACATTTTATAATTCCGCAAACTTCTCCAGGCATTTCATTGTAAAGAACCATAAAAATTTTACCTGCAGAGTAATTGTCTTTAATTTTATCAAGAATAAATGTAATATCATCCGGATTACTGCGACTCTGTACAAAATCTTCTATATATACAGGTGCCCAAGCCAGACTAATATCATCTTCCCAATATAAACGTGCCATTATTCTTCCCCAGAGCTTCAAAAGATGCAATGGCTGGGTTTTGTATAAATAGCGAATTATCTTTTGTTGGTTTGCGCCTTTAGCCATCAAGGCCGCAGATATCTGTAATGATTTCGGAGTAGTGTTTTTCTTCTGAAAACTGTTTGTCGCATCAATGATTCCGGTCAACAGGCTTTCTGCTATAGTTTCATCCAAATTTTCCGCGTTAATTTTTTGTATTAGGTCAGCCACTATCTCAGAAGTTGAAGAAGCGGTTATATCAACTATATTAAGCTGTCCAAAATTATCATTATCGGCATGATAATCTATATTTATAACCGGAACTTCATAAAAAATGTCTGGATTTTCTTCGTAAACTTTTCCTAAAGATTCTTTGTCTGGGCTATTTAGCACGATCACAAGATCATATTTGAATTTTGCAGGAATGAAAGAAAAATCACGCGGATCAATAGAGCCTTTTTCCGGAGTAATAAAAATATTTAATTGTTGATTATTGCGCTCAGTACGTACGTTAGTTATTTTATTGAATTCAGTATTGAATGAAAGTACAAAATCACGCGCACCAGCTAGACTGCTTATCGTTTCTTCTGGTTTTGTTAAGAAAGAAAAACGGTCAAAATTATTTTTAATATCAGGAGTTACTACAGTTGACTGAATTCCCATTTTTTTCAGAAAGAAATATATTGCCCAAGCTGATCCTATCGAGTCACCTTCTGAACCACGTCCCATAAAAATTAAGATGTTCTTGGCATTATTCAAAACATTATTAAGTTGTTGCGCGCTATCAAGACTCATATGTTGAACTTTTTATATAAAACGATAGTTGCTGATTAAATTAGCATGGTAATATAAATTAGCAAGCTTATTCGATAATGTCAATAAAAAACTTCTAGTCTTGACAAAATATTAATTTTTGAGTTTAATAGAAAATCACAAGTTTTTTAAAATATAAGGAGGTTTGGGCAATGAAAAAACTTTTTACTATTTTGCTGGCAGTTTTATTATTCAATGCGATTAGCGGCTGTGCCGTACAAAACAGATATGTAACTGACTCGTACGGCGTCAGGCAACAGGCCGTTTTGACTATTGATCCTTCGGTGGTTGGTGCTGTTGCCGCGTTACTGTTCCTTGGTGCTGTTAATGATGTTTTTTTTCATCATTCATATAGTTATCCATATACACATCATCAGGGACGTTATTATAGACACTATAGGTATTAAAGGAACCTGCCACGGCAGCTTTGACAAAAATTTGTCTTAGCTGCCGTTTTTTATTGCTTATTTTTCTTTTATGTTATATGTTTTTGCTATATGGCCATTACATCATTTGTTACAACTTCATCAGTTCAGACTAAAAAGATTGGCGAAATATTAGCTAAGGAACTTCGTGGCGGAGAAATAATCTGCCTTTCCGGAGACTTAGGTTCCGGCAAAACTACTTTCACACAAGGAATTTTAAAAGGACTTAAAATTAAAGGCCCTTTTACCAGCCCAACTTTTAATATAATAAAAACATATAAAATTAAATCAAAAATTATTTATCATATTGATGCTTACCGTATTGAAGCTAAGGATTTATTAGAATTAGGCTGGAAAGATTTCGCTGGGAAACCAAACTCTATCGTCATTATCGAATGGGCGGAAAGAGTAAAAAAAATAATCCCCAAAAATTCTCTTTGGATTAATTTTAAATGGATAAGAGATAAGGAAAGAAAAATATCCCTAAATGAATAGAGTTTGCCACACCCATTGACAAAAAGCATGAATAGTGCTAATGTTTATGGTCTTCTTTAAAAATAAAATAAATCAAGAAAGGAAGTGATGCGCAATGCTTGAAAGAGTCAATGATTCTGATTTAAGCGAAAAAATACAAGAAATGATTTTAAAATTGATTGATCCTATGGAAGAAGGGATGATAAATTTTATTTTTGTCACTGATGTTCCTTTTTTAGGATACACCATTTTTAACGAAGGGTTGGGAAAACATTTCATTCTTATAAACATAAAAGTTAAAGAAATGATTTGTGAAGAAGCGGCTGTTGAAATTGTATATGCAATGCTTTCACATGAGATCGGACATGTAATAAAAGATCGTGAATCACATGAAACCAGTTGCATAGAAGCAGACAAAAAAGCACTAGTGCTTTTGGGCAAGATATATAAAAACCCAAAAGAAGTTTTGTTAAAACAAATTAATTATGCAGAAAAAAAATCTCTGGAAAGCAACGCCACAAAAAGAGAAAAGGAAATGACAATTTCTCTTGCCAAAAGAAGGCGTAATGCTTTAAAAACTTGATTTTTTTCAAAAAGTATGCTACAATGGTAGCATAGACAAGAACGGGTGAGTTTTCCCCGTTCTTTTTTATTTATAATAATTAACTATTTTGGCAAAAACCAAAAAAAACTAATATGGGAAAAGAAGACATGTTTTTAAAACCTATTCCACCAGATTTAAATGATTTTGATGATTTAGATATCAAAGAGAAAAACGAGGCGGAAAAAAAGGAAAAAATAAGGACCATTGGTCCTGATGGGACAATTATAGAATCAAAGAGTATCAAGGAACAGATTGAAAAAATAGAAAATTGGGACAGACAATAAAAAAATAAATTGATCTAAAACTTGAAGCGGGTTAAGTGTTTGCACAGCCCGTTTTTTGTTTGAAAAAGCTTCTTTTGAATGTATAATGAATATATGGAAAAAAAGACAAAATTATCCCAAGGCGGGAAAAAACTTATTTTAATTGATGGGAATGCGATTATTCATCGTTCCTATCACGCTTTGCCACCTCTTTCCACCAAAAAAGGCGAACTAGTCAATGCTGTTTACGGATTTTCTTCGACCCTCCTTAGTGTCATAGAAAAATTCAAGCCGGATTATGTGGCTGCTTCTTTTGACCTGGCAGGACCGACTTTCCGCCATGAAAAATTTGAGAAATATAAAGCTAACCGTGTAAAAGCCGATGATGAGCTTTATGCCCAAATCCCACGAGTAAAAGAGGTCGTGGAAAAATTCAATATTCCCATTTATGAAAAAGCTGGATTTGAAGCCGATGACATTATTGGAACTGTTGCAAAACAAGTTGAAAATAATGAAGAGCAAATTGAAACAATTATCGTGACCGGCGACATGGACACGTTGCAGCTTATCGATGACAAAACAAAAGTATATACTATGAAACGCGGCCTAAGCGATGCTGTTATATATGACGAGGAAAAAGTTTTCGAGCGTTATGGCTTAAAACCAGAGCAGCTTATTGATTACAAGGGACTTAGGGGTGATCCATCAGACAATATCCCGGGCGTCAAAGGCATAGGCGAAAAAACGGCTGTTGATCTGCTTAAAAAATACAAAGACATTAATGGGGTTTATAAAAATATCAATGAAATTAAGGGTGCAGTTAAAGAAAAACTGGAAAGAGATAAGTCCAACGCTATTCTAAGCAAAGAATTGGCCACCATAACCCTGGATGCGCCAATAAAATTTGATTTGGAAAAATCCAGGCTGCATGATTTTGACCGCGACAAAATAGTAAAACTTTTCAGCGAGCTTAATTTTTACAGCCTTATTAAGAGACTTCCTGATTCTGGCAAGCAGATTAAACCTGAATATGCAAATGGAAATACCGGAGTAAAAGATTTCAAATATTTTATTGCTGATGAAAAAAATATCGCCGAGATTATTTCCGAACTGAAAGATGTCAAAGAAATTACCATTGCCACAGAAATTAATAATGGAATTTTAAATGACATCGCCCTTTCCTACAAAACCGGACGCTCGGCTTATTTCCCTATTGATAATATAAATCCGGAGATAAAAAACATCTTGGAAAATCCTGCCATAAAAAAAATTGGCTTTGATTTGAAATCCATATTCAAACAATTATCTAGCGCAAATATAAATCTGCAAAATATTTATTGGGACGTGATGATTGCCGCCTATGTCCTGAACCCGGGAGAAAAAATAACACTGGAAAAGCTTGCGATGTCAGAATTGGGAGAAGAAATTGATTTTGGGAAAAAACAAAAAATTCAGTTGTCACTGGTTGCCAGTGAAGAAGATAAGGAAAATGCTGCCATGGAAACATGCAAAAAAGCTGACTATGCCTTGAAGCTTAAGCTTTCTATGGAAAAAGAAATGGCTCGCATCAGCGAAGAACAGAAAAAAAATAAACATGTGCCAGGAAATTTAGAGAATGTTTTTTATAATATTGAGATGCCACTGGTGAAAATACTGGACAAAATGGAACTCGAAGGCATTGAAATAAATACTACTATTTTCAAAGGCATTTCAGAAAAAATATCAGGTACTCTCCAAAATCTTGAAAAATCAATTTATGCTTTGGCTGGTAAAGAATTCAATATTAATTCACCACAACAGCTAGCAGAAGTTCTTTTTGTTAAATTAAAACTTCCGACTTTTAATATAAAAAAAGGTAAGACCGGTTTTTCTACTGCAGCAGATGAACTGGAAAAATTAAAAGACAGTCATAAGATTATAAAAAAGATCGAAGAATATCGGGAACTTTTCAAATTAAAGACAACCTACCTAGACACAATACCTAAACTTGTTGATAAAAATTCTCGTATCCACACCACCTTCAATCAGGCAGTGACTGCTACCGGCCGACTTTCTTCAGCCGAACCAAATTTACAGAATATTCCGATTAAGACAGAATTGGGTCAGTTGCTTAGAACTGCTTTTGTTGCCAGAGACGGGTATAAATTAATCAGCGCTGATTATTCTCAAATAGATCTTCGTTGTGTAGCTCATGTTAGCAATGATAAAAAACTTATTGAGGCCTTTCATCGCGGAGATGATATTCACAAGCTGACTGCAGCAGAAATTAATAAAGTAACTCTTTCGCAAGTTACTGAGAAAATGCGTTCAGGCGCTAAAGCTCTTAATTTTGGAATTATCTATGGTATGAGCGCCTATGGTTTTTCACAGTCAGCTGGGATTTCAAGGGAAGAAGCGCAAAGATTTATAAACACTTATATGGAAAAGTTTGGGGATGTAGCTAGGTACATGAAAAATACTCGCGAATTTGCCAGAAAAAATGGTTATGTGGAAACATTGCTGGGACGACGCCGAAATATTCCGGAAATCAATTCACCTAACATGCAAGTTGCCAATGCTGCTGAACGCATGGCTATCAATATGCCAATCCAGGGATTAGCTGCCGATATAATGAAAATAGCCATGATAGGTGTTCATAATGAATTTTCTAAAAATGATAGTGTTAAAATAATTCTGCAAATTCACGATGAAATAATTCTTGAAGTTAAAGAAGCTATTGCTGAAGAAGTTGCTAAAAAAGTTAAAGAAATTTTGGAAAATATCATCAAGCTCGAAGTTCCTCTCGTTGCCGATGTCAAAATTGGAGATAATTGGGGAGAAATATAACTTTAAAATCAATACTTTTTACAACTACCAATAAATCATTTAGATATTGACAAACATAGTATTTTATGCTATGTTTATTTGTTCTTGTTCTTTAAGAACAAAATAAAATATGAAAGGTGGTGAGCAAGATGCGTATTATCCGTAAACCGTGGTTTATGAAGCTGGGTTTGCTGTTTTTGTTCATTTTCTTTACAGGATTGCCGCAATCTTGCTGGCAACTTCATAAAGAGAATGAGGCTAAAGTCCCAGATATACCGAGAGAGGAACTTTTTAAAAGACAACAAATTCTTCATAAATACATGGAAGAAAAAGTAACCAAGGCAAAAGAAAAAAAATCTCGTGGAGAAGTTTATACAGTCACTGATTATTTTAGCGATCTAAAAGATTTTTCCCGAAAAGGTAAAGAGATGGGCATAGATGGTCTTGGGACAGTTTCTGGTGTATCAGAATTGAATCAGATCAGCCGAGATAGTTTAAAAACTAAAAAAGATTATGTCGCCTTGGAAAAAGCACGGGAAGATTACAAGGAATTTATTGATCCTGCTCGAATTCCAAGAGAAAAAGCTCAAGATGAATTGAAGGCTCTTGGCTGGCGCGGAGTTTTAAAATGGTTTTTGTTTGTTTATTTTAGATTTATGCCATTTGCTTTCATGCTGTTCGTTATTTGGGCGAGCGAAAATAAGGACAAAGAAAAAAGCATGTTCCCTAGACCGTTGAGATTTTTGCTGATGCTGATTTCTTACCCAGCAGTAATTGGTTATATTTTTATCCAGTGGGTGAAGAAAAAGGAACGGCATTATTTGGTTGAAGCCGAGTACAGAAGAACCAAGCAAAATCTCTTTACTTATTTATCAAATGAAGAAATTCAAAAAATAAAAGAGTTCAGAGAAAATGCTTTATCTCTACGTTCTTGGAGAAACCAGCTGGCAGAAGCAGGTTTAACACCGCGACACGGATTGGCTCTGGCATTAATTGCCACATTACTGATCAGTTTCATTCCGAATTTAGTGCAGGCGGAAACAAAAGCAAAAGCCAAAAACTTTTTGCCCGAAACTGCTTGGGAACAAATTGCGGATCAAGGTCAGCACTTAGCGCGGATGAGTATATCTAGCGATAACCAAAGTCAAAAAAATGTTGGCCAGCAAGATGTTAATTCACTGATTGTTGAAACTTTTAATCTGCAAGTTGTTTTATCTTGTAGTATTAATAAGATTCAGAAAAATTTATTGCGGCTGAAAGAATTCTGCCGTCAAATCGATCATGTTCCAATTTTTTCGGTTATTCAGTGCAAAGTTAAAGTATTAAATTTAATTACTGAATAACCGGAGGTTTCCTCCGGTAAAGGAGGAAAATATGAAAAAGTTTTTCATTTGGATATGTGTAATGTTTTTGACGGCAGGTTCAGCTCTCGCCCAGGATGCAAATTCCGAAAAAATTTCCGGATCAATCGATATTAGAATTAGTGACTTTGTCTATCCGGAGAAAGGAGAAAATATAACTGGCCAATCTTTGAACGCTTTCTGGAAATACAAACAGTATTCCGGTTTGCTGGAAACCAGTTATATCAGCGAAAGTCACTCGTTCACAATTAAGCCCTCAATCCAGTTTTCCAAAGGACCGTTGTCGGCTTTAGTAGGATTGTCCACTAACGATACAGGCAGTGATTTTTTCCAGGTAGGAATTTGGTATGCAGATAGTTTCGGGAAATTCAAGGTTTTAGTGGATGCCCGAAATTACTTCAGCATAACAAGTCAGGAAAATGGATACATCGATAATTTTGTGCGAGTTATGTATCCTATTACCGATAAGCTTTCGGCTGGAATTGATTTCGGTTATGATCATTGGTGGGAAGGAAACGAACACAATTGGTATTTCTTCGGCCCGAGGGCAGTCTACCAAATAACCAAAGATGTAAGCATTTACATTCGAGTTTCTCGCGAATGGAATGTTAAAAAAGTTGCGGTAGAAACAATAGCGGAATCAACAACAGTGACCACAATGGAAAGGGAAACAGATATAACTGATAAAATTCGGTTAGGTCTGATTATCGCCTTCTAATTTCAACCCCTCTCGTGGGCAGTCAGAACTTATGACTGCCCACTTTTTTTATTTTTTATATAAGTGTTATACTTTGTATATCTCTAAAAACCATAAACGACCAACTAAAAACTGATTTATGCCAGAACTACCCGAAGTACAAACAATTGTTTCGGATCTGAATAAAAAAATTGTCGGCTATACGATAGCTGATTTTTGGAGTGACTGGCCAAAGGCCATCAGAAATAAGACGTTAGCCAATTTTAAAAAAGAAATAAAAAATAGAAAAATATTGGGAGTGCGAAGAATTGGAAAAAATATTTTTATTGATTTATCAGATAGAAAAACTTTATACATTCATCTTAAAATGACCGGACACCTGCTGGTAAAACCAGAAGAAAGAAACAAGAGACAAAAGACGAAAGACAAAAATTATTTTAATGATAAGGTAAACAGCTATATTCATCATATTTGGAAAATTAAAAAAAATAAAAATAAAATTAATTTGGAATTTTCTGATGTTCGAAAATTCGCTAAAATTGTTTTAGAAGATACAGATAGAATCAACAACCTTAAAGAAATAAATAAACTTGGCGTAGATGCAACCAGCAAAGAATTCGCTCTGAAAAAATTTAATGAAATTCTAGATAAAAGGAAAAATAAGTCAATTGGTTTAGTGCTTATGGAACAGGAACTTATTGCAGGAATAGGCAATATCTACCGCAGTGAAATTTTATATTCAGCCGGAATTTTACCGCAAAGAAAAATTGCATCCTTATCAAAAAATGAAATTAATAAGATATATAAAGCCACTTTAATTGTGCTTAAAAAAGCCATAAAAATGCGTGGAACATCTGACAGTGATTATAGAGATACAGACGGGGCTCCGGGAAAATTCCAAAAAGCATTAAGAGTCTACCGTCGAGCTGGAAAAAATTGTATTAAGTGTGCTACAATAATCAAGCGAATGACTTTGGGCCAAAGAAGTGCTTTTTATTGTCCAAAGTGTCAAAATTAATAATTTAACAAAAAAAATAAAATGGACAGGAAACAAATAGCCATTATAGTGCTTATTGCCGCAATTATCGTTGGCGGAGTTTTTTATTTTGCTAAGGGTCGGCAAATGTTAAGAAGCAAAAAAGGTAAACAAATCCAAATAACCAATGTTCCCGAATCCACCGAGCCATCAAATCAAGGCGATGTCAGTCCCATCACAGGGATTGGCTGCGATAACTGGAATAAAAGGACATTTGCTGTAATGCAACCAGCTGACGTTCCTGCCCGTCCTCTAGCCGGACTGTCACAAGCTGATATGGTGATCGAAATGCAAGCTGTTTATGGCAGTATCACGCGTCTCATGGGAGTATATGGATGCACTTTACCGGAAGAAGTTGGCTCTCTCAGGAGTGCAAGACACGATTTTGTGCATATCGCTAAAAGCCTAGATTCAATTTATGTGCATTGGGGAAGAGCTGATATAGAGCAATTCAGGGATGTGCTTAATAATGGAATTATTGATAACATGAATTGCAATAATGATGCCGGAAAATCAGCAGGACAATACTGCTTCAGAAAAGAAGGAATGGAAAGAGGAGTTGATTCCGGCTATGCAAAATTTTCGGAAATTTTAGTTGGAGCTAAATCTTTTGGATATAGCACAGAGAATAAATTTGTAGGATATCCGCACCAAACAGAGATTGCTTTAGACCAAAGACCAAATGGCGGCAATCTTAGGGTTGCCTACGCTAAACCTTATGATGTTGAATATGATTATGACAAAGCCAGCAATTCATATCTTAGAACCTGGGGAGATGTGGCTGATACTGATCGCAACACTAAAGAAAGAATTGCACCAAAAAACGTGGTAGTTATGATCGCCGATGCTGCTCCAATCAAGGTTGGAGAACAATATGTTAATGTTCAAGTTGGAGACCCATGGTTTGACACTATTGATTCAGGCTCTGCTTTCTACTACATGAACGGCCAACAATACAAAGGCACTTGGAAAAAAGATAGAAGCAAAGTTGAAAGCAAACTCATGTTTTATGATGAATCAGGACAAGAAATAAGATTCGTTCCCGGACAAATTTGGGTTAACATTATAGACCCGGGACAATCATTAAGGTGGACTCCTTCTGCGTAAATATGTTTATTTTTCTATACGGCGCTGATACTTTCCGTTCATTAGAAAAATTAAGCGCCCTTAAAAATAAATATCTGGAAAAGAACAGCTCAGGTACTGACCTGAGCGTTCTTGACTATGACAATGCTTCTGCAATTAAAAACTTATCTGATATCCTGTCGGCACAGGGACTTTTTTCCACTAAGCAATTAATAATAGTTAAAAATATTTTGCTCAGCGGATCAATTGAGAAACAAAAAGATGTTTTAGAATTTTTAAAATCACGAGATGAATTAGAAAATGATAATGATGCGATAATTGTTTTTTTTGAGAAAGACAGCCCGAAGAAAAATAGTTCCTTGTTTAAATTCTTATCTGCCCATGCTAAAAGTCAGGAATTCTCTCCCTATGACGGAGCACATCTCGCAAACTGGGTATTGGCTTACGCCAAAAAAATATCCTCTGATGTTTCTTTTTCCAGAAATGCTCTTAATATGCTTTTAGCCGCTACTGGAAATGATTTGTATGTTTTAAGCAATGAGATTACAAAACTTATAAATTATAAGGGCAGCGGAATTATAAAAGAAGAAGATATCGAGCTTTTGGTAAAATCCAAAATTGATTCAACTATATTTGAAACAATTGAAGCGCTTTGCAGTGGAGATAAGAATCGTGCCTTAGCACTCCTGCATGAACAATTGGAAAAAGGGGAGGATATTTTTTATATTCTTTCTATGTACGCCTACCAACTGAGAACTATTTTGAAAATTGGCGATTTTTTGTGGCAAGGGATCTCCAATACTTATGATATAGCCAAGACCTCTAAACTTCACCCTTATGTTGTCCGAAAAACACTTCCACAAGCCAAGGTTTTAGGTGAAAAAAAAGCTAAACAAATATTTTGTGACCTTGCTCAAATAGATCAGGACGCCAAAATCGGAAAAATTGACCCTGTTCTAGCTTTAGATATTTTTATTGTTTCCCTGTAAAAGTTTTCTTCTTTATTCTTCTCTCCTGATTAAATAGAGGTGTCACGATTTGACAGAGAAATTTAAAAACATCCCACTTAATCGGGATGTTTTTAATATTTTGAAGATTATTTTTTGAGAGCGACTTTTTTAACTAAGGCATTAAGTCTGGATTTCTTTCTGGCGGCTGTGTTTTTTTTAATTACCTTTTTTTGCGCAGCTTTATCGATGGCCTTGATTGCAACCTTAAGAGATGCTTGCGCCTCATCTATTTTTCCCGCTGAAAGATATTCTTTGGTTTGTTTCACAGCATTTTTTAGGACACCTTTAATTTTCCTGTTTTTGAGTGTCTTTCTTTCAGTTACGCGCATGTATTTTTTGGCTGATTTTTTGATTGGCACTTCAGTTTATGAAATTTCGCATCCTGAGAGCATTAGGAGGGCGAAATTTACAAAAATTATTAATTACAAAACTTCTTACATTATTAACATAATAATTATCTTTTGGCAATAGTCGCATTTTTTTACAATAAAATCCCCATAAGGGGATTTTATTTCCATCTTTTGAATTTACATTTAAAAAAGACAGATTTATTTAACAGCTTCTTTAAGAGATTTACCGGCAGTGAATTTAGGAACTGTCATGGCTGGAATTTGTATTTTTTCTTTTGTCTGAGGATTGATTCCTTCACGGGCAGCTCGCTTAGAAACGCGGAAAGTTCCGAATCCTGTCAAAGTTACCTTGTTTCCCTGGCGGATTTCGTTGGTGATTTTTTCTTCAAGAGCTTCTAAAAAGCTTTCTACTGCCTTTTTTGAAAGGTCAGTTTTAGCCGCAATTGAGTCTATAAGAGCATCTTTGTTTATATTTGCCATATTATCACCATCCTTTCTATTTTTACCCTTATTAAATTATACTGCATAGTCACTAATCCATTAGATATTTAACAGGGTTTATTTTATTTATTGGTTATTCAGCTTACATTATTATACTATTTATCCCGCAAATAAAGCAAATAATGTTATACACATTACAAAAAAGCGGATTCTAGATTATAAATTTCTATCTAGCATACTCTACGCTCCTTGTCTCTCTAAGTACGTTTACTTTTATTTCTCCGGGATATTTAAGATCCTGCTCAATTTTATCAGCAATTTCTCTGGCTAATTTTAATGCACCGAGATCATCGATTTCTTCAGGTTTAACAAAAACCCTTATTTCTCTCCCCGCTTGAATTGCATATGTTTTTTCAACACCGGCAAATGAATTTGCAGTTGACTCTAGTTCTTCCAGTCTTTTAAGATATTTTTCTAAAGTATCTTTTCTGGCTCCTGGCCTACTGGCAGAAATCGCATCAGCTGCAGCAATAATAAAAGATTCTGGAGTTTCAAAAGGATAATCTTCATGGTGTGATTTTACCGCATCAATAACTTCCTTAGGCATATTAAATTTTTCCATTATTTTTATGCCAATCTCAACATGGGTTCCCTGTATTTCGTGATCAACAGCTTTGCCTATATCGTGCAAGAGACCTGCTTTTTTTGCAACAGCAACATCAGCCCCCAGTTCTGCAGCTAATGCTCCAGAAAGATGTGCAACTTCCAATGAATGAAGGAGAACGTTTTGTCCAAAACTTGTTCTGTATCTTAAGCGACCAATAAGGTTAACAATTTTTGGATCAAGCCCAGCTATACCTAAGTCATAAGTGGCAGCTTCTCCTGCTTCTTTAACCTTGGTATCAATTTCTTCCTTAGCATAATCTACAGCTTCCTCAATTCTAGTAGGATGAATACGCCCATCATTGATAAGTTTTTCCAAGGCTATACGCGCAATTTCTCTTCTTACAGGATCAAATCCGGAAATAACTACAGCCTCAGGAGTATCATCAACAATTATTTCGACTCCTGTAAGTTTTTCAAGAGCTTTAATATTGCGCCCCTCTCTTCCAATTATTCTCCCCTTAACCTCATCTGAAGGTATAGAAACAGTTGTAGTTACTACTTCTGCAGAATGAGATCCGGCATATTTCTGAATAATACTTGTCATTAGAGTTTTGGCTCTTTTTTCTATGTCTTCTTGCCCTTCTTTTTCTATTTTTGCAATACGCTGGGCAATTACTTCACGATTTTCCTCTTCTGTAAGTTGAAGCAGTATCGCTTTAGCTTGCTCTTTGGAAAGACCGGCTATCTTTTCAAGCCTATCAAGCTCTTTTTTTCTTGCATCTTCTGCTTCTTGTTTTATTTTTCTTACTTCTTCAACTTTCTGTTCAAGCATTTTATGATTTTTTTCTATCTCATCGGTTTTCTGATCAATTATGGTTTCACGTTTTTCCAGTCTTTGTTCAGTTCTTAATATTTGATCTTCACGTTCTTTTTCCTGTTTTTTAGCCTCTTCAAGAATTTCAACTGCTTTATTTTTGGCATTTAAAACAGTTTCCTGCGATTTTTTCTCAGCTTCTTCGACCATTTTTTCAATTTTTCCTTCAACAGTATCTAGACGTTTGCGCGCGATAATCTGTCTTCCCACATAACCAATAAGACTACCGGCTACTACGCCGACAATTGCAAATAATATTGATATTCCCATAAGTTTTCATTCGACACGAATGAATTGCAACACAAAGTTAAAGCAAGCGCTATGCGCTTTACGACTGAATGCAAGTTTTTTTTGTTTCTGAAGTAAAAATAGACTTCATGATAGTGCAAAATCGTGCTTTAATGTCTATTCTGTGTTATAAATCATTTCGAGCCGTTCAAGTTTTTATATATTATAGAAACTAACAATCAACAAGTGCGTTACTATTCAGTTGATTGATACGCATATATTTTGACGCAAAGGCGTCCATATGCTTTACCATGCTAACGCAAAATAAACTTTTTGTCAAAAAATTCTATAAATGCTATTATAAGTAATGTAAAAAAATATTAAATATTTAATTTTGGTAATCAATATATGTCAATGAAACCAGTTGTACTTGTCGTTCTTGACGGATGGGGAATAAGTAATAATACCAAAGGAAACGTCCTAAAGGAAACAACACTCCCTACTATAGAAAAACTTAACAATAATTATCCAACAACGACTCTCCAAGCATCAGGCATTTCTGCTGGACTTTTTTGGGGAGAGTGCGGAAATAGTGAGGTCGGACACATAACCTTGGGTGCAGGAAAAATTGTTTATCAGAATCTGCCACGCATAACTCTTTCTGTGCAAAATAGATCTTTTTTTTCTAATCCTACATTATTAAAAGCCATGGAATCAGTTAAAAACAATGATTCCAATCTTCATATAATGGGACTTGTAGGACAAGGGAGTGTTCATTCCTATCTAGACCATCTCTTTGCTATTTTAGAAATGGCAAAAGAAAAAGAGCTTAATAACAAGGTTTTTATCCACGCCTTTACTGATGGACGGGATTCTCCGCCCACTTCAGGAGTGAAAACAATAAAAGACATACAGGATCATATAAAATCGCTAGGTATAGGTAAAATTGCTTCACTTTGTGGAAGAAATTGGTCAATGGATAGGAATAACAATTGGGATAGAGTTGAAAAAGCCTATCGATTAATAACAGAAGGCAAGGGTGTTCAAATTTCTGATCCTACAAGCTATTTAGAAGATTCTTACGCTAAAGAAATTAGCGATGAATATATAGAACCCGCAATAGTTATTGAAAATGGAAAACCAATAACTACAGTAAATGATGGTGATGCAATTATATTTTTTAATTTTCGCGAAGATCGTGCCCGGGAACTGACTAAAGCATTTGTACTTCCGGGTTTTGAGAATTTTAAACGCGAAATGTTAAAAATAGATTTTGTGACTATGGTAGAATATGAAGCAGATCTTCCGGTAGAAATAGCTTTTCCTCCAATAGTGCTTGAAAAAGGCCTCGGGGAAATACTTAGCAAAAACAAACTTAAGCAACTCAGGATCGCTGAGACAGAGAAATATGCACATGTTACATATTTTTTTAATGGAGGAAAGGAGGAACCATGGCCAGGTGAAGACAGAATACTTGTACCGTCTCCCGCAGTTTCAAAATTTGATGAAGCCCCAGAAATGAGTGCTGCAATTATAACTGAAAAAGTGATAGATGCAATCAAAAAAAATACATACGATTTTATGCTTATAAATTATGCCAACGCTGACATGGTCGGACACACCGGAAATGAGAAAGCTTGTATGGTTGCTGTCCAAACTATAGATGAAAATCTTTCACGTTTAATCCCGGAAGTTCTGAAAAATGGAGGATGTTTGCTTATAACAGCTGACCATGGGAATATCGAAGAAATTAAAAATTCCCATACAGGACAGGTTGACACAGAACACTCTACTAACCCCGTCCCTTTATGGTTTATAACAGCCAATAATCATCGCTCAAAAAGCCCAGAAGAAATAGCGCGCCAACAAAGTGAAGTTGGTGGACTTCTTAGTGATATTGCACCTACTATTCTTGAAATTTTAAATATCGAGAAACCACCTGAAATGAATGGAGAAAGCCTATTGTCAATATTAAAATAGTACTTAAAAAAATTGTGCTAAAAAAATCTCCCGCATGGGAGATTTTTATATTCATGAAAAACAATAATTTTTATGATATCACCTTATCTACAATCCCATATTCCTTTGCTTCTTTAGCATTCATAAAATAGTCGCGGTCAGTATCTTCTTCAACTTTAGCAATTTTCTGTCCAGTATGTTTTGCCAAAATCTGATTCAGTAAACTTTTCATTTTAAGAATATGTTTGGCATGAATATCAATATCTGAGGCTTGCCCTTGAGCTCCCCCCATTATTTGGTGAATCATAACTTCAGCATTTGGCAAAATAAAACGCTTTCCTTTTTTTCCTGCCGCTAGAAGCATGGATGCAGCCGAAGCTGCTGTTCCAATGCATATTGTCTGTACGTCAGAACGGACATATTGCATAGTATCATAAATTGCCAACGCACTGCTTACAATTCCTCCTGGGGAGTTTATGTATAGCTTTATATCTTCCTTGGGATTTTGCTGGTCAAGAAAGAGAAGTTGAGCAATTACAGAATTCGCAACATTATCATCAATGGCAGTTCCCAAAAAAATTATCCTGTCCTTAAGCAAACGGGAATAAATATCATAAACTCTTTCTCCGTAATTAGTTTTTTCAATTACGGTGGGGATAAGATACTGGCTTTTCATAATTATTGTTCCTTATTAATTATAAATTCCAAAAGACAAAAAAATAAAAAGATTTTATATTTTTTCCAACATTTCTAAAACCTTTTCATTTTGCATCATTCCCTTGATATAGTTATACAATTTTCCCAAATCAATATTCTTTTCCACATCTTTAATTTTCTTATACTGCGCCAGAGTTTTATTCATTTCAGCTTCTATTTCTTCACTGGCAACTTTAATTTCTTTTTCTTTAATTATTTCTTCAAGAGCTAATGCGGCTTTCACGCGCTTAATCGCCTGGGGCTCCCATTCATGCTCTAATTCTTCAATTTTTTTTCCTATTTGCTGTAAATATTGGTCAAAAGACATGCCCATACCTTGAAGTTGCATGTCGAACTCATTGATCATTTTATGCAGTTCTTCATGCACAAGCAAATTCGGAAGATCAACTTCAGCAAATTCTATCAGGATATCTATAATTTCAGCACGGTGTTTATTTTTAAGTTCATGTTGCTTTTCTTCTTTCATCCCTTCAGCCACACTTTTCCGCATATCTGCCAGATCTTTAAATTTTCCCAATGACTTAGCAAATTCATCTGACAATTCAGGATATTTTCTTTCCTGAACTTCATTTACCGTCACCGTAAACTGAGCGGGACTGCCAGCCAAATTTTTCTCGTGATAATCTTTGGGAAAATTAAGTTCAAAATCTTTTGTTTCCCCAACTTTCATACCTACTATCTGCTCTTCGAATCCAGGAATGAAAACCCCTCTTCCAAGAATTAGCGGATGATTTTTACTAGAACCGTTTTCAATTGGAACTCCTTCTTTCTTGATTTGAAAATCTAAAATAACATTATCTCCGTCCTTCGCTTCACGCTCTACTTTTATGTGTTGCACGCGGCTTTTGGCAATATTATCGATTTCTTTGTTTATTTCATCCTCTGAAACATCAGCTTTTTTCTCGGCATATTTCTTATTTATTTTTTCAATTGAACTTTTCCATGGTTTCATTTTAACTTCAGGAATAACTGTGCAGATAATCTTGTATTCTAATTCATTTTCTTCAGCTAATTTTAAAATTTCAGCCTGCGGTTTTCCAATTGCATCAACCTTTTTTTCTTTTACGACTTTCGGATACGTTTCTTGAATCGCACGTTGGGCAGCAGCTTCAAGTAATGCGCCTCTGCCAACTTTTTTTTCAACTATATCACGTGGAGCTTTCCCGTTGCGGAATCCCTCTATTTTTATTTCTTTGGAAAAATCCGCAGTCGCCATATCAATATATTTTTTCCATTCATCCCATGGAACATGGACCCTGATTTCATTTTGAGAATCGGGAAGTTTTTTAATTTCTGATGTTATAGGCATAATATTATATTAACAATTGGGAAAAAATTATTTTTTGCAATTTCATAATAAAAAAACTAGAAAAAAGAAAAACAAAAAATAACCTCCGCATTAAAATTTTAGATAATAAATCCAGCAATTAGCAAGGCGACGATGTTCATGATCTTAATCATCGGATTGATGGCAGGACCAGCTGTATCTTTGTATGGATCTCCGACAGTGTCTCCGGTCACTGCAGCTTGATGGGCAAATGATCCTTTGCCACCATATTCCCCATCTTCAATGAATTTTTTGGCATTATCCCAAGCACCCCCGCCAGAAGTCATAGAAATAGCCAGAAAAACTCCTGTAACTATTGAGCCTACCAATAAACCTCCGAGGGCTTCCGGACCAAGAATAAAACCTACTATTATTGGAGCAACCACCGGAAGAATTGCCGGTATAACCATTTCTTTCAAGGCTGCTTTAGTCACAATATCAACGCTGCTGGCATAATCAGGTTTAGCTGTCCCTTCCATGATCCCTTTGATTTCACGGAACTGCCTGCGGACTTCTTCTACTACAGAGCCGGCAGCTTTTGAAACTGCGCGCATGCTGATAGAGGAAAATAAATAAGGTATCATACCGCCAATCAATAGCCCTGCTAAAACATTAACATTATCAAGCCCGAAAGTTATTTTTGCACCTTTCTCAATAAGTTCTTGCGAATAGGAAGCAAAGAGTACTACAGCAGCCAGCCCAGCTGAAGCAATGGCGTATCCTTTAGTGACAGCCTTTGTTGTGTTACCAACTGAATCAAGAGCATCAGTAACTTTCCTGATTTCAGGACCAAGCTCTGACATTTCAGCAATACCACCTGCATTGTCAGTTACAGGACCAAAAGAATCTATAGCTACAATAATTCCTGCCATAGAAAGCATGCTCATAGCAGCAATTGCCACTCCGTAAAGTCCAGCTAGCCAGAAAGAAGCCATAATACCAGCTACAATAACTATTATTGGCATAGCCGTTGATTCCATACCCATAGCTAAACCCATAATAACATTAGTTCCATGTCCGGATTTTGAAGCCTTGGCTATTTCCTTCACCGGACGATAGCTTTTTGAAGTGTAGTATTCAGTTATGACAACCATGCCAGCTGTTACCAAAATTCCGATTACGGCAGTTAAATAAACACTTATAAAATCCGTTCCACTTCCTTCCATTAAATATTTTGTTACTGGATAAAAGCCAACAAGTGCAAAAACAGAAGAAGCTATCAAGCCTTTATACAATGCTCCCATTATTTTTTCTCCATTATCTTTATCCTTATCACTAAGACGAACGAAGTATACGCCTAAAACTGAAGCTATGATAGAAACAGCTCCTATCGCTAAAGGAAAAACTACGGCGCCGCCAAATGCTGTGAAAGTTAACGACCCAAGAATCATTGCCGCAATAGCCGTAACTGCATATGTTTCAAAAAGGTCAGCTGCCATTCCGGCACAGTCACCTACATTATCACCAACATTGTCAGCAATAACTGCAGGATTGCGAGGATCATCTTCAGGAATGCCAGCTTCTACTTTTCCAACAAGATCAGCTCCGACATCGGCTGCTTTGGTAAAAATACCTCCTCCAAGCCGCGCAAACACGCTGATTAAACTGCCTCCAAAACCAACTCCAACCAAAGCTTTTATATCTCCATTCGTAAACCAATAAAAACCAGCTACCACAAGAAGTCCCAAACCAATAACCAGAAGACCAGTTACTGATCCAGCTTTAAAAGCTACATCCAATGCTTTTTTTAGTCCCGTTTTAGCTGCCTCCGTTGTCCTGACATTGCCTTTAACTGAAACATTCATGCCTATATATCCAGCTAAAGCTGAAGCAGCAGCTCCAATCAAGAAACCGAGACTGGTATTGAAATCCAGAAAATAATAAAGGGCTACAGCTACAACAATTGCCACATAGGCTACAGTTTTATACTGGCGGTTAAGGAATGCCTTTGCTCCTTCCTTGATGGCATTTGCTATATCAACCATTTTTCCTTCTCCGGCCGGCATTTTGTCGACTAACCAGCTGAGATAAAGAGCAAAAATGATCGAAAGCATTGCTGCGATAATCGCATAGATTTCTACTGACATAATTTTTATCTTATTCCCATTGTCTTTTTTGATACATGCAAGACAAAATAGAAATAGAATTTATTTAAAAAATTAATAAACTAAAAAATTTATTCTTCAACCTGTCCTTCTTCAATATTTTCCTGTTCTTCTTCGTTGTTTTGAGTGGCTTGCCCAATTACATCTATTTTCCATCCGGTTAATTTTGCAGCCAAGCGCACGTTTTGCCCCTGCTTTCCTATAGCCAAGGATAGTTGGTCTTCAGGAACTAAAACTTTGGCTTCTTTTTTATTCTCATCGATATCCACAGAAATAACTTTTGCCGGGCTGATTGACGCTGCAATAAATTTTTCCGGTTTTTCGCTCCATTCGATAATATCTATTTTTTCTCCACCCAGCTCTTCGATTACAGCTTGCACACGTATTCCCTTTTGACCGACACAGGAACCAATCGGATCTATTCCTTCTTCAGTTGAAGCAACTGCTATTTTTGTGCGTGATCCAGCTTCACGGGCGATTGATTTTACTTCAACTGTACCGGCAAAAATTTCAGGAACTTCCAGCTCAAAAAGTTTTTTCACCATATCTGCATGAGTTCGGCTAAGTGTAATTCCGGGTCCTTTAGGATCAGATTCTACTTTATATAAATATACCTTGACTCTTTGCCCGATTCTGAATATTTCTCCATGAACTTGTTCTGAAGGAAACAAAACTCCCACAGACTTGCCGAGGTCTATGTAAACATTTCTGCCTTCGATGCGCTGTACCGTCCCGCTTATAACTTCGCCTTCTTTTTCTTTATATTCAGAAAACATCGAATCTCTTTCTGCTTCGCGTATTCTTTGTATGATGACTTGTTTGGCAGTTTGGGCAGCAACACGTCCATATTCGCTTTTATCTTCAAGTTTTATTTCAATAACATCTCCGACTTTTGCGTTCTTTTTTATTTTTTTTGCGTCTTCAAGCACAATATCCCTCTCTGGATTGTAGCGCATCAATCTTTCTCCATCTTCCAATTCTCCTGAGACTTCCTCTTCATTTATCTCATTTTCTTCCCCCGGCTTGATAAATTCCCTCAAGGTTTCATCAACCACATCCTTCACTAAAAAAAACTTAGCCTCTCCTGAAACTTCATTGAATTCAGCCCTGATTCTTTGTCCGCGCTTGCCGTAATCTTTTTTATAAGCAGCCGCTAAAGCCGCTTCTATGGTTTCAATAACAACATTTTTCGGTATGCCTTTTTCTTCAGCAATTTGCATTATAGCACTTCCGAATTCCCCCAGCCTGCCGCTTGGGTTTTTGTTTTCATCTGTTATTTTTTTGCGCTTAGGCATAAGATTAAATTATTTTTAAAATTATTATTTCTTATTAAAAAGAGTCCGCATCCATGCGAACCCACTTCTTTCCATCCGTTTTAATATTAGCAATAATCCTCGCAAATGTCAATCAAAACGTACTGTTTCCTCCCAGAGCAGCCTGAATCGCCACAATTATGATATACCCAGAAAGACCCACGATAACGCCTAAAATAGAATACAAAGCATTGCGTTTTGCCTTTTCGATCTGGTCGGTGTCGCCGGATGAAGTAATATATAACACGCCGGATATCACAAATGAGATGAGCGCAATGGTTGAAAATATTCCCAATAGCCATTTTAATACGCTGGAAAGAATTCCCGGAATATCCTGAGAGTCTGGCAACCCTGTTTCATCAGGGAAACAAACCCCGCCGACAGGTGTAAAGCCTGCACCGCAATCTCCTTCACCATCTCCTCTAAGAGCTCTGCATGCACGAGTACACTCAGTATCCGTAGGAGAACAACCCAGTAGACAACTAGCATATTCAGCATCCCCAGCTTTTGTTATATCAACACTCACAAAAAACAAGCTTACAAAAGATATTGCAACAAAAAATAGAAAGATATTTTTTCTTGTTTTGATCATTTTTTTAGCAGATTATTGGTGATAAAAATAGGTCATTAAGAATTTTAGAATGTACCGCTACCCATTAAAAAGCTATCCACAGCTGCTATCAGGATAATACCGGAAAGGCCGACAATAATTCCTATCAGCGAGTAAATCATAGCTTTTTTAGCTCGTGCAATTCCGTCTTCATCACCTGCGGACACTAAATACATAATTCCTGAAATTATAAAGCCTATAACTCCTAAGACTGCAAAAATTCCCAAAAGCCAATTCAAAAGACCCTCGAGAATTCCGCTTATGGTTCCCGTAGGAAGACCATAATCATCTCCTATTTGCCATCCTTCTCCATCTGCGGCCAGAACAGACATTGGAAAAAGTAGAATTGTTGAAATAATAGTACCCAATGTTTTCTTTTTGATATTCATTTTTTTAAAGTATAAAAAATTATTATTATAATTTAATTATATCATAATCCTTAAATTATGTACACTTTGCAAAAAAGACGATTCCGAGGAATCGCCTTCTGCTTTTATATGCATACAAAAAATTTAGAAACTGCTGCCACCGCCCAACATTGACTGCACCGCTTTGATTATTATGACTCCCATAAGAGCCACGATAATACCTACCAACGAGTAAATCATGGTTTTCTTGCCACGAGCGATCTGGTCTTCATCTCCAGCAGCTGTAAGATATATAATTCCAGCGATAACGAATCCTATAACTGCTAAAATACCTACGATAGCTAAAAGCCAGTTCATAAAACCAGTGATTATATCTGTAAGGGTTGCATCCGGAAGATCTGCATCAGGCACATTGATAGCCAAAACTGCTGATGGAGCAATTGCGATTAAACTGGCGATTGCATAAAAAATTTTTTTAACTTTATTCAGCATAGTAACACCTCCCATTCTAGTTTATAAATTTTTTTATTTATTTTAAACTTTCCTTTATTCGTTTGAATCCTGATTAATTTAAAAAACTGCCGATAAATCTGATTATTATCATTCCTCCTAAGGCAATGACGATTCCCAGTATTGAGTATTTGGTGGATTTTTTTGCAATCTCTATTCTTTTATAGTCGCCGGCTGAAAAAAAATACATTATTCCAGAGACAACTAATGATATTATAGCAATTATTCCCATTATTGACAATAAAAAAGACAGAACATTCGCTCCAATTTCTCTTACTGTAGGAGCGTCTGTAATAACTCCTGCATATGCTGTATTTATGATATCCATAATTTTCAGCCTTTTAAATCAACAATGTTTCCTCTTATTTTTGCCTGTAAAGTTTGTTCTTCATCCGTTTTTTCTTCATTAAAATAAGCAGACGGCTTGATGACCCACGGTTTTATTTCAGATGCTTTATTTCCAAATGTTTTTTCTCTATCTGCTTGTGGCGTTGGGGTCATAAATGTTTTTTGCTGGCTAATCGTACTAGCAGGCCTTATTGGTTTTTCATTTTCTTTTTCATTTGAAAACTTTTGCGGAGAAGAAAAACTTACCTTGCCTTCATCCACAACCGAACCTCTTGAATCATCCTGATTTGAATTTACTATTTTTTGTTCCGGCAAAACGCTCGGCTCCGTCAAGTCCTTGAAGTTGGGAGAATATTTTTTATTTTCTTGGGGCGGCTGATATTTCGGAACTTGCAGATAATTATCTTCTATAGCAGCAAAGCTATTAGACTCTTCATTTTTTGAATACATATTTATTTCTGCTGTTTGTCCGCTCCGGCTTGGCAAATTTTCAGTTTGTTCATTTGGAAAAACCTTGCCTTCTGTGAAAATAATCCGTTGCAGTTCCGTATCGATGATTAAAGGAGTTTTTTCGTCCAGTGATTTAAGAATCAATGAAAGTTTCTGCCTTTCTACGGGCGTGAGTTTTTTCCCATTTTCGCTGTGAAATAAATAATTCGCCCTATCGACTGTACCATGCTTTCCGCTTCCCATGTTGTCATGGAAATCAGTAATCCAGTTTCTTATAGATGGCCTGACAGGCGTAGGAAAATATTTGAGTTTCAGCTGATTGATAGTAATGTTTTGTTCTCCCAGTTCCTTGTATTTTTGCAATGCTTCTGAAAGCGGCAACTGGATTCTTCTTTCTGTTTCGCTCTGGGCAGGACTTTTTTTGGCCGAAGGCTTAGCCGAAAGCATGATAAGTTTGCTTATTATGTTTTGTTCAAGAAGCTGCAAAGTCAAAGCTTTAGTATTCGGGGGAAGCAATATTCTTTTCTGCAATTCCTGTTCTGCCTCACTCCATTTTTTGCTTTGCGCAACGCTCCACACAACTTGAGGAAGAATGCTTCTGCCTTTCATATCAAGTCCTGCCTGTCTGGCTATATTGTCATAAATGGAAATCAGATCAAATCCCAAGAGAAAATCAAGGACATCCGAATGCATGGCACTGATTTTATACGGAAAAATTTCAGCATTTTCATATGTTGTTCTCCATTTTTCAATAAGGTCTTCTTTTATCTCTTCGGTTATTTCATCCGCTATTTTCCTTTCCTCATTCAAATCATACTGGCCGGCATTATTTTTGGGAGAGATGTTGTTTTGATTTGTATATATGACTGTCATTTTTTGTTTTTTAGAATTCAAAAATTACTCTGTTATCCCTGATATACCGCATGACATTTTTTATTCTGTCCTGATTAGTTGTGCTGCTTCTGCCCAAATCTTCATCCATGGATTTTGCAATTTCAAAAACTTCTTTCAGCACGTAGCTCTGGCTGATTGCTTTCATAAGCTCTCTTTTGTAATCAGCTGGAGCGTTTTTGGCTATATATTCAATATGTTTTTCATTAAGACCGGCAATGAAAGCGGGATAAGAAAAAGCAAAATAAGTCGGCAACAACACAAGCTGGCTATCAGAAGCAAGCACATACAGCGCAAGCAATTTCTTTTGTTCTATCGTGTCCTGTTCAAAAGAAACGTGCGGCAAAGAAAATTTATTCGTCAGTCTGTCTTTTATAGCATCTATATCCATAACAATTTATTAAAAAATATTCTTGACATTTTTATCTGTATATTAAACAAAACCAGCTCTCTGTTTTGCAGGTTTTGGTGGAGGAGGTAGAGGAGGTGGAGGAGGTGCCTTATGCTCATCATCCTTAATTTTTTCGCCTTTCTTCCTTTTCTGGGCGTTCTTATTTTCTTGAGCTAAATGAGCCCAGTGATTTTTTACAATTGACTCCATGTGAGATTTTTGGAAAGAATTCATTGCGGCCTTATGTTCATTAGATCCCTCTTCAAAAGTACCATTATCAACTAATTTTTGTGCCTCTATTTTTCCTTGTTCAATTGACTGCCTTATATTGTCCGCATTGTTTCTAATGTTATATTCAAAAGCAGCTTTTGCTCCTGGATCTTCTCTCATTTGTTTGTATCTGCCAACGAAATCATTTACCTCTGAATCTTTTGATTCGTCTGTTATTTGATTATTATTTTTAATAAAATCATTCATTTGTTGTGCAGTATGTCCAGTGTCTTCAGAATTCTTAATTCTCTCAGCCTGTTTTTTAGCTAATTCATCAAATTCCGTGTTCTGATATCCTTTGACTCTTGCCTTAGCATTTTCTCCAAACTTAGGTGTCCATTTGCCACCAGTAGCTTTTCCAATACCTTTTGATATTTTTTCACCTGCAAAACCAATTCCAGTATCTTCCCATTTATTGAGTCCTTTGGCGAAGCTTCCCCCAAAACGTTTCTTGTCAATCTCTTTTTGGCGTTCATCACGCTTTTCTTTATACATCTTCCAATTCTTTGCAGCCCAATTTCCGCCAGCTGCCATGGCTGTAGCTGTACCGGCAAATTTTGCAAATTTCTGTCCTGCCCCAACCACTGTATCCGCCCCTGCGATTCCCAATGATTTTGCTACTCCCATGCCCATCCACAAAATGATTATGGGAATAGCAAACATGGAAGCACTGGCAATCCATTCGCTTGCGCCAGGAACCGATGCAGCATTGTCAGCGGCCGACTGTTTAAATATATTTTCACCTATTGATTGGTTTATTTTGACAGCAACTCCTATGACAAAAATCATTATCGGACCAAAAAAAGAATAGCTGAAAAGATTTTTCCACCAGTCGTCTGCAAATTTACTGGTTGCGGGAAAAATGTAACCGACAAAACCTATCGGCGAAAACATAACCAGGATTACCAGGGCTATAAGCCTTATAGCAAAAAGAACTGCACAAACCAAGAGTGTTATTCCCAAAATAAAAGACATTATGATATTCATAACCTGATACATTAGCATCGTAGTTCCATCAGCATCATGGCCCCACAATGCCGAAAGTCTTGATTCATCCCCCAACTGGGCAAAAATTGCGTTTCCTGTAACTGCGCCAGTATTGTCACCAAACATAGAATTAACAAAATAATACATAGCTACATTCGCAACATCAATAAAAAAGCATGCAATTGGAAAACTGAAATTAACCAGCAGGGCATTGATGAGAATGTTGAGCCAGACTTTTTTAAGGTTCCATTTTTCGATCTGGAAAATAGTGCAGAAGGCGGAAAAAAGAAGGACTAGAATAAAAAACATATTGAAAGTATCCCGCACCATAATCCAGATATCCTTAACAACTGGATTATTGTTCAATAAACCTTTATCTCCGGAAATTAAATCAGGATTAATAACTGCTGAAAAAAGAGAAGCTGCCACGCCGATTAGAAAACTCATAACGCCTTGAATTGCACTCAAGATAAAGGATATGGCAGTGACAAAAACTGCACTTGCCCCATCAAGTATTCCCCCAAAAAATTTACTTAATAAACCCGGTTCTTCGGGTTTTTCAGGAACAGCGTCAGCGGCAAAGACCCCATGAACCGCCAAAAAAAAGACGCAAAGAAAAATGCATCCGGCGACCACAAAAGTTTGGAATTTTTTGTCCCGCAAAAGACTTGCCAGTTTAACCCTGGAAATTCCAAAAAATAATTTGATTTTGCAGAAAAATTTTTTGTTTTTCGAGATCAGATTCATTAGGATTCCAATCTAATTCTATATGTGAAAATTATAGCATACTTTCGTAATGTCAGGCAATAACTTTAATCAAAAAATAAAAAGCCCCTTTTAACAAAAACGGGGCTTTATTTATTTTCACGAAAATATTTTATATTTATATATAAAATTTAACTTTTTCAACCTGTTTTAACCAGCCAATTTTAATAAATGAAACCTTTAATAACTCTGCTTGAAGTTGAGATTGTTCTGCGACTTGTTTTTGCATAACCGACATAATTCATTTCAGAAACAGTAAAACTGTTTCCGCTGACTTTTTCAACATAAGCCACATGACCATAATATCTGTTCTCGGTAGTCACTACGATAGCTCCTGGTCGTGGAGTTTTTCCGGTTGCATACCCGGCAGCTTTTGCATGGTACAGCCATGTTCCAGCGTTGCCACCCCAGGGAACATAACGTTTCTGGGCGACAAACCAAGTGCAATATCCATATGGAAATCTATGACCAGTGCCGGCTTTCCCTGAAAGAATTCTGCCCGTAATCTGGGGAACTCCTCCTGCAGTATTCGCATATTGCCTCTTATTGATTAAGGATTGGCTGCTGCTTGGAACAGCTGGCTTAGGAGCTTCTCCCTGGCCATCAGGAATAATTATTTCTTCTCCCACTTTTATTTCTCCATTCGCTGGCAAATCATTAAAGGCTATTATTTTATCTTTTTCTGCTTTAAATTTATTAGCGATAGCATCAAGATTGTCTCCCGATTTTATGACATATTTTACTCCTGAAACAGGCAGAATGAACATAGTATCTCCTGGCATTATGGAGTCGGCATTACTGATGTCATTTGCCCACAAAATAGTATTAACCGAAACTCCATTTTTTTCAGCGATTGAACCGAGAGTGTCACCGGATTGTACAATATACATTTTAACCCCGCCCTCTTCTTCAGGATCTTTCATCGGATTGGCTCCGCCAGAAACCAGCATTATTCCGTCATCCTTTATAATGCTCCTGTTTGAATCATCTTCTTTTTTTTCTGGTTCAATGGATGTGTTTGATTTGGAAAGGGGAACAAGAGCTAAATCATTTTTTTTATTTACCTGTCCGCTTATTTTACTGCCATTCACCGCTGGAATGGTCTCAGCTGATGCATCCCAATAACCAAAAAGAAGTTTGCCATAATTATTGCCTGAGGCAACATTTGTTGCTGAAACAAGAAGTGAACTTGATACCACCACTGCAAAGGCTGAATAATTACGCAAAACGTGGAGCAGTTTTATGGTTCTGTGCTCCTTTATGAAGTTTGCTATTGAGCGTTGTTTAAGATGAATTTTAGTGTTTAAGCCCTTGAGGTCAATTTTTCTGATTGATTCGTATATATAAGAAAAAATGGATTTTTTGCTAATAAATAAGTCCTTTCGGTTGGTTGACAGGCTTAGAGAATAATGATAAAAAACCGCCTCATGTCATTACTCATCACCCGCAACCTTAATTTTTAACTGGTTTCAAGTATATACCTAGGGATATTTTTGTCAAAGATGTTTTGTCTTAAAATTATTTTTTTTCCTTTTTTTAAGCCATTTTTTGGGGTTATATCTTTTTTATATTTCAAAAAAAGAGTACAATTAGATCGTAAAAGGCATGAAAAGCTTTTTTATGAATAATCGGAAATAATTTATGAAATTAAAAAACCTTCTGACTGAATTTCTTGAATATTTGGAGATTGAACGTAACCGTTCGCAGAAGACTATTGAGAATTATCATCATTATCTCAAGCGCTTTTTGACCTGGGCAAAAATATCCGAACCCAAGGATATCACTGCTGAGCTTATAAGGAGCTACCGTTTATATCTGAACCGGCAGAAAGATAGCCATGGCAAGGAACTGAAAAAAGTTACTCAAAATTATCATATAATAGCCATCCGCAGTTTTCTGAAATATCTTGCCAAGCGCGATATTAAAAGTTTGGCCGCTGAAAAATTGGAAGTTGGTAAAAATCCATCACATGAAATTGAGTTTCTTGATAGTGGTGAGCTTGACCGCCTTTTGCATGCCGCAGAAGGATCAGACATAAAGTCCATGCGCGATAGGGCAATCTTGGAGCTTCTTTTTTCGGCAGGACTTCGTGTTTCTGAACTTATAAATATAAACTGCGACCAATTGAACATTTCCAGACAAGAATTTAGCGTGATTGGCAAGGGCGATAAAATGAGAATAGTTTTCATTTCTGATACTGCAAAAGAGGCGTTGGAAAAATATTTGAGCAAGCGCATGGACTTGGATCCGGCTTTATTTATTCGATTATCCGAAAAAGGGGGAATTGGAAACGAAAAAACAAAGCGCTTGACCCCACGTTCAATTCAAAGAATAGTAAAATTTTATGCAGCCAAAGCAGGTATCGTGAAAAATGTACATCCGCACACGCTAAGGCATAGTTTTGCCACAGACTTACTTTCTAATGGAGCTGACATCCGAAGCGTGCAAACAATGTTGGGACATTCTTCCATAACGACAACTCAAATTTATACGCACATTACCAACAAGCAACTCAAAGAAATACACAAGCAGTTTCACGGAAAAAAGAAATAAAAAAAATTAAATTTGTTCAAGCTTTGCAAATTCTGCCGACAATCTTTTGATTCCGGCTTTTTTAAATGCCACTGTAATAATGTCGCCAACAGACGAAACAACTATGCCTTCCCCAAATTGTTCATGTTTGACTTTCTCTCCCCCTTTGAAAAAATTCGCTTTTTTTTCTGATTTCTTCTTCTTTTTTAAAAGCGATTCAAATATCTTTTTTTCTGTTTCACGGCATGAGTTATGTTTTACAAGTTTTTCAGGTATATCGTCCAAAAATCTGGAAGGAGAATTCATCTGCGTTGAACCGAACAAATTGCGTTGGCGCGTGAATAAAAGATATATTTTTTCCTTGGCTCTAGTTAAGCCTACGTACATCAAACGCCTTTCTTCTTCCATTTCTTCATAGGAAAGCATGCTTCTGGAGTGCGGCAATATTCCTTCTTCCAAACCGACTATAAAAACCGCAGGGAATTCTAGACCTTTAGCGCTATGCAGAGTCATAAGATACACTGCATCTTGATTTTGGTCAACGTTGTCTGCTTCAGATGTGAGTGCAACCTCTTCTAAAAACGCTCTTAAAATATCTCCATACTCTGCTTTATTTTCATCATACTTATGCGCCACGGTTATAAGTTCTTTTACGTTTTCCCAGCGCATTTCACCTTCAACTCCGTCATCCAACAGCATTTTTTCGTATCCACTTTCCTTAAAAACTTTTTCAATAAAATCAGCTAATGTTATTCTCGGCTGGATTTCTTTCATTCTTTTTATAAAGTCGCAGAGCTTAGCTATTGCATCAATTTTTGAATTTACTAGTTGCAGACTTTCTGGAAATTTAAATTCAGATTCTGAAAATTTTAATCCGGCTTCAATAAGATTTAAATTTTTTTTCTTAGCGATATCTACCCACTTTTTGAATGTAACTAGACCCAGATTTCTTTTTGGTTCATTGATTATCCTCTCCAATGAAATTGTGTCACTATGATTTGAAATTAATTTAAGATAAGCAATCACGTCCTTTATTTCCTTTCGCTGGTAGAACTTAATGCCTCCGATAATTCGATAGGGTATTGATTTTTTTAGAAAAGTTTCTTCAATAACGCGTGATTGTGCATTGGTACGGTATAAAACTACGTATTTGCTATAAGGCATGCCTCCTTTTTTTATTTCATCTGCGACAAACTCAGCTTCGTCGCATTCATCCTCAGCCTCAAAAGAAGTTACCAAATGCCCGGCTTCTTTTTCCGTCCAAAGTTTCTTATCCTTGCGATTTATGTTTTTGGAAATAACACCATAGGCCGCATCCAGAATAACCTGGGTTGAACGGTAATTCTGTTCCAGATGTATTACTTTGGCTTCTGGATAATCATTTTCAAAATTGAGGATATTTTTAATGTCTGCGCCTCGGAACTTATAAATACTTTGCCAATCATCTCCCACAACGCATAAATTTCTGTGCTTCCCGGCCAACATATTTATAAATAAATATTGCGCCCGATTGGTATCCTGATATTCATCCACTAAAATATATTTGAATTGTTTCTGATATTTTTCCAGCACTTTAGGAAAATTCTGAAAAATTTTTACTATAAAAACAAGAATATCATCAAAATCCAGACTGTTGTTTTCTTTAAGATGTGATTGGTAGCGTTTATAGCACTTAGCCACAATTTCTTCGTAATATCCATGGGCTTGATTTTCAAATTCTTCCCTACTTATCAGCTCATTTTTAGCCTTACTTATGGTTGATAGAATTGCTCTTGGATTGAACTGCTGTGGATCTATTTCCATTTCTTTTAGAATTTTTTTCATTAAAGCCTGCTGATCCTGGTCATCAATGATGTGAAACGATTTTTCATATCCCAAAACTTCTATTTCACTGCGCAGTATTTTGGAACAGATTGCATGAAACGTTCCAATGGTTGGCAGATTCGAATTGTTATACAAACTATATTTATAATTTTTGTCTGCCTCGGGATATAAAATTCGCATGATCCTTTCACACATTTCCCCCGCCGCCTTGTTAGTAAAAGTCACTGCCAAAATATTGCGCGGATTGACTCCGTGATTTTTAATCAGATAGGCTACCCGATGTGTCAGTGTTTTGGTTTTGCCCGACCCCGCTCCGGCAATAATCAAAAGCGGTCCATCTGTTGTCATTACCGCTTCTTTTTGTTTTTCATTTAATTCAGAGACTATGCCCATATAAAATTTATTTTTATAAAATATTCTCTATTTTCCTCCAATCTTCCACTGTCAGTTCCTGAGCGCGAGTATTTTTCGAAAAACCAAGCGCGATTAATTTTTCTTCAGAAGTTTTTTTGTCTATTTGAAATCCATTAGAAAGATTATTAGCTAAAGTTTTTCTTTTGGCTGAAAATCCCGCCCGCACAATTCTAAAAAATTTTTTAACGTCCTGCTTGTTTCTTGTTTCTCGTCTGCCTGCCGGCGAAGCAGGTTTTTTGTTTCTTATGATTCTAATTACTGCACTATCCACTTTCGGCATCGGCTCAAAAGATTCTTTCGACACAGTGAATAAATATTCCGGCTGAGCATAGTATTGCACCGACACTGCCAAAATGCTCATTTTTCCTGCCTTGGCACAGATTCTTTCCGCTACTTCTTTCTGCACCATCAGAATCATTTCACTCGGTGGAAATTTGGTTTCTAAAAATAATTTAATAATTGGAGCAGTAATGTAATATGGAATATTAGCGACAACTTTATATTTAACTTCCTTAGCTTTCAGCTTCTTCAGCTTGTTAAAAATAAGCTCTGGAAGATTTATTTTTAGTATATCATCATGGATAATTTCAATATTTTCTTTGTTACGCAACTTGTTATTTAACATTTCAACCAGTCGGTCATCCAATTCAATCGCCATGACTTTTTTGGCAACCTCAGTCAGCAGTTCCGTCAGCACTCCTTGCCCCGGCCCGATTTCAATGACAACATCATCAGCAGAAAGTTTCGCACTTTCAATAATCCGTTGCAAAATTGCCTCGTCTTTCAAAAAATTCTGTCCTAAAGATTTTTTCGCTTTGATTTCCATAACTTTATGAACCTTATGAACCTTATGAACTTTATAACTTTATAAACTAATTGAGTACTTGCTCCACTTTGACTCCAATAACTCCCGCACCTAATGAAGCTATTTTTTCAAAAGCAACTTTGTCCAAATCAATAATGCGTCCTTTACCTTGCGGGCCATAATCATTGATTTGGACAACGACCGATTTGCCATTTTCCGCATTGGTCACCTTGGCATATGCGCCGCGCGGAAGAGTCGTGCTGGCAGCAAAAAGTCCCCCTTTCCAGGCATACCAGGTACCCTGTCCTTTATTAGCCTTGCCTAATTTCATATATGTTCCTTGCGTAACAATTTCTTCAATTGGTTCTTTTGTAACATTGCTTTCCAGAATTTTGCGCGATATTTCCTTATTGTCATGATAAACTACTTTATATTTTATTTCACGCGTGCCTTTTATTCCTTTTTGGGTGACTTTTTTAACGCGCCAACCTAATTTATCATCTTCATTAGAAATTGTTTTGAAATCGATATCCTGCTTTTTTATTTCTTCTTTTATGACAACATGTGTAACAATAATTGTCATTTCTTCTTTGACCAATACTCGCCTTGATGGATTCGTAATATCATCATCGGACAAAGTTATTTCTTTATTCTCCCAAACAGCTTGCTCGATAGTATCCAAAAGAGTATGCGTTTTAGTTTTTTTATCCGCTTCTTTAATTGTTATGTTTTTTGCTCGTTTGATGATTATATGAGTACCAGAAAAAATTTCTTTATTTTTATCAGGCACAATTAAATCATTTTCTTCCAGGACTATTTTTTGCTCGTTCATAAAATCTTCTACAGTTTTGGCCGCAGACATTAATTCAAAAGTGATATTGCTATCAGTCAATTCAATTTTCTTTTTTTCAGAATTAAAGTTTATAGCAATATCATTTTTATCTTTATTGAATATAAAGAAAAAAAGGATTGCCAGTCCAGTTAAAAAAAAGATGTATTTTAGTTTTTTTGAAATTCTTATCATTCCATTTTGAATCTGTATTGAATGGCTTCGGCAATATGTGCCGGCTGAATATTTTCACTATTTGAAAGATCTGCAATAGTACGCGCGATTTTTATTATACGGTGATAAGCTCGGGCACTAAGCTTTAGAGCTGATACAGCATTTCTTAAAAGCTGTTTGCACTCTTCGTCTAAAGGACAAAATTGTCTTATTTGATCAGAAGACATTTCGCTGTTAGAAATTACCGACAAATTTTCAAATCTTTTAGCTTGTATTTTTCTGGCTGCTTCCACTCTGGCACGTATCTGCTCGCTTTTTTCTTCACTTATTCCTTCTTGAAGCTTGTCAAAACTTAAACGTGGCACTTCAATGTGCAGATCAATGCGGTCCATAATTGGTCCAGAAATTTTTTGCTTATACCGGGAAATCTGTGCTGGCGTACATGTGCATATTTTTTCCGGATCAGTAGCGTTCCCGCAAAAACAGGGATTCATAGCGGCCACCAAAATAAACCGGGCTGGAAAATATAAAGATCCTTTGGCTCTTGAGATTGTTATCATACCATCCTCAAGTGGCTGGCGCAAATTCTCTAAAACACTTTTAGGAAACTCAGCAAACTCATCCAAAAACAAAACTCCCCTGTGCGCTAAGCTTATTTCTCCAGGCTTTGGATAACTCCCCCCACCAATCAAAGAAACACTACTGGCACTATGATGTGGATTTCTGTATGGCCTTGAAGTAACTAGAGGTTGTCCTTTCCTAAGTTTTCCGGAAACTGAAAATATTTTTGTTATTTCCAATGCTTCTTCCAATGTTAACTGGGGGAGAATAGTAGGAATAGCCTTAGCCAATAAAGTCTTTCCTGATCCTGGAGGTCCGTTTAAAATAACATTGTGCCCACCAGCTGCTGCAATTTCCAGAGCACGCTTGGCATGTTGTTGACCTTTAATATGAGCCATATCTATTTCATAATCTGCTGTTGAAAATAGGACATCCCCGTCTAATGATGGGAAATAATCAATTTTTCTATTGCCAGAAAAATGATCAGCCAAAGAATAAAGAGTATCTACAGGTACAATATTTATTCCCTTAACTACACTGGCTTCAGCTGCATTTTCTAATGGAACATATAATTCATTAAACCCCTTTTCTTTTGCCAAGAGAGCTATAGGTAAAGTTCCCTGTATAGGACGTATGCGCCCGTCAAGAGAAAGTTCTCCTACAATCATCCTGCCATTAAAATCAAATTGCAATTGTTTGGTCGCAAGCAAAAATCCCATAGCGATAGGAAGATCATAAATAGGGCTGGCCTTTGGCAAGTCTGCCGGAGCTAGATTCACCGTAATGCGACCGCACTGATGTGGTGGCTTAAATCCGCTATTTTTTATAGCACTCGAAACACGATCACGCGACTCCTTGATTGCAATATCCGGGAGACCAACGATTGAAAAATTGTGCAGGCCGGATCCTAGAATATCAACTTCAACTTCTACAATTTCTCCGTCCAGACCTATAGTTGCGGCAGAATATATTTTAGAAGACATAAATAAAAAAGAAAAGATCAGCTTGACACTTTTTTGTGCTTAATTATTAGCTGATCAGCTATAAAATTAATTGTGAAGCCTATATATTATTTAGAGTTTGAATTTATTATTTTTTTCACTTGCTCTTTCTGCCAACACCATAATATATATCATTCCGACAGTAAGTGTTTCAATTGGTAAAAAATCTACTCCGGGCAATGAATCAGCTGCTCCGCCTCCTATTAATGTAAGTGCTTTTTTAGCAAAGCCTCTTGCCGACTTATTTCTTCGCCCAGAACCAGCAAGAATTAACATCATGAAAATAAATATAGAACAAAGAATTGAGGTAAGCATGGAAAGTATTATTGTTTCAGCAAAAACAAAGTCAGAGACATCTTTTCCTAAAGCACCCAGAAGCGCAGCTACAAATGGCATATCTTTGGAAAGATCTATTTCTTTCAGTAAAGGGAAAAAACCTTTAGCTATAGCCGCTTTAGAAATATTTTTTGTCATATCAACAGGATTTCCATTGCTAAAAGAGCTGGGCCTTTCTCGCCTAGCTCTATCAAGGTTATCGCTGTTGTTTTTAAAATTTCTTGCAATATCTTCAGGCATAATAAATTGTTAATTCAATAAAGATTCTATTTTTTATTCATCTTCTTCCAATTCTTTTTTGGCTTGTTCAATTTCAATCAATTGGCGCGGATCAGATGTTATGATTTGATCTTCAGGATATGAAGCAATAACTTTTATTGCAACATGCTTTGCTCCCGCAAAAAGAATTCCTTCTCCAACCCCACTTTCCAATAAGAGAAACTTTTCCTGATCAGTTAGAAAAAAGGTGTCAGAAATTGTTTCTATAGCTGCCGGAGACTGACGCAATAGCAGCTGCAATGACGAATTAGTTACTACCGGCTTTCCATAGCGCGAGGTCATAAAATCTGCTATGTCCTGAGTTATTGTTGTTAAGCCTGTATAATATTTTCTGCAACGCTTTGCAATACCAAATAAAAAAGATGCTGCATCATCATTTTGCATCATAACCCAAGCTTCATCCACAACTACAATTCTTTTTTTAAGTGAAGACCGCATTTCATTCCAGATAAACTGCAAGACTGTATACATGGCAATGGGCCTAAGCTGTTCTTCAAGATCGCGTATATTAAAGACAACCATTTGATTATCAACCTGTACATTTGTTGTATGATTAAGCACCCCAGCAAAAATACCCTCTGTGTATTTTTCCAATCTTTTTGCTATTGATTCTCCGCCTTCTGAATTTCGAATAACAGCATAAAGGTCCGACATGGTCGGAAAAGAAGATGAATTAAGAGCCTTAAAATTGCTTCGGGCAGTAATATCACGCATCGCATATGTTTCACGAATAGCTATATCCAGAATTGAATCTTCTTCGGGAGTTACATTGCCAAGCATAAGATGAAGCAGTCCTATAAGACTGGCTATGTTGCTCCTAAGAACATCTTCAGGATCTTCTTCATCGCCAATTTTAGGAAGATCGAATGGATTCAAATGATATGGAGAATTAAGTGAAAGTTTTATGAAAGTTCCCCCTACTGTTTCACACAAATATTTGTACTCATTTTCTGGATCAATGACAACAACATTGGTTCCAACCATCAGCGAACGGAATATTTCGAGTTTCACAGTATAGCTTTTCCCTCCGCCAGATTTAGAAAAAACTACCATATTGGCATTTTCCATTTGGAATCTGTCAAAAAGAATAAGGCTGTTATTGTGTCGATTAATCCCATAAAGAATACCCTCATTAGATGAAAGATCTGAAGATACAAAAGGAAATGTCGTAGAAAGTGGTGCTGTATTGAGATTATTAGCAATATCTATTTCATCATTTCCCAATGGCAAAGTAGAGGAAAAACCTTGTTCAGCTTTTAACACCGCTGGCTTGATGTAAACCATTTGCGCCTCGAGAAGTGCTTCTATTTGCAAATGTATTTTTTCAAGTTCTTCCAAATTATTTGCATATAAAGTCATGTAGAGCCCGAAGCGGAAAAATTTTTCAGTTCCTTGCTGGAGCTTATCGCGCAAATCTTCTATATCTTCAATGGCTGTTTCCAAAATTGGATTTCGGATTTTTCCCGACTGTTCTTCCATGTGAATCTGCGATTGCACTTGGGTTGATGTTTTCCTGAGGGTTTTTAATATTTCAACTGTATCAATAGGATGTATAAACATCGCAGTATCCATGGAAAAATCAATGTTTATAATCGGAGAAAACCAGTTTGTATGCAAATATCTAGGATAGGCAACAACAAAAACGGTTCTGGCAAACGTTTCGCCTATTTGCAAGTAATTTGAACTTACCTTCATTGCAGAAGGGGCGATAAGATCTTTTATAGTTGCAACACCACGCTGATATAATTCCTCACTTTCTAAAATCGGATCCCTTTTTACAGTTTGTTTTTTGTCATTTTTTTTGTTTATTCCAAGCATTTATAGTATTAAATAAGATTTGAATCTCTTTCTGAGAAGCTACTTATTTTAAATTAATTTGGATTATTTTTTTATTTGAGTTCAATCTTGTCTACATCTCTTATTATTGCATTATTATGTGTCGTAGCATTATATGAATTATACAAAAGTTCTATAAGCTCTTCAGTTTTAAGCGGAACAGCTTTTACGCCAGTACTGCTTAAACCAGAACTGACATGTTCTATTCTTTGCCAAAGCTGATTTTTGTAAGTTTCAAAAAGTTCTCTTCTCCGCATAGCAGACATCTGGGTATTTGCAGCTCCGAAAAATCTGTCAAAAACACTTGTTTTAACATTTTCAACTGGGTAGAAAGGCACCACCACATAAAAGAATTTAGACATTATACTTGAAACATCGGTAAGGCTTTTTATGAAGTTACGATATTCTTCCAGCTGTAAAATCAGCAATTCATTAGTCAGTTGTGTTTCCTTTTTTTTAAGATATTCCAAATAAGGAGCAATATTCAGTTTACGCGAACTTATCACTATTTGAATTGGAAAATCTAGTGAATTAAGAAAGTTTTGATATTGATTAATAATAGAATCTTGTTCTTCTGTAGCTTTTAAGTCAAAATTAATTGAAGAAACCAAAAGTACTGAGCGCATAGATCCATCTTTCAGTATAACTACCCCATCACGGACTTCTTCAACGTCGACATATTTTTGGGTACTTCCTCCTCCGGAAGTTCCTTTGGTTAGATTTTTTGAGTGCAATAATTCCATGGTTTTTTTGTTATTTCTTTTTAATTGGAACGTTTTTTAAAAGTTCTTCTATCCTTTCATTGCGTTCAGAACCACCGCTGTCCATGACCCTTGCTAAATCCATTATTGATTCAGTATCAAGTTTTTTTTCTGGCGGACGGGACTCTTCAGTTTTTGTTTTTTGCTTGCTGGGAATATTTTTCTGAGGAGTTCTTTGCCAGAAATATATTTTTGGACGGAAAAAATATAGTATCCCAAAAATGACAAAATTACCCAGTGGCTGACCATATGGCTTGTAAAAAGCAAAGGCTAAAAATGCAATGGACAGTGGTATGCCTATAATAAAAAACAAAACCTTAGGCAACATATTCCACATTACCAAAAGAGTAATGCCTAGCCCTATAACCCACCCCAGCTGCTTAGCTGTGAGCGGACCTGCAATTTTATCTTCGACATCTATATATTGTGGAACATTTATAAGCATTTTATTTTTCTTTTTTATTTTTTAAGGGCGTAATTTGATTATAAAAAAAGATTAGCAATTTGTCTTACTATTATCATGGAACTCATAATGACTATGATTCCGATTACGGAATACTTGAATGTTTTCTTGCCCTGCTCTACTCTTTCTTCATCTCCAGCAGAAGTCAAATACATGATACCTCCAATGACCAGCATTATCATGGCTAGTATTCCCGCTATACCTAAAAGAAAACTAAGAACATTTAGTGCAATATCGGAAAAATTAAGTGCATCAGTAAGAGTTCCACAATCTGTAGCTCCTTCAGGACAATTCCAACCGACAGCATTCGCGATTTCTTTTAATATCGATGGGGCTGCAATTCCAATTGTGAGACCTACTATTGCCATAGTAATAGCTTTTTTCCCTTTTTCCACAGTTTCCGGACTTCCCGCTGAAACAAGGACCATTATCGCACCCACCACAATAAAAACCAAAGCCAATGAGACTATTATTTTTTGAACGGCTGACAGTAAATTAGATACAAGTCCTTCTAGAGTAGTAATATCTCCTAGAGGGTTAGTAAAGTTCACTACCGCATCTTCTGCAAATACGTTAACGGGGTTTAAAAAAATCATTGCCAAAAAAACAAAAACGGCCATTAAAAATAGTTTATTTTTTTTAAATTTTATCATTTTTTTAAAAAAATTATTAATAAAATCTAACGATAAATTACTTTTTGGTTTACTATCGAACACCTGCTGCTGTACAGTCAAATGTCCCCCAGGTTACTCCTGAACGTATTCCCATTCCTTCCTGTACTCCTAAATAACTTATCACTGTACCGATTATAATAAAGGCTGAAAAAACAATAACAAATCCGATGATTCCGTTTTTGATTGCTTTTTTTGCCGTTTCAACAGCTCCAGGTTCACCGGCAGAAACAACATACAAAATCCCTCCTATGGATATGGCCAGCAGCGCAACACCGATTGAAATTTTCATTAGATACTGGATAATAGTATTGAATCCTGCAACCATATCACACAAAGTGCACATGTCATCTGAGGTTGCTCCGCAAGTAATAATAGCTGCATGTGCAACAGGTGAAAACAAAAGAAAAAGTGCAAAAACAAAAGTTATGCAAATAAATAATATTTTACCCATAGTTTTTGTTTTATTTCTGATCATAAAAATTAATTGATTGGCATTTGATTTATTCTATTCTTCGCTATGGATAAACTTTCATCCAGAGCCTTGCCGCTGTTAACTGAATTTATCATCTCCAAAAAAACCGATTCTACAGCATTTGCGTCTTTTTTGTACCAATTTTTTGCTATAAGGTTTCCGGTTGCAAAAGTTCCAAGCAACGCATCTGCTTTTTGTGATTCAATTATATCACGACGCGCGGCAGGTTTTTTAGTTCTCTCCAGATAATTATTTGCTGGATCAAAATTTACTGCGAAGTCTTTGCTGTTTTTTGTGTTTGCATTATAGAGCGTAACTTTACCTGAATTTTTTAGAGTCAAAAATTTCAAGAATTGCCATGCTTCATGAGCGCGCACATCATTAGAAACAACTGCTGTTTTTTGCGCACTATTTCTAGATGTATTGGTAGGTATTTTATTCAAAGAAACTGCATATCCCCAGTAATTTGCTATTGTAATGGGCTTGTTTGGATCTACCTGCGGAACAGGAGCTATCGAGTAGTTCAATTTGGAATTTTTATTCTTGATTCCGTCATTCTGCCATGAGTAGTTAAGCATCATGGCTGTTGATCCAGAAGCGAATGCTTCTATCGAATTATCCTGCTGTGAATTCCATGTATAAAAAGGATTTGTTGTACCGTCAGGATTATTTATTCTTGCAAATTGTGTATACATTTCTAGTGATTTTTCTCCTGCTTTTATAACTTTTCCATCAGGCCCAACTATTCCTTCATCAAAATTTATTGCATCACCATTTTTCATGGGCATTTTGACCCCATTCTGTAATAGCAACATACTGAAAATATCTGAAAATCTGTTTACATTCTTAGCGGTTCCAATTGCCGCTCCCGATCTGACTATGTTTCCGCTATTGTCTATTGATACAAGAATACGAACATCTTCTTTAAATTCATCCCAAGTTCTAGGCGGATAAGAAATACCTGCTGCATTAAACATATCCTTATTATAATACATCTGCAGAGAATCTATGCTTAGCGGAACTGCATATACTTTCTTGTTACTTACAAAATCCGAGGAAACGACATCGGGAAAATTGTTTTGCACATCAATTTCACTAACAAGATGCGCTGGCGCAGGGTATGTTTTATTCTCAAAATACGGAAACCATGAGTTGTTTATCATGAATATATCGGGGCCTTGCCCGCTGGCAAGTGCATCAATAAGTTCGTCTCTATAGGTATCTTGGCTAAATTTTTTATATTTTATTTCACCGGCATATGGATTTATTTTTTTATATTGGTCTACAATATCACTATATACCAATGAATCATCGAGTGGTCCCCATATTTCAAGTGGAACTAGATATCCGGCTGACGAAGAACTCCCGCAGCCGGAAAAAAATGGTATCATAGCAAAAGAAAGAAAAGCCATTACTATTTTCATTTTATTTTTTTTGTATTTTTTTATTATTTCCATATTTGTAATTCATTAAATTTTCTTATATAAATACCCGGAAATAAATTATTTTTTTATTGCAACAAATGCATAATGAAAATCTCCCGCATTAATGTTTTTGCCTATTAAAAATCCATGATCTGAAAACATTTTTTTCAAATCATTTTCAGCAATCCTTAATTCAGATTCAGGACCAACAGTTGAGTCATTCTGGTTCCATTCAACCACCATTATTTGACCATTATTTTTAAGAACTCTGTATGCTTCTTTTATAATTATATCCTTTTTTTGATTTTGAAATAACATATCTTTCAAAATAACCCAATCTAGAGAATTAGCTTCCATTTTCGATCCGTTTTCTTTTTCCAGGTTAACGCGACTGGTTATAATATTGTTAATTCCGTAATTTTTCGCCTTAGCCGCAACAGCCTCCAATGCTTGAGGCAGAACATCCAACGCATAAACTTTTCCATCTTCTCCTATTATTTTTGCAAAGGGTATTGAAAAATATCCAGGACCACATCCAAAGTCAGCTACTATACTGCCCCGTTTTATTTCTAACTGTTTTACAATCGCACCAGGATCAAGAAATTTTCCTAACTCATTTTTATTATATTCCATATTTTTTATATCTTTTTTTATATATATAGTTTACAACAAAAACAAAAAATGACAAAATGTATACGCTAACTGGCATAGTTTCTGGATTAGCTCAATGAGCTGCATTTGAAATGTGGCGAGAAAGCTATTTCCCCAGAAGCATACTCCGCAATAAATTTCAAAAAGCGAATAAATTAGGAAGAGTGGCCGAGTTGGCTGAAGGCACGGCTCTCGAAAAGCCGCGGAGCAGAAATGCTCTCGTGAGTTCGAATCTCACCTCTTCCGCCAATTTTCATAGTCTAGCATAGAACGAGAATCCTCTATTACATAAGATATTTGCAGATACTTATAGAAATAGGCTTTTAGTGCCTGCTTTTATAAAAAATTTTGACAGTATTTCTTGAAAAATATAAAATAGAATAAAGAAATTGTTATTAAAAAATTTTTCGAAAGGAGGAAATGCAATATTCAAAATTATTACGATAGACATCATCCCCATTTCCGGGGGAGAATGCGGAACAAAATTAATGTGCGGTATACAATGGTAATAATTCGCACAAACAAGAACTGCTGGAAAATGATTTGTTATTACTGAGTAGGAGGTACTATTATGAAAAATTTTTTAATTTTTAGTTCCTTCTTATTGTTACAGAATTGGCATGAAAGGGGGTGATCTCCAAATCTAAGATAAGATTTTTTCTCTTTGAAAATATTCTTATCTAGAGTGCATTATACATGCATTCCCAAGGGCTAAATCCCCTTGGCTGTAACGATACGCAGAAAAATTTAGAGGGATAATCACAAAGGTTATCCCTCTCATTTTTTCTTTACATCCAGCAAAACAGATGCTAAAATAAGCCATGTATCTTATATGAAGCTTTTATGATACTAACGCCACAAATTTTAACTATTATTTCTGTTTCCGGAGCTTTTTTGGCTTTATTAAGCTTAATATTTGTTATTATAGCACTTATCAAAATTAGAAAAACGAATAAAAATCTCGAAATATTTTTTTCAGGAAAACAGGCAAAAGACCTTGAGTCTATTTTATTATCTCAAACAAAAGAAATTTCCACACTAGACAAAGAAATTCAGGAGTTGTTTGAAATTTCAAATAAATTATACGCCTTGGGACAAAAAAGCATACATAAAATTGGAATTATACGCTTTAACCCATTCAAGGATATCGGCGGGGACCAGAGTTTCGCTTTAGCCCTGTTAGACGGAAAAAATTCAGGCATCGTAATTTCTTCTCTGCATACTAGGGAAGGCACACGTATCTATTCAAAACCCATAATAAAAGGTGATTCAGAAAAGTATAAACTAACTGAAGAAGAAAAGCAGGCTATAAAAACAGCTACAGCATTAAAACCTATAAAAATGTAAGTCTAATATTCAACAATGGAACAATCAGAGAAAAAAATAATAAAGATTCCAGCAAGTATTACTGTTAAAAAGTTCAGTGAGCTTTTAGACTTGCCTGTTTCTCAAATAATTACAGAACTTTTAAAAAATAAAATTCTAGCTACTATAAATGAAGAGATTGATTTCGATACCGCAACTATTATTGCTCAGGATCTAGGATTTGAAACTGAAGTTGACCTAGAAATTTCTGACAACAAAGCAATAGATGTTGAAAAGCTTGTAGATATATGCAAAAAAGAAAAGGAGTCAGGAAAAAATCTCAGACCACGCCCTCCAATCGTAACTATTTTAGGACACGTAGATCATGGGAAGACAACCCTACTTGATACCATTCGTAAAGCCAGTGTTGCAGCCAGGGAAGCGGGTGGTATTACTCAGCATATAAGTGCTTACCAGGTCAAAAAAAAGGGCAAAATAATAACTTTTGTGGATACTCCCGGCCATGAAGCATTTTCTGGAATGAGAGAAAGAGGAGTAAGCATCGCGGATATAGCAGTTTTAGTTGTCGCTGCAGATGATGGAGTAAGACCGCAAACAAAGGAAGTCATTGAATACTTAAAGGACAAGAAAATACCTACGGTTGTGGCTATAAATAAAATAGATAAGCCAGAGGCAAATCCACAACGCGTAAAACAGGAATTAGCTGAAAATGGAATTCTCATTGAACAATGGGGCGGGGATATCATCAGCGTAAATGTAAGTGCAAAAGAAAACATAGGGATTGATGAATTGCTTGATTCGATTTTACTTGTAGCTGAAGTTGAAGATTTCAAATCGGATGATAAACGCAATGGATTGGCTATTGTGCTAGAATCTAACCTTGACCCCCAGAAAGGACCTGTAGCCACTGTTCTTATCAAGACAGGAACATTAAAAGTTGGTCAAGATGTAACAGCTGGAACGACTTATGGACGCATAAGAAAAATGGAAGATTTCACAGGAAAAAGTCTTGCAAGTGCTTCTCCATCAACACCAGTAACAATAATGGGTCTTAATAGCAATCCCAACACCAACGATGTCCTTCAGGTTGTTGATGGAAAATCTCTTGCGCGCATCAAATCAAAAGAATTTTCAGAAGGAATAATTGGACAGAAAGAAAAGAATGTTTTGCAAAAAATGACACGCATTATAGAAAGTGATGAAAAACAAAAATTAAACCTGATCATTAAATCAGACGTTCAGGGCTCCCTCGAAGCAATTGAACAAATTCTCTCAACTATAAAAGTCGAGGAAATAAAAATAAATCTTATTGAAACAGGAGTTGGAAATATAACCGAATCAGACATAAAAATGGGAGCTCCGTCTAAGGCTTTTGTGCTTGGTTTCAATGTTGAAACAACTCCCGTTGCTAAACGCTTGGCTGAAATGAATGACATGAAAATAAAAACATTTAAAATAATCTATGAGCTGGTAGAAGAGGTTAAAAGGATGATTATTGAAATGCTACCGCCAGAAATAGTCCGCACAGACATTGGTACAGTCAGCATATTAGCTGTTTTTAAAACAGGAAAACATGACATGATTGTCGGAGGAAGAGTTAATGATGGAAAAATAATCAAGGGAGCTTTGATCGAAGTGAAAAGGGAAGGTGAAATTATAGGCAAGGGAAAGCTTGAAGGTTTACAACAAAATAAAAATGTTACTAATGAGGTAGGCAAAGGCAATGAATGTGGAATAGTTTTTCAGGGGAATATCAAGATAAAAGAAGGGGACACATTGATAGCCTATGCTGAGGAAGAAAAAACTAGAACAATTTAGTTGGATATTTTGCAATATAATTTATATTGGTATATGTCAGAAAGAATTCAAAAGGTAAACAAACTTATAAAGCGCCACTTGGGAGAAATATTCTTAAAAGAATTAAGCCTGAAGCCAGGGCTTTTTTTGACTATTTCAAAAGTTGACACAACTCCCGATCTTCGATATACTCAAGTGTTCGTAAGCGTTTTTCCCTATAAAGAAGGGGGATATGCAATGAAAACCCTATCGAAAGAAATTTATTTCATCCAGGGTTTACTAAATAAAAAATTAGCTATGCGTCCTCTTCCTAAAATAACCTTTCACTTGGATTCGACTGAAGAAAAAGCTGATGAAATCGAAAAAATACTGATGAATTTATAGAATAAAAAAACAAAAAGTATCTTTATAACTTCTTAAATCTTCCGGATTTAAGATTTTTATTTCTTGGATCTACATAATTACCATGAAAAACCTAGACACAGAATTTAAAACCCTTTCCTATATAATAAAGAATTCTAAAAAAATTCTTCTTTTCGCGCATACTAATCCTGACGGAGATACTTCGGGTTCTGTTTTGGCCATGAAAGAATATATCACCTCTTTAAACAAGACCGCAGATATTGCCTGTTTCGATCCTATCCCTTCCTTCCTAGAAATGCTGACCGAACAAAAATTTGAATTCCCTGAACATCTAGATTTTAAATCTTATGATATTATTATTGGCTGCGACAGTGTTGAACGTGGTTTTCAATCAGTTCTTTCATCAATTAATGAAAACACAGTCACAGTTATAATAGACCACCATCCAGATATCAATCTAACTGCAGATGTTGTGATTATAGATTCAAAAAGCTCTTCCGTCTGCGAAATAATTTATGAATATTTTATTTCCCAAAATATCATTATTTCAAAAAATATTGCCACCTTTCTTATGGTAGGGATCCTATCAGATACGGGTAACTTTCAACATTCAAATACAACTAGTCGAGTCATGGAAATTTCCGCTGATTTATTAAAAAAAGGAGCTTCCGTACCGAAAATCATTAAAGCTACTTTTGCCAACAAAAAATTATCCACTTTAAAATTATGGGGACGTGCTTTTGAAAAAGCAAAAATAAATCCGGCCAATGGGCTTATAACTACTGTTTTGACAAAAGAAGATATTGAATCATGCAATGCCACAACTGAAGACATTGGGCAAGTAGCTTCTATTTTAAATACTGTTCCAGGAACAAAATTATCTCTGGTTCTTTCAGAACGAGAAGATGGGATTATAAAAGGCAGCCTCAGAAGTGAGGAATATAAAGGTATTAATGTTTCTGAAATCGCTCATCTTTTTGGCGGTGGCGGACATAAGCTGGCTTCGGGTTTCGAAATTAAAGGAAAAATTGTAGAAACTGAGAATGGCTGGGAAATAGTTTAGCATTGTATCTTGTATTTAGTATGTGGTATTTTGTATATATACAAGACACTAAAAAATAGCTACTAAATACTATGCACATAGGTTGTCATGTTTCTATTGCAGGCGGAATCCAAAACGCACCTGAGCGCGCACATAATCTTGGCTGTGAGACCATGCAGATTTTTACCCGCTCTCCTCAGGGCGGACCAGCCCCTAAACTTACTTCTGAAATTATCAGCGACTTTAAGTTAAAAGCTAAAAACTATAAGCTAAAAGCTGTTGTTGTTCATACTCCATATTATATTAATTTTGCTTCTGCCAATAACCGTATCCGCTATGGCAGCGTGAGTGTTGTGCGTGATGAACTTGAGCGTGCTTCTCTTTTAGGCGCAAAATATGTCATGACACATCTAGGCAGCGCTGGCGAACTTTCTGAAAATGAAGCAAGCGAAAAGATAATTGAAATGCTCAAAAAAACTTTGGACGGCTATACTGGATCTGCAAAACTTTTAATTGAAAATAGTGCTGGTGCCGGAAAGATAATTGGTGATTCTTTTTTAGAAATTGCAAAAATAATTAAAAAAGTAAATCATTCAAAACTGGTTGGCATATGTCTCGACACACAGCATTCTTTTGCGTCCGGCTATGATTGGCATAATTTTGAAAACACTATTAAAAAAATCAATACTGAAATAGGACTTGAAAATATCAAACTTATCCACGCCAATGATTCTATAACAGAATTTAATTCTAAAAAAGATCGCCACGAACACATCGGCCAAGGAAAAATCGGCGCAGAAATTTTTCAAAAAATAGTAAAGCTCGCTCAAGAAAAAAATATCGACATGATTCTGGAAACAGAACATGAAAAAGTCAAAGAAGATATTGAACTTATCAAAAAACTTCGGGGATAAAATAAAAAAATTTTTATATAAGAAAAGGGCAGAATGATTTTATCGCTCTGCCCTATGTCAGCTGCTAGACTTTCTTGCGAAAGTTCCAGCAACCGATTGTTTCAACTGCACCCTTGGCCAACAAGTTCTCATTGGTCAAGTCTTTCGTGCGACGACCGAGGCAAGAATTGCATTTGCCTTCGGCGAAATTCGCACACTGCTCTGCGCATTTGCCAGAGTATTGCTTGTTCCGGATAATGACCATCTCGGTTTTGTTAAAAGCATCAAATAAAGAAATGCCTCTTACGTTTCCGAGATCCACACCATTTGCACCAATACAGGGGCGAATATCGCCATACTGATTAATGTATAAATGGTGATGGAAGCGATCACACACCGCCCCGACATAGCTCTGCGAGATTTCCCAAAAATTCCCGAACTCTTCGCGATCAACTCGCTGAAGCTCGATCATTTTGGCTTTCAATCTCTCGTCTGCTGTACAAAGACTGCAGGATGCACCGCGGCCAATCCCCAGAACACTGTCACAATCGAAAATGAAATTGTTTTTCCGACAAAACCGCAGGATGTCTACGATTTCATCATAGTTGGACAATTCACTTTCGTCCGTCATGATCGACGATACCAGTGCCATGCGTGATTTGCAACCGAAACTTTCCATACACTTAGCTTCGTCGTTGAAGCCATGTTGCATAAGAAGTTCGATAGCCGCGTTGCGTCTTTCCCCAAAGCCGTGAATAATTCTTCCACGATTAGGGTCAGAAACAAAACGATCCTGCATTTCCGGGTTAAGACTGTTTCCCTTAACCATCAATTCGACTGGTAAAGAAAACAACTCGTCGGCCAATTCATCGGTAATGAATTCGGCAGTTGTAAACAAAGTTACAAATATGCCGACTTCTTTACATTTATGCAAAAACCTCATTGCCAGATCAAGATTCTTGGCGATGAACGGCTCACCAGCTCCTGGAATGGATATCGAATTGATTCCGATTTTTTTTGCTTCATCGATAATCAATTCATAATTTTCCCAGGTCAACAAATTTGCAACATCAATGTTTTCTCCACCGCGAGCAAAGCAGTAGGAACATGCTAAATTGCAGTAACCAGGCAGTTCAACCCAGATTGTCTGCAAATTACCCGCATTCTTTCTCCCCAACCCATGTTGTGTAATTTGTTTCATGATTTTTTCTCCTTTTTTAGTTTAGTTAATATTATGCTTCCGGCCGGATAGCATAATATTCGGAGAAATTCTTATTTGATTTTCAATGAACTTGTTAGGATGTTTTTTAATTTTCATCTTAACAGCTTATTATATACCAAAAACAGCAAATAGTCAATTATGGAGAATATATAATCTAGCTATTTATTGCTTCAATAAAGCAAAATATTGATATAAATAATATATTCGTCAAAAATATTGACCATACTGCAAAAACATGCTAAAATAGATTATATGGAATACATTGAAAAACTAATTAATTTGGGCTTAAATGAAAAAGAGGCTAAAGTATACTTAGCTCTTTTGCCTCTACAAAAAGCTACAGCCTATTATATTGCCCTCAAAAGCGGCTTAAAAAAGCCAACAACCTATGTTATTTTAGAAGAATTAGTCAAAAGGGGCTTTGTTTTGAAAACCCCTCAAGATAAAAAAAGCTTCTACATAGCTAAATCTCCCCAGGAATGTATAAATTTAGTTCAGCAAAAATTTAACGAAGCCAAAGAAATTTTGCCGGAACTTTTGGCAATGCAAAAGAAAAACATAGGCAAAGTAAATGTTTCCTATTTCGAGGGACCGGAGGGCGTGAAAGAAGTTTACAAAGACACCCTGAAACATGGACAGGAATTTCTAGCCTTTGGATCTGAAAACATGGCCGATGTTTTGGGCAATGAATGGATGGACAGCTTCATTAAAGATCGGGTAAAAAATAAAATATCCGTAAGAGCCATTGTCCCCCAGACGGAATATTATGCAAAAAATCTCTTGGAGAAAGATAAGGAGCAATTGAGGTCGATGAAATTTATTGACTCGAAAGATTTTCCTTTCTCGATTGAAATTGATATTTATGGTGATTCAAAAGTTTCCTTGATATCAGCCAAAGAATCTATGGCAGCCATCATTGAAAGCACAGAGGTCTGCAAAACCATGAAATCAATTTTTGAATTGCTTTGGAAAAAACTGCCGGAGAATACTTTAGATAAAAATTAAAATTATTTATTTATGCAAATCGCTATTATTTCTGACATTCATGACAATATCACCAATCTCACGAAAGTGTTGGATTATTGCCGTGAGCATAAAATTGAAAAAACAATCTGCTGCGGAGATTTGGCGTCGCTGGAAACTCTGGATTTCCTGAATGATAATTTTCAGAAAGAAATATTTTTTGTTTTCGGTAACATGGATGATGATTATCTCAGAAATTATCCTTTTGAAAATAATATATACAAACACACCAAAATATTCAAAGACTTTGGCGAAGCTGAAATTGAAAAACAAAAAATTGCTTTTGTACATAAGCCGGAACCAGCTAAAAACTTATGCGAAACAGGAAAATATGATTTCGTTTTCCATGGCCATACTCACAAGCCATGGACTGAAAAAATAAACAACCGTACGATTCTTAATCCCGGCAATGTTGCCAATCAGATTTATCCGCCAACATTTGCGGTGTGGCATACAGAAAATAACAAATTTGATCTGATCAAAATAAATGAACTAGTATAAGATGCTTATGACAAAAAAGGAACAAATGGAACAATTAAATATGCTCGCTTCTCTCTGTAATAACTGCGCGCTCCGCAAAGGTTGTTCTCAGGTTGTCTCTGGGGACGGCAATCCTGAAGCTGAAATTATGTTTATTGGTGAAGCACCAGGAAAAAAAGAAGATGAAATGGGAATTCCTTTCGTCGGAGCAGCCGGAAAATTCCTCAATGAAATGCTGGCATCTATAAATTTAAAACGTGAAGATATCTATATCGCCAATGTAATAAAGTGCCGTCCACCGGAAAATCGCGATCCGCTGCCGGAAGAAATTGGAGCTTGCTGGCCATGGCTAGAAAAACAAATCGAAATTATTGATCCCAAACTGATAATAACGCTGGGAAGGCATTCTTTGGGAAGATTCTTCCCGCTTATGAAAATTTCTGAAGTTCACGGGAAAGCATTTCGTCGAAATTTTCCCAAAATAGGTTCCCGGGTTTTCTACGCGCTCTATCATCCGGCTGCTGCACTCTATAATGGAAGTATGCGCGAAGTGCTCATAAAAGATTTCAGAAAAATTCCAAAGATTTTAGAAAAAACAAAAAAAGAGCAGTAATGCTCTTTTTTAGTTGTGCCCGGAGCGAGACTCGAACTCGCAAGGTATTACTACCGAGGGATTTTAAGTCCCTTGTGTATACCAATTCCACCATCCGGGCAAAATGAGGTCACAGCCGGAATTGAACCGGCATACGCGGTTTTGCAGACCGCTGCGTAACCTTTCCGCCATGTGACCATTATTTTAAACTTCTTTCAGATTAGCAAAATTATTATGCGAGGTCAATCCACAAATATTAAAAAACATCCGCTTTGAACGGATGTTTTTTGTTTCTTTCTCAATTTTTATCCTTCGATAATTTCAGCTTTTAAATGCTGACGCCCGAATCTAAATGCTTCTTTCTTTGTTTCCATGTAGATATCAATTTTATTACCCTTGATCGCTCCCCCACGATCTTCGCAGGTGTATATTCCCATTCCTTCTATTTTTAATTTAACTCCGAAAGGAAATTCTTTGGGACAGGCAATAGTTCTGTTTTCTTTCACTTTTAGCCCCGAGGCTGTAATTCCATCGTTTTTACCGCATTCATCGGCTGCTGCCGTATAGGCTGAAGCATTTATTCTAAATTGTCCTTCGGGCAAGTTTTTCCATTTTTTATATTGTTTTTCTTTCCATTTGTTTAATACTTGTTCTCTTTTTATGTCTTCTTCTGATTTGGTTTCTTTTTTTAGGATAAAATCATTTTTCATTTTATCTCTAGAGGCTTTTTCTCTCATTGTAATGGATCCGGGAGAAAGAAGGCCTATAATTTCTGAGAATGTGTTTTTATTTTCTTCCACATTTATACTTTTTTCACTAGCTAATGTTGTTTGTGGTAAAACAGAGCAAACAGCTATTAATAAAAATACGACTAACTTTACAATACGCATGCAATATATCTTAATTGTTATTCGCTATTGATTTGCATTTACTCCGCTATAACTAATTCGCTAAACAAAAATCTTCACGTAGAAGTGTAGGTTTTAGTTCAGTTATGCTTCTGCAATAAGCGAGTCAACACTTATTTAAACCAAAAATCCCTTAATCTAGGGATCTTTATTGTTTATTATTGTCAACAACTAATATTAGCACATTATAATTATATGGTCAACACTTAAAAGATATTTTTTGCTTAAATAAGCCATTTTATTTTGAGAATTAATAAAAAATACACTTTTCGTGGCTTAAATAAAGTATTTCTAAAAAATATTCTCTTTGTATAAATTTAATTAAAAATGAGGGGCTATTGTAAACATACAAATAGCCCCTGTGCAGAACTTTGATTTTTATTTTGCTCTTTTTTCAAGACCGCCCTTTAGAGCTCTGGAAAAGGCACATATATCACAAAAACAAAGCTCTTCCTCCTCCTTTTCATGATCTGCTTGAAGACGATTTATTTTTTTGATTATTTCCCTGTCTTCATTTTTTGCTATTTCTCTAGTTGCCATTTTCAACCTCCTGTTTTAAAAAATAGATACAAATAACTGCTTTGAGTTTAGTCTAAAATATTAAACTGTCAATGAAAAATTTTCTCTTCTATTTTTATACATAAGCAGATTAATTATAGAATTGGATTTTTGAGACATAATAAAAAACACCTTTCGGGTGTTTTTTATTTATTAAAAGCAAACCTATCTAAACATTTTTACCGCCCATCCAAACAAGCTGAATTTGCTTTCATTTTGAGTTATAAAATCATTAATCCTTGCTTGTTCCTGCTCCATTGTTTGAATCTGGTTTTGCAACTCCGTCTTGTCTTGTTCGTTGGTGGTTTTTTCTATCAATCTTTTCAATTGCTCAACTTGATTCCTTGTTTGCACCATTTGGCTCCTTAGTTCCCCGACATTTCTATAGCTGGTACCGATAAAAAATGTTTTCACTTTGTTTCTGTTTTCCACGGCATATATCAGATCCGCTGCTCTGTCTTTCATATCATTTTGCTGCTGAGCAATCACTCTCACTTCCTGACCAATTCCGCCTTCCCGATCAGCTACAGATAATAAATTTTGCACAAAGTTAGCTACTGCGCTTCTGTGCACCTCGGCATTGTCTTGTTTTTTGTTTTCATTTTTATCCTTTGTCTGGACTGTATTCTGTTCTTGCGTCTGAACTTGAGTTTCTTCCCCTTGATTTTGAACCTGATTTTTTTCTTGAACTTGGACAGTATTACCGTTTTGATTCCCCTGGGAATTTTCCTGCCCCGTTTTATTCCCCTGATTGGCATTAGTACTTGCCGCCTGAGCTTGGATGACCAAACCAAACATCAGAAGGAAAGCAATGAGTAGTGTCTTTTTCATTGATTTGTTATTAATTATTATTTTTTAACTTCACAATTATTTGATTTTAATATATTTTTCGTCATACAAACAATCCAGTCCCAGTGCAGGATAAAATGAACCAAAACAAGAATGATCATCAGTATTCCAAAAAAATCGTGGACTTCTGACCAAGCTCCTTTTTGGACACCAAGAAATTCCTGGAATCTGCCCTGCCTCACTCCACTAGGCATAAAAAACTTTATCACTAAACCCGAGAGGGCGGTGATGATAAAAGAAATAAAAGCTAAAAAATCTATAACATAATTTACTTTTGGTTTATTCATATGCTTATTTGATTATTGCCTTTATTCTTACGCCTTTATTATAACAAAAATTGCATAATTTATAAAACAAGAGTTGATGACACTATCCTTTTAAGATAGAAATACTTTATTTATTTTTTTGTAATAGATATTTTTTTAAAGCCTTTATGTCTATTGAATCCGCCTTTCTTGAGAGTTTGCTTTTATACTTTAGCAGATCTTCCGGACATATCACCGGAACAATTCTATCGAACACTCTTTTTTTGGCTGATCTTTCAAAGTCAGTATTATCTTTGACCCATTTCTTTTTAACCTTATCAAAAATTTTTATACAATTTCCGCTCACATCAATTTGCTGCCCATGATAATTCAGCCTTAAAAGCATACAATCAAAACCTTCGGCGGTTGTTTTTTTAGGACCAAATATAACATATTTGGAAACTAAATTTCTCACCTTGGAAAAACAGCTATCTGGAATATCAAAATCAATATCCCACAAATCTTTTGGCGAACCATAAATTTTAGCAGCAAGGCCTCCGGATAATTGAAAGGGTATATTATTATCTCTGAATATTTTAATTATCCAATCAAAAGCTTCTTTCGTTTTTTTCTTCATAATTAAATTATATCACAACAAAAAATACAGCTTAACAAAGCTGTAGATTCATACCTGAGCCCATTATTATCTGACGTTTGAACTGGGTTTAGAGAAAATGCTTCATTTAGACTATAGACTTTCAATCCACCTCAAAAATATTTTATATATTTCATCGAGATGCTCTTTTTCTCTAAAAGTATGTTCTGCGCCCCTTATAATATGGAGCTCTCTCTTCCCGGGTAAACTATTATATAGCAATTCTTGTTGATTAAGTGGAGTGGTATCGTCTAAATCACCAACAATTAAAAGTACAGGCATTTTTAATTTTTTAACCGCTGGAAGCAAATCGTATTTCCTTCTGTCTTCAACATGCGACCATTTTAATTTTTTAACTAAACCTGGCTGACTTTTGCTTTCCCATTCTCTTATGCCTTTTTCTTCCCATTCTTTTCCAATTTCCATGAAATTTGGCGTTTCTTCTGTTAGCTTTCCGGAAATCACCGTGGAAATAGGAGCGAGAGCTTTTATTTTTTCTGGATATTTTTCAGCATATAAAGCCGAGGATATTGCACCAAGACTATGACCACACAAAACAAATGGTTGTTGATAAAGATTTTGTTTACTCGCCCAATCAATCACATCTTCTAAGTCTTCATAATAATTAGTAAGTGTTGCGTCAACCATGTTTCCATCGCTTTCACCTATTGTATTTGTTGTATCAAATCTAATTACGGTATAGTTCTTTTTCTTGAAAGCATCGGCAAATGTTTCAATATGTTCTTGCTCCTTAAAACCCCCTAGTCCATGCATAACAAATGCCAATCCTTTTTGATTTGCAGCTCTTTCTAACAAAACTACAACGTTTTGATCTTTCCTGTTTTTGATAATTATTTTTTCCATGAAAATATTCTATCGGAAAAAGATTATTTATTTTTCTTAATTATTTTTATATTCCTCAAACCAAGAATCAACAGACCTACAATTAAGCTTTTTAGAACATAATGACCATGAATATCCAGGAAATTTTTAGTCATGGGTGTCATATGTCCGAAAATCAGATGAGCAACAATGCCAATTGGCAAAGTTAGAAACAACCAGTTATGTTTAGGAACATTGATTCTTATTTTAAGAAACATTTTTGACAGCAAAGAGGATAATAAATAAATTCCTAGAAAAGATACTGCTAGATCGAAGATTGCATATTCACCAACGCGAAACTGCCTGAGAAATTCTATTGGAATCATGTTTTTCTATTAGTTTACAAATTTACATTTTAATACAATCTTCTATAACTTTTTCTACTCTATATTTAAAAACCAAATCAACATCATATAAGCCTTTGCTACATTTTATAATACGCGCGTACTCAAGTACATCAATCAATTTATTAAAAGAAAGAGCTACTCTCATTTTTTCAACTTCGTCTTTTTTTATCGGCATGTCTTCAATAAATTCTATCGCATTATCCAGCTCATGATTTTCAATTCCAAATTCATAGTCGCCCGCTTGAATGCTTTTCAGAATTTTAATATTTCGAAAAAAGCCTTTTATGGTTATTCTGAAAACGAGAGATAAAAAAGCAATAAATAAGATTATATATGCATGTATTCCGGTGCCGAGCATTTCAAGGCTAAAAGCTACAAAAAAGGCACTTCCCAATATCATTACTATGAGAGAAATGTTAATAACGATGTTTATAAAAAAATATATAGGGAATTCTTTGATAAATCTATCTATTTTCTTTTTTACTTCAGTTTTAAATAGAAGCTTATTTTTGATTTCCATATTATTTATCAATTTACATTTTTCATTATACCACAACAAAAAATACGGCTTAACAAAGCAGTAAATGTGCCCTATCTGCTTTTATTCAGAAGCTCTAAATATAAATAAATATTAATAAAAAACTCCCAAAATGGAAGTTTTTTATTTAAAAATAGAATTTAGATTTAAAACATTAAGCTAATTATCGAACTGCATCATCACGGAAGTCTTTTTCCATTAAATTATTAATATCAACATCGTCTGCGTAATCTCGAATTGTTTTTTTGATAATAACTATATTATCAATATTTTGGAATGTTTCCATAGCTTCAGGATCTTTTTCAATTTCTCTCCACACCCTCAATTTTAAAGCATTTTCTAGTTCTTCAACTTTCTTGAGATTTTTTTGATCTCTATAATATTTTATTCTTCTATTATAAAGCCGCGATAATCGTGGATTCATGTCGTATTCAATAAATATTTTTTCTTTTCCTTCGAAAATAGCCGCTTGTTGAGTCAAATTAATACCAAACCTATCAGCCTCATCTAATTTTTCGCCAGAAGGATGCCATCCCGCCGGAAGAGCATACACATAGCGAGGAATTCCGTTTCCTTCTAAACATTTCCACACTTCATCTTCGAGCAATTTTTGTTTTCCTAGCGCAGGCATTCTTGTCGCATAATTTTCCTTGCTATAATAAGCTGACACCAACCGAGCGGATTCGCACTCGTTATTATCTCTTGGAAAATTATCTAGGACATAATTTAACACTTCTTCCTCTTGTTCGGAAACTTTCCCTTCTTTTTTTATTCTTAGTGCAGCTTTTCTGATTTTTTGAATTATATTTATTTCTTCTGTAATTTTTACATCTGCTGAATTGTTTGTTTCATCTTTTTTACCAAACAATTCTTCCAGTCTTTCCAGATTAGAAAAATTATTTAATATCCCCAACAAATAAGCTTTTTTCATTGGATTATTTTCAGTTGCTGCGCTATAAAAAATTTCTTCAGCTATTATGTCTATGTCTTCTTCTTTTTCTGTTTCAGCAATTGTTTTTATCAAATTTTCATAGGCATAAATTTGAGTGCTGGCATGCTCACCTTGTGAACCAAGAATAACTAGCCCCAAGTTATCAACTAAATTTTTTGCGGTGATTTTCTTTTCATAATAAGAATTTATTTGATCTTCTATATTTTCATAGTCAGTTCTTATTTCTTTTCTTTTTTCCAAACTACCTTCCTTGTAGGTTTTGCCCACAAATGTTTCGAATTTTTCTTGTCTTGGCATAAGATTTAAGTCATTAATTTTTACAATACTACCTAATGTTACCATTGTAAAACACAAAGAACAAGAGCCTCATGAGAAAGTGTTTATCTCATGAGGCTCTACTTTTTCAACCTTTATTCTTCGAATTTCAATATGAACAGGTTTTTTTTCTTTTTAATCAGCAGGAAGTTGTTTTTGCTCCCCACTTTTTTCAGTTCCTCAATCATTGAAGAGTTGTTTTTGTAGCGACAAAAGTGGATCATTACACATTCATCTTGCAATAATGCATCTCCTTTTTTCACTATCAGTTGAAAAAATCTGAATGGTATTCTTCCTTCACCATCTTCTCTGACCTCCTTTTTTTTCTCATTAACAAAGTTCCGCTCCTTTTTGCTAAGAATTCTCAGGGGAGCCTCTCTGTCTTTGTACCCGCTTGTATGGAATTGCAGCAGGATACAATACAAAAGCAAAACGTTCTTTTCCGGGCTGTCTTTTCCAAAAAACCATGCATTTTTCACCTTTTCTTTCATTATTGCACCTCTCTGTTCGAATTTCGAACTTGTTTTAAAATTACTAAAAACTTTCCTCTAATTAGTTTTCTATTGTCCTCTTTCTGCGCTAATTTGTCAAGATCACAGCCTAAATGTCAATTTAAAGTGTTATTAAATAATTACTTAAGTATATGACGTTTGAACTGGGTTTATGAAAAAATGTTTTATTTAAAATAAAAAAGCCTACGACTTGAATCCAGGTTTTCGGCTTTTTTTAATATCAAATTGGATTTTTTTATGTTCTTACGGCGAAATACAGATCATGCTCAATGAGAGCATCTTTTATTTGGCTAAGTATCTTTTGGCCTGCATTTCTTTCCTTAAGTATTTCTGTTTCTGTCTTTTGAACTAACTCTCCAATTGTATTAATGTTGATGCTTTTGAGAAATCTGTATGCACGAATAGGTAATTCGAGTTCCTCAATGCTTTTTGTAAGCATGTCATCTTCTGAAGACTTTGGCGTAAATATATCAGCGTCTGTTTCAAACATCATGTTTTCGAAAAGTTGTAGAGCTAACTGTGAATAAACTGGGGGTTTATTATTTCTCATTGCCTCCATAAACAATCGTTTAATTATTATTGCCCTTTCGTTAATTTCACCTTTTTCAGGAAATGGACAGGTCATACCTATAACCCCCTGAATGAGTCGCGCTTGAATGTCAGCAACTTTTTGGTCATTTTTTCTAAAGGCATACGCCACGTGAATCAGCATTGAGACATCCACTAGTGTTAACGGGTGGTAGTCTGCTACTGTTTCATTAGAATTGATACCTTTGGTATCGTGAATACAGAGTATTTTAAATTTCATTTCCTCTCTCCTTTCGATATTTTTTGTTTTTGTAAAATTATTTATTAATCTATATTAACGAACTAAAACTAATATTTGATGATAGTATATTTTTAATAATTATGTCAATGTCTAATACCAAAAAATGGCTTTAGCAAGCCATAATTTAGAAAACTGAGCCCCTTAGTAGATGACGTTCGAACTGGGTTTGTGAATAAGAGCTTTATTTAAATTTTATCTGTTGTTATTCTTTCTTGAAATATAATCATAGCATCTTTCAAATTTTCTCTAAAAATTTTTTCATAGCATCGTTCAAAATTAGCTTTGTCTTTTAGTTCGGCCAAAATATTCCAAAAATCTTTTAATTTTTCTTTGCCATGTCTGTTTTCCAAAAAGTTGTAAAAAAGCCTTTCCCAGTCTTCAACCTGAAAATCACCTTCTTCAAAATCTTTAATGATTTCATCAAACAAATCTCTACCTAAAGATTGATCTTTTGCTTTTGTTCTTATCATTTTGCCATAGGATGGAACATATTCCTCCCACATTTTTTGGTCAATAAACACACACACCATTTCTTGTTCCCATTTACTTCTAGATGATTTATTATCCATTCCTTTAAAAAATGGGTGAGAATGAGTTAATTCATGTGCTATTGTTGGATAAATATTATTTTTATAATTCTGCTTAGACAAAGCCTCTAACTCATCGAATTTGATTTTTTCTTTTTCGAGATATTTTCGAATCTTTAAATCATTTGGATCTAAGGTCGCTTGCTCCATAAACTTAGCTATAACATTTTTATTATGTTTTTCATCTGGAGAATAAAAAACCATGTCATTTTCCATATAATCAGATTTTTCTGGATAATTGGTTCTGAAATATTCTTCATATTCTTTTCTGTTGTCATATATCCTAAAATCGTAAACGGCTGAATTTTTATTCTCTCCCAAGTATTTTTCGATTTCCTTATTTATTTTTAGTATTTCATTCTCAAACTCCTCTTTCTCAAAAACAGATTTTAAGCCTTCACTAAAATAAACATCTCCAATGTTAATTTTGGCTTCTTGTTTTTCTATCTTTTGCTTTTGCCATTCTGGATTCATAGAATTCATGTTTTCATTATACCACAACAAAAATACGGCTTAAAAAAGCCGTAAATTCATAGGTGAGCCCATTAGCAGATGATGTTCGAAATGAGTTTAGGGGAGAATTCCTTATTTAAAATTTTAAATGCATTGTTAATTCTTATTTATCTTGTTTCCTATGAACGACAAGATTGTCTCTTTCAATTTTAATGCTTCTTCAGGCGAAAGTCCTGGAATTGATCTGCCATCAACAAAATCACTTGAATAAGTTGCTTGCATAATTCTATTTCTTACTATTTTATGAAATGAGCTTGTTTTATTTTCAGAACAATAGAAAGTTAGAGCTACCAATCCTGTTAATGTTTCTGCTATTAGTTTTTCAGATTCAATTTTTTCAATATCCAAATAAAAAATCACATCTTTTGTTTTTTTTATAATTCCATAGTTGATATTTATCGAATTTTCGGTTATTTCAAAAGTATAATTTTTCCAGACTAGAAATCCCCAAATTAGCGAACTAAGGATAGACAAAATTATTGTTGGCAATAACCAAATTAATAAAAGAAATGCTTTGCTATAGTCGTATTCATTTAGAATTCCAACTCCAACTTTTGTGCTAGATGATAAGATAATTTCTTTCTGATTAAAAATGTTTATAACAAATATTGTAAGACCGACGACAACAAGCATTAGTAAGCTCCAAGCGATAAATGATCTAAGTGCAAATAAATATATAGCTTTTGGATTTAATTTATTTGCAGAATCAATGTTTAGCATTTTTTTATTTTAATTTTATATTTCTATTATACCACAACAAAAATACGGCTTAACAAAGCCGTAAATTTATACCTGAGCGGGCTAGTTAATACGGTTAGAACTGGATTTATGGTAAAAAATATTGTCTAAACATATTAATATCCTAATACAATTGAATCAACCCTACAAGGTGCTTTATCTTAACTAGTTTTCGCTTTTATTATGGTCTTTGCCTTTTTCTTAATAATTTCAACCTCTTTTTCTTCAATTTCTTCTATTTTATCAATCCACGGCAATATTTTATTGTCAGCAAAAGTCGCATAATAATAATGCCCCCTATCAATATTGCTAATACCTATTTTCTGAGATGTGAAAGCTTTAAATCTTCCTTCGATGCTTTTGTCTTTAATCACCTCAAATCTAACTTCACATTCGGCATCTTTTTTTCTACTGACTAAACAATGAGAGTAAACTCTTATTAAGTGTGTTTCTCCAACTTCAAGAAATAACTCTAATTTTGATTTTTTTCCCAGTAAAGATCGCCCTTGTTTATAAGGCATTTGTTCAAAATTCGGCTTTTTCACCAGACTTCTTGCTGATCTTTTTGCTGCCTTATCGACACTTTTCGTCTCTTGGGTACTCTTGCCTTCAATCCATTCAATTGTAATATTGAAATTGATCCGTGTTTTTTTACGTTCTTTTAGAAATTCTTTCCATAATTTCTCGTGTTTAACCGTACCACCATCAGATTTTTTCCATTTATTTTTATTCCATGGATTGCTCCATTTATAGACCCATGAATTGGCCGAACTAACAATGTAGTCAGAATCACTTAGGATTAATATTGAACTTATAGAATTTTCAAGAAGATGTGCTACATTTTTGTTAATCCACTTTAAAGCATTTATCAAAGCCAGAAGTTCCATGCTGCCAATTGACCCCAATGAGTAGGACCATCTGAGCTCTTTGTTTGGGATATTAAGGAATTCTGGATAGCAAACTATTCCCGCACATCCAACTAATTTTCCTGGATTTGTTATAGCAGATCCGTCTATATAGATTTTAAGTTCTTCACCATCAGACATATTTGTTGTGGATAACAATTGCTCTATTTTATGGTAAAATAAAGACGAGGCAATAGCTTCTTGTTCTAAAATCTCTTATTGACCATTAATTAGGTCGTTAAGGGATTTTATTTTATGCTCCTTAAGATATGTTCCTAAGTGCATATCACTTCTGACTTCGAGATCTATATCGTACTGCTTCTCAATGGTCCCAATGTGGGTATCATCACGCTTATCGCGCAATTCTCCATCTTCGTTTCGAGTTCGATATCCTCGCATACCAGAAGCATCTTGCTTCTTTGGCATATGGCTCTCTTATTATGTCTTAATTACACAAGAAGGCTCGACCACTTTCTTCTTATACCGTTCTTCACGGCCCGTTCCAATGCCGCTACTCAGATAAGAGCGATCGAGATATACCTAAAAGCTTTAAAGCTATGCCTCGTCTTTAGAAAAAACTATAGCATGGAATAAGTGCTTTGTCAAAGCAATTTAGGTACATTTTAAACACAGAATTCGCATATTTTTAATAAATTGCCCTGGGGGTGTATTTTTCTCTCTTTTAAGGTTATAATTAACCTATAATCTATAAATTAAAAAATAAGGATGATTTTTACAGATAAAAAACTGAAAATAAATAAAATCTACAATGAAGATTGCTTAAAATTAATGAAAAAAATTAAAAGCAACTCTATTGACTTGATATTTGCAGATCCTCCCTATAACCTAAGCAAAAGCAATTTTAAGATAAAATTCATAAAATCTGGCGGTTCTGATTTAAGCACAAATAAAGGGCATTGGGATAATTTTGGAGATATTGAATTCGAAGAATTTACAAAGAAATGGCTACAAGAATGTTATAGAATATTAAAAAATGAAGGAGCAATATGGGTTGCAGGAACTTATCATAATATTTATTTAACAGGATACTTATTAAAAAAAATAGGGCTTGAGCCTTTAAATGAAATAATATGGCACAAATCTGATGCTACACCAAATTTGTCTTGTACGAGATTTGTAGCTGATCATGAAAATTTCATATGGGCAAGAAAAACTAAAAAAAATACATTTAATTATGGTGAGATGAAAAAGATTAATCACGGAAAGCAAATGAGGTGCATGTGGTATGGAGAAGCTGTTTTGACAAGAGGAAAAACTGCGGGAGGAAAAAAAATACATCCTACACAAAAACCAGAATGGCTTTTAGAGAAAATAATACTAGCAACTTCAAATGAAAATGATATTATATTCGATCCTTTTATGGGTTCAGGGACTACTGCGGTTGTGGCGAAAAGATTAAAAAGAAATTTTATAGGTTCTGAAGTTGACAAGGGTTATTATATTGATTCACTTAAACGACTAAAAAAATAAACTTTATGAATTCACATTATTTAATATTCGGAGATGCTTTGGATATTTTGCCAAAAATCAATAAAAAATTCGATGCCGTAATTGTTGATCCTCCTTACAATACTGCTAATAAAAATACCAAGATATTAAAAGGAAGAAAGGCTAGATCATCAGATTTTGGAAAGTGGGATTATTTTTCTGATGATGAATATCTATTATTTACTGATAAATGGATAAAGAATACAAAAAATAAAGTTAAAGAATCTGGAAATTTGTTAATTTTTAGCAAATTAGAATATATTAGTGATATAAAAAGAATATATGAAAAGCATGATTTTAAACACCATGCTACTATTATTTGGCACAAAACTAATCCAGCCCCCCAAATTAGAAAAACAGGTTTTTTATCTTCATGTGAGGCAATTTTATGGGCAACGAAAGGATTTAATGAAAAAAAAATAGATTATACTTTCAATTTTACAAAGCAAAATGAAATGCATAATCACATCAAGGCTGATTTTGTAGAAACTCCGATATGCATGGGCAATGAAAGAACGAAACATCCCACTCAAAAACCAGCCAAGGTTTTAGAGCACTTACTAAAAATATTTACTAATGAAAATGACTGGGTTTTAGATTGTTTTGCCGGCAGTGGAACGCTTCAATCTTCAGCGGATCAATTAAAAAGGAACAGTATAAGTATAGAGAATGACAATGAATATTTTGAAATAATGAAAAATCGAGCGAAAAAAAATAACACAACCTCGAAAATAGTTGTGTTAAAAAATAAAAATCAATTAAGTAAACTAAAATTTTAAAGGTATTTCTGTAAATGTTTCTTCATCCCAATTTGCTTCATAGCACTTGCGTTCTCCTCTTTCTAAACATAAAAATACATTAGGAATTCTTTGACCATTGGTTTTTCTATGTGTCTTGTATAAACTTAATATTCTTTTAGGATTCCATTCTTCTTCTGCAAAAAGCCATGTATCTACCCATGCATTACTTTCGTGATGCCTGTGATCTAAGTAGCTTTTCCAGTTATGTTCAAGTTCTAATTTTTGGGCTGTGCCACCCGAAAATGTTAAGTGAACATCGGGACCACCAGAGCTCGATACATTTACACCCACAACTTTCTTTTCTCCAACTTCAAATTCTTTTTGCCACTTGAGGAATTTCTCTAGAAAAATTATAAATTCATCTTCTTTGATTTCAGAAAAATCAGCTTCTTTATCACAGTGAGCCTCTTTTATTTTTTCCCAGGAATATGAAAGCCTTTGAGGTATATTTTCATCTCCAGTTGTAAATTCGTCAACGGCTTCCCTTAGAGAATATAGCTTGTATTTATTATTGTCCGTATCAAAACAAATTTCTTTTTCTAAATCAACCAATAATGTCAAAGGTTTATTATCAATCAAATCTTCCATTTTTATTGCAAATATTTTACTCCAAGGAGTATCTTTCGTAGGAATAACTATTAATGGATGAAGATTTTTCTTCTTTAACTTTTTTCCTTCCCAAAAATTAACTATACTGTACTCCAGAACTTTATTTTTTGAATCAATAAAATTGTTAACTAACGATCTTATAAAATATTGACCATTTGCACTCCTTACGACAGATACTTTTTTGAAATTATCGTTATCTCTAGAAAGAGGTATGCTCTTATCTTTTCCTAACATAACTTTTATATGTGCCTGTGTTTCCTTTACGGTGAAAAGCCATGCTTCTAATTCTAAAAGTTCTTTTAATTTTTCATTTGTAGTATACGCAGTCATATTACTCTCATTTAGTATAATTTCACCATTACATACTGCATTAGCCAATCTTTTATCCCTGCCAATATAATATCTACTTACTATGGCATTTCCCCTTTTAACAAACCCTTTCCACGTAAGAAGTGTTGAAAAATTTCCTCTTAATCCACCAAAATTAGTATCATCCAAATACTTATAATCTTTTTTGTCTGATCTTAAACGAACGAGATGTTCGGCATATTTATTTGCAATTCCAGCGAGATCATTTGTATTATAATAACCTTTATAATAAAATCTTGCTGTCCCTAGTGCTAAAAATAATATCTTAGGTATTTTTACTTGGTACATAGTTTTATTTATTATAACCATAACTTTGTTTTATTAGGTCAAAAACTTTTTCTAAATCATTTTCGCTTTGCAATTTTACCTCATAATCACCATTCCCCCAATGACCAACGGATTTTGGCTTAGTTAAGTCTCTGGCTATTGAATTTTTATCAATAAGTTTTCCACTTTTCACATTTAAAAATATTTTTAAACTATTGCCAAGCACCACAATATCAACAAAATTAGTTGAAGTTTTATAGGCGATATACTTTGCCTTAGCCTCTTCAATAATATTTTCATCAAGTGCTGTGATCTTTTCTCGCAACTTATAAAAAAGTAATTTTATTTCCTTTTGCGCATTTTTCAGATGATCTTCTAATAAATAATTTTTCTGAAGAACATTCTGCTTCTCTTTTTGATTTCTTGCTTTCTTTAATATGCCAGAAGTTGAAATTCTTACTTTTTGATAATTTTCTATGTCTAGAGATAAAATATCGTTTTCATAGATCCTATATCTTAGCAATTCAATATTTATAGGCAAAATATCCGCAGTGTCAATATCAAATTTATTATAGTTTTCTGCTATACAGATAACCCTTGGCGAATCCCAATCAATTTCAACTGCAACTTTATTATTTCTGCATAATATTTCAAAATCAGCCTTATGATCTAAAAGCCATCGCAAATAGGAGAGTCCTTGATTAATTACATTATCATTTTGGTTCTTTTTATATTCTATTATTGCGGGAGATCCGTTTTTATCTATTCCCAATGTATCAATTCTTCCGCCAAAACTTGTGGAATATTCATGGGCTAAAAAAGTGATATTCAAAACGTCTTCAAGATTATTCTCGAATAATTTTTGAAGTTTTTTTTCTAAATCTAAGCTTTTAGATAAAATCTTTTTAGTTTTCTCGCCTTGTATGCTAAATAATGCCATATTTGTATTTTTAGCTTATCACTTAAATTGCCTTATGCCAATATATAGCTTTTTAACCCATAAACTTATATAATAATTAATTCTTTAAACAGTTATCATACTACACAAATTAATCGACCAAACACGATAATTTCCGCTATTTAAAACCTTTTATCGTTTAATTAAGAAATCTTTGCCTTATTTTAGCCAAAAAGCCCATTTGGCGAGACACTCTCACTGCCCCTGGAGGCTTTATTTCATCCCTAGAGGATGTCTTGGCTGGTCAGCCATATAACTTTATATCTTTGGCTATTTAAAGCCAAAAGAGAGTGTTTTGGTGACAAAAGAGGAATAAAAAAAGACCTTCGCAAAAAAGAGAGGGTCGTTTTTTGTTATATCTTGCATAGCTAGAATCCGCGACCAAACACGATTATTCGTTTTAGATAAAACCTTATTTGCTTCTAATTTTGCCAAGTAGTCTATTAGAAATAAAAACCAAACTCAAGCAAATCAAGATAGTTTTAATTGAAAATCGCAGATCTTTATAATTCAAAAGGGGTATCGCAACCATAAAGAAATATGAAAACGCTCGCACTACTCGCAAGGATGTTTCAGCAATAAATTCGAAATTTGATTGGAGACGATGTTTTTTATTTTCCATATTAAAATTCTCCTATATCTAATGGAATTCCTTTTTCAATTATATTTTCCAGATTAAGACACAATCTTTTCAGTTCATTCTCATTAGAGCATTGCTCTATTCTATGCGCCAATGACTTAAGTAGATCGCCTTCTTTATAAAACCAACCGTGTAAAGAATTGGCCGCCTCATCACAAACAGCCCAGTATAAATTTTTACTATTAAACATGCCAAAAAGTATATTGGATTTTGATAATTTCCATATTCTAACATCAGAGCAATAGTTTCCTTTATATTTTAAAAATAATCTAACACAAAAATCATCGAAAATGATTCTTGCTCGGTTAGCTCCGATTGATTCAATTACACCCATATTTTTTATTGTGTAATTTGTTTTTTAAAAACAAAAAACGACTTAATAATTAAGTCGTCGAGAAGTTCCGCTTGAGTGGACGACCCGACGGGTACCACACTCAAAAGACACCGAAATGCCCCATCATGTGCGCCGAGCCGCCCGCTTAAAGGCGTGATGAAGCAAAATTACTGAGATTACTCTCAGTGTCTATATGAGTATGGTACCACTTACAATGTAATATAAAAATGGCTAAAAGTAAACATTTATCTTGCTTTTAAGCCTATCTAGTGAGAAAATATCAATAATAAATATATGTTTAAAAATGAAATTGAATTAGCAATAACAGTAAGCTCCCTTAAAAAAGAAGGCTGTATATTAAATGAGCAGTCATTGGAACTTATTGCTAAAAAAATAAATGCCATAGAAAGTTTAAAATCTCACATAAAAATGGGCGATTTTTTAAATGAATGCGGTGTAAAAAAAGATTTATATGGCCATATATCTACACTCAATTATATGGCTGAATCTTTAAAGACAAATTATTTCAACTCAAGACAAAAACTACTTCATAATATATTGCTTTATTATTCATGCAAGAAAAACAAGAAAATACTATTTAACATTATTTGTAAATCCACGCATCCATTATTGTTTAAGGCAAATAAAAACGAGGCTGGTAAATTCAAAGAAAGCTTGAATAAAATATTAGAATATTCCAGTTATCGAATAGGAAACAATAAAATTGAAAAATTGAAGGAAAAAACAAGTAAAATAAAAGTTGCCACATTTGAAAAAAATGGGATCGGTTATTTAAAGGTTGATAAGAAAAATATTGAAGTTGGTAACGCTGAAACAGCCAAGTATCAATTATTAAAATCTTTTTGTAATCCTATTGGAACAGCACGAACTTTGGAATATTTATTTGAAAAAATAAAGAGATTTACCAAAAAAAATGCATCGGATGAAGCTGATGAATATTTGAAAAAAAATTACAAGAAACTTAAAATTGAGGGAACAATAAAAGAGTTGCAGAGATTGTTATCAGCACATGATGTTAATAAAAAATTTAAATTTAAAATTGACAGCGATAAAGCATGGCTATCTTATAGGTAAAAGAGTGGTTTATACCTAAACTTAAAACTTCTTTAGTTGTATCAAAAGACTTTATTAAAAGTCTTTTTTTGTTTTTTTAAACCACTAGCAACCCACTAATTCTTTATCAAATAGTGGGTTAAATATAATGAAAAAATAAAAAATAATTTAAAGAATATTTTATGAAAAATTCCCCAAAATGTCGTTCTCCCACTGAAAAATCGGGGTGTGTGTCTAATTATTAAATTTTAATTTTATGGAATCAATCAATGAAGAACTGTCAATTGAAGAAAACTTATGGGCTGACCTTGATGAATTTGTTGTAAAGTACATGAAACTAATACCTAATGCAAATTTTAACGATGACGATTTTTGGAAAGTTGCCTCTGATATGTTGAGTTATTTTAATGAGTCTGTCGACAGAATAATGGCAGAAAAATCTAAACAAAAAAATAAAACTGAACCATCTTAACAAAATTACCGAAAATTATGAAACCATTTACCACCTACCCGCTCGACCTACATCTTAAAGAAGTGTCGATAAAAATAAACATGATTAAAGGAAAGCACGAGAACTTGCTTGCCAACGCCAATGTGAGTTTCAAGTTTGAAACTGGAGAATACTTTACGGTCACTGGCTTTGGTGTTTGGAAAAGCAAGTTTGAGGGATTAAATGTCACGATGCCACAGAAAGCTGGATTCAAATTCTGTCTTTTTGAAAAAGCGATTTGGAATAAAATCAGAAAATTTATTTTAGACGCTTATGACTATGCCAGTATTGAAATCGTTGAAGAATAATAACCTTACTATAGTAAGGATAATTCTCCTCCTTACTATAGTAAATACTATAATTTTTACTTTAGTCTATATATACCTCTAAATAAGAGGAACTATACATATCCTAAATCTATAAATATCCTATTCATCTATCTTATTTTATTAAATTAAAATGATAACCAAGGCTGACGCAAAAAAATTTCAAGCACTTTATGAAAAAGAATTCGGACAAAAACTGTCATCCGAGGAGTCTTTGGAATGTGCGGAAACTTTGGTTGAAATGATTAGACATATATATAAACCTCTCAGAAAGGTCGACTCTGAGCCATGTACAAGAAGAGAGAACATAATATAATCAATCCGTGGCATAAATTCTGTACACACTAATATGGAAACAAAACAAAAATATCTGATGTATCTTCGCAAAAGTACCGAAGCGGAAGATCGTCAAACGCAATCTATTGAAAGCCAGAAAAAAGAACTGGAAAAATTAGCACGCCATCTCGATGTTAAAATTGTCGGTGTTTTTCAAGAGAGCAAATCAGCGAAAAAGCCAGGTCGGGAACAATTCAACAAAATGCTGTCTGCTATTAAACAAGGCAAGGCAGATGGAATTATATGCTGGAAGTTAAATCGTCTAGCAAGAAATCCCGTTGATGGTGGTGAGATAATGTGGTTGCTTCAACAAGGACTCATCCAGTCCATCCAAACAGTCGGCAGAGAATACAAAACCGTAGACAATGTGATAATGATGAGTGTTGAATTTGGAATGGCGAACCAATATGTTATTGATTTAGGAAAAGATGTCCGACGAGGACTGTTGAATAAGGCAGAGCAAGGCTGGAGACCTGGTCGTGCACCGATAGGATATAAAAATGACAAAGGAACAGACCAAGGTAAAAAACAGATTTTTGTAGATGAAGTAAAATTCCCCATTGTTCGTAAGATGTGGGACTTGATGTTAACTGGCGACTATTCTGTTTCAAAAATTATCGAGATTGCCAACAATGAATGGGGTTTGCGAAGAATGTGCAAGGGGCAAGAAATAAAACTGCACGCTAGCCATGGATACGATATTTTTACCAATCCTTTTTATTGTGGAAAATATGAATGGACTGGTAAGGTTTATGAAGGAAATCACACACCGATGATAACCGAAGCTGAATTTGATTATGTTCAAGGACTTTTGGGAAATAAAACTAAGCCACAAACAAAACATAAAATTCTTCCCTATCGAGGAACTATCCGTTGCGGTGAGTGCGGATGTCATATTACTACCCAACTAAAACTGAAGCATATAAAAACCGAAAATGTTGTCCGAACATTCATCTATCATAACTGCACTAGAAAGAAGTTGAATGTTAATTGCAAACAAAAATCCATTACCTACAACGACATCAACAAGCAGATTGCAGATAAGTTGGATAAAATCACTATACCTAAAAGTTTTTTGGATTATGCTTTGAAAATCTTAAGGCGAGATAACGAACTCGAAGTTGATAATAGGAACATAATGATTGAAAACCAACAAAAAGCATTGAAGAAATGCCAAGATAGGATTGATAAGTTGTTAGATATCTACATCTCACCCGAAAATGCCAACAAGGATTTAATTGGCGATGACGAATTCAAGGAAAGAAAAGCGACCCTACTGAAAGAAAAAGACAAGATTCAACAATCTTTAGATGACATAAACCAGCGAGCCGATGAATGGTTAGAACTGACCGAAAAAACATTCAAGTTTGCGGTATATGCAAAACATAATTTTAATGTTGGTGATTATACCGAGAAAACCAACATTTTACGGGCTTTGGGATCAGATTTCACCCTCAAGGATGGCGTGCTAGATATCACACTAAGAAAACAATACCAACTCATTGAAAAAGGATTGGAAACCATAAAGGCAGAATGTCCAAGGTTAGAACTGACTAATTTTGCCTTAGATAAAACAAAAACAGCCCAATCTAAGGCCGTTTTTGAACTTCTGAGCGGGTAAGCAGAATCGAACTGCCGTCTCATCCTTGGCAAGGACGTATAATAGCCACTATACGATACCCGCATTTTTAAATTCTTGTGGGACCAATAGGATTCGAACCTATGACCAAGCGATTATGAGTCGCCTGCTCTACCGCTGAGCTATGGTCCCTCTTAGCTCAATCTTTGATTTTTAAAATGTGCCGAAAGGCAGAGTTGAACTGCCGACGCAAGGATTTTCAGTCCTTCGCTCTACCGCTGAGCTATTTCGGCTCTATCTTTTTTGCATGGTGGATGTTACTGGACTCGAACCAGTGACCCCTTCTTTGTAAGAGAAGTGCTCTAGCCAACTGAGCTAAACATCCTTTTGAACACGTGGGGATAGAGGGACTCGAACCCTCACACCTTTCGGTCACGCCCCTCAAACGTGTGTGTATACCAATTCCACCATATCCCCAAAAGAAAATATAATTAGTTTTCCTTTTTTTCTTCAGCTTTATTTTCGGTATTTTCTACTGTTTCAGTTTTAGTTTCTACTTGAACCTCCGGGACAATCTCTTCTTCAACCTTGGCCACAGCAGCTAAATCTTTATATTTCATTTTTAAAGACTTGGCGCTTTTTTCACGAATAAAATATAGTTTTCCTTGACGGACTTTGGCTCTTTTTACAAGGACTATTTTCTCAATATTTGGTGACTGGATAGGTACGATAATTTCTACTCCAACCCCGTTTGATACTTTACGCACAGTTATCATTGTAGATGAGCTTTGGTTACCTTTAACTGCAATGATCATACCCTCAAAAACCTGAGATCTTTCTTTCCCGCCTTCAACAATTTTTCGATAAACCTTAACCACATCACCAGCTCTAAAAACTGGCATTTTTGAAGTTTTTTGTAACATGTTGAATTCCAATAATTTCTTGTTCATATTTTAATCCCAATCCGACATGAGCATACTGCTAAAACAGCCCTCAGGAGGCATCGGAAAATAAGTTAAATGTAAATTAAAAAGCTATTTTATAATAATAAAAAAATAAAGTTTAGTCAATATTAGCCAAAAAATCGATGAAATCTTGTGGCAATGGAACTAAAAAAGTATATTTTTTATTAAAAATTTCAAATTCCAATTTTTCAGCATGCAGAAGTTGCCGTTTTGCTTTGTCTTTATCTCCCCTATTTTTATACAATAAATCTCCCACTACTGGATGACCCATCGAAGCAAGATGAAGCCTGATCTGATGCATCCTGCCCGTTTTTGGAACCACCTCAACAAAAGAATATTCCTTTGATTCCTTTATGACTTTATATTCTGTTTCGGCAGGCCTTATTTTTGTTTTCGTATTTTTTTTGGCGATAATCTGTTTGCGGTAATTCGAAGAGCGTGCGATGGGTTTTTTTATGACTCCCTGCTTTTTTTCAAAAATTCCTTCACAAATTGCAACATATTTTTTGGAAATGCTTCTGTCTTTAAATTTTTTTTTCAATTCATTGAATGTTTTTTTATTGCGTGCAATTACCATAACCCCGGAAGTATCTTTGTCGAGCCTGTGTACTATGCCAGGTCGAGACTCACCACCAACAGAATCGTCATGAACCTTGGCAATCTCAGGAAAATGTGCCAAAAGTGCGTTAGCTATAGTGTTTATTTTTTCATTGTGACTTGGGTGAACCTGTATTCCTGCTTGTTTATTGATAACGACAATATCACTGTTTTCAAATATTATTTCCAAAGGAATTTTGCTATTTTTAATAAGTTTTTTATCAGCACCTTCCTTTGAAAAATTTTTCAATCCGACAATATCATTTTCCTTGAGAATATAGCTAGGTTTTGTTTTTTTACCATTAACTGAAATTTTTTCCTCTTTTATTTTTTTAATAATTTCTCCGCGAGTATGCGAAAAAAATTCCTTGGAAAGGAATTTGTCTAATCGGATATCTGCAAATTTTTTTTTAACTACTATATTTTGCATATTTAGAATAAAAAATTAGATAAAGAGAGTGCGAAAAATAAGCACACTCTCTTCTTTTGGCTTATTGTTAATTCTTATCAGCTGGTTTGAAACCAAAACATTTTAGAAGTTTGGGGTGAATTTCCTTTAGCACTTTCCAAGCCTTTTCAGTATCCTTGTACTTTAACTTGTATTCATGAAAAAGCTTCGATGTGTGATCCTCCTTTGGATGACCACAAAACTTGCAAATATCTTCTCTTCTGGCCACATTAACCTCCTTTAAAAAATTTTATTTAATTTTAAGCCGGTGCCGCGAGCGAGACTCGAACTCGCACAGATTGCTCTACCAGTTCCTAAGACTGGCGTGTATACCAATTCCACCACCGCGGCATAAATAAGATTCTATCCAAATTATTCCATTAAGTCAATTATGGATTCGCTGTCTTTTTTATTCTTTCTGCTTCGTTTTTTACTAAATCGCTGTCTTCATACTCACCATGATGCCTCGTTGCTCTTCCATAAGTCACTTTTTTCTGATCTAAATGCAAATTCAGAATCAGGTTAGCACCATCGACTTCAATATATGCATGGAAACGAGGATAACCACTTCTGGCAAGAGGCTTAATAAAACTCATCTTTGCCCCTTCCTTATGCTGAAAAATATATCCTGCCTTGCGCATTAGCATAGCTGAATTTTCCTTGATATTTTCGAATTTTAGCCTCATAATAATATTAAGATTTTGTATTACTCTTAAGATAAACCTTTCGAAACATATGTCAAATTCAAATAATGAAGCATCTGAAAACGACAGTGATTTTTCTTTACTTAAGGTCATATTTACCGTTTTCTGCATAATCGGCATAAGAATGCCCCTGGATAAATTAGCTTACCAAAGTACAGGTAATTATTTTCTGCCTTATGAAAGAGCTGTCCATGCTTCTTTATATTATTTTTCTGTTTTTCTTGCACTCTCAATTTTAGTTTATCTCCTTACAAAAATATCCTTCAAAGATGTTTTAAATTTTTTAACAAAAGTATTTCTGTTTATTTTGTTAGTACCACTGACTGATCTCGTTTTTACAATAGGCAAGACTAGTCCGCCAATTTATTTAGTTACCGAAACAAATGAAATTTTAGTAACCTTTTTTAAAATAATGAATCCTTTCAGCGGACAAGGAATAACACTTGGTCAGCATATTGGGGCTTATGCCATTTTTATATCCTTAGCTATTTTTATTTATAAAAAAACAAGAAGTGTTTCAAAATCTTTATTTTCAATAATAGCAGGTTATGCAATCCTTTTTGTTGATGCTGTGATTCCAAGCATAATTTCTTTTTTCGGAAATAAAAATTTTATTCATGACCAGTCTGCCATATCTTCCTATGCTTTTATTTTAAAAGACAGCTGGATAACCAATTCATTTGAAAATATTTCTAATAATCTGGACAGTTTTTTGATAACTCCGACTACATTAAATTTTTGGAATGAGATTGCAATCGCACGTTTCTTTTGGATATATATATTCATTGAAATAATAATAATACTATTTATAACCAATAAGCGCCTTTGGAGTTCTTTCAAAAAAAACTTGCGCATAGAAAGAATTGCATACTGGTTTATTATTGCAACCATTGGAATTATTATAAACCAAAAAATGTTCGGAAGTATTAATTTGCAAAATCCCGTAAATTTTATTTCCTTATTATTGTTTTTTTCATTGATTGCTTTGAATATCTGGCTGGCTGTTTTTATCAATGATGCGGAAGACATCGAGATCGACAAAATATCAAATCCTGAAAGACCTCTTGTAAAAAAAGAATTCTCAGAACAAGAATGGCATACAGCCCAAGTTGTTCTTTGCATCTTTATCGCCTTTGGTCTGGCCACCTTGAATAATGCCACCGCTTTTTTGCTTCTTTTAGCGCAAGCCCCCTACTATATTTATTCCGCCAAGCCATTAAGACTAAAGAAGCATTTCTTGTTTTCTTCTATTTTGATTGGTTTTGCTACTATTTCAGTTGCAATGTCGGGATTTTTCCTAGTTTCCCCGAATCAATCTTTTTTCGTTTTTCCTATAAAAGCTATCGTCATCCTGGGAATTTCTTATGCTCTTGTTTCAAACCTTAAAGATATAAAAGATTTTGAAGGAGATAGTTATGAAAACATAAAAACTATTCCGGTTGTTTTTGGGCTTAAAAATGCGAAATACATAATTGCAACTTTATGTGCTATCGTTATTATTACTATACCTATTATATTAAAGATGTACTCAATGTTGTTTTTTTCTATTTTAATAGCCTCGTTCTTATTTTATCTATTTATTAAAAAAATATACCAGGAAAAATATATATTTCTATCTATATTTTTATATCTGCTTCTTTTGTTTGTTTCTTCGCTATAATTTAAACAAATATTTATTTAGCGCTTCACTATTTATAGCTGTTGTTAATACGGGTGATCCGTTGTGTTGATATGGTTGCATACCCATCCAAAAACTTTCATTTTCCCAGGAACCATCTTCTTTCTGATTTTTTATTATCAATGAAATTCCTTTTTTTATTTCCGGACCAGAATAGCCCATATCCAAAAGAGCGTTGATTGCTAATCCATTTTGCAAATCATTACCAAAAGATCCATCTTTATTTTGCTTTTTCAATATGGAAGAAATAATAATATTTTTTTCATCTCCTAGACATGTTATGCCGTTTGTATATGCCCTGGATAAAAAATAGTACATCCCCAGTCTATCCGGATAATAATACGGGGAACACTTATTTTCAGAACGTATTGATTCATTTATATATGAACATATCCTCGGATCATTGCTCTGCAAATACAGCAGTGCGCTTATATTTACGACACAATCAATATCCGGGTCAAATCCGGTGTGTTTTTCTCTTATGTAAGTATAGAAAAGTCCTCTTTCGTCTCTATTTTTTTCTATCAAATCTTTATTGTCGATAAATTTGATATTATTTTTAAGCAAAGCATAAGAAGCATTTACTGTATCATCGACGTCCGGCGGTATTATAAATCCTTTTAAAACTTTACTTGTCCAATAATGCCATGCTCCATTTTTTTCCTGGCTCTTTAATAAAAAATTGGCTCCCTTTTTTAAAATTATATTCTTCTTTGACTTTTTTATTTTTATATTTTGTATTGAATTAATCACCATGGAAACATTATAAGATGTGGAATCTAAAATACATTCATCCATGTTTTCGTTCTTGCAGGCATATGTTTTAAATTCTCCGTTTTCCGATTGCTGAGAAAAAATATAAGACAAGCTTTTCCTAATTGAAAAATAAGCATGAGTTTTTAAAATCATTTGATCTTTGAAAACAACCAGAAAAACAATAATAAAAAATAATGCCCAACAAAAAATTATCTTGCTTTTTCTATTGATTTGCATAATTATTTTACCCAATATTTATTTTTTATCTCTTTGTCATTTTCTTCTTTTCTATCTTCTATTTTTTCCTGCGCCATTTCACGAAGATTTGTCAGGTCTTTTTTACTCAATTCTTCGGCTAAAGCGAGGAGATGTTTTTTTTCATTTTTTTCAGGATTTTCAATAACTTCAGCTAAAAGAACGTCTAGGATAGCGCCTATTTTAGGACCAGGTTTAATTTTTATTTTTTTTATAAGATCATTGCCATTTATTTTAAGCATTTTGACTGAAACCGCATCGTGCGAAACCCTATCTATCATATATTCCAAATGCCTCAGTTTATAAGGTTTTGCTTTCGGAGTTCCACTTCCCAGGCGATCAGCGATTCTAAGTTCGATCAAGTCTTTAATGTTTTCCAACCCGACTTTTTTTATAAGCTTTCTTACGCTACTTTCACCAACCTCGTCGGGATTGTAATAAAACATATGATTATCCACAAGCAGTTTCACCTTTTCTATGATTTCTTTTGAAAATCTTAGTCTAGAAAGAATTTTTTCCGCCACACATGCGCCCACATGATCATGGTTATAAAATGTTGCATATGTGCCCTCACCTCTTTTTGTCTGTGGTTTTGCGATGTCATGCAGAAGCGCCGCCAATCTTACACTTACATTTTTTGATGGGCAATATTTGAGAGCTAAAAGGCTGTGCTTGTATATAGTATGTATATGATGCCTGTTTTGAGCTACCCCGATTCCTTTCTCAAGCTCCGGCATTATATAAGAAAGCAGACCAGTTTTTTGCATAGCATCAATTCCTCCTGCAGGATTTTCTGAAATGATTATGCGGGTTAATTCATCTTTAATCCTTTCCAAAGCAACCAACTTGATAAGCTGTGCATTTTTTTTAATGGCCTCTAAAGTTTTTTCTTCAATAGAAAAGCCCAATTCAGCTTGGAAACGAACTGCACGCATCATGCGGAGAGCATCTTCAGAAAATCTGCTTTCAGCATCTCCCACTGCACGAATGATTTTATTTTTAATATCATTTTGTCCATTAAAGAGATCAACCACTTCAAAACTATTTTTTTTGACTCTTGCAGCTAAAGCATTCATGGTAAAATCCCTGCGACTCAAATCTTCTTCTATGGTTTTGGCGAATTTTATTTTGTCTGGATGTCTTTTGTCTGAATATTGTGATTCGGTACGATAAGTTGTTATTTCTACAATATTTTTTGTTATTCCTTTTTCTTTTATTTTCACTCCCACCGTCCCAAAATCATTTTCATAAAAACTTTCCGTAAAAATTTCTAAAATATCTCTAGGCTTAGCATTGGTTGTTATATCCCAATCCCTGACTTCACGTTTCATCAATAAATCACGCACGGAACCCCCAACAATATAAGCTTCGAATCCAGCTTTTTCTATTTTATCCAAAACATTGATTATTGATTTTGGAATTTTTTTTATCATTTAGCTTTTGTGCCCCCAGCATGAATTGAACACACATCGTATCCTTAGGACGGATCCGCTCTATCCGTTGAGCTATGGGGGCTTGATTTAATTTTTAATTTTTTATTCTGTGGACCTATGGAGAATTGAACTCCAGCTTCATCCATGCCATGGACGCGTAATACCATTTTACTATAGGCCCGTGTTTCAAACTTGAGCTCTTTCTATCATAACAACCATAAAAAATAGGTCAATGTTTTTTTTGCTAAAAATACATTATAATAAGAATATGACTGATTTAATCAGAAAAACTTTAATCTCTTTTAGAAAAAAACCAGATTTTTGGTTTTTTTGTGCTTTTCTTGCCACAAGCACATTATCCATAAGAAAAGTGCTTTTCTATTATCCTGTAAAAGGTGTATTTAATGAATATATGGGAGTATACATATACTTGTCTGACATATTCCTTTTTCTGACATTATTTACTTGGTTTTTAATATTATGCAATAAAAATAGTATTCTGTCAATATTGACAGCTTTTTCTACTCTAAAAATAAATTGTTCCACGTGGAACAATTACAACAAAATATTAAATAAAAAAACATTTAATAATCTTTTTTCATGTTTAAAAAACCTTTATCAACAATTTAATCACAACTTACTATTATTTTTTCCTTTATTTTTAGTTATTTTTTCTTTTATATCTATCCTATGGTCAGAAAGTCACCAAATTGCTCTATTTAGATCATTAAAAATTCTCGAATTTGTTCTACTTTTTATTTATATAAGCAAAATGTTCCACGTGGAACATTTATATAGGCTTAGAATAATTTTTAAGATAATTATAGGAATAGGTATATTACAATCAATTATCGGAATAATTCAGATTTTAAGCCAACAATCCCTAGGTTTAATATGGCTGAAAGAAAGCATTATTTCAACTCAATTAACAGGAGTCGCTAAAATTATCATAAATGGATCAACATACCTGAGAGCTTACGGTCTTTTTCCTCATCCAAATATACTTGGAGGTTTTTTAGTTTTTTCTATAATCATATCTATACTATATTTTAAATTGTTCCGCGTGGAACAATTTTCAAGGCTTAAAAAAGCACCTGAAAAAATGTTATTTATTAATGTTTTTAATATAAATGTTCCACGTGAAACATTTATATTTTTTTTCATTATATTAATTCAGTTTTTAGCCATTTTTTTAACATTTTCAAAATCCGCAATCTTAGGTCTTATAATAGCTTTTATTTACCTCTGTAAAAAAAATTGTTCCACGTGGAACAATTTCATTTTTTTTAATAAAATAGTCTTTATTAAAAAATTTTTCTTGATTTTATGTATATTTTTCTTTCTATTTTTTCTACTAAATACAGATCTGAATTCAATATTTTATAAAAGCCTTCAAGAAAGAGGATTTTATACAAGTATTTCAAGCCAAATTTTTGCTCTAAACCCAATTCTAGGATTAGGTAGTGGACAATTTATTGCTTACATAGAAAAAATAAAAGATGTACAAATATGGCAATTTCAGCCCGTCCATAATGTTTTTTTGCTTTTATTAAATGATTTTGGTATATTGATGCTTTTTCTTTTTTTAATCTTTTTGTTTAAGCTATTCGGTGAAAAAATTGACATTTGTTCCACGTGGAACAATTTAAGTAACTTTAAAAATAATGAGTCTATTGAAAAAAATATACAAATAAATACCTTAGAAAATTATCATTTTAGGGCGGTACTTGTTTCATTTCTTTTTATAATGCTTTTCGATCATTACTTTTGGGATATCCAACAGGGGCAAATACTGTTGTGGCTTATATTTGGATTTATTTTAAGTAACAAGAAGAGCTTTATTTAACTTGACAATATAAATATATTATGTCTTAATATAAAAATGGCTGTACTCTTTTTTTAATTGTTTAGTATGTTTTTTAAAAATTAAAATTATTTAATTCTGATAATAAAAAATATAAATTTTTTATTTATTATAGATTTCACGCGTGGTGTATTAATTGTGCATTACGTTTTTATTTTTATCCTAAAAACATATTTTTGAAATATATTAAATTTTTTAAATAGGATACTTTACTGCTTTTAAAAATAATAGTATAATTACGACATAAAATAATAAATGTTATGTATATAAAAATAAACACTCTTAAAAAATTATTCCTAATCATGGTTTGTATTTTTTTTGCAAGTTTCAATTATTTTACATATGCAGAAAATATTGATTCAGACTCAAATTCTTGTGATAAAAATATTGATTCTGATTGTGACGGACTTACAAACACAGAAGAAAATTTATACGGAACAGACATTAACAAAAATGACACCGATAATGATAGCTATTCGGATGGCATTGAAGTCCAAAGCGGATATGATCCTCTTAAGCCGGCCCCGGGAGATAAAATTGAAACTGGAATAAAGACTTCTGATGCTTCTTCAAAAAGCACATCTTCAGTTAGCAACAGTTCAACACTCACAGATGAATATTTGCAAAACTTAAGTGCATTTGTTTCCTCGAAAGAAGGCCAGAATGTTTCAGTAACCGATTTGCGCAATTTTGCCGATGAACAAATTGCTAAAAATATGGGAGATTCTATAACTTGGGATACGTTACCTTTTGTTGATGAAACACAACTCAACATACTGAAACAAAATTATTCATCACTCAGTGATGCAGACAGGAAAAAGAGAGAAGCTGAAGACTCCGCAAGATATTTGAATCAGGTATTATATCTAATGGCCAATAATCTTCCTGTTCAAATTTTAACAAAAGATGATTTTACTGCATTTCAAGAAGATTTCCTTTCAAAGGTAGCTGATGTTGGAAATTCAAAAGAAAATATCTCCTATTTTTCTGATCTTGGTAATAGATTAGAAGCGTTTTCAAATCAAGTCAGTAGTGTCCAGGTTCCAGAGACCATGGTTGATTTACATGTAAAATTTTTAAGGCTTATCAAGGGCGTTTTGACATTAAAAGACTATTCTTTGAGTTCAAACGACCCAATGGGAAAGCTAGTCATTGCAAACAAAGCAACTGCCTATTTAGACCTATTTGCTGATTTTTTTAAAAATGATTTTCAATCATACTATAAAGAAATAAGTGCTAATTAAATAAGTTTTTCAAGCTATGAAAAAGAAGCCTTTTTTTTCAGTAATCTCAGTTATATTATGCTTTTCCATAATATTTTATGGCGTTTTTGTTACAAACTTAAAGGTAGCCCAAGCTTATACAGTTTTTGATGCACCGAATTTTGTACCAAATACCGGAGATTGGGTGACCAACCTCGGCGATTGGATGACAGCCATAGGAGAATTTGCTTGGGAAGTTTATGAGGTTTTGAAAAATTATCTTGCTGCTTTAGCCGTATTTGCTGCTAAAATGGTTGCTTTATATGCAGTTCAGAAGTTTACAGCTGAACTTATCGGTGGCGACTCCGAGGATAGCGGTGGGTCTTTAATGATAAGAGACTATGCTAATTATTTATTTACGGCTCCAGCACAGAAAGCCATGAATCAAATGGAAACCTTTTATAATACTGTCGCCAAAGGAAGGCTTTCTTCTGCTAATTATGAAGGTGTCGGTTCGATTTATGATGTTTATTTGAGCTCAGGTGCCACCAAAATGATAAAGGGCGGCGAGAAACACGCAACTGATATCCAAGACATTACAGGAGGAGGTGATCCCCGCCAAAGCCTTTTCAAGAGTAGAAATATGAGAGGAGTGATGGCATATGTCAAATGCGCCAATAATCTGCCTTGTTTTTCTATTATGTCTCAGACCCAATATGATGAATATTTAAAGCAAAACAAGGAGCAGGCCAAAACAGAGCAGAACAATGGGCTTATACCACAAAAAAAGCTTGGACGTATAATCAAGCCAACAGCCCTCATAAGCAGTGCTTTTTCAACTCTTGACAAAATGGGAACTGATCTCATCATGACTGCAGAAGCCACTGGAGTTGATGATGCAGGAGCAGCACTTGCCCAAATTGCTGAAGGCATGGTTATAAGTACACTAGCTCGATCGGCTAATTATGGCATTTCTGATGATGAAGGAAAAGCAGCAATTATTGCGCAAAACAACCAATTCCCTTTCAGCACAGCTTATAACAACGTTATTACTAATGCTGTAACCGGTGTTACAAATAAAGTCACTGATTCTCTTAACAGCGCTATTGACACTGTAAATGCTGCTCAGGTAGGCGCCATTGGATCTGCTGTTGAAGGAGTCAGAAATGCTACCAGTAATAATAACAGTGATGCTGAACGTAATGCAGAATTGGATTATTATGGTTATTAAACTTATTTAAGCAAAAAAAAGAGAATCCCATTGGATTCTCTTTTTTGTTTTTAAAAATTTTTGTGGGCCTATGCAGACTCGAACTGCAGACCTCTACAATGTCAATGTAGCGCTCTAACCAACTGAGCTATAGGCCCATTAATGAAAATAGATAAATTAAATTTTTATATTGTTTCAATTGTTGCTTCTTTTGTTTCAGTTTCCAATTCCCTAACAGCTATATTTTCCTTTTTATCTAAAGAAATTTCCTGAAAAAATAAAACCCAGACAATCTGATAAAAAGAGGCATATATTGAGAACAATGCTATAAAAATTAAAATTTCAATAACCATAATCAAGCCCACAAAGATATTTTTCATCTCAAATATTTGAGAATATATCATTAAGTCAAGAAATAACAATGATAAAAGCACCGCTGAAAATAACACTTGTAAAATTCCAATAAAGCATCCCATTATCAGACTTTCCCAAATATTTTTCGCCAGCAAACGATAAGCTTCTTCTATGGCCATTTTTATTTTCATATTGCCAATAACAACATATAAATAGGCATATTTTTTTAAATAATATGCCACAACAACTATTACAGTAATGATAAAAGAAGCAGTTAAAAATAAGCTTGCTGCAAAAAACTTTTCTCCAAGAATCAATAAATATAAAACAGGAAAATAAAGTGCCAAAAAAATTACAGCTAATGCGAAACTGATTATAATTTCAATTAAGAACATGGGCCATAAATATATTGTCCCCTCGTAAAAGATAGCTCTAATTTTGCTTTGCTTATATATATTAATGTTGTTTGCAGACTTTATAATTCCAGCAATTGCAATAAACCTTAAAAGAAAAAATACCAGCCATAATAAAACAAAAACAATGACTGCTTTTAGAAAAAATGAGGGATTTTCTTTCACCACTATTATCAGGGATTGCACTTGTTCTTTGTTTCCGGTTGTAGAAAAAACATTCATTACATTTGAAAAAATTGAACTAAGAAAAATAAGCAAGCCGAAAAACCACATTGGTTTGTTTCTAAGTGCCATAGCTAATGATTTTCTGAAGATATCGGAATATTTAATTGCTTTTATTTTCATAAATAATATTCTTTCGATTATCTGTTTGTTTTTTGTCTTGGTTTTTTATTCGGATTCGTTCTTGGTCGTTTTTATACCAACAATTTCATCGAATTCATCTTTTTCAAGAGTTTCTTTTTCTAAAAGCTCAGCAACCAGCTTCTTCAAGATGTCCTGCTTTTCCTTTAGGATTTTTTCGGCAGTATCAAAAGCATTCTTTATCAAAAAAGAAACTTCTTTGTCTATAGCTTCAGCTGTGTGTTCCGAATAATCTTTTTCTTCACTTATTTCCCGGCCCAGAAAAACGAGTTCCTCTTTTTTGCCAAATGTCCTGGGCCCTAAACTGCTCATGCCATATCTGGTAACCATAGCTCTGGCCATATGAGTGGCTCTTTCTAAATCATTTGATGGTCCGGTAGTAAGGTCACCAATAAACATTTTCTCGCTAACATGTCCGCCAAGAAGCGTTGCTAATTCATCAAGAAAATAAGCTTTTGATTGAAGTCTTTTATCTTCTGTCGGAGCAGATAATGTGTATCCGCCAGCTTGTCCGCGGGCAATAACAGAAACTTTCTGTACAGGATCAGCATTTGGCAGGGTGGCTCCTACCAAGGCATGTCCCGCTTCATGATAGGCTATTATTTCTTTTTCTTTCTTGTTTATGGCCTTACTGCGCCTTTCTGGACCAAGAATAACTTTTTCTATTGATTCTTTCAGTTCATCTTCCGTTATAGATTTTTTGTCACGTCTTACAGATAATATAGCAGCCTCATTTACCAGGTTAGCCAAATCTGCTCCAGAAAATCCCGCTGTCCTTTCGGCCAAAGTCCTGACATTTATGTCTTTTGCTAAAGGTTTATTTTTCATATGTATCTTTAAGATTTCTTCTCTCTCGTTTATGTCTGGTAAGTCCATAACTACGCGTCGATCAAAGCGTCCTGGCCTTAAAAGCGCTGGGTCCAATACATCCGGACGATTTGTGGCAGCGATTACAATAACGCTAACATTGCTCTCAAAACCATCCATTTCTACCAAAATTTGATTCAGTGTCTGCTCTCTTTCGTCGTGACCGCCTCCTAGACCAGCCCCTCTGTGTCTGCCTACTGCATCTATTTCGTCAATAAAAACTATCGCTGGCGCATTTTTTTTCGCTTGTTTAAAAAGATCACGCACCCTGCTTGCTCCAACGCCTACAAACATTTCTACGAATTCAGAACCACTTATATTAAAAAATGGCACTCCGGCTTCACCGGCCACTGCTTTTGCAATAAGCGTTTTTCCTGTTCCTGGGGAGCCAAGAAGCAAAACGCCTTTTGGAATTTTTGCTCCGATTGAGATAAATTTTTTGGGATGTTTTAAAAATTCTACAATTTCCCCCAGCTCTTCTTTTGCCTCCTTGGCTCCAGCAACGTCTGCAAAGGTTGTTTTTTTATTTTTATCTTTTGGATCGGTCATTCTTGCTTTGCTTAAACCAAAAGATAAGGCCTGGGAATTTCCTCTTTGGGCTTGCCTAAACATAAACCAAATAAAGGCACCTATAATAACAAATGGGAGAAATATCGGAATAAGTATATTTTTAGCAAAAGAACTAAAGCCTGATTCTTGAATAATTTTCATTTGAACTGCCTTAAATTTTTCTTTATCAGCTCCATAATTATTAAGTGAATCAGTCAGAGCGCTTTGAGGTTCCTTAATAGAAATTTCTTTTGTGCCATCATTTAATTCAATTTCTAAGTCATTTCCTTTTATGGAAATAGCCCTAACCTTTCCCTCATTTATCTGAGTGACTAGTTCGCTCAATGAGATAGTGGCTGGTTTTTGAGCTGGTCCGCTGTAAAGAATCATTATTGTTGAAAGAAGAAGAAAAAACAATACAACAAAACCTATATTTTTTAAAAATTTTTCCATTTTTTTAAATTTTACGAGTTATTTTCTTTATTTTGTTATTTCAAAAACATAATAACCTTATCACCTTTTTTTAATATACTCAAGCCTCCTATTAAGCTTTTCTGACTCTTGTTTTTGGTGCTCCTGATTATTTTAGAAATTTCTTCAATTTGCTGATTATCAACGTCTGCTATTATTTTCAGTTCTTGAAAAATATTTCTTAGTGTTTGCCGCTGAATAGCACTGTGTAATTTAAGAAAATTTTTAGCGCTAAATTTAACGTAATTGCTTTTATGGATATTATTCATAAAGTCTTCTGTGTTTTTATTTATAAACTCATAGTCGTCTGCTACTGAAAATGACCAATGACTAAGAGTTTTTTTAATCGAGGAATTGAATTTTTTTTCTAAAAATGGGATAAGTTTATGTCTTACAGCGTTTCGGGTAAATTTTGTATCACTATTAGATTTATCAATTCTGTATTTAAGTTTATTTTTTTTCAGATAACCAAGTATTTCTTTGCGGCTAATACCTAGAAGCGGTCGGATAATTTTTCCATTTTTAGCTTTCATGGCCGAAAGGCCATTGAGACCTGTGCCTCTTATAATACGCATTAAAACAGTCTCAGCCTGATCATCCTGATTGTGTGCAACTGCGATAATATCGAATTTTAATTTTTTGCGGATTTGTTCAAGGTAATCATAACGGATTTTGCGCAGATTATTTTCCAAATTGCCTTTATTTTTTTTCTTTGAAGAAAGAGCATCGATGGCAATCTTATATTTTTTTGCCAAATCTTTCACGAATAATTCGTCTTTTTTTGAGTCTTTCCCGCGAAGATTATAATTTACATGAACAATGTGCAATTCAAAATCATATTTTTTAGATAGTTTATTGAAAATATCTAAAAGACAAACACTGTCTGGCCCGCCAGACACACCCAAAACAATCTTTGCTCCTTTTTCCCAAAGATTGTTTTGAAAAGCAAAATTCTGGATGTTTTTGATGAGGTTAGACATTATTTTTTTTAATTATTTTTATTACTTCTTTGACTGCTTGATTTAATTTTCCATATTTATTTATAATCGTATAGTCGTAAAATCTCTCTTCATTTTTAATTTCTTTTTTTGCGTTTTCAAGCCGTTTTTTTAGCTCAGTTTGAGAAATATTCGGGTCACGATCCATTAGGCGCTTTTTGAGACTTTCTATGGATTCTGGTTTTACAAAAATAGTCACTGCTCTATAATTCTCTTTAAAAAATTTTGCACCTATAACGTCTGGATTAATTATCAAACTAAAGCCACTATTTAATTTTTTTTCTAAGTCTTTTTTGTATGTGCCATAATAAGTGTCTCTGTTTTTAATATACGTATATTCTAAAATGTTTCCTTTTTCAATTTCATTTTTAAATCTTTTTTTTGAAAAAAAATAATAATCAATTTTATTTTTTTCATTAAGTCTTGGCATTCGAGTCGTTGCAGTTACTAAGCGTTTAAACTTCGGGAATTTTTTTATAATTTCTTTAGTTACAGTGCTTTCACCGCAACCAGTAGGTCCCGCTATTATAATAATTTTTGATTTTTTCATGTTTTTATTGGTTATATAAGTATATATATATATTTTAACATAATGCAATGTCTGAAAACAAAAAACCCCGATAAAAATCGGGGTTTTCATATTTATCAAAAATACTTCTATTATTTAACAATTATTAATCCCATCCTATGGTCTTTCGGCTCAATGGAAAGAATTTTCCAAGAATATGTTTCTCCAGCTTTTAGAATTTCATCCATTTTTTTGCCCGGATAAACTTCCTGGAATTCGCTAACATGAGCTAGACCATGAATGTCCTTGTCTAAATATACAAAAGCTCCAAACGGGTTAATTTTGTCTATTTTTCCTTGAACCGTATCTCCAACTTTATACTTCTCTGCAATTTCACTCCACGGATCTTTAGCTAAGGCCTTCATAGAAAGGGAGATTCTGGTATCATCAATTCCAATTATTTTAGCTTTAACTTTATCATTTGTTTTGATGATCGTTCTTGGATCATCAATTAGTTGCCAAGCTAATTCAGAAATATGTACCAACCCTTCTATTTTATCACTTTCGTTAGTCGAATCTGCTTTTGATGGTGGCAGAAATTTTACAAATGCTCCAAAATCAACAACTCCACTGATTTCGCCTTCTATAATATCTCCCACCTGTAACTGAGAAATCACCTCTTTTTCTTTTTCGCTTGATGCAGCTCTTTCGCTTATAATCAGTTTTTCCGCTTCCCTATCTACATCCAATATTCTTACTAGAATTTCCTTGCCTACCATTTTTTTAAGAAGCTCAAGTATTTTGTTTTTATCACCATCTTCAACTCTTGGATAATGTTCGCTTGAAAGCTGTGAAACAGGAATAAAACCGGTTATTCCATTTATTTCAACCATAAGACCCCCTTTATTCGCATCGAGAACTTTAGTTGTAACCGCTGACATAGAATCTCTTTTTGATTCAAGGTCGTCCCATGCTCGTTCATAAGAAGCCTCGCGAATTGAGAGTTCTATATAGCCATCTTCATTTTCAAAATCAACAAGCGTTGCTCCGACTTTGTCTCCTTTTTTTACTTTATTTAGAGCTAGGCCATCCTTTATTTCTTTTCCCAAAACAACGCCAGTTCCTAGAGCTCCTAAGTCAAGCAGTAATGAGTTTGAGGTAATATCCATGACAGTTCCCTCTAAAACATCCCCTATTTGAGGTATTTTTACCGGATTTTTCTCCAGCAAACTTTCCATTAAAGAAACATTTCCTTCTTTTGTTGTTTTTGCTATTTTAGAAATGGTTTTCTTGCTTTTTTTTGGCTCTGTAGAAGCAATGTTGCTTTTTATTTTATCAACTTCCTCGGCCAACTTATCTAGTATATTTTTTGCCATATTTTTAGTATTATCAGGTGTGCCCAACCTGCCTTAATAATTAAAAGGCACAAAAAAATTTCCCTTCAGGAAATTAAAAAGAAATCTTTATTGCGAAATTGAAGCATTTCGCTATTTAATTTTCTTAATAATTAACTGCAGGATAAGTATATAGTATATTTATTAATTTGACAAGCCCAGCACTGTTTTTGTATTGCCGGGTCAATTGTTGTTTTATGCTTTTATAAATCAATTATAGCTCAGAAATTATTTTATAGTTATTTTTTTTGCTTTTAAATGAGTGTTTTTTTGCCTAAAAACTCTCGACAAAAAGTCTCCAGCGTGATATACTAATTTTGTATAAATAAGATATTATATGCAAATTCAATATTACGGACACTCTTGTTTCAAAATATCAACAAAACCAGCAGGTAGAGCAACTGAAGATATTGTTGTTTTTTTTGATCCCTTTAATAAGGGAATTGGACTCAGGCCACCACAGGGTCAGGCAGATGTTGTTTTTGTTTCTCATGATCATAATGACCACAACAATACAACAGCTATAAAGGGCAACCCTGTTATTATAGATACACCCGGAGAATATGCAGTTAAAGGCATAAACGTTTTAGGAATAGATTCTTTTCATGATAATCAAAATGGAACACTGAGAGGACATTCTACTATTTTTATTATTGAGGCAGAAGGTCTAAAAATTTGTCATCTGGGAGATTTGGGTTGCGATTTGACAGCTAAACAACTTGAAGAAATTGACGGCGTAGACATTCTTTTAATTCCAATTGGTGGAACCTACACGTTGGATGGAAAAAAAGCTGCCGAATTGGTTCACAAAATAGAACCAACTCTGGTTATTCCAATGCATTACAAAGTACCCGGATTAAACTTAAAAATAGAAGATGAAAAAAAGTTTTGCACCGAGATAGGAAATTGTCCCAAGGAAAAAATATCCAGATTAAATGTAAAGAAAAAAGACCTTGAAAATAAGGGCATGGAAATAATTCTAATGAAACATGAGGCTTAGTGATTGTGCTTATAAAAAACTTTTTAATATAAATAAAGCAAGAACCTGTGTCAATAAATATTTCTAAAAAAATTGAGCTTATTCGTAATCAGCCGGAACATATACGTATGTTATATGTGTGGGGATGTGTTGCCTTTTTCATGATTGTTTTCTTTTTAGTGTGGATTTTTTCAATAAATTCAATGATTGCTGAGCATCGTAATTTAAATAATGAAATTATTCCAAGCATTAATGAACAAATGCGGGCATTATCAGAGCAAAATCTCTCTATAGAAAAACTCAGTCCGGAATCTTCTGTTAATAGCAACACTAGTAACGAAAAAACTCTTCCTGATACTAACACTTCTGATAATAATTCTATTGACTCGCTTGATATTACTAGTGGGGTAGAGTCAAACAGGTATATTGATTTGCCAGCTAACAATCAATGAAAATAATGTTAATTAAAATTTTAGGTAAACATTCCATATTTAAATTTATAAAATAAATGATGAAAACAGAGTCTTCCAAAAAAACAGGTCTTGAAAAGGAAACTATTACATCACAAGAGATTGTGTCTGAAGTGCAACAGTCTTATCTTGATTATGCTATGAGTGTAATCGTGGCTCGCGCTTTGCCTGATGTCCGCGATGGACTAAAACCTGTTCACCGTCGGATTTTATATTCCATGTGGGAAAGCGGACTGAGACCTTCTGCCAAATTCAGAAAATCAGCTACCGTTGTCGGAGAAGTTTTAGGAAAATATCATCCGCATGGCGACAGTGCTGTTTATGAATCCATGGTGCGTTTAGCTCAGGATTTTTCCTTGCGCTATCCATTAATTTGGGGACAGGGAAACTTTGGCTCTATGGATGGGGATGGCGCAGCTGCATATCGTTATACAGAAGCAAAGCTTAGACCTATTGCAGAAGAGATGCTTTTTGATATCGAAAAAAACACCGTCGATTTCGTGCCTAATTTTGATGGAGTACATAAAGAGCCAGTTGTATTGCCAGCCAAATTGCCCCAGCTTCTACTTAACGGAACAATGGGTATTGCTGTTGGTATGGCTACAAACATTCCTCCACACAATTTAAGCGAATTAGCTGATGCCATAAATCACTTAATTGATAACCCAGAAGCTACTGTTAACGATTTGATGCATTTTATAAAAGGGCCTGATTTCCCAACTGGAGGAATCATGTATAATACACCAGGAATTCGAGAAGCTTATTCTACCGGACGCGGCAAAATCGTAACCAGAGCCAAGGCAGAAATAGTGGAAACAAAAGCAGGAAACTTCCAGGTCATCGTTTCTGAGATAACCTATGCCACTAATAAATCAGCCTTGATAGCTAAAATTGCTGAATTAGTAAGAGACGGAAAAATATTAGGTATCAAGGATTTGCGCGATGAGTCAGACAAAGAGGGTGTGCGTATAGTTATTGACCTTAAAAAGGATGCTTATCCGCAAAAGGTTTTAAATAAGCTTTACGATACGACTGATTTGCAGAAGAATTTCAATGTAAACATGCTGGCCTTAGTTGATGGTATTGATCCACAGATTTTAAACTTGAAATCAATTTTGGAACACTATATCCAGCACCGAAACATAGTAGTCAAAAGGCGCACGCAGTTTGAGTTGGATAAAGCTAGGGATCGCGCTCATATTCTGGAAGGATTAAAGAAAGCATTGGATCATATTGATGCAGTCATTGAAACTATCAAAAAATCTCCAACTAAAGAAGAGGCTCATGCTAATTTGATGAAAAAATTTAAATTATCCGAGAAACAGGCTAGTGCTATTCTGGAAATGAAACTTCAGACTTTAGCGGGACTGGAAAGAAAGAAAATTGAAGATGAGTTAAAAGAAAAATTAAATCTTATTGCCGAGCTGGAAAGTTTATTAGCCAGCCCTAAGAAAATTTTGGCTGTTGTTAAAAATGAACTCATTGAGCTCAAAGAAAAATACGGTGACGAACGCAAAACTAAAGTACTAAAAACTGGCATTGAAGAATTCAAGCAGGAAGATTTGATTCCAAACGAGGAAGCCATTATCACTATTTCACAAGATGGCTATATCAAGCGTATGAATCCTGGGGTTTATAAAGTTCAGAAACGTGGCGGCAAGGGAGTTATTGGCGCCACTACGCGCGAAGGAGATTCAATTGAAAAAGTTACCAGTGTTATGGCCCATGACAATCTAATGTTCTTCACAAATTCAGGAAAAGTTTTTCAAACCAAGGCCTATGAAATCCCAGAATCATCTAGGACTGCTAAAGGTCAGGCGATTGTAAATTTCTTACAACTTGGACAAGAAGAAAAAATCACTGCTATGATTCCATTTAACAAATCTGATGGATATAAATTCTTTTTCTTTACCACAACAGCTGGAGTGGTCAAGAAAACTAAAGTGGAAGACTTTGATAATGTCAGGAGAAGTGGACTCATTGCCATAACATTAGACAAAGGCGACACTTTAAATTGGGTTTTACCAACAACTGGAACAGATGAGATTATTATTAGCACTTCCGGGGGACAGGCTATTAGATTTAGGGAGTCAGATGTAAGAGCTATGGGGAGAAATGCAGCCGGCGTGCGTGGCATCAAACTCAAAGGAAGCGACAGGGTTGTTGGAATGGATGTTGTCATTAAAGGACAAAAAGGAAATCAGTTGCTGATAATTTCTGAAAATGGTTTCGGAAAACGCACCGATCTTTCAGCTTACAAAATTCAGCATCGCGGAGGATCAGGAATTAAGACTGCTAACGTTACCGCCAAGATTGGCAAGCTTGTCGGGGCACACATTGTTAATGTTGATGACATTGAAGGTGATTTAATTGTAACTTCCGCTCAGGGACAAATTATCCGCATCCCGCTCTCTAGCATTTCGACTCTCGGCCGCGCTACGCAAGGTGTCAGAATTATGAAACCAAGCACGGGAGATAAAGTTTCTGCCGCAGCAATAATATAAATATATTGCCATAATAGATTATTTATGATATCGTTTTTTAGTAATAATTTAATGAGCATGGATTGGTTTTCGGCACAGCTCTCCACAACCAACAGTGTTGGCGTGAGGGTAAACCAAAACTCATTCATCGCCTACAAAATGCTATGGCTTTAACGCACAAGCAAAAGGAAAAAGTGACAAAAGAAGTGAAGCGTCACGAAAAAGATACCGGTTCGCCGGAATATCAGATCGCGATGTTCACAGAGAGAATCAAAAAACTGACTTCTCACCTTAAGAAAAACAAGAAAGATTTCCATTCACGCCGAGGACTTCTTAAGATGGTTGCCAAAAGACGCAAGCTAATGGCTTATCTCGAAAAGACCAATGAAAAATCCTATAAGAAAATAACAAAGGATCTAAACCTTAAAGGTTAATATATTATAAAAGCAGGGTAACCTGCTTTTATTTTTCCGTCTTTATTCAAAATTATAAATTCATAATTCAAAATTCTAAGCTTATGGCTCAATTTAAAGAACAGCGCGTCGGAGTTTTGGTTGACATCCAAAATCTCTACTACAGCGCTCGGGTTTTATATAAAAAGAAGGTTAACTTTGGACAGCTTCTAAAATTAGGCGTGGGTGAAAGAAAAATTATTCGCGCCATTGCTTATGGCATTAAAACACTAGAAGGACAAGAAGAAAAGTTTTTTGAAGCTCTGGAAAAACAAGGGTTTGAAGTTAAAACTAAGGATCTGCAAATTTTTCCCGGAGGAGCTAAAAAGGGAGATTGGGATGTCGGCATTGCTGTTGACGCTATTAAATTATCTAAAAGCCTGGATTCTATCATTTTAGTTTCTGGCGATGGAGACTACATCCCCGTAGTTGAATATATACAAAATACCACCGGCTGCCGCGTGGAGGTTATGGCTTTCAGAGAATCTGCCAGCACCAAACTGCTAGAAAAGGCTGATGGATTCATAGATATCAGCGAAAATAAGAAAAAGTTTTTGATATAACTCTTTGTTTTTTATTTAAAAACAGGAATAATACTTAATCCTGTTTTTAAATTTACGTTGACAAAAATAAAAAAAGAGGCTATTATTCGAACAATTAACAATTTCAAAGCCTTGGCCTGTGCGTAGGAGACACAATAATAAACTTAATTTTTGAGTTTAATATCGTGTTTATAACGTCATTAGCTATAGGCTGATACGTTCTTATGGAACAAAAAAAATGGTCTCTCCAGATCGGAGGTCGGGTTCTTGAAATAGAAACTGGTCTTTTGGCTAAGCAGGCTGGCGGAGCTGTAACTGCTCGTTATGGTGATACAGTTGTTTTAGCAACTGCTGTTATGAGCAAAGAGGCTGCCAGGGTCAGCGGTTATTTTCCTCTTTCAGTTGAATTTGAGGAAAGATATTATGCTGCCGGAAAAATAAAAGGTTCAAAATTTATTAAAAGAGATGGCCGTCCTTCAGAAGAAGCCGTTTTAACTGGACGAGTTGTTGACCGAACCATCAGGCCTCTTTTTAATGGCCGCATGAGAAATGAGGTGCAGGTTGTAGTGACAGTACTTTCAATTGATGGCGAAAACGATCCAGATATCGTCTCGATTATTGCCGCTTCAACAGCTTTGTCTATTTCAAATATTCCATGGAACGGTCCGGTAGCTGCAGTCAGGGTTGGTCAAGTTAATGGAGAATTTGTTTTAAATCCGGTAAATGGAGAATTAGCTGAAAGCAATCTTGATTTGGTAATTTCTGGAACAAAAAGCAAAATAAACATGCTAGAAGCTGGTGCCAAAGAGGTTCCGGAAGAAGAAATTGTTAAAGCTTTTGCTTTTGGACAGGAGGCCATTACAAAAATTGCTACTTTCATTGAAGAAATAGCCAAGGAAGTTGGCAAAGAAAAAATTGAGCCAGTTTTAATTCAGGGCACCCAAGAGTTTGAAGCTAAAGTTAAAGAAATTTTGCTCGCAGAGGGCCTGGCTGAAGCTTTATATGATCCAAAGAAGAAAATAGTAGAAGAAAAAACCGCGAAAATAAAGGAAAAGGTAAATGAATACATAAAAGAAACCTTCACAGAAGATATAGAAAAGCTAAAAGAAATTGCCGAGCAAGTTTTTGAAGAAGCTTCTGATGAGATCGTACACGCGAATATTTTAGAAAAGGAAAAAAGACCTGATGGTAGAAAATTAGATGAAATTCGCCACATTGATTGTAAGGTTGGAATTCTTCCAAGGACTCATGGTACAGGACTTTTCACTCGCGGAGAAACTCAGGCTCTGACCGTAACGACCCTAGGGTCTCCAGGTGATGAACAGGTTATAGACACAATGGAAATTGACACTAAGAAAAGGTATATACATCATTATAATTTTCCTCCTTATTCCGTAGGAGAAATAAAAGCCATGCGTGGACCAGGAAGAAGAGAAATTGGTCACGGGGCCTTGGCTGAACGAGCTCTTTTGCCTGTAATCCCACCAAAAGAAGAATTTCCTTATACTGTCTTAGTTGTAAGTGAGATTCTTGAATCAAATGGTTCTTCATCAATGGCTTCAACCTGTGGTTCGACTCTTTCCCTTATGGATGCCGGGGTACCTATAAAACGGCCAGTTAGCGGAATTGCTATGGGAATTATTGTTGGAAAAAACAATAAATTCAAGATTTTAACTGATATTCAGGGCCTTGAAGATCATTATGGCGACATGGATTTTAAGGCGGCCGGAACCAGCGAAGGAATTACTGCCCTGCAAATGGACGTTAAAGTTGATGGTATAACTGTTGATATGTTAAAGGCAGTTTTGATGCAATCTAAAAATAATCGCATGGAAATATTAGACAAAATACTGGCTACTATACCGGAATCAAAAAAAAATATGTCTCAATATGCTCCTAGAATAATAACTCTTCACATAAACCCTGACAAAATCAGAAATGTTATCGGAACTGGTGGTAAAATTATCAATGAAATTATCGATGAAACCGGGGTACAGATCGACATTGAAGACGATGGTTCTATTTTCATTACCTCAACCGATGAAACTTCAGCTCTCCGAGCTCAAAAATGGATTGATAACCTTACCCATGAAGTAAAGGTTGGAGAAATTTTCAATGCTAAGGTTACCCGTCTTATGACTTTTGGCGCTTTTGCAGAAATTTTACCGGGACAGGAAGGCCTTATCCACATTTCGGAGTTTTCCGACCAGCGTATAGCCAGGGTTGAGGATGTCGTAAAAATTGGAGACATTGTTCCAGTAAGAGTAAAACTTATTGATGATCAAGGTCGCATTAACTTGACTGCAAAAAACGTAAGGCCAATAACGAATTAATTTTTCTTGGCAAAAAAAGGTGTTTATTGTAAAATGTAAGTGCAATCAATGTGCTTACATTTTTTGTAAATTTATTTTATAAAATAAAAAAATGACAACACCAACCAATCTAGGGTCTCCTTTTATTAATAATACCGTTACCAACAAAACTAACGATGAGAAAATTGAGGGAGTGGGAGAGTTTTCAATCCATACAATGAAAGATGATCTTCTTTATTTGCAAAAAAATAAAGGTGATATAAAAAACATAAATCAGGCCGAGGTTTCTAAAATATTTATACCTAAGCCGACCCCAATGGAAGCTCCGCAAAAAAAGACTTTCGTTCCGGGTGAAGTTTCTTCTAAACTTGTTCATCCTTTTGTGAAACAGGATGGGAAGCTAGATACAAAAGATCTTGATATGGCCTTTTCTAATAACAAAAAAAGTGCTTCCAATAGGCGTAAAATTGCCATAATTATGTCTGGAGTAGTCGCTACTATTGTTATTATGTTGGGAGGATATTATGCAGGAAAATCCTATTTCTTAAACAAAAAAAGTGAAAATGCCTATGTCCCAATTGAGATTGCGGAGGAAGAAACATCTCAAAAACCAACAGGGGTTACGCCCGCGACTGAGCCCACCGTGTCTATGGAAAAATATTCTTCTACAAAACCGAATTATTTGTCTCTTGACTTTACAACCATTTCTTCTGAAGACATTAAAAAAACACTTACTAGTTTGGCCGAAGAATTAAAAACAATATCTCAAGAAAGAGCTTCCTATGAGTTTGTTGTTGTTGACGCCAACAATAAGCCGGTGGCGTTCCCAATTTTTGCAACTGCAGCAAAGCTTAATTTGTCGCCCTTGATTTTGAGCAGCTTGGGAGAAAATTTTTCTCTATTTCTTTACAACGATTCCGGAAACTCACGCCTTTCCTTTGCAGCAAATGTAGTCAAAAAAGAAATTTTGATAGCCGAACTCTTGAAACAGGAAAAAAGTTTTATTACCGATGCTTCTTTTCTCTTTCTAAATGAAAAACCCGAGATAGCCAAGGGGCTTTTTAAAGACAGCATTTACAGAGACATTCCCATAAGGTTTTTTAACGTAAATGACCGCATAACAATGTCGATAGATTATTCTATAATTTCGGATAAATTGATTGTTTCCACAAGTAAAAACACCATGCGCGCAATAGTTGATCGATTAATAGACAAAAAGTGACCAGCTTTTTTGTTTAATTGTGGATAACTTGGGGATAATTGTGGATTTTGCTAATTAAAAAACAAAAATAAATTACTTTTTAATTTTTACTATCTTTTCTTTTTATTGAGTTATTTTTGTTAAAAAAGTTATTTTCATCATTTTTCCCCATAAAAAGCCTTTTATTATAAAATATTATTGACCGATTGTCTTTTTTTTGCTATAATTAGGTTATAAAATGTTCTTTACTAAATTAAATCTTCTTTTTGGAACAGTGGAAGCGTTCCAATCACAATTTCCCCCTATTTGTGATTGGAACGCTTCCACTGTTCAAGTGTTTCTTGATCAATGAATCAAGAAGCCGCCCTGATTCTAACCAGGGACCCTAAAACAAAAACAAAAAACTTTTTTAAATATAAAAATAAACAATAAAAAAGTAGTACCTTAAACAACCAATCAAAGGCTATCATGCCAGAGAACGGTAGAAGCATAAACATTAGTAAAGTTAGAAACTAATGAATTTCCGTATGTATACAAAATACACTTACGCTATAATGACGAACAAGCCTTCACCCGGGCTATATCATTTCCACGTTGAGTGTTGATACATACAAACACTCGGCGCTGTTCGCCATTTATTATATAATTGGGCGCTTTACAGCGCCGGGTTTCCATACCTTATTTTAGGGATAATGCGAGCATAAAAATCCGGTTTTATCCTCACATTAACCTTAAAGACGCTTCCCTCAACAGAGGGTTTTTGTTTTTATGCACATTATATGTCTTTTTCATTTAAATTTAAAAGCCTTTTAATAGGTAAGCACGGAGAAAAAATAGCCACTGAGTACCTTAAAGGCCATGGATACAAGATATTGGAAACAAACTTTTCTAATCCGGATGGTCGCCGTTTAGGCGAAATTGACATAATCGCCAAAGACAGGGAAGAAATGGTTTTTATTGAAGTAAAAACTCGCTCAGATTTCAATAAAAATTCTCCTCTACCTGAAGAAAGCATAAATGCAAAAAAACTGCATAAAATAAATAAAATAGCTAATTTTTATATTAATAAACATAGTTTATTTGATGTTTCTTGCCGATTTGATGCTATTTCCATATTGTTGGATAACAACAAAAATTGTTCCGAATTAAGACATTTAAAAAACATTTTTTTATAGTAGACATCGGACTTTTTTTTTGCTATAATTTCAGATATAAACCATTAATTGTCATAATTATATGTCTATTGAGCAACAAAATTTAGCAGAATTAAAAGAAAGTCTTATTAAAGAAAAAAAGAGGATACGGGAAGAGCTTGCGAGAATAGCTAAGCCGACAAAAAATCCTGATGATTACAACACTACTTTTGATAATATAGGGGACGATGAGGATGAAAATGCAACTGAGGTTGAGGAATATGCAGACAACCTTGCGTTGGAGGCTGTTTTTGAAAAACAGCTAAAAGAAATTTCTGACGCCCTTGATAAAATGGCTACTGATAATTATGGTAAATGTGAAAATTGTAAGGCTGATATACCATTAGAACGTTTAAGGGCCTATCCAGCAGCTAAAAAATGCTTTAATTGCCAGTAAAATGCAAAGAAAAATTTTAATAAACTATTTTTTTAGATTTTTGTGTTTTTTCACTGCTTTTTCTCTTATTTTTTTTATAGATCAGTTTTTTAAATATAAAATCCGTCATGAAGACGGATTTTATATATGCAATGAAGGCATATCTTTTAGCATAAGCATGCCAAATGCTTTTTTTTGGCTTTTTTTAGGCCTTTTTTGCTTGATCTTTATTATCTTCCTGATTAAAATAAAAACTGATTTATGTGTCTTTTTTTTAAGCACAGGAGTTTTTATTGGTGGAGCACTTTCAAATGCCTTTGATAGGGCTTTTTTTGGGTGTGTTTTTGATTATATTGTATTTTTTAGAGAATTATTGCCCGTCTTTAATATTGCCGATATAGGAATTTTTATTGGAAGTTTTATTATGTTTCTTACATTATTAAATAAAAACTTTAATAAAAAGTGGATAATTTGTTAATAATAGTTTTTTAAGGCGTTTTCTTTTGTTAATATAACCTTATTTAATTGTGTATAAAAAATAAAAACATAATTTATTTCTTTTTGTTTATTTTTGTCAACATATACATATAATTTTTAGTTATGCTTTATACACAACACGGAAAACAAAAAGTTACCTAATTTTCTAATTGATTTTTATCTTATCCACAAAAACATCTATCTTAATAATAATTAGGTTTATTATAATTAAATAAATTAAAATTAATTTATTAGTATTTTTCTAAAAAATATGCTAATATAATTTCAATAGGAGTTTTTAATATATTTAAATTTCCATGAAAACAAAAGAATTTATAATGAGCTTATTTTTTATTATTTGCTTATTAATTACCTATGGTCTTTTTCCTTCAAGAAATAATTTTCAGCTACTTATTATAATGGTTACTTTTTTTATTTTAATCCCTATAATATTTAATAAATTTATATTAAAAAAAAAGTTAAGTGATATTGGGATTAAGATTGGCAATTGGAAACAAGGATTAATTTGGAGTGGCATAAGTTTAATTATAACTGGTTTTGCTTTTTTTATAGCTATTTATTTTTTTGATTTTTTAACAAAATATCCCATAACTTCTTCTATTATAAATAATTATAAGGAGTTTATTTTTTATGAATTTTCAAGAGTTTTGCCTGTTATTTTTATATATGATTTTTTCTTCCGGGGATTTGTGCTTCTGATACTAGAAAAAAGAATATCCCAGTGGGGGATATTGGTCCAATTTTTACTTTTTTTTGCCTTAGTTATTGGGACAAAATCTTTAACTTGGTCTCTTTTTCCCTATTTAATAAGCGCTCCTTTAGCTGGTTGGATTGTATATAAGAGTAGATCTATTTTTTATGCAACAGCCTGTCAATTTCTTGTAATAATTGTTTTACATGCAAATATGGTGCGTTTAATAAATATGCAAATATAATGTTTTTAATAAAATAATCCCCTTTTTATTTATGCGTAAAAAAAATAAAAAATTAGTTTATCTGGCAACTATTTTATGTATGCTTTTTTTACAAACATTTCCTGCTCCAGTATATTTGCAAGCAGCTTCTGTCTCTTCCGACTTAAGTCAGGAAGATGAAGATGAGATTACCATAGCGCAACAAACCGCTGAAGGCAAAAAAGAGGGTCCCAAGGTAGAAATAAGAGTCATGTTCCCAGGAGGTGTTCCTCAAACTGGAGCTTCCGCAACTGCCGAAGCAGTGGTGGCAGGATTTAGTGGTGATAATCTTTATTATACATGGTATTTAAAGAATAAAGACTGTGATTTAACAGACGAGTGGTGGGATAAGGACGGAGGAGCCGATGGAGACTCGTGTGATTTGGATAACGATAATGTCATAACGCCTAACGATTGGAAGTTAGCCGCCCTAAGATATGCCGGCCAAAATAGTGCCGAGGGAGACACCTCCGCGGAAGCTGGAATAGAGGCGGTGCCCTCAGTCGAAGATGATGATGGATGGATTAAAACCTGGAAAAGAGAAAGCGGCAATAAGTATGAAGCAGAAAATTGCTATGTACAGGAACCAGTAAGCGGACTTATTTATGAATTAAGAAAAACGGAACCAATTTTCAAGACCCCATGCCCAGATGACTATCCGGTGCCAGCTTGCGTAGAAGACCGAACAATGAACTGCGAGGTGCTGGACCCAGCATTTACAGGAACAGAGCCGGTCTGTGACCCAACAAACACAAGTCCGCCCAACACTATACCGCCTTTTTATGATGCAAATGCATGCTGGGAACTGAAACATAATGACATGAATTTTAGTGGCTGCATGGTTAAAAGTATTGCAAGCTCAACTGGAGAAGCCGGAATGAAACAGGTATTTAATTGCACAACTAAAAGTGAGGACTATAAACTGTTTCATGCATATTTGTCGTGTAAAAATGGAGGAACACCGATATGCATGCCGGCAAGCGGGAATTTTAATATGATAGATAACAATAAAACTGCGCCTGATAATATTAGAGCGACTATAGTTAGAAGTGAAGGCGCGTTTTGTTCTTCATTGGGAAAGCCCAACACTAACATTGGTCTACTTGCACCTCCACCAGGAATTTTAGATGAAGTGCTCTATAGTTCAGAACATGAAAATTGTTCTTATCTGACGCAGGGCCTGATAAATGGAGTAAAGTCAGACGGAACCATTAGCGGGGTGTTTGTAGAAGATTCTAATTCTGAGGTAACAGGAAATCCAGATCTTGAACCAAGTTGTTCCTTTGGACCGGCGTTGGGGGAGGAAGATAATTTATGCAAACACCTATTTCCTTATGATCCGGACGAAAATTTTAAGCCCGGGGATGGCCAATTTAAAACTAATGAAAAAAATTTTTATTTTGGAGAAAATTTTAAAGGAAAAGCAGATGAAGCTACTGTAATTGGATTGGGAGCTAAAAAATTTAATTGGACATATACTGATGGCGATGAAATCGGGGTGGTTGTTGAGGGCGAAAGCCAACTAGCGGGACCACACAATGATTCAAAGAATATGATTATGTGGGCATTTTCAAAAGGCAAGTGTGATGAATTAAAGGACATAGTGGGGAAAGAAATGACAGACGGAGGAACTAATGGAACAGCAACGACAGCTTTTTATAAAGACCCTGAAAACAATAAAGGAATATTGACTACAGATTTTGATTTAGATAGATGCCTAGAAGAAAACTTAGTGGATCCGCTTAGCAGTGATGCAACCGGCGGAGTCTCATATGCTTTTGAAACAAAACTTTCTGCCACGCCTACAAATCCCCTGAATGACCCAGAGGGTTTAAACAGCGACACCCTGACGGTTCAGGCTATGTCAAAAAACTCGGGTGATTTGAAAGACATTTATTATGAGTGGAAAGTGGAGGCATTTACTTCTCCGCCAACTGAATCAAGCACGGGCGGACAGGACGTGAAAATAGGATCTTTAAGCGGTTTAGGTAAAAGCAAAATAAGCTTCCCGCTCACATTAGATATAGAGGGCGACATATTTTATCTAAGGATTACAGTAAAAACCACGGACAATAACTCTGGCCAATCAAGCCAAGGGCAGGTTATCGTTAAGGTTAGAAATCAAACGGAAACAATAAAAGTAAGAGAGATAAGCTATTCCGCATCAGGGATTAGTATAGGAAGTCAAATATGTAATGGACAAGGAGAAGCAATTTGTCCCGTGACACAAAACAAATTAGTGGCGGTCGAGGTAGATGGAGGAAGCGGCTATTCCTGGAAAGTTAACGGCCAATCAATGGAATGTCTTTCAACTCTCTGCCAGGGTTTTAATGGTCTAATCTTTCCTATTATAGGTAATCCGGGAGAATCCGTGAATGTTGTTGCTAGGGGAACAAACCAAAATGGCGTCAGGCAAGAAATTACCCAAAGATTTGTTATTGTCGGATCCTATGCTCAGATATCCAGTGCCTCAGGAGCTATGAGAAAATTTATGGGCACATACTACACCGTAGACAACAATGAAGTTGACTCTTTTAGTAATACAGTTATGGAAGCTAAAGAAGACACGAGGGTTTCTTTAACAGCTACTGCAGGAAACAGTTTTGGGCAAAAAGCAGTTTTTGAATGGTATCTTGATGGAGTCCAGGTATTAGATGGAGATGCTTCATATGGAAATGATGATGGTGATATTACAATTTCCTCTACAGGAGATTCTTCCACATTCGAATTTACAGTTAAAAAAGAAGCTAAGGACAGCTATTTGGTGGGATATAAAGTCAGAACAGCAAAACTAGAAAGAGCGGAGAGGGAGGGTCTCAATGCTTTGCGCAAAGAGCTTAAAGATAAGTGGGGCATCTCTCCTCTAAGTTCAAATAAAGACATCTATGTTAATCAGGAGTTTGTTATAGAAGTGACAAAAGACCCTATAACGTTTATGAAAAGTCCCCAAAAAGCAGGTATTTTTGCGAGCCTCATAACAAACCTGCCAGAGCAGATGTTGTTTTTGCTAAGAATAACAGTAACTTCAATCGTTCTGGTGTTCTCGATGGGGATAATATTTTCTTTAATGCCAGAATCAATTTTTGAAAAAAAAGAATAAAAACAAAATGGATAGCTTGTTTAAAAATGTTTTAAAAAATTTCAATAAGAATAATTATGAGATAAAACAAAAATGAAAAGAAAAAAAATAATTATAGCAATAAGTTTTCTATCCTCTTTATTTTTAGGCAGAGCAGTTCATGGTGTAGAAATGAAGTACAATCTACTGCAAGGGATTCCTGGCTTTTACGCTGCAGGCGAAACTGTGGATAATTTTCCGGATCTGATCCTAGCCATCTATAAATTCGGCATCTGGACAGTTGGCATCGCCGGACTTTTTATGATAACCATAGGCGGATTTTGGTATATGACCAGCGCAGGCAACACTGCCAGAGCTGAAACCGCCAAGCAATTGATTGCTGATTCTCTGCTGGGCATTGTGGCGGCCATGTCAGCTTATCTGATTTTATATATCATCAATCCCGATCTTACAAAAGTTGATCTAAGTATTATCCAGAGAACCTTTCAGTCCGGAGAGTAATAATAATCAATAAAAAACAGAATTGCATTATACCCAAAAGAATTAAAATGAAAAAATTTTTTTTAATTATCCCCATAGCCCTTTTTCTTTTTTGGGGACTAAGCAACACAACTCAGGCTGCGATAATGGAATACAAACTGCTACAAGGTATTCCTGGTTTTTATGATGCAGGCGCAAAGGTTGAGAGTTTTCCGGATCTGATCCTAGCCATCTATAAATTCGGCATCTGGACAGTTGGCATCGCCGGACTTTTTATGATAACCATAGGCGGATTTTGGTATATGACCAGCGCAGGCAACACTGCCAGAGCTGAAACCGCCAAGCAATTGATTGCTGATTCTCTGCTGGGCATTGTGGCGGCCATGTCAGCTTATCTGATTGTATATGTCATCAACCCCGATCTTACTAATATAAATATAGCTTTTGTGCCGGTAATTATTGAAGAAGGAGCAGAAGATGAAGACGCAATATCTCCTGGACCAACACCAGCGCCGACACCAAGAGATATAGCCCAAAGCAAATCACGCAACACCAAGCCACTTAGCCAGCCGTTTATCGAGGCGCTAGATTATGCTAATAGCAAAGGCGTGAAAACGATAGTAACTTCTGGCATCAGGACTTTCGAGGAACAGAAGGCGCTAGTGATACAAAACTGTGGAAGTTATCCTACTACAAAAAGATCAAGTCAATGCAGGATACCAACCAACACACTAAAAAACGGAAGAGATTCTCTCAAGAGATGTCCACATTGCGTGGGCGCAGCGGCAGACATATGGGTTGCCAAAGGCGGAGCTCAAGTTATTTATCAAAAACAATGTTTAAAAGATATTGGCAATTGCAAACGAATACAAAAACCCCTTATCGATGCAATGAAAGAAAAAGGTTTTTGCGTTCTTGCTTCTGAGCCCTGGCACTTCGAAAAGCCCAAAATGTCTTCAGCTTGCAATTAATAACAATACAAAATATTTATGAAAAAAATTTTTATATTTTCCTCAGCCTTGCTCGTATTCATTCTCTTTTTTTTAGGCATATATAACTTTGCTTTTAAACAAGATGTTCCGGAAAAAATTGTCCAGCCAGAGGAAAACAAAGAAATGGTTCCGCAAAAAATACCTGAAAAAATAAAATCAGTTTCTGATCAGGAAGTAATGAGCCCATTTTTTGACGAAAAAAACGGAACAATAGTTTTTTATTCGGCAGAAGACGGAACTGTTTGGCAAGCGATTGAGAACGGCAGTGGAGAAAAACAAATAGACCCGACCAAGCTCGATGGTCTGGCTGGCGCGTTGTGGTCTCTTGACCACAAAAAGGTTCTGACAACTTTCAAAAAAGATGGGCAGACTTATTTTTATGCCTATGATCACCAAAACAAAAAGGGTACCAGATTAAAAGATGGCACCGACCTAGTTGTTTGGGACAATGCAGGTGCAAAAATTTTCTATAAATATTATGACTCGATAAAAAAGGAAAGATCTTTAAACATAGCTGATCCGGACGGAGGAAACTGGCAGAAGCTTGCCAATATAGATTTCAGAAAAATATCCATGTCCGCTGTTCCATCAACTCCCAATGTTTCCTACTGGAATTATCCTGACGCAGGGCAAGAATCACAATTAATAATAGTAAACGCAATCAGTGGTCAGCCCCAAACTATTTTTAGGGGGAAACATGGAGCGGATTACTTATGGTCTCCGGATGGAACACAGGCGCTTGTAAGTTCCTTGGCTAGTGAAAACAGCAAGATAACCACGCTTGGGCTGGTAACAAGCAGTGGCGAGTATCATGATTTAAACATACCCACCATGGTTTCAAAGTGTGTGTGGTCATCTGACGGAAAGACCATTTATTATGCTCTTCCCGGAGGGATACCCGATAAGGCTGTTATGCCAAACGATTACCAAGAAAACAAATTTACAACCGAAGATACTTTTTGGAAAATGGATGTTGCTACAGCCAAGAAAGAGCGTGTGGTAAGTTCAGCAAACATTCCCAAAAAATACGATTCAAGCAATTTATTTCTTTCCAAAACTGAAGACTTTCTTTATTTTGTAAATAAAATTGACGGCAAATTGTACAGAATTGAAATGTAAACAAAATAGAAAAATGAAAAACGAAAGTGGAAGAAAGTTATTAATGTTTATATTTTTTATAAACAACAAGAGTTAAAAAAACACAAACCCAAAACAGAAAAGAGAGATCATTTTTCCAGTAAGGAGTATCTATCAATCCGTGTAAAACAGTGTAAAGAAAAAAACCAAAAATAGGTGCAGCAAAAGCTGCATTTTTTTTGTTATCTCTTAAAATATCCAAGAGAATTCGGAAAACATAGAATAATAAAAATAAAAAACCAGCTAAACCAAGCAGGCCAGTCTGTATCCAAAAAGCCAAGAAAATATTATGAGGTTCTGGAACTGCCCATTGTAAATAAGGAGGAAAATATTTCTGAAGAGAAAGATAATTTGTCTGAAAATTTCCTGGTCCAACCCCCCAAACTGGATTTTGTTTAATCATAAGCACAGAAGCTTTCCAAACCATAGTCCGAGATGCCCAGGATGATCTTTCAGAAAACAAATCTAAAAACTTGGGAGAATTTATCTGAAGTACAAATGCAGCTGCAATAGTTAAAAGAAAGATCGCTATAAACAGAAACTTCCTTTTTTTTGCAGCAAGTACTATTAAAACCAAAAAAGAAGTGCAAGCGGCCATCCATGCCCCATAGGAATAGGTATAATATAAAGGCGATAAAACAAGCAACAGCAAAAAAACATTTGTAAAAAAACCGTATCCATACGCATTTTTTCTGAAAGACTTGGCTAAAAAATAAAAACCGAAAAATATTCCTGGAGCAATATACATAGCCAGATAGTTAGGAGACAAATAAAAAGATTGCAAGCGATTGTCATAAGTTACAATTCCCAATATTTTATAGACAATGCTTATGGCGCCAACGAGTGCGGTAGAAAGAAAAATTGTCATGAATATTTTTTCAAGAAAAATTTCCGAGTCCAAAAAAACATAGAGCATAAAAGAAAAAATAATCGGCAAAATAAACCAGCTCTTGAAAATGGAAAAGCCCGAAGCATAAGAATTATTCAGAAGTATTGAAAATAAAACTCCCGTTACAACAAGAACAACAGAAGCAATAAAATATTTTGGCAGGCCGTAAAAATCATTTATAAATAATTTTTTTCTCTTAAAGAATGAAAAAAACATAACTGAAACCGCTAATATCTCGAAAAGATTGGTTGATATTCCTCCAAGGCTTAAGCGGTACAAATATAAGGGCAGGCTGAAAATAACCAAGCAGAAAAAATTTTCAATAGAAAGTATTTTATTCATATTTTTCAACAGCAGAACTTAAAGCGATAATAATAAAGAAAAGAATTAAGACATGAACAGAGAACAATGGATTTTCAAATAATGAATGAATGGAAAAAATAGTTATGCTGGCAACTCCAGCTATAAAAAAAGGATTTTTTTTGGCATTTTTCCAAAAAACAATAAAAACATAAAGCAAAAGAAAAAGAAAAACACCTGTCGCCAAAACACCAAGTTCGCTGGCTATATCCAGGTATAAATTGTGGGCATAAATAGGCTCGCGATAATCAGCATCTGGCTTGATTTCAAGCGAATAGGCTCCTATACCTACTCCCAAGGGTTTTTCTGTTATAATTTCCAATGCTTGTTGCCAGTTGGAAATTCTTGCTTTATTGGAACCTTCTTGCACGTCAAAAGTTGATATGAGTCTGCCAGCAACTGGGTTATGCGGAACAAGCATGATTAATAAGACAAAAAACAAAACTCCAGCCAATAATTTTTTAACCACACGCCTGGAGACTAAAGGCAAAGTCGTCAATGTGCCAGCAATGATGGCGACATAACTTCCGCGCGTAAAAGTAAAAATATCAGCCAGTAATATCGAAACAAAAATAAGAAGAAAAGCTTTTTTATATTTAGTTGCTGTCGCCCAAAGAACCAGGGACCAAGGCATAAGCATTTCAAGATAATAGGAAAACATATGTGGATCGGGAAAGTTTGCAATTGTACGCATATAGGTAGATCCGTCACTGTTGACTAGCCAGCTGGGATAAGAAAGAACTTCTTTCGAGAACGAATTTCCGAGAAAAAATGGAGCAATCTTTTCTGCTAAAAACGAATAAACAAAATCTATTCCAAAAATAAATTGAGAAGCAAACTGGAAGAGTCCAAAAAGGGAAATAATACCTGCACCAGCAACAAGAGCAATGATTATTTTACGTTGTCGGTATTTTTCATAAAATAGGTGGGCAGCAATAAAATAAACAGGCATCAAAGAAAAAAGAAACATTAATTTTTTCAATGACCAGCTTATTTTTTGAGAAAAACAAAGAGAAATGACAGCAAGTAAAGCAAAAAGAACAAGAGAGTAAGTTATTTTATTTTTTATAATCAGTGGATATTTGTTCTTTATTGAAATGATTATCCAAAAAATAAACAGCAAAGGTATGATTATTCTGGACACGGCTAAATCGACTCCTTCCAGCGGGTTTAGAGCAAATTGAAACGGCAAAAATGCGCAAAAAATCAGAAAAATTTTATAAAACATGAGACAAAGATTATCCTATAAAAAATAAAAAAATACTTCTGATTGTCCTTATCATGAAATAATAAATCGTGCCAAAGTTCTTTTTAAAATAGTAATCCTGTGACAGATAGTATTGTTCCTTTTGTTTTTTTGCATTTAATTTACTTTGGCCGCCATTATGGATAACATGGGCATTTGGGAAAAGTATAATTTTTTTGCCCATATTTCTTATGCGTCTGCACAAATCAACATCTTCGAAATACATGAAAAAATTTTCATCAAACCCATGGCATTTTTCAAAAACTTCTTTTGAAACAGCTAAAGCAGCTCCACTTGCCCAATCAACCTCACTGATTTCTTGTTTAAACCAAACAGCTTTGCTTTTTATGTATCCTAAATTGTTTTTAATGATATCCCAAAAAGTTATTTCATAACCAGCCCCCCAAGACTGAGGATGCCCATTCGGCAATATTAGCTTTGGCGCAGCTGCACCAATAAGTGGATCATTGAAAGAATTCTTAATGTCAATGATGTTATAATCCGTGAGTTCAGTATCAGCGTTTAAAAAAAACAATATTTTGCCTGTCGCTTTTTCAGCTCCCAGATTTGAAGCGTGAGAAAAGCCCTTGTTTAAATTATTTTCCACTATTTTTAAATCATATGAATCTAAGATTTTTTCTAATGCTTCTCTATCGTTGTTTATTATAATAACCTCAAAGGAAAAATTTGTGGCATATTTAAATATGGATTTTATACAATTTTCTAAAAAATTCCTGCTCCTATAATTAATAATAATAAAAGAGACATCCATTACTTTTTAAAAGCATTTTTAAAATCTTTATAAGCTTTTTGCACATCACGCGCAACATTATTTTTTCCGAAACACACGTCGTAGTAATTTTTCAATTTTCTGAGCGGAATATATACAAAAAAGATCCAAAGCTTATTCAAGAAAGAAGAATGAGTGCGAAAAAAAATAAGACCAGATAAAACTAGCCAATAAGCCTTCATTTTATTAATTGCATTGCTTTGCTCAAAATGCCTTATATGTGCTGAAGGAATAATTATTAATTTAAAGCCAGCCTCTTTTGTTCTAAAAGAAAAGTCAGCATCTTCGTAATAAAGAAAAAATCTTTCATCAAAAAGGCCTATTTTTTTAAAAACATCCTTTTTGACAAGCATGGCACAGCCACTTATATATTCGGTCGGATATGGAGCTTCCGATTCTATCTTGTGCAAATGACTGGCTTTCATTTTTTTCCAATGGATATTTCCTCCAGCAAACCAAATGCTTGTGTTATCAGGAGTGAAAACCAAAGGACTTCCGATTCCAGCCAAAGGATAATTTTCCATAGCATCAATCAATAAGGAAAGAGTATTTTTTTCAACAAGCGTGTCATTATTCAAAATAAAAACATAGTCGGCAAATTTTTCCAAAGCATAGCGGATTCCAATATTATTTCCCTTGGAAAAACCAACATTATCATCGTTTTTAATAAAATATGCACGGGAAAAAAGTTTCATCGCTTGTTCTAGTGATCCGTCTTCAGAATTATTGTCTACAACCACAACATCAAAATTGGAATAATCAGAATGAAAGACCGATGACAAGCAATTGTCGAGAGTTTTTTTGCCATTAAAATTAAGTACAATGACAGAAATTTTTGGATATATTTTTTCGCTCATAATAAATTATTGCCATCTCCTAGTATTTTATTTGGTAGTGAAAATTTCAGAGAATTCTTTAAAGGTTATTGTTTTAGTTATCCAAAGGAATGTCGCATATACAAAAGAGCTTGATATTGCAAGTAAGAAAAATCCCTGATTTCTGAAAAGGTAAAGAAAAACACCCATGGCTAGCCCAGACAATAATATCTGAGGAAAATTTTTTACCAAAGGAATGTAGCCAACATATTTTGCAGTGAGAACAAATCCTGCCAAGGCTACAAAAAATTCAGTGAAAGAAGATATGACAGCGGAAGCGGTATAAGAAAATAAAGGTATGAAAATGATATTAAAAATTATGTTGAATAAGGCGCAGGCCACAAAAACCCAAAGCATTTTCTTTTGATGATTACTTGCAATCAGGATATTATTGAACAATCCTCCAAAAAAAATAAAAGCCAAAGCAAAAACCAAAATTCGTAGAGTTCCAGCTGATTGGGAAAAAGCTGCTCCACCAATAAGGTTTATTATTCCCTCCGAAAGAAATAGTGTTCCAACTACTATAGGTACGATAAGAATAGTGAAAACCTTGAATGTTTCATTGGCTAAATAGTAAAATCTTTTTTTATCAGAAAAAATATGCAAAGAAAACAGGGGAAACATTAAACCCGTAATCATGGATGGAAAAAATGAAGCATTTTCTATGACCTTATAAGCCGCGTTGTATATGCCAACTTCTGCATTTGTTTTTAGTATAGACAAAATAATTGTGTCCATTTTAAAATACATAAATATAACTGCAACAGATATTCCAAGAGGCAGGGATTCTTTAAGGAATTTTTTCCAATAAGCAAAATCAAACTGGAGCTTAAGGGGGATATATTTATTTACCATGAGAAGAACAGCAAGAAAATTAAAAATCATAGAGAAAAGCACGGACAGAACAATGGATGTAAATCCTAAATCATTCTTAACGGCCAGTACTATTATTATAATTTGTAGTAATTTTCCAAGGACTTCTGCTCCCGCCACCTTATCCATGGCTAGATTTTTCTGGAAGACGCCATTAAGAACCATGTAGGTTGAAGAAAAAACAAAAGAAGCTGCTGCGATAAATATTCCCAATTTTACGTCATGAGAATAAGGAAGGAAAAAAATAATACAGGGGGTAATAATAAAAACTGTAACAGAAGAAAGTAGGCGAAGGGAAAAGGCATTGCCTAATATTTTTTTTTCATCAGCGCCAGGTCGTGAAATCTCGCGCGCAGTTATGGAATACAATCCAAGATCAGCAATTGAACCAAAAAACGAAAAAAAAGCTAAAACAGTAGAATAATCACCGAAGCCTTGTGTTCCAAGGTATCGCGTAATAAAAGCTATCCCAACTAAAGCAAGAATAGTTGAAAGAATCTTAGTAATTACATTAAAAACCACATTATACGCAATTTTTCGTGCGATAGCCATTTAATTATGAAACTAAAATTATTCGATAGAATCTTTTGGCTTTACGATTATTTTTCGCTCATCTCCCTCCCCAACGCTTTCTGTATAAACTTTAGGATTTTTTGAAAGCTCCATATGGACAATCCTGCGTTCATATGTCGACATGGGTTTCATAATTATTGCGCGATGCTGAGTTATTGCTTCCTTAGCTGCAGATTGAGCCTGTTCTGCTATGGACTCATTTCTCTGCTGTTTATAAGAATTTACATCAAGAATAAAGTTTATTTTTTCTGATATTTTTTTTCTTACAACAAGCCTGACAATGTGTTGTATTGCTTGTAAATTTGTACCATGTTGTCCTATGAGAAAATGAGAATCAGTGTCGGTCGAAAGATTGCAAATTATGCTGTCATTTTCTTTGGAATTTGAAACAGAAACCTGAGCAGAAAAACCCATTTTTTGGATTAAATCCGTAATAATTTTTTTGAGGTCATTGCTTATTTGTTCTTCCATATATTTGTAAATTGTGAAAAATTAGCGTAATGATTTCTTTTCAATCAAAAACTGCTGTACTAGCATGAATAGTGTTCCGATTAACCAGTAAAGAGAAAGTCCTGCGGGAAATTTTATTCCTATGAAAAGAGTCATAATTGGACCAAGATACAGCATTTGCTTGCTCATCATTTGTGCTAAATCTGGCTTGTCAGAATCATTTTTCTTTTCAACCTTAGGTTGTTGTTTCATCAGCATCTTTGTTTGGAAATACTGTGCTATAGCCGCTAAAACCGCAATTACAACACTTGGTTTTGTGAGATCAACTATGCCAATAAAAAACTGGTTTATTTGTCCCGGGTTTTTAACAAAAGAATAAAGCTGGGAAGTGTCTGCTAATAATCCATTATTTGAAATAGTTATCAGAACCCTATAGATTGCAATGAGGAAAATCAGCTGGACTATAAGAGGCAGGCAACCGGAAAAAGGATTTGTTTTGTGCTCCTTATATAATTCCATCATTTGCTTTGTCTGTTGTTCTTTGTTTCCCTTTGTTCTTTCTTGCAGTTCCTTTATTTTAGGCTGCAACTCTTGCATTTTTTTCTGTGACTCTATCTGTTTTTTATATATAGGGATCAAAACTATCCTGAGAAGTATCGTAATAAGGATTATTGATATGCCAAAATCTTTTCCCGGAACAATATTATACAGGAAAATAAGCATATTATAGAGAGGCTGATATATAAGTGAATGAAAGAGAATAGTCATTTTGTTTTAGCAAAATCTCCCAATTGGAGAAATATTATTTAAACAAATTAGCTTTTATAAAAATGTTATTTAAAATATCCTTTGTTTTATTAAATTCAATCCTTTCTTGGTTTGGTCTTGGGGTAATTACTATATCAAAGCCATTTTTTAATGAGGGAAGATAAAATCGACAAACTTCTTGGAGCACTCTTTTTGTTCGATTTCTTGATACGGCTTTCTTGGAAAAATGCTTGCTGACCGAAAACCCTATACGGCTTAAGGGTTGTTCAGATTTCAAATATTTGATTAAAAGAGCATCTTCTTCAATGCAGAATCCTTTTTTATATACAGAATAGAAATCTTCGCGTTTCGTTAATCTATATTTTTTAGAAAGCATAATTTAGTTATTTTTTTACTATCTCATAAAAACATGGACAATGATCTGCTTAACTTAAACAGAAAGCTTTTTGCGGCCAACTTGTCTCCTTCTTTTGATTACAGCTGCGCCCTTTTTAGTACCCATGCGTTTTAGAAAGCCATGTCGACTTTTTCTGCGCCCCTTTTTTGGTTGGTATGTTCTTTTCATAGTAATAAAGTATATAAACAAATTAATTGATTACTACTAAAGTTTATCAGCCACACATAAAAAGTCAACAACATTATCACCGAAAAATAGCGCAACAAAGGTTTAAATCTGCCATATTGACAGACGTTACAATTAGTAGCATGAATAGGAAGTTCTATAAAGTTGGGAATATTTACCAGAAAGCTTGTTTTTTTATAAAAGACGTGTGAAAATAAAGCTTGGCAAGAGGACAAAATAGACTTATCCACTTATCCACATCTTATCAACATTTAAGTTTATTTTTGCCTGGTATCGATGTAAGCCACGTGGTATAATTTCCTTTACTTGATTAAAAAGCTTTAACTATATGAATAATGCGGAGCTTTGGCAAGCAACACTTGGAGAAATTGAACTATCAATTTCGAAGGCTAATTTTAGCACTTGGTTTAAAAATACTTCCATAATCTCTAATGAAAATGGCAAGATTGTTATAGGCGTGCCTAATGGATTTGCGAAAGAATGGTTAGAGAATAAATATAATACTTATATTTTTAAAGCAATAAGAAACTTTCAGGAAGACATAAAAGAGATATCTTGTATTATTTACAGTGCTGATCAGTTTCCTCAGCGTGATACAAAAAAAATTGATTCAATTGTTTCTATTGCACAAGATGGACAGCCAGACAATCCTGCTGTTCCTTTTCAGCAAAAATCATTAGACCAGAAAATTACACAAAACCAAAATGAAAAAAATATAAACTTGAGATATACTTTTGAAAATTTTGTTGTAGGAGAAAACAATGAATTGGCACGCGCTGCCTGTTTTGCAGTCTCACAAAATCTGGGAAAAGTATACAATCCATTGTTTATATACGGAGGAGTCGGACTCGGAAAAACGCATCTGCTTCAGTCTATAGGCAATGAAGTTTTCAAAAAAGATCCTCATAAAAAAATAAAGTATATAACCTCAGAGCGTTTCGCTAATGAGCTTATTGATTCAATACGCAATCAAAATGTTAATGAATTTAAAACAGCTTACCAAGCCATAGACCTGCTTATAATTGATGACATACAGTTTTTATCAGGAAAAGAGAAAACTCAAAATGAATTTTTTCACATTTTCAATGCGCTTTATCAAATAAATAAGCAGATAGTTATAAGTAGTGATCGTCCTCCTAAAGCTATTGCCACGCTCGAGGAGCGACTAAGATCTCGTTTTGAAGGTGGAATGATTGCTGATATAGGCAAACCAGATCTGGAAACACGTATAGCAATTTTAAAAACAAAGTCAGCTGAAAAAAATTATAATTTCGACGAAGAAACGCTTAGATATATTGCCGAAAATGTAAAGAACAATATACGTGAACTAGAAGGAGCTCTTAATAGAATAGTTGCTGAATGTGAGTTTAATAAAAAAATTCCCACACTTAAATTTGTCCAACAATCCCTTGCAGAAATAATTTCAAGCGGAAAGAAAAAAGGAGTGCAAGCGCAACATGTAATCTCGGCTGTTTCACAATACTTTAATGTGTCCAATAAGGAACTAACAGAAAAAGGCCGCAAGAAAGAAGTTGCTTATGCACGGCATTTAGCAATGTATCTTATGCGCAGTGAATTAAATATTTCATATCCAAGTATCGGCAATCATTTTGGCGGTAGAGATCATACGACTGCGCTGCATGCTTTTGAAAAAATAAGCAAAGACAGCGAGATAGACGAAAAAGTCAGAGAAGATGTGAATGTTCTAAAAGAAATGTTATATGCAGTATAGTCTAAATAAACAAAACTATTAATTAATTTATTTATTTATTTTCATATGAAACTTACCTGCACTCAGGAAAATTTTAAAAAAGCCATATATAGCACAGAAAGAGTTGTAGGCAAACAAATAACTTTGCCTATTTTGGAAAATATTTTGCTGCAAACTGATCATGGAATGCTTAAAATTTCCGCTACTAACCTAGAAATCGGAGTTTTTCTGAAAATTGGAGCTAAGATAGAAAAGGAGGGCATGATTACAATACCAGCAAAATTAATTAGCAACTTTATAAACAATATTCCAGCCGAAAGTATAGTTTCCTTAGAAGTTATAGAACAGACCTTATATATAGAAAGTGGCTCATTTAAAGCTCAAATAAAAGGTCTTCAAGCACAAGATTTTCCTATAATACCTGAAATGCAGGGTGAATTTCTTTTTTCTCTTCCTGCTCAAGAAATTAAAGAAGCAATCCCTCGCCTAGCTCCATGTGTTTCTATAGATTCAACAAGGCCAGAGCTTACTGGCATGAATGTTTTATTGCAAAAAAACGAAGTGCACATAGCCGCAACCGACAGCTTTCGCTTAGCAGAATCTGTTATAAATATTAAAAAAACAAATTCCCAAAGTTACAGTATTTTTACTGATAAAACAAACTCCATTATTGTTCCATTGAACACTTTTTTGGAAGTTTTTCGGGTTATTGACAATGATACACAAGTGATAGAAGTGAGCATAGAAGAAAGCCAGATATTTTTTCAGATTGGCAATGTGAGAATCGTCTCAAGACTTATTAATGGTAAATATCCTGAATACCGGCAAATTATTCCGCAAAAATTTGCAACAAAAATTATCATGGAAAAAGATAGTGCGCTTAGAGCTGTAAAAATTGCCGGAGTTTTTACAAATAATAAATCAGGAGAAGTAAAATTTTCAGCTAATGACAAAAAAAATGAAGTAATAATTCAATCAAAATCAGAAGAAATAGGCGAAAATAGGACTATGTTGGATGCCAAAATTGACGGATCGTCGCAGGAAGCAGTTTTTAATCCGCGATATATGACAGATGCACTCCAGGCGATCACAATGCCAAAGTTTATTTTACTTATGAACAGTGGGACATCAGCAGCAGTCATAAAAATGGTTCAGGGCGAAAAAAATGAAGAACTATCTTCATATACTTATGTAATAATGCCTATAAAGAATTAGTTTTATTAGTCTTAAATCAAACAAAAAAAGATAATTTTAATTTTGTATTCCTCTGTACTGATGGGTGCAAATCTATGAAATGCTTGATATTTTATATTTGATCATGAAAAAAATAGGAAGCTTATTAAATAAAAAAGAATTAGTCAGAAAAAAAATAGATCAAAAGACTATTTTTTATATTTTTGAAATGATAATAAAAGAAGAATACGGCAAGCAGGGGGTTAAAAATATCAAACCAAATTTTTTTGGGGATAAAAAAATATTTATAAAATCAGCGAATTCATTTTGGTCAGATGAAATTTCAGAACAAAAGAAGGATATCATTAAAAAAATAAATGAACAGCTGGGAGAAAATGAAGTTGCCGATATTATAGTTTCAAATTAATAATTGACTGGTAAATTTTTTTAATATAATATAGACATTAGTTTTAATATTCGCTTTGCGCTGATTACTTGCGGACTTTGTCCTGCTGTAATTTCGCTTTAGCGTGATGAAAGCGGGGTGTGGTGTCAACGGCTAGCACGAGTGGTTTGGGACCATTTAGACAGGGTTCGAATCCCTGCACCCCGACCAATGAATTTAGGGCTTACATAAGCCTACTTTTTTGTGTTTTTCGAGGCGACTAGAACTGTCTGTTTTTTGCTGAAATATATTCTAATCTTGACAGTATTATATTATGGGTATATATTCATAATATATATCTAAATAATAAAATAAACTAGAAAGGCAGGTGATTTATATGCCAAGAAGAAACGGGACAGGTCCTAGAGGAATGGGACCAATGACAGGACGCGGAATGGGTCCTTGCGGAGGAGGATATAGTTCAGGATTAGGCCGTGGCAGGGGTTATGGGAGAGTTATGTGCGGATGGTTTTATGATAAATATAAAGCAATGCCGAAAAACGAAAGAAAGGATTTACTAAAAGCTGAAATTGAGGATTTGAAGCAAGAACTTAAAATGGTAGAAGAAGAATTAAAAGAGCTAGACAAATAACCATTCTTGTCAAAAATAGTCTTTCTCTTTCTTTGGCTAACGAAAAAGGAGAAGAGTATTTTTGATGGTATAATAATATTAACTCAGTAAAATAATAAATATATGGTAAGACCAAGAATTTGCAGGCGTCTTCATTTTAGGCCTAAAGCACATTACTTTAAGCCCCAGGGAATCCCAATGCATAATTTAGAAGAGATTGTTTTAAGCAAAGAGGAAATGGAAGCGGTAAAGCTTAAGGATTTTGATGGGCTGGAGCAAACTGAAGCAGCTGAAAAAATGAATACTTCGCAGAGCACTTTTCAGCGGATTTTGTCTTCTGCCAGAATTAAAATTGCAGAAGCAATTGTTAAGGGAAAAGCATTAAGAATTGAAGAATAAAAAAAGCATGCCTTATTTATGTCTAATGTAAATATATTAATCCTGGCTAGTTTATCTGGCCTGGCTACTTTAATAGGAGTTTTTTTGGGCAGTCTTTTTAAGAAAACAAAAAAGAATATTATTATTAGCGCGAGTTTTTCTGCCAGCCTGATGATTTTAATATCAGTTTTTGAACTTATCCCGACTGCTTTCAAAGATATCGATATAAAAAGTTTGATTTTTTGGGTTATGCTTGGAGCTTTCATAATTTGGATATCCAACCTGGTTATTCCGCATTTACATTCAATGAAAGAGATCAAGGATTGTAAGGGAAAATGTTTAATAAAGATATCTTATCTCATTGCTATTGGTCTTGTGCTTCATGATTTTCCCGAAGGCTTTGCTATTCCAAGCTCTTTTGGCCATTCAGTCTCGCTTGGATTTATGGTTGTAATAGCTACTTTTTTGCATAACATTCCCGAAGGATACATTTTAACATTATCACAGATAAAACCGGGTAGAAATAACTTTTGTTTCATAGCAGCCATATTTTCCGTACTGGCTACTTTTCTTGGAGCTATTTTGGGAATCAGCTTGCTTACTAGTTTTCGGAATTTCAACCCAGCCTTATTGTGTTTAGCAGCTGGAGCTATGCTTTTTATATCACTTCATGAACTTCTTCCTGAAAGCTTTAAACACAGAGACATCAAAATGTTTGTATTAGGTATTGGCTTGGCTTTTTTTGTTTACTTTGTGCTAAGTTTGCTATAATTTTTTAATATTATGCTATAATTAAACTATATAAATAAAAAGTTGAATATAAATTTTAGTTTTGATTATAAATTATGAAAGTTCACAAGTTTTGGATTATTAACTTAAATATGGTATACAAACATACTAACTCCTTTCTATAAATATAATTCTAAGACTATCTGCAGCTACCGACAAAGAAATAGCAAAAAAGGATGAGCTTGATAAGAATTTTACTATTTTTATTTTTTTAATAAAGACAGTGAAAGAATAATGCTCAAAAATATTAAGATTTTAAAGTAAGAATTACTCGAAAAATATAAAAGAACACAAAGAAAAATAAACTATTATGAATTTCAATATCATAAAAAAAATACTTTTTATAACCTTCTTTGTTTTTTTGTTTTTACCTCTTCAAAACACCTCAGCTCAAGACGCTCTTCCTTTTTCCAATAAAGCAACAGAAAAAGAAATCACTATCTACTTTTTTTGGGGGAAAGGGTGTCCTCATTGTGAAAAGGAAAAGCCTTTTTTGGATAAAATCACAAAAAAATATCCGCAAGTAGAGATCCAATCATATGAAGTATGGGGAAGCAAAGAAAACCGTGATTTGATGATTCAATTTGGGGAAAAACTCAACGCAGACGTCAGAGGCGTTCCTTTTACAGTTATAGGTGAAAAATACGTAACAGGCTGGGTGGACGAATCTTATACCGGAACGCAAATTGAAGATGCTATAAAATGTGCTATAAACAACGGTTGCCGTGATATTGGAGCTGAGATTGGCGTTTCAGGCTCAAAAGAAAATGAAAACAAAACAAAGAAAGAAATCACATCTCTTCCTGAAAAAATCACAGTTCCTTTTTTGGGGGAAATTGAAATAAAAAATTTTTCCTTGCCGATCCTGACAATTATTCTGGGAGTGTTGGACGGATTTAATCCCTGCGCTATGTGGTCATTGCTTTTTCTCATTAGTTTGCTTTTGGGAATGGGAGACAAAAAGCGCATGTTCATTTTAGGCAGTGCTTTTATCGTAGCTTCAGCTTCCGTTTATTTTCTTTTTATGGCGGCTTGGCTTAATCTTATTTTGTTTATCGGAATGATTGTCTGGGTAAGATTATTTATAGGAGCTGTTGCTTTGGCTGGTGGTGGGTATAATTTGAAAGAATATTTTGCAAACAAAGATCAAAGTTGCAAGGTCACAAGATCTGAAAAAAGACAAAAAATTTTTCAAAAACTAAAAAACATAACCCAGCAAGAAAGTTTTTATTTGGCACTTGTGGGCATAATAATCCTGGCTTTTGCAGTTAACCTTGTGGAATTGATTTGTTCAGCTGGACTGCCCGCTGTTTATACTCAAGTTTTAGCTTTAAGCAATTTGGCCAAGTGGCAATACTACCTTTATATTTTAGTCTATGTATTCTTTTTTATGCTGGATGACTTGATTGTCTTTTTTATTGCGATGGCAACTTTACAGATGACTGGAATTACGACCAGATACAGCAGGTGGTCTCATTTTATTGGGGGAATCCTTATGATCATCATAGGTTTTTTGCTAATTTTTAAACCCGAATGGCTAATGTTTGGATAAATTTAAAAATACCGGACTTTAAAAATTATCTTATTTTATTTAGCAACCGGTTATGCTGAGTTCAAAAAAATAAAAACAAAGCCTTTATTATTAGGCTTGTTTTTATATTCAAGCGAATAATCACAATTTGTGGTATAATGAAAAAAACATATGGAATTAAAAACAAAAAATAAAACAATTGTTCTTGTCTTATCTGCATTAGCCATAATTTCGGTACTTGCATGTCTATTTTTTATTTTTAAAAATAAGCAATATGACTCTGCGAGGAAAAACCAGAATCACAATAATGGAATCAATAATGTCTCAAATGGCATTGATGGTGGAAGTGAAGAAACTAAAATGTCATTCAGTTCAGAATCTAAAAGTAGTGTTTATAAGATCAGAAAGGATGATAAATGGGTTTATATTATAAACGGCCAAGAAAGCGAAGCTTATGATGAGATAGGAAGCTTAGCTTTCGGTTTAGATGGAGAAAAAATTGCCTTTAGTGGAATTCTTGATGGCCAAACTTATATTGTTATTGACGGTGTCCCTAAAGGTGTTCCTTATGAAAAAATAATAAGCATTGTTTTTAGTCCAGACGGAAATCATATAGCCTATATAGCAGAAAAAGAGAAAAAATTCGTGGCGGTATTGGATGACAAAATAAGTAAGGTTTACGATGAAATTGGAAAGCTAGGCACAAAAAATGGATTAACTTATTTAGTTTTTAGCCCAGACAGCCAACAGATCGCCTTTAAAGTAGTCGTAGAGGAAGGATCTTTTGTTGTTGTTAACCAGCAAGAGGGTAAGGTTTATTCTGAAATAACAAACTTTCAATTCAGCGATGATAGCAAACAGTTTTCCTATCAGGCCGAAAAAGGAGAACAACAAATCACAGTTATTAATAATTCGAAAGAAATTATTAATAATAACAATGGGACCCAATATACAAATCCTACATCCACTATTCCTGGAAATTATAAAAAAGAATATATTAATTATGGTTCAAAAGGAACAGGAGAACTTTATTCCGGAGGTTATGACGAATCATTATACCAAATTAGTTGCAAAGGCAGCAATGCAGTTGCAGACTGCAGAAAATGATATAAACAAAACCTTATCAATGCTAGGGCTTGTGTAGCCCTGTTTTTTGTAATAAAACAAATAAAGGATAAGTTATAATTTAATAGTAACTATTGGTAATTTTTACCTACCTTGTCCTTATAGCTCAGTGGATTAGAGCGCTTGGTTCCGGTCCAAGAAGTCGGAGGTTCGAGTCCTCCTAAGGACACAGAATGGGCCTATAGTATAGTGGCAGAACAGTACATTTTTACCCCCACACCAATATTTGGGCTGTTAGCTCAGTTGGTAGAGCGCAGCATTCGCATTGCTGAGGTCAGGAGTTCAACTCTCCTACAGTCCACATTTATTAAAATTGGTGTTGGGGCGAGTTGTACGAACGGCGGTTCGATTCCGCCTAGGTCCACCACACATTAATTTAAAATTAAAATTTGATAGTATGCTTTCATATATTGAAATATCCAAAAAAAATCTATTCCATAATTTTCGAGCGATGAAATCGCTTGTGAAACCAGGAGTAAAAATAGCGGCCGTTATCAAAGCTAATGCTTATGGACATGGGCAAAATATTGTAGCTAAAATTTTAGAAAAAGAAGCCGACTATTTCCAGGTTGATGATATTGAGGAATTGAGGAGCTTGCGTCAGGTTTCTAAAAAAAAGATTCTTGTTTTTGGTTATGTATCAAAAAATGAACTAGCAGAAGCCCTGAAATTAAAAGGAATTTTATGTGTTTATAATAAAGATCAAATCTTGTCCTTAAATGCTGTTGCTAAAAAAATAAAAAAGAAAGCTATTGTACATATAAAAATAGATGCAGCTCTGGGACGGCAGGGAGTTTTATTGAAAGATTTTCCAGAAATTATAAAAATTCTCAAAAAGTGCAAAAACATTATAGTAGATGGTGTTTATGCCCATTTTGCCAACATAGAAGATACAACAGATTTTTCTCATGCGCAAAAACAGCTGGAAATATTTAATCAAGCTATAAAAATATTTCAGAAAAACGAGTATAAAAACTTTAAAACCCATATTTCTGCCAGTTCTGGAGTAATGGTTTATGAAAATAATGAAGGCAAGTCGGAATTAATCAGGCTAGGCATAAGTCTTTATGGAATGTGGCCGTCGGAAGATTTGAGAAAAAGATTTGAGAAACAAGGCTTGAGATTAAAAGCAGTTATGCGCTGGGTAACTCATGTTGCACAAGTCAAAATACTGCCTAAAAATCATTACATAGGTTATGGTTTGACATACGTAACCAAAAAGCCAACTAAAGTAGCAATAATTCCGCAGGGATATAGCGATGGATATGACCGCGGGTTATCCAATAAAGGGGAAGTTTTGATTCAAGGACAACGCTGCAGTGTTTTAGGCAGGGTAGCTATGAATATGTTTGTAGTTGATGTAACTCATATTAAAAGCATAAAAAACGAGGACGAAGTTGTCCTCTTAGGTAGGCAAGGCAAGGAAGAAGTTACAGCTGAAGAACTGGCTAAGCACTTGGGAACCATAAATTACGAAATCACTACGCGCATCACACCATTATTAAAAAGAGTTGTTAAATAAGGTTATTAGTTTATTTCAATCTTTTTAGTTTTAGCTAAAGTATCTTCAACTATTTTTTTTATATTCAAACTTTTTTCAGCTTCCAAAATATCATTTAATTTTGTTCGGATTTCTGGATTTTTTGGCATAAGGCGCGTGCAGCAGTCATCATGCGGAAGTTTGGAAATATCATAAGTCCCAATTTCTCTGGCTTTTTGCATAATTTCTTCCTTGTCCATTCCGATCAGTGGACGAAAAACTGGCAAAGCCGCAGCTTCGTTGACTGCTAAAATATTTTCTAAAGTTTGCGAAGCAACCTGTCCGACACTGTCGCCGGTGATAAGTGCCAAGCATTTTTCTTTTTTAGCCAAAGCTTCAGCAATGCGGATCATAAATCTTCTATAAAGAATAACTCGCAGGGGGGCTGGAGTTTTCATCATGATTTCTTTTTGCACATCAGCAAAAGGAATAGAATACATAATTCCGGAAGAGCCGAATTTTTTTAATGTCTTAATTAAACTAGCAACTTTTTCAACAGAAGCTTTGGATGTATAAGGCATGGAATGAAAATGAGCAAATTGCACGTTAACCCCGCGTTTCAGAAGAAACCAGGCGGCTACCGGAGAATCAAATCCGCCAGACATTAAAACCATGGCTTTGCCACCGGTGCCAACTGGCATGCCAACTAGTCCCTGATTTTTTTCTAAGGACAGAAGTATTGTTTTATTAATTATATTTATAAAAATTTCAAGATCTGGTTTTTTTAAGTTTACCGATTTTTTTCTATCCAATTTTTCATAGATATATTCACCAACCTGCTCATTTATCTGCTGGGAAGTTAATTTAAACTGTTTATCTGATCGTTGGGCTCTGATACGAAAAGTTTTAAAATCCTTTTTTATGCCATAAGATTTTATCATATCCCAGCAAGCTTTTTTAATTTTTTCAATATTTTGCGGAATATCGGTTGCAAAATAGAAATTAGATATTCCAAAAATGCACATCAACGCCTCTTTTATTTTATCTTTATTTTTTGTGCCTATTTCATTTAATTTTATCAGTATCCCGCCTGAAGTTTTGGAAACACTGCCAAAGCTTTCTGGAGCAAAAAACCCCAGCTGATTTTTGATATTTTTTATTAATTGCGACTCAAAATAATTACGGTTTTTGCCTTTTAGCGCAATCTCTCCATAATGTATAAGAATATAATTCATACAATCAGTATACCGTGTTTAGTATTTTGCACAAATAATAGCAGGTAAATATAAAGCAAAAAATCCCGATTGCCTATTTCAGTAATTTATCGTAAAGTTAACTATAGGAATGGGCTTTTAAAAAGATGCCGAAAATCATTGTCATTTTAGATAAAAAATAATTAAACATTTAAATAAAAATAAAAAATGGATGTTTTAATTGAAGCACTAAAGCTTAGAGAGATTAAAATGGAAAAAATAAGCGAAGAAATGCAGTGCCTTGTGTTTTCCATTGTAGCTTTTTTATTACCTTTTTCTATTGGTCATCCTCAAGTTGTTGTGGGGGTTGTTGTTAATATGCTGCTGTTTATGACAGCTTTTAATTTGAAAGGCTATAAAACTTTGCCGATAATATTATTGCCAAGCATAGCAGTTTTGTCGCGTGGCTTGATTTTTGGTCAATTCACTTATTTTCTGATATATACTATTCCATTTATCTGGATTGGAAATTTGCTCTTGGTTTTTGCCTTTAAGTATATGCACTTTAAGCAAAATTGGAACAAATATTTTTCTCTGCTCACCAGTATTGCAATTAAATTTACGGTTTTATATTTGCCAACTGTTATGCTAATAAAATCCAATGTTTTACCTGACATATTTGCAACTTCTATGGGCGTTTTACAGATATACACAGCTATAGTGGGTTGTGCATTAGCATTAATTTTACAAAAAATGATTAAATCAAAAAAATATGAAAAAAGACATTATAACTGAAATAAAAAAAGCTAATTTACTGGGCCGTGGTGGGGCTGATTTTCCAACTTGGATGAAATGGGAAGCTGTGAAAAAAGAAGAAGGTAAAAAAATATACATAATCGCCAATGGTTCGGAAGGAGAACCGTCAGTTTTTAAAGATGAGTTTATATTAAAAAATCATCCGGAAGAGTTTATTGAAGGCATTAAAATAGCGCTAAAAACATTTACTAATTCCGAAGCTATTATTTATCTGAACCACAAATATTACGATAAGTACAAAAAAAATTTGGAAAAATTCAGCCAGGGTTTTCCCATAACTTATTTCAGAAAAACGGGAAAATATATTGCCGGCGAAGAAACAGGACTTTTGTCTCATATTGAAGGCAAACGCATAGAGCCTCGCTCAAAGCCGCCATATCCTACCCAATCCGGACTTTATAATTTGCCGACTTTAATAAATAATATCGAAACTTTTTATCGTGTCTATGAAATTGAGAATGAAAAATATGAAGGAAAAGCATTTTTTTCCATTTCTGGCAATGTAAAAAACAAAGGAGTTTTTGAATTTCCAGAAGATTATCCAATCAAAAAAGTTTTAGAAGAAACAGGCAACTGGCCTGAGTTTGATTTTTTTGCGCAAATTGGAGGCGGAGCAGCTGGCGAAATTTTTCTGCCTGAAGAGCTGAATATGCCTAAGCGCGGAGTAGCTTCTATTGTTATTTTTGACAGAAAAAAAACCGATCCCATAAAGCTTATGAAATTTTGGGCGCAGTTTTATGCCGAAGAAAACTGCGATAAATGCACGCCTTGCCGTGAAGGGTCGCTCCGCATACTGGAAATGATAAATAATAAAAAAGTAGATTATCAAAAAATAGAGGAATTATTTTTATCTCTGGAAAAAACTTCCTTCTGTCCATTAGGCAAGGGGATGGCCAATCCTTACAAAACTTTAATAAGTAAAATATTAAAAAAATAATTTTTAGCAAATAGCGTAGAAAATTTTATTTTTCAGCCCTCCGTTCCAGTAGGTACGAGCCTAAAAAATAAAATTTTCTACGCTAAAACAAGTATTTGTAATTTATAAAAATAAAAAAATGGATAAATTAAAAATATATATAAATAATAAAGAATTAGAGTTCAATGAAGGTGATACAGTTTTGAAAGTCGCCAAAAAAAACGGCATATTTATTCCGGCCCTTTGTTATCATAGCGACCTGAAACCGCATGAGAGCTGCCGCCTGTGCATGGTTGAAGTTGAGGGAGATAAAAATCTGAAAACTGCCTGTTCTTTGGTTGCTAAACCGGGAATGAAAATTTTTACAGACACTCCATTGGTTCAAAAAACAGTCAAAATAAATCTGGAACTTCTTTTGGCGCAGCATGACGATGATTGTGAAAAATGCAAGCGCATGAGTAGCTGCAATCTGCACTATATTTCAGAAAAATATAACCCTGACATCAAGAAACATTCTAATCGTAAAAAAAAGCTACCCAGATTCCAGTTTGGTCCCTCAATTATTTTAGACCAAAAGAAATGCATAAACTGTGAAAATTGCCTGGAGATGTGCGCCAAACAGACCAATGGCGGATTTTTGGCAACCAAAGAAAAGAAGCTTGATTTTGAAATAACCCCTTCAAAAGAAAAAAATAGGGACTGCATCTATTGTGGGCAATGCATTGTTCATTGTCCAACAGGAGCGCTTTATGAAGTTGAAGATTATCAAAAAGTTAAAAAATTATTGTTAGAAAAAAAGAAAAAAGTAGTTTTTCAGTTTGCTCCATCAATTAGAGTGAGTATTGGAGAGGAATTTGGCATGCTTCCCGGTGAGGTTGTAACTCAAAAAATATTTTCTGCTCTAAAAAAAATCGGGGCTTATAAGGTTTTCGATACCAGCTTCGGCGCAGACGTGACGATTATGGAAGAATCGGAAGAGCTTATTAAAAAAATCATAAATAACAAAAAAGAAGTCATGTTTTCTTCTTGCTGTCCGGCCTGGGTAAAATATGTTGAATTCTATGAAAAAGATTTTGTCGGCAACCTGACTTCAGTACGTTCTCCACAGGCAATTTTAGGAGGTTTAATCAAGACTTATTGGGCCGAAAAGGAAAAAATAAATTCAAAAGAAATTATCGTGGTTTCTATTATGCCATGCACTGCCAAAAAATTTGAAATTACACGTAAAGAATTGAAGGTTAATGGCCTATATCCTATTGATATAACTATTACTAATAGGGAGTTTGCAAAATTATTAAAGGAATTTAATATTGATTTTCCAAATATTGAACCAAGCGAAGAAGATAATGATGTTATGGGTACATTTACGGGTGCCGGAGAAATATTTGGAGCCAGTGGAGGAGTTTTGGAAGCAGCTATTCGGACAGCTTATGCTAAAATAACCGGAAAAAGCCTGGAAAATCTTGAATTCAAGGAAATTCATGAATTTGCCGGAATTAAAGAGCTGGAATTAACTCTTGAAGGTAAAAAATTAAGATTTGCAGCGGTTAATGGCATAGAAAATGTTAAAAAAATATTGGCGGAAATTAAAAAATATCCAGAAAAATATAATTGCGTGGAAATTATGGCTTGTCCTGGTGGTTGCATTGCTGGAGGCGGACAGCCGCTGCCAGTTGATGATGAAATTAGAAAAGCAAGAATAAATGGATTGTACCAAGCTGACAGGAAAAATAAGCGACGTGAGTCGCATAAGGATCCTAGCATTGAAATTTTATATAAAGGATTTTTAGCGAATGAAAAAAATAGAAAAAAAATATGTCACACTCATTTTGCTTTAAGAAGAAAAGGTAAAATTAAAAAACTATGTCTCTAAAAATTGGAATAGTAGGATTACCTAATGTTGGAAAATCAACTCTTTTTAAAGCTTTAACTAAAAATCCTGTTGATACAAGCAATTATCCGTTTTGCACAATCGAACCTAATGTCGGAGTAGTTAAAGTTCCAGATGAACGTCTGGAAAAATTAGCCGAAATGTCAAAATCTGAAAAAATTGTTCCAGCTGTGGTTGAATTCGTGGATATAGCCGGGATTGTTAAAGGTGCTTCCGAAGGCGAAGGCCTTGGCAATAAGTTTTTAGCCAATATTCGCGAAGTTGATGCTATCGCTCAAGTTGTTCGTGTTTTTCAGAATGAAAAAATTACTCATGTTAGTAATAAAATTGACCCATTGGGAGATATTGAAGTAATTAACACAGAACTTATTTTAGCTGATCTGGAAACAGTAAATAAGACAGAATCAAGATTAGAGAAAGAGATGAAAGGTAATAAAAAAGGAGTCGATAGACAATTGGAAATTGTCAGAAAAATAAAAATGACTTTAGAGAGTGGAAAATTAGCTAATGAAACTGACGGGATGCTGAAAATAGTAAACTCATCTTCTGGAGATGAAAGTAGCAAGATTGTTATACGCGAAATGTCACTTCTCACTATGAAGCCATTTTTGTATGTTTATAATGTTGCAGATACTGAAGAAAAGCTGTTGGGTGAGCTAGAAAAAAGAAAGCATGTTAAATTAGACATAAAGATAGAAGAAGAATTGATAGATATGAGTGCAGACGATCAAAAAGAGCTTAGCCTCAACTCTCGTATCTCAAATCTGATTGTAGCTGCTTATGATTTATTGGGGCTTATAACATTTCTAACAACCGGAAAAGATGAATCACGTGCCTGGACGATAAAAAAGGGTTCAACTGCGCCTGAAGCTGGCGCAGCCATTCATACTGATTTTCAAGAAAAATTCATACGCGCTGACGTTATTATGTGGGATAGTTTATTAAAAATAGGTTCATGGGTAAAAGCTAAAGAATTAGGGGAGATAAAAACAGTAGGAAAAGAACATATTATGCAAGATGGAGAAGTTGTTGAATTTAAAATATAAAAATTTCTTGAAAATCATGGATATATAATAGCGATTTATTATCGCTATTTTTTATTTAGATTCATATTTAGCCACTTTTAATTTTATATGTTATAATAAATGCATGAAAAAGCTGTCTTATAGCAAAAAAAAGAAATCAATAACAAGGCGGATTTTAAACGAATTTAATCTGAAAAAACAGGCTGATGAACTTGGCGTAAGTATTTGGCAGACGCCTAATTTCCTATTTGTTGTTATGGGAATAATAATTATCGCTGCTATGACTGGAGTATATGTAATTTCTAATTACTATAATTCGATAGAAGTTTTGGTTTTGAGTGAGTCAATGGTTGTAATGATATTATTCACTATTGGAAATTTTATAATAAAAAGTGTTGAGGAAGCAGCAAAATCAAATAAAATGAAAAGCGAGTTTATTTCAATTGCTTCTCATCAGCTAAAAACGCCAATTTCTGAAATAAAATGGGAAATAGAATTGCTTTTATCTAAATTTTCTTCAGGATTGACTAAAAAGCAAGATGAAATAATAAAAGAAATTTCTTATTCGGGTAAAAAAATGGAGAGATTGATAAACGACCTATTGGATGTTGCTAGAATTGATCAAAGAAACTTAGTTTTATCGAAAGATAGGCTAAACATGGAAAAATTAATTGAAGAAGCTATAGAATCTCAAAAAGAGCTTGCTTTATCCTATAATGTAGAAATAAAAAAAGTTATAAAAACCAAAAAACCAGATATTATTGGTGATAAAAGACGCATAACTGTTGTTTTGGATAATCTTATTTCAAATGCAATTAAATATTCAAAAGAAAAAGGAAAAGTTGAAATTATCCTAGAGAAGAAAGGGGGAATGATACAAGTCATTGTTAGAGATAATGGCATAGGGATTCCGAAATCAGAACAGTGTAATATTTTTGAGAAGTTTTTCCGTAGTAATAACTCATCTAAAAACAGAACAGAAGGAACGGGCTTGGGCTTGTATATAACAAAAAACATAGTAGAACAATCAGGTGGGTCAATCTGGTTTGACTCTATTGAGAATGTCGGATCAGAATTTTATTTTGTTTTACCATCGTGGAATAAAAATGCAAATCACTAATTAGATTATGATAATATGTAGATTAAAAAAATTTTTAAATCAACATCGTTCATATTATAAAAAATATTATGGCTAAAAAAATTTTAATTATCGAAGATGATTTATCTCTTCAAAAATCATTAGCGGCATACCTTGACAGTGAAGGTTTTAATACTGAACTTGCTTCAGATGGTGAAAATGGAGTGAGGATGGTTTTATCCAGAAATCCAGACCTTGTTGTACTTGACATTATCTTGCCTAAAAAAGATGGTTATGAAGTTTTGAAAAACATTAAAGAAAATAAAAAAACAAAACATATCCCGGTAATAATTCTTACAAATCTTGATAACATTTCTAATGTACAGAAAGCTTTGGATTTGGGAGCAACCACATATTTAGTTAAAGCTGATTATAAACTTGAGGAAATAACAAAAAAAATAAAAGACACTTTAAGCATTGAATAATGTTGCATAAAATAAACAAAAAACTTTTCCGTATTTACTTAAGGAATTAGAAAAAATCAAAAACAAAAATCAAATATGCAAGTAGAGAATGTTCAACTCAAGGCTTTCCTTCTGGACTCAAATTTGATTGAAGGAAAAGTTGTCGAGGATAATTTTAAGGAAGCTTCTAAATCCAATAAAAGATTGGGAGATTTATTGGTGGAGAAAAAGCTGATAACTGAAATAGAGCTGAGAAAGCTTTATGCTTATATATTAGGCATTCCATATGTAGATCTTGAGAAAGAATCTATAAAATCTGAAGTTTTGCAAATAATTCCAGAACCTATTGCAAAAAAATATAGCATAGTTGCTTTCGAGAAAGATGGAAAAAATCTTAAAGTAGCCATGAAAAATCCAGATGATCTGCAAACAATCGATTTTATGAGAAAAAAAACAGGGTTAAAAATCATACCTTGTCTCACAAATGATGAAAGTATTGCTGCTATATTGAAGCAATATGAAAAAAGCCTGAAAGCTGAATTTAGTGACATTATAAATAAAAAGTCAGCAGAAATTGCAGCTGAATCAGATGATAATGACTTAGAAAAAATAGCTCAAGACCTACCTATTATAAGAATTGTAGATACTTTAATTAAACACGCCATTTTACAATCAGCTAGTGATATTCATGTAGAACCTGACGAAAAAGAAGTGCGTGTGAGATATCGTATTGATGGAATACTTCATGATGCCATGACTTTGCCAAAACAAATAATTGATGGTTTAGTAGCTCGTATAAAAGTATTATCCAATCTCAAACTTGATGAACATAGATTACCACAAGATGGGAGGTTTAAAATTGAAAAAGAAGGGATTAAAATCTCATTTCGTGTAAGTATAATACCTGTTTTTGATGGTGAAAAAATAGTGATGCGCTTGCTTGATGAAAGTTCAAAGGGTTTAACGCTCGAAAAGATGGGCTTAATTGGCAACGCCCTGGAAATAGTACACAAAAGCATAAAAAGACCCAATGGAATGATATTAGTAACTGGACCGACTGGAAGTGGGAAAACAACAACCCTATATACTGTTATGGATATATTGAATAAGCCAGAAGTAAACATAAGTACAGTTGAAGATCCTATTGAATATCGTATGGTTCATATTAATCAGACACAAGTAAATCCAAAAATTGGGATGACATTTGCTACGGCACTGCGCTCTCTTTTGCGTCAGGATCCAGACATTATTATGATCGGAGAAATTCGTGATGGGGAAACTATGCAAATAGCCATAGAATCTGCTATGACAGGTCACCTTGTACTCTCAACGCTTCACACAAACAGCGCGGCTGCAACCTTGCCACGTCTTTTAGATATGGGGGCAGAAGCCTTTTTGATTGCATCTACAGTTAATGTGATTATTGGACAGCGACTTGTGAGAAAATTATGCAATGAGTGCAAGACTACATATATGTTAAATGACAAAGAAATAAAAATACTAAAGTCCAGTTTTGAAATAGATAGATTATTATCATTTTTAAAAAATGTTCCAGAATTAAAAGGTATAGTCAATAAAGAAAGCACTTGGAAAGATATAAAATTTTATCGCGCAAAAGGATGTGAACAATGCAATAATGAAGGCTATCATGGACGCATAGGAATTTTTGAGGTTCTCGAAATGGATGAGGAAATGGGGAGACTTGTAACATCCAATGCTACATCAGATGTTATTGAACAGAAAGCTAAAGAAAAAGGCATGAGAACCATGAACGAAGACGGTTTTATAAAAGCCGTTCAGGGCACAACTTCGCTCGAAGAAGTTATCAGAGTGACTAAAGAATAAAGAAGGTTTATAAATTTTTATTTTTTTGGCAATCTCTATTTTCAATAAATATTTTAAAGAAAAAGCATAATTAATTTTATATGCCAAAATTTATCTACACAGCCAGAGATTATAAGGGAGAATTAAAAAATGGTGAAATAATTTCTCAAAATGAAAAAAACCTTGCCCAGCAATTGCGCAGTGAAGGTCTTTTGGTAACTTCAATAAAAGTAGTTGATGAAAAAAAGAGTGAAAAAATAAGCACAAGATTACTGAATGATTTTCAGACTATTCCCTTAAGGGAAAAATTAATTTTTGCCAGAAATCTTGGAATTATGTTTGCATCTGGAATCACTATTTCTCGTGCTATTGAAAATTTATCAATTCAGACTACAAATAAGAAATTTAAGAAAATCTTAACGGACATTTTCAATGAAACTCAGAGTGGCAAATACCTAAGTGAGGGTTTGGCTAAATATCCCAATGTTTTTGGAGAATTATTTGTAAATATGGTTAGTGTGGGTGAAAAGGCAGGTAATCTAGATGAAGTTCTTAAAATTGTAGCAGTGCAACTGGAAAAGGAACATGATTTAAAAAGTAAAATAAAAGGAGCAATGGTTTATCCTGCTGTTATTCTTATAGTCATGATAGCTATAGGCATTTTAATGCTTATTTTTGTGCTTCCTAAGCTTATAAAAGTTTTTGAAGACATGGATGCAGAATTGCCAGCAATTACTAAATTTATTATAAGCTTGAGCAATGTCTTAAGAGACCATGGATTGCTAGTAATAGGCGGTTTGTTTCTTTTTATATTTTTTTTGCAGTATTTTTTTCGAAAAAAAATAGGCAAGATAGTATTAAGCTGGATATTAATTAATGCTCCGATGATTAATCTTATTGTAAAAAAAATAAATTGTGCACGTTTTTCTAGAATATACAGTTCCCTGATAAGAAGTGGAGTTGGATCAGTCGAAGCGCTTAAAATTATTTCACATACGTTGACAAATTATTATTATCAGCAAGCTCTTGTCAAGAGTTCTGAAGAAGTTAAACAGGGTGTAAGTTTGAGTAAATTTTTGTCTGATAATCAAAACATTTTTCCTATAATGGTTTCACAAATCGTAAGGGTTGGAGAAGAAACGGGGAAAACCGAAACGGTTTTGATGCAATTGGCTGAATTTTATGAAGATGAAATAGATCAAGTGACCAAAAATATGTCTGCAATTATAGAGCCTGTTCTAATGGTTTTAATAGGGACAGCTGTTGGTTTTTTTGCAGTAGGCATGCTCCAACCAATGTATTCACTTATGGATAAAATTAAATAAAAAATTTATTTTTTTAAATCAATAATTTATATAAGTTTGCAGTGTAAAAATTTGTTTTATAAATTTAGTATAGGTTTATGAGATATGGATTAAGCAAAAAAATAAAAGGATTTAGCCTCGCTGAAGTCATAGTGGTTATGTTTATAGTGGCAGTTGTTTTTTCTGGTTTTTATTCAACTTTTATGATTGGATCAAAATATATAATTGACTCAAAAAATAGGCTTGAAGCAGTAGCTTTGGCAAACGGGAAAATGGAAACAATAAGAAACTTGGCTTATGAAGACATTGGTCTTCAGGGAGGAGTTGCTCCTGTCGGGAACATTTTGCAAGATGAAGATATAATATCAGGTGGTCACCAATTTCATGTTTATACTCAAATTGAATATTACGACGATCCTTATGATGGTCTAGCTATAAATAACGAAGATTTAATACCAAATGACTATAAAATCGTAAGGATAGTGGTTTCATGGCAAGGTGGTGTTCAAGCTCAGGAAGTTGCTTCCGTTTCACGTTTTGTTCCTCCCGGTCTTGAAACAAGTCTAGGGGGCGCTCCATTAATTATTAATGTTGCAAATAGTGAAGGGATAAGCATATCCCAAGCATCAGTTCATATAGTTAATAACTCAGTTTCTCCTGCAATAAACACAAATATGCAGACGAATAGTGAGGGGCACATACTTTTTCCTTCAGCACCAGCTTCTATTGGTGGATATCAATTTACAATAACAAAAAGTGGATATGAAGAAGTTTACACTATGAGTCCAACAGCCACTTTCACTCCAATTTACCAAAATGCCAGTGTGGTAATGGGCTCACTAAATAATTATAGTTATATTCAAAATAAATTATCAAACCTTACTATAAAGACTGTCGATTGTCAGAATAATACGATTGGGAATGTTGAATTTACAATAGAAGGAGGTAAAATTATAGGTTGTGAATATTGTAACGATAATTATTATTATAAAGATGTATTTAGCTTGCAAAGCGAAACAGGAACAACAGGAGAAACAAGTGGAGAAAAAAAATATTCAAATATAAGTCCAGGAAATTATACTGTTACAATGAGTTCAAATGACCAGTATGAATTTATCGATTTTAATCCGTCTGTCTCTCCGATGCCTGTCAATCCAGGAAGCGATGAGTCTTATGTTATTAAAGTTGCTGATAAGGAAATAGAGAGTTTATTTTTAAAGATATTTAATAGTGAGGGAAATCCAATCGCAGACGCAAGTGTTACAATGACGGATAGCTCAAATAATGAAATCTTTTCTGGAAAGAAAAGTTCATTAAGAGGTGTTGTTTTTTATCCAGATGAAAATGTAGTTTTATTAGCAGGAGAATATAATTTAAAAATAGAAGCTACTGGTTTCAAAACAGAAAATACTACGGTCACAATAGATGGTCTAACTGAAAAAAGCGTTCAACTAACAAATAATTAAAATGCAAAATAAAGATATTAAGTACAAAAAAGGTCTTACACTTATTGAAACTATTGTAGCAATAACTCTTTTCCTTTTGGGCATACAGGCAACTATATTAGTTTTTTCTAAAACTATGCAAAGCAAGTCTTATTCTATAGAAATGGGCAGAGCAGCATTTATTGTTTCAAGAAGCGTAGGCGATCTTACGAAATATTTAAGAAAAGCCTGTCAATCAGATGCTGGAGCATATCCAATTATTTCAGCTGGAGATGACTATATAAATTTTTACTCTGATTATGATAAAGACGGAGATGTTGAAAGACTGCATGTTTATTTGTCTAATGGAATAATTTTTATGGGAATACGCAACCCCTCAACAACTTTTCCTGTTACGTACCAAGCAGGAGATGGGGAAACTATAGAATTAGGGAGAAATATTGTTAACACAGCAAGTGAACCGGTATTTTCTTACTACAATAGAGATTATCCCGCAGATACTATTAACAATCCTGTTGCTACCCCAGCAAATGTGTCTGAAGTGCGCCTGATAAAAATATTTTTAAAAATAAATATTGACCCAAACAAAGCTCCAGACAATATTAATCAAGAAACTCTTGTAGAAATAAGAAATCTGAATGATTATAATCGCATCCAATAATTTTTTATTGAAAAACTGTGAATATTTTTAAATTAAAAATTTTAAAAGTAAACTGTAAAAGAAGAGGAAGTGCCCTAATGCTAGTTTTGGTAATGGTAGGAATTATTTCTATGATACTTACTTCGCTTTTAGGCTATATCACATCGCAAGTAAGTTATAGTAAGGATAGGGTAGAACGTGAAAATGCTTTTCAGATTGCAGAATCAGGAGTATTTTTCTATAGATGGTATTTAGCACATGAAATTTCAGGTAAAACAGCTGAACAAATGGAAAATTTTTGGGAAACAACCGGTTCTGGATGTCCTTTGGGTGTTTGCTCTGCTTATGAAGCTGATTTCAATGATCCAGAAGGCGCTACCGTAGGAAGATATCGACTGGAGGTTCAAAAACCATTAGCAAATTCAACCATATTAACGGTTAAATCGACTGGCTGGACATATAAAAAACCATCAGCAAAAAGAGTTGTTCAGGTCAGATTCAGAAGGCCATCTTGGAGTGAATATTTATTTTTATCCAATAGTTTTCTTAATTTTGGAAACCAGTCTACTGTGTATGGTAAAGTTCATTCTAATTTCGGAGTTCGCTTTGATGGTATTGCCTATAATACGGTAAGTGCATTGCCTGCAAGATTTGATGACCCATCTTATGGAGGTAATGAGATGGAGTTTGGTGTGCATACCACAGTTAACCCAGCAGATCCAAAAGCTCCAGCATATCCTTGGGTATTGGGCACTGTACCTATTCGTTCAGATATTTTTGTTGGCGGAAGAGAATTTCCGGCACCAGAAGTTAATTTTACTTCAGTAACTGCAGATTTTTCTAATATGAAAAAAAAAGCACAAAATGGGAAGGGGAGATATTTTGATTCAACAGGACTGGGCAGAAAAATCATACTAAAAACTAATGGGACTTTCGATGTTTGTACCGTTATGGAGGCCAATAAAAACACCCATGCAATTACTCGTTATTGGAAAAATGACATGAGTGGCTATTGTACTTCTTGTAGTGAAAGTTGCTTGAGCAATTATTCCATTATTGATGGAGGAGTAATTTTTGTAGAAAACAATGCTTGGGTCGAAGGTTCTATAAGCAACAAAAAAATAACAATAGCAGCTGCTAATTTATCTGGAGCGGGGAATTTAGCCGATATATACATAGGTATAAGCAATAATAATTTACGTGTCTCGAGTTATAATTGTGATAATATGCTGGGGTTAGTTGCGCAAAAAGACGTGCGAGTTCTTAATGATTGTCCTTCTAATTTTACTGTTGATGCTGCCCTATTAGCTCAAACAGGGCTTGTTGGCATAGTTAATGGAATGGGAGGAAAATATTCCCTGGTTTTTAATGGGGCGATTGCTTCTTACTTACAGCCCTACTTCCAAAGCGGAAACAGCGGTTTTGCTGATAGGACATATAATTTCAATAATAATTTATTATATTGTCCTCCGCCTTACTTTCCGACAGGAACTGAGTATTTCATAGATCTTTGGGATGAGTTATAATAAAAAAGAAGGGATTATTTAGAAATAAATAGTTTAATAATAAATACAAAAAAGTAATAAATAAAAACAGGTCTAATTTGAAAAAGTTAAAAACTTATCAAAAACCTAGAATTATTTATTAATGTTTAAAAACAAAAAATGAGTTTTTTCAATAAAAAAATTTTTGATTACGAGTCTGATATTATCGGATTAGATCTGAGTGATTTTTATGCTAGAGTTGTAAAAATTGAGGATTTCGGCAGTTATAAAAATATAGTAAGCTACGCGACCTGTCCTATTCCGGCAGGATGTATAATTAATGGTGAAATCCAAAAAAAGGACCAAGTTATATCAGTAATCAGAAAGGCTGTATCCGTTGCTGGTCCCAAAAAAATAAGGACAAATAAAGTAGCTTGCTCTTTACCTGAATCAAAGGCTTTTTTACGCATAATTTCTTTGCCGCACATGAGTGATTCAGAAATAGAGGAAGCAATAAAATGGGAAATGGAGGCAAATATACCGCTTCCTTTAGATCAAGTATTTTATGATTGGCAAATAATTTCCAAGTCTGTTCTTTCAGAGAAAAACAGGATAAATATCATTGTCGCAGCTGTGCCAAAATTAGTTGTCAATCAAGTCATAGAGATCCTTGAATTAGCGGGACTTGAGCCAATAAAGTTAGAGATAGAGTCAATTGCACAAGCTCGCAGCCTGCTTAACGATAAAGATGAAGAATCTACTGCAATGATTATAGATATCGGTGCTCATCGTACCAGTTTCTCTATTGTTATGAAAGGATTGCCGTGTTTTACTTCTAGTATTCCGATTTGCGGGAGAACACTTACGGATGCTATTGCTAAAGATTTTAAAATTACATTCGAAGAAGCAGAGAAAATTAAAATAAGTTACGGAATAGGCTATGATAAAAAAGAAGCTGTTAAAGATGAGTCTATTTTTAAGGTGCAAGAGCCAGTATTAAAAAATTTGGTTCAAGAAATTGAACGTTCAATAAATTTTTATCTAACAGAGCTGAAATATTCTAAAAGTATAGATAATATAATATTATGTGGAGGCGGAGCGAACACTAAAGGTATCTTAAATTATCTTTCAGAAAAATTGGGACGTAAAATAGAATTAGGTAATCCATGGATAAATATCAAGTTAGACAAAAATACTAAGGTAATACAAGAAGACCAATCCCTGAGATATTCTACGGCGATAGGATTAGTATTGAAATAAAATTATTATGAAAATACATATTGATTTATTACCACCGTACAGAAAAAAGGAGATAAAAAAAAGGGAATTATTCCTTAGGGTTTTAGAAGATGAATCACTGTTTATTATTCCTTCTATTGTGCTCATAGCTATGCTTATTAGTATTTACTATATACTTACTCTGCAAAAAAATGTTATTTTAGATGCTTATAATGATCAAAAATTACAAAAAGAATATCAACAACTCGAGGTATACCAAGGAAAATTCAAACAGACAAATTTATTGGTGCAGAATATTAATAAAATTCACTCCAAACACCTATATTGGTTAAACTTTTTTAATCAATTTAGTAAAATATTACCGGAAGATGTTTATGTAACAGATATTTCAACAAAAGATTTTAATGTTTTTTTGGTAGGCAAAGCTAAAAATCGTGATAATCTTTTGGATTTAAAAAGTAAATTAGAAGCAGAACCATGTTTTGAAAATGTCAATGTTCCTATATCGAATCTTGTTGTCAAGGAAGACGTAGATTTTCAAATAGACATTTTAATAAATGAAGATTGTTTAAAGAAAGATAGATGAAAAAATTTTTAAAAAACCAAAAAATAATTATTGCAATAAGTGCCTATGCTATTCTGGTTGTATTTTTGTTTTATTTTGTAATATTGCCTCTCGTATCGAAAATTGAAGAAACCAAAGATCAAATTCAAGAAGGAAATTTGAATCAAGAAATGCTAAGGGAAAAACTAACAGAGTTGCCTAAAATTAAACAGCAATACGATGCTTTAGAAGAGCATAGAAGCCTGGAAGATGTTTTGTTAGACAAAAATAATCCCGTAGCCTTAATAGAAAAATTAGAAAAAATTGCCCAGGAAAGCAATAATAAAATCAAAATTTCTGCGCAAAATTCACAGCCAGAAAAAAAATCCTCAAATACAAAGAGTATAAAGGTTGCAGAAGAGACATTAATTAGCAAATTGCCAAGTACTGAATATCTACAAATGCAAGTATCTCTTACTGGTTTTTACAATAATATAATAAACTTCATAAATAAACTTGAAGGTACTATTTATTATTTTGATATTGTAGGCATTAAAATCAGGCAAAGCGAAGAGAACACTAATTACAACAGCAGTCCATTTAATCAAAGTTCACCAGCTGATTCTAAAAAAACAGCCGAAGAGCCAAAGGAAAAAGTTTTAGAAGCTATTTTAGATATAGTGTTTTATACAAAACAATAACATGAAATATAACTTAAAAGACAAAACAAATATAAATATAAAAATTATCGGCATATCTTTTGTAAAGGTATTCATTAGGAGCGTAAAAAAGATACGCATTCATATATTCTTCGTTGTGTTACTTGGATTTATTGCAATAGGTAGTTATATTTGGTGGAAAAACATATATTCAGGAGAATGGAGCAGTGAAAAAAAACAGGAGTATATGAATATACAAAACAAAAAAATAATGCTAAATGAAAAAGACTTAAATAACGTTATTGATGACATATCATTAAGAGAAGATGAATTTTTAAGGGAATACCAGCCAGTAAAAGATATATTTAAAGCATACTGAAAATTAACGAAAAAAATTATAAAAACAAAAAAACACGGCCATGTGTTTTTTTTGTGCGCTCTGAGGGATTCGAACCCCCGACCTTCTGGTTCGAAGCCAGACACTCTATCCAGCTGAGCTAAGAGCGCATTGCTTTTTATAGAAATATACAGGGGGGCGGCCACTGGGAATCGAACCCAGATTCTCGGTACCACAAACCGATGTCTTAGCCGCTAGACGATGACCGCCACTCTGCATACTTCTTTTTAAACCAGTACCCCCAACAGGAATCGAACCTATATCTTCAGCTTAGAAGGCTGTTGCTCTATCCATTGAGCTATGGGGGCAAAACCCCATGACTATGGGGAATATCGTGTGCGCTGTGAGGGATTTGAACCCCCGACCATATCCTTAAGAGGGATCTGCTCTACCAACTGAGCTAACAGCGCAAAATTTAAACAACGAAATAATCCTACTAAAAAATAGCCGCTTAGTCAATGTTGTTTATTGTTATTTAAAAATACTAAACTTATTCAGATGGCTTATCCATGTCTCTTAACATTTTTTTATAATTTTTCCACTCATCTTTTGACCAATTCGATGGTTTAGTTGTCAATATTGGACCTCCAGGATGAGGATATAGATACGGTGACTTGTAAGAACTATTGAAAATATCTTTAATAAACTCTTTTCCATCTCTGTCAAAGACATGTTGAGTAAAAGTTGCTTTCATGGCACCATCCGGTTGCCTTTCGGTTATAGTTGGTCCGTCTATGGTTGTTTTTCTACCATCATCTGTGCCATAAAAATCAAAAGTCAAAACCGTTCCCTCAATTTTAGTCTGAATCAGAATGTGTCCAGGAGTATTATTTATGAATTTTAGATCGGGTTGAGGAACATAAACAGTTGCATCCATTCCTTGTGGGTTATAATAAGAAACCGGGTAGGCATGATTTCTGCGAGCAGTTATTTTGAGTCCGGAATAAAGCGCAGCTCTGAATGCAGTAGTTGAAACCTGGCAAATTCCTCCACCAAACTCAGGCTCCGTCACTCCCTTTTTTATTACAAGTTCAGGCAAATATCCATGGTCAGCATCCACATCTCCCAAGATTTTTGTAAAAGAAAACTCCTCCCCAGGCTTTATAATTGTTCCATTGAATCTTTCTGTTGCTACTTTGATATTATGTATTCTGTTTTTAGGCGAACCCCTGAAATTAGATGTTCCTTCTCCGATAAGGGATGAAATTCCTAAATTATTAATGTCAGCATAATCAAATTCAGGCTTTGCGTATTCAAAAGGCAGAGTTATTTTCTGAGAAGATGCCTGGCTGTTTTTTAATGCATTCAAAATAACCTCAGTGCTTTTTTGTACATCGAGAGCAATGCCATTCTGAGATTTAGAAAAGGCAGTTACTTTTCCATTTTCAATTGCAAACTTGGCATTTACTGGATCACGGTTGACTCTTCTAGCAAGGTCTTCTAGGAAAAAATTGAGCGTTGGGATATCTATATATTTTTGAGAAAAAATTCTCATATGCTGGCGTTGTTTGCTGGTTAATGTTAATTCGCAAAATATTTTATCTACCGGGCAATATGAATTATTTTCAATTTCAGATTTAGATATACTTGAAATAGACAATGAATTGGTTTTTTTTACCCACGATTCAATTGTGTTTTTCGTCACAGATTCAGAATAATTATCAACTTCTAATATTATATTCGTAATATCATAAGGCAGGGTGTTTTTAGCTGTTTCATATTGAAAATTCTCTCCCATTGCTATTGAAGGAGAGGATAATAAAAAAATTGAAATAAGTAAGTAATAATAGCGCCTATACATAATTTAAGAATACTTTATTTTTCAATGAATAACAAGGACAATTTTTGTTTAAAGCTAAAAAAGAGAACCATATAGGTTCTCTTTTTTTAAAGTTTCTAATTTTTTTAAAATCCACGTACCTGTATCTTCTTAACTTTTCTGGTATCAGCTTTTGGCAAACGAATGGTTAAAATACCGTTTTTTAAAGAAGCTTCTGATTTTTCTGTAAGTATATCTACGGGCAGAACCACTGAACGAGAAAAACTGCCCCAGTAACACTCTTGATAGTAATAATTTTCACCATTTACAACTTCTTCATTTTTGCGTTCACCTTTTATAGTTACCATGTCATTATTAATCGAAACATCCAAATCCTCTGGTTTTACGCCAGCAATTGTTGATTTTATGACAATTTCATTGTCAGTCTGGTATACATCTATGGTTAGTTGTCCTTCTGCATCGCTAGAGAAGCTTTCTTCTTCTACATACATATTTCGCTTTGGTTCGGCGTTCATAATCATTTGAGCCTCCTCTTCTTCTGAAAAAACAGACATGGGTCGCTCATTATTCCTGCTCTCAGGTTCAATTGAAGTTGATCCAGTTACACGTTCAAAAAACGATTTTTTTGTTTTTAACATAATAAACTTATGAATCTTTGACACTCTTCTGCCTAATGCAGGACAGCCATTGATTCTTTGTTAAGAATTATTTTGCATTTTTCCTTACTGACATTATATTATGGTTCTGTCTTTGTTGCAAGCTTATATTTCAAAATTGTTCAGAGATTGTTTTTGAGGTTATTTTTTTAAAGTATAAAAAAATACCTAAATTTACGATAATAAGTAATCCTAAAATAAAAAATATTCCATAAGTATAAGTCGAATATCTGTCTATAGATAAGAAATTGTATGCAACATGGAAAAATAACGAAGCGGCCATAGCATATACAAAATTAGTCACTACATTAGAAGTCTTTCTGATAATTAAAATGCTTCCTATTAAAATTGCAGTTCCAATATGTACAATTGAAATTTCTAACAATGGCCAGAAGGAGGACAGTGTTTTAGTGGAAATAATAAGTGTTGATTCAAAAAGAAAAAACCCAAAACCTATAGAAAATATGTCTACTAATCCGGTTTTTTTTACAGATGGTAGATGAATTCTTTTGAAAATAACAATATATTTGAAAAACTCTTCAATAAAAGCAAAAACAGCAATAAATTCAGGAAAAGTAAAGAATTGAGACAAAGAGGCTGTTGTTTTGCCCATAAAAAACAAAATTATTGTGTAAAAAATAATTTCTACTATGAGTGCGCTTAGTGCTGCAATAATTCCCCAAAAGAAAGATTCGATCTGATTCATCTTTTTTGTTTTTAATTATTCTGAATATTTTTAAATTCAGGAGTCTTGTCTTTGCACATTTTTATGGTAGCAGTTTAGCTGTTTTATTTCAATCTTAAATTAGCGTCTGGCTGAATTTTTTTCCATGCATTTAGAGATTCTTTTCTTTGTGATTTGGATATTTTTTGCCAACGAATAGCAGCGGCAGCTGCAATCATAGCAGAATTATCTCCAGTTAATTTTATATCAGGATTCCTATATAAAACATCAGGCATATATTTTTTAATGGCTTTGCCAAGTTGTTTTCTGAGTTCTTTATTGGCACTCACACCACCAGCCAGCATTATTGTTCGAGGCCTGTATTTTTCTGCTGCTCTTAATGTTTTTTTTGTGAGCACGTCGATTATCGATTGCTGAAAATCATTACAAATAGCAGCAATATATTTTGTGTTTTTTAATAAGTCGGGATTTTTTTTAGTTTCATAAAGAACCGCAGTTTTCAATCCGGAAAATGAAAAATTAAAATTATTCTTATTTATCATTGGACGAGGCAGTTTAATTTTAAATTTTGAACCAGAATCCTTGCTTTTGGTGGCCCAGCTGGCAATTGCAGGTCCTCCCGGATAGCCTATATTTAAAATTCTGGCGACCTTATCGAAAGCTTCACCAGCAGCATCGTCTAATGTTTGTCCAACAATTTCATAATCCAAATGATTTTTCATAAGTACTAGTTGTGTATGACCACCTGAAACAGCTAAACACAAAACAGGAAAGAAAACTTTAAATTTAGATTTGCCGATAAAGTTAGAATAAATATGTCCCTCAATATGGTGAATTCCTAGAAGAGGTTTTTCCCACAAATAAGAAAGTGTTTTTGCAAAATTATTACCAATCATAAGTGCAGGGATAAGTCCCGGACCTTGCGTAACGGCAATAATATCAATATCTTTCATAGAAACATCAGCATTCCTTAAGGATAGCTCAAAAAGCGGAGCGATATTCTTTATGTGCTCGCGGGCAGCTAAATTAGGCACAACTCCGCCCCATTTAGCATGTAATTTTACTTGTGATGAGACTTCATTAGAAATAATTTTTAGCCAATTTTTTGAAGCACACAAAACAGAAACAGCCGTTTCATCACAAGATGTTTCAATCGCTAAAATAAGTTTTTTTTTGCCGAATATTGACATATAAGTATTATTATTGTAACATAAAGTCCCCTTAATAGAATATGCTTATAGACAAAGATTTTTTGCCTTTTATTATGTACATTTAAACGATAATATCATATGGCAAGAAAAAAGAAAAGCTTAATACGGGGAAAAAATAATTTGGCCAAAGTCTCGGATAAGGCAACTTTAAAAGCTGTTGTTTTCGGCCGTAAAACTGATTTTCCTTTGAGATTTTTGGAGCTTAAATCAAACAAAAAATTTTATCACAGGAATAATAGCTGTGGAATTTTAAGTGATAATGATCTTGTATCAAGCATTCAAGAAGAAGAAAACTTCAAGGAATTATTTTCCCGCTATCGAAAAAAACTTTTTATATATATTTTTCATCTAGTCAGAAATAAAGAAGAAGCCGAAGATGTTTTACAAAATGTTTTTTCAAAAATGTATAAAAACATAAATAATTTTGATACTTCGCGAAAATTTTCTTCCTGGATATACAGAATTGCCCATAATGAAACTATAAATTTTCTTAAGCAAAAAAACAGGCGCCATTTAGTTTCATGGGATGATATAACAAAAAGCAAGGACAAATTAGATCTGGCCTACAATGGTGAGATAATAGAAGAAAAATGGGAACATCTGGAAATTGTCAGAGAAATTGACAGAGCGTTGAAAAAACTTCCTGAAAAATATCAGCAAGTATTAAAACTCAGATATTTTCAGGAATATTCATATGAAGATATCGGGCATCTACTTAAAAAACCAGTTAATACTATCGGAACTCTCATAAATCGAGCGAAGAAAAAGTTGCTTGAAGTAGTAGAGCAGGATAAATTCGAATAATAATTAAAAAATACTCCATCTGCCATCCGACGAATAGGAGTATTTTTTTGAAAATATCAGAAAAGATTTATTGAATCATTAAGTTTCCCATAACATAATGTTCGGATTGAGGTACATTCCTATGATTTTTTGAAACAGATGTGTCCTCTGAAACTTTTACAAAATTGCCGGAAACGACATCGGAATAATCCGGATTTTTCTCTATATTCTGTTTGGTCTGTAATTCGGCAACCTGCATTTTCAGAGCATTAATGGCTATCCAAGCTTCTGCTAAAGAACCTTCATTAGTTGTGTCTTCAGCCAGAACCAAGCTGGAAATGAAGAAAATGCTGGCAAAAACAACTGCAAATATAAGCTTTTTCATATTTTTGGAAATAAATATCTTTAAAGCTGACTAGGTATAGTAAAGCTTAATTCATATTTTGTCAAGAATCCTTTGACTATTTGTATTCTTTATGTTAAGCTGCCCAATGTTATTATTTTATTATGGCCCTATCGTCTAGTGGTTAGGACACCAGGTTTTCATCCTGATAACAGGGGTTCGATTCCCCTTAGGGCTACAAATCCCCCCACTTTTAAAACCCTTACCAAAAATTTTGCCAAGTTTTAAGCAAGAGTTAGAACTCTTTGATAAATATTCACTCAAGATACTGTCCTTTCAGATAGTATTTTTTGTTTGAACAGCAGAATCTGCCCCTATTCTAATTATAGTGAGTTTTGGGTCATTTGGTTGCGGAAGCAATTTTGTCTATTTAGCCCATATTCTCATTATAGCGAGTTTGAGTGGATTTCGTGACATTATTTTTGCCTCCTTTTTATCTTCAAATTTTTTCTTTACCTAAAATTGACAATAATATCAATAGGTTATATTATCTATTGTCAGATTTTAGATAGCAATCTTAACAATTGAATAAGGAGGGAGTAATTTAATGGAATATTTATTGAGCTTAATCAAAAAGGAACATTTTGACGGCATATTAAACAACGAGGAATTCTATGAGCTTAGAGAAAAAATACTCAAGTCTATTGTCCTGGGCGATTGCGCAAAAAAACTGTTCTGTAAGGTTGTATCCGTTTCTGAAAATGGACAACTATACGATCCTGTTTATCCGGAAATGGAAAACAGCGTAATCGGACAAATTACACAATGGTTACAAGGGCTAAAAAAGCTTAAAGAAAAAGCAACGCCCCAAGAATTTGAATTCTGGAAAGAAGCTTTATTATATGGGGACAGAGACTTTATGACATCAGTAGCCACCGGAGTTGAAAGCGGACGAACACTTCAAAGGAAAGATTTTGGATTTATCAGAGAAGACGGAGCTTCTTCTTTAAGAGAAACGGTCTTTAACTTTTTTTCTAAAGAAAACAACTTCCCTTATTCTTTTCTTGTGTTTAAAGACTTGAAAACAGGGATGTATCTGGATTTACAACAACTATTACCTGCTGATAAAAATTTTTTCTTCAGGCCTTCCGTAATGATTCCATGTAAAAATGGGGAAAGAGGGAAAATAGTCTTTGATAAATGTAGGAACCTAGAGGATTACAATGGAACCAAATTCATAAAACGCAGAGAAAATGACATAGGTTTTTCAATGTTTGATTCCGCTTTGGAAGGTACAGTTGCGTACGAAAACTTGATTGAAAAAGGAGGCATGCTAAGCCTGTTTCATGAAATTGCGCATACGTGGCAAAGAAAAGGAGGGTTCTTCTGTGAAGTAGAAAAAATTTTTCGAATAATTGAAAATCTTTTGATCAAAGACATACCTGCAGAAAAAATAAATAAATTTTTGCTTAAACACAAAAACTTTCCTGAACTTGTCATTAACTCTCTTGAGGCAGAAGAGGGAGCCTGGGACAGCGCTAGGCAAGTAATCTTATTTCTGCGCAATTGCGGAGTGGATCTCGAATCGCAGATGTGTTTTGATGAAGATTTTAATACCACAAAAGAACGGTGCTTGAAAACATACAGCGATTTTGTAAGAAATAAACTCAAGTCAATTCAATTTGAATCTCCAATTTAAACAAGAACAAAACGTGATCATAACTGATCCAAACCAGGTACGATAAGCCTGGTTTTTTATTTGATTTATTTTTTACTATAAAACTTATCAGCTTTCATAACCCCAAACACTTTTCACATTATACTTTCACATAAGCTTTATATAATTCCTTAATTTGTTTCCTTCTTAATACTTCCGGATTTTCCAGTAATTCCTCTATAAGAAAGGGATCTAGGCCTTTTTTTAATCTGTTCCATTTTCTCATTTCTCTTAATACCATTTTCCAATGAACGAGCTCAAGGGCTACAGATAAATTAAAAACTCCTCGTGCAGGAGTTTTTAATTTGTTCGTATTTTCTAAGGGGAATCGAACGGGCAGAAACGAACAGCGAGCGAAGGCGAGCTAGGTGAGTAGCGATGAATGCGAGCAAGTGCGAACATTCAGCGCTGCCCAGGGCAAGAAGTTTTCAGCAGAAAACGACGCGGAATTCCCCTTAGGGCTACATTATTTTAGACTTTATCAATTAAAAAACAGAACCTTTTTAGAGTTCTGTTTTTTTGTGGATTTATTTATTGCAACCGCATTTACATTCTGGCTCGCAGGTGCATTTTTTCCCATTTCCGCACCCGCAGTCACACCCACATCCACAGCTGCAAGTTTCTTTTTTTTCGTTACTCATATTTTTAAAATGATTTAATAAATTTGTTAATTAAATGGTCTAATAGTTTTTTCGCGACGTAAAACTATTAAATGTTCGACCTTTTTGCCCCTATATTTAATACGGGGCTACCATTTCTAATTGATTGTTGCCTTATATGTCTTAAATATTTCTGCTGAGGCTATTTTTTCTTGAGATGTTTCATTAGGATCATATTTTATTTTAAAAATACCGGGAGTATTAAATTCTACAGACTGTACGCCGCTATCTTTTTTAATTTCGTCTATTATTAAAGTAGCGTGGCCTGAGCAAGGAATCTGAACACTAAGTGATAAATTAGAAGAACTTTCTCCTTGAACAACCGGTTTTTTCTGATACGCATTAGCTAAGAACGGGAAAACGACAAAAAACATTAATAAGTTAACCATAATTGTCGAAAAATAAAGCGCAGTTATATATTTCCATTTGCTTCTTATGCCGGAAGCGCATAGGCAGCTACATTTTTTAAGATAAATCGCAGAAGATGCTGTAGCCAGTAGAAATGAAACAAAAACTAAAAAATAAAAAAAATTTGGAATAAGCAAAAATCTTTTCAAGAATGTGCTTGCAGCAACAGCACTGACAGTTGAAAATATAATGAAGGCAATACAAAAAGAATGGGGAATCAAACCATATAATATGCCAGACAAAATTCCTTGGCTTTTTTTATCTTTTGTGATTACGCAGCAAGTATTTTCTTGTTGCTTCATATTATTTATTATATAAATTTGTTACCTTTAAAATTTCTCCTATCATTTGCTGTTTCTTTTTTTCATTTTTGGAAGCCATAGCAGATCTGAAGCAAGTATTAAGATGATTCTCCATGAGCATCTCGTGCGCTGACCTTAGAAGACCAATAACAGCTAAATTCTGTTGCATTACATCAATGCAGTAACAGTCTTTTTCAACCATCTCGCTAATTTTTGAAAGCAAGCCGGAAGCTTTCTTGAAGCCGATACGAATCTTCTTCTTTTTGTCTTCTTTAATCATAGTTTCTTAATTATTTTTTTAATTAATATACCTGGGGGGTAGGTATGCCTATATGATAGCAATTCATAAAAATCTGTCAACTCCTATGCATATAAAGGCTAAAATTTGTGTTAAGTTTATCCATCTTCTTCTGTGGGCATTAGCCAGTACCAAGCATATGGCTGCCAAAAGAGCAAGGGCTAGAAGCCTTGTCTTTTGTTTGTATTGACTGTTTTTTATTTTTGTATTAAGCTTTTTGGATTGGCGTAGGAAAAAGTTGTTTACAAACTTAACCATTTTTATTAATTTTTTGGAGGAAAAAATGAATACAGTTAATACAGATAATGCAGTAATAAAAACAGAACTGATTAGATTTGAAAACAAACCGGATTCTCTAAAGGAAACAATGATGGGGAAAATAACTTACAATAATGGCAATCATTTGAATGTTGTTTTCTGCAATCACAAGGAGTTTTCAGATGATGATTCTTTAATTTCCATGATCTTTGATCAGTCCGGGCAAGAACTCTGGCGGCATAAAAAAATTGAAGGGCAAAAAACAAGAATATCCAAACTTATTTTTCATGAAGAAATTAAGGAACATGTAATTATTTCCGAAAGATGGGGCATAATTTATAAAGTTATACCAACCTTGGATCTCATGAAAGATAAGGTTAGGGAATCTACGGAAATTGCGCTTTTTGTAGGAGGCCGGAAACTGGCTGATCTTATATATATAAAAAAATCGATCGCCAGGCAACTCGGAATGAGGTATGTTTTTTCAGATGACGAAAAAAAATATTTAACTGCTCAACAAAAATTAAAAACGAAAAGAATGGAGGCGGAGCAGAAACTCGCACTTGAAAAAAAACAGGAAGAATATAAAGAAAAAATCAGAAATAAAAAAGGAAGGCTATCTAATCTGATTTCTCGTGAAGAAATAAAAGTCATGGGTCCCAATGGAGAAAAACTTTGGGGGATTCCTGTTGTGGAAACAGAATGGGAAGTGTTGCCTGTAGATACGAAAGTTATCGGCGTTGAAAGGTATGAAAAAGACATGGGGTTAGAGGACATGAAACCTTTCGAAGCTTTTGTTACAGGAAAAACAGTCAGCGGAAAGTGCGTTAAAAAAAGACTTACTGTTGCTATGCTACCTAAGCTCAAAGCAATAAAAGAGCCCATGGTAAAAGTTCTTGGAGTACTTATCTTTGAAATTGATGGTAAGTCAGAAGAAGTCCAGCTTTTTTCTCAGAATGGCTTAGATGTTCTACGAAAAAACGGACTTAACAATGGAACTATTGTTGCTATCGGAGCTCAAGAAGATAAGGAATTTGAGGTCATGAAGCTCGAAGGTAATGAATGTCAGCGCATTGGTTCCCTGTCTCCAGAGGCAGAAGTCTACTTTACCTTATAAGATGAAAAAATTGTATCTTACGCCAAGAAAACCCTGTTTTTTAAACACGAAAAACAGGGTTTTTAAATTGTCTTAAAATATGATAAATTAAGGTCATATAAAAATTGCTTATGGATCAAACTGGACAACATATTTTTGAATTTCTGAAAACATATGGCTATTGGGCTATGCTACCACTGATGACACTTGAGGGTCCAGTGGTGACATTAATTTCCGCCATGCTGGCGTCTCTGGGCGCATTTTTTTGGCCATGGGTGCTTATACTTTCAATTTTGGGAGATGTTATTGGGGATGTTATTCTTTATGGTCTTGGTTATAAATACGGGATGCATTTCGTAAGACATGTCGGAAAATATATAGGCATCACGGAGGATTTAGTTGAAAAAATGGAAAGATATTTTCAAAATCACGGAGGCAAGACGATTTTTGTAGTAAAATCAACAGTCGGATTGTGCTGGGCAACGTTCACTGCAGCTGGAATTGTGAAAATGGATTTCAAGAAATTCCTGAAGTATTCTTTTTTAGGAGGAATCATTTGGAGCGGGTCATTAGTGGCAATGGGATATTTTTATGGTTATCTATGGAGGAGCATAAAAGGGTATATAGATTGGATAGGTTGGGTTATAGCAATAATAACCATTACTTCTTTTGCAATCATTACTTTTTATAAAAAATATCAGTCAAGAAAGCTTTTAAGGGAAGAGAAATAAAAATATAGAATTTAAAAAATGAACCGTACAAGCTTGAGCGGTTTTTCTTGACTTTTTTTACAATAGATTATAATATCATGTGTTGATCTTTAAAAATTTTAAATTATAAAAATAAAAATACAACGGGGGTGCCTAATGAAAAACATTATTGCAACAATTGCTTTTTTTTCTGATCCTCATTTTTCAACGAGTAGTGAAAAAAAAGAAGAAAAGTGGTTCCCGCCAATATGTGATTGGTTAGAAAAAATCAATTCTTCTGGTGGTTTGGTTAAAAAATTTCTTAATTTTTGGGACAAAAAAACACAGCGATCTTTTTTTGCACTTGTTAAAAAACTAATTGACTTGCAGCCATTCGATCGTCTGATTGGGCTGGGGGATTATACCCCAGGAGCAAATGAAAGCGGTATGTTAGCGAGGAAGACCCATATTCAATATCTTGATTTTAAAAAAACACTAGAGAAGATAATTTGTAAGAAAGAATTGGTTTGGGGAGATCATGATGCTGGCTATAAATTTAATCTTAAGAAAAAAGCAGGAATAAAAATCGGTACTGAAAAAGGAGGACTATCTGCTAAAAGCGTTAAAGTAGCCAATTATCTTATAGGTAGGCCTTTTGGAGTTTTTTATGTTAAGGAAACAAAATTTATTTTTCTTGCTACAAACTTAGTAAGAAATGTTAACAAGAAAAGCGAAAAAGAACTCCAGGATTTAAAATTAGAGCAAGAAAATTTTCTGGCAAAAGAGCTGGGTAACGGTGCTAAGAAGGTTTTTATTCTATTGCATGATCCTACAGCCTTATCGAAAGAAACGTCTTTAAGGATGATTATGGACTCTCACTGCGATAAAATCATTGCCATCATCCACGGACATTTGCATGCGGAATTTTCGAGAAAGATTGCAATGTTTTCTCCGGTATACCGTGATCTTTGTCGGAAATATAAAACAATTTTGGTTCCGGCTCCATGGGGTATGATGGGAATTGGAGGAGGGTTTCTAATCATGAATATTTTCAGTGACGGAACTTACAAAATCCAAAAATACAAAACATAACAATGGTTAAAATTTGTAAAAGGAGGCACAACAATAAGCCTCCTTTTTTCTTGCTTAAATGATTAAAAAGAGTAAAATTGTGCTTATAAGTTAATATGGTACAAAAAATTGTAAAATTAGCGGAAAAAGCTGTTGGAAAAGCTAAAAGTATCATTTTTGCAGATCCCAAGCTTTTGTATAAAAAGGAGCGGCACTTATTAAATCAGCCGTTTTTTTTCGAAGGCACAAATGGAAAAGGTGTTCTGCTTGTTCATGGCTGGACAAGTACTCCTTATGAATTAAGGCGTTTGGGTAAATATCTAAATGAAAACGGATACACGGTTTTAGGGATTCAGCTTAGCGGTCATGGAACAGTGCCTAAAGATCTCGAAGACGTTAAATGGCAAACATGGATAAATGATATACAGCTTGGTTATGAAAAACTTAAAGAAGTGTGTCCAAAAATATATATTGCCGGAACTTCTATAGGGTCAAGCTTGACAATCGTGTTTGCCAAAGAAAACCCGGAAATTTCTGGTTTAGTTCTTATGGCAACTCCATATAGGATGAAATTTGAAAAAATACTGGAGCTATGGGGGAGATTCACGAGTCTTTTCAAAGAATATAATAAAAAATTTTATCCCCCTACATTTGGATCGAGGTCTACTATAACAAGACTCATTGCTTATCAGTCATATCCTATTAAAAATGCTTTCGAAACATTTGCTCTGATAAAGGAATCCAAAAAAAATATGGAAAAAATAATACAGCCATGTCTTATTATGCAATCTACGCACGACCATCTTGTGGAAAAAAATAGTTTGGAAAATATTTATAATCAAATAGGATCAAAAATAAAAGAAAAAAGATATATTTCAAAAGCTTATCATACTTTCATTTCTGATATAAAAAATGAGCATGTATTTGAAGACATTCTTAATTTTTTGAATAATAATTAAGAATTGTTAAGGCCTATGCGCATTGCAATTTTTACCAATAATTATCTGCCTAATGTTTATGGTGTGCCTATGTCGGTGGAAACATTCAGGAAAGAATTCGAATCCCTCGGACACGAGGTTTTTATTTTTGCTCCGAAATATTCTGATTATAAGGATATAAATAAAAACATTTTTCGCTACCCATCATTTGATATAAATATAAAATTTCGTTTTCCTTTGCCGATTCCATATTCACACAAAATTAATAAAATTTTGGAAGATTTAGACATTGATATTATTCATTCCCAGCATCCTAATCTTTTAGGCTCGGCAGCTGCCAGATGGGCAAAGAAAAAAAACGTTCCACTGGTTTTCACTTGGCACACTCTTTATGATCAATATACGAATTTTGTGCCTTTTTTACCGGCAAAAATAGTGGCCAAGTGGGCAATTAATAATGCAGTCAAATATGCCAATAAAGTGGATACTATTATTGTGCCAACTGAATCAGTAGCGCTGATTATTCAGAAATGGGGAATGAACAATAAAATAATTCCGATTGCAACGGGAGTTATGGAAAAAGAATTTCTAAATACAGATAGAAATGAAATTCGTGAAAAATACGAAACTAAAGAAAATGAAATTTTATTAATTTTAGTTTCACGTCTGACAACTGAAAAAAATATTAATTTTGTTTTTGAAGCAGTCCTGAAAATTCTCAAAGAAAATAAATTAGCTAAATTTCTATTGGCAGGAGATGGATATCTTCTTCCTGAATTGAAGAAAAGAGTTAAAGAAGAAAATTTAGAAGACAAAATTATTTTTGCCGGAATAATCACTCACCAAGAAATAAAAAATTATTATGCGGCTGGAGATATTTTTGTTTATGCTTCCAAATCGGAAACGCAGGGTATGATTATAACTGAAGCGATGTATGTCGGTTTGCCGATTGTGGCCGTTAAAGCTCCGGGTGTGGAAAGTTTGGTAGGAAATAACATAAATGGCATCCTAACTTCTGAAAACGAGAGCGAATTTATTAGAGCTATCCAAAAACTTATGACTGATAAAGATTTACGAAATAAAATGTCGCAAGAATCCGCCAGAATTGCCAGAGAAAAATATACTTCTAAAATATGTGCCGAAAAAATGCTGGAAGTTTATGAAAAAGCAATAAAAAACCATGCTCAATAAAAACTTTTATAAAAGAAATACTTTAAAGGTTGCCCAGGATTTGTTGGGCTGTTTTTTGATTAGGAAAATAAATGGAAAAATTATTAAAGCGATGATTGTAGAAACAGAGGCTTATATGGGTGAAGATGATTTAGCGTCGCATGCTTCTAAAGGCAGAACGCCCAGAACGGAACTTATGTTTGGCGAAGCAGGCAAGGCATATGTTTATATGATCTATGGAATGTATCATTGTTTGAATATCATAACTGAGAAAAAAGATTTTCCAGCAGCTGTTTTAATCAGGAGCGTAAAAATAGAGGGCGTGGATTATAAAAAAACAAACGGTCCGGGAAAATTATGTAAAATTCTGAAAATAGACAGGAAACTCAATGGCTGGAATATTATAAAAGGCGAGAAGTTATGGTTAGAAAAAGGAATTAATATCAAACAATCTCAAATAAAAAAAGAAAAAAGAGTCGGAATAGATTATGCCAAGCACTGCAAGGAATATATCTGGAGATTTATACTGGAATAAATAAAATAAATAATTTGTAATAAAACATATCAATAAATTATAACCAGAAAAATATGTACGAAACAAAAAATTTTGAAAAACTTTTAGGCATAGAAGGCTTTTCAGAAAAATTATTAAAAAATCATTTCACATTGTACCAAGGATACGTCAACAATTTCAATAAACTCGATGAAATTTTGATGGGGATGGAAAAAGAAGGAAAATTTGAAGGCCCAGTATTCAGTGAATTAAACAGAAGGCTGGGATGGGAATTTGATGGTATGCGCCTGCACGAACTTTATTTTGAGAACATGATGAAAGGTGGATCAAAAATGGAACTGGACAGTGATCTTGGCAAAAAAATAAAACAGGAGTGGGAATCATTTGCAATGTGGGAAAAAGATTTCAAAAGCATGGGAGCCATGCGCGGTATCGGATGGGTGATTCTTTATTATGACAAAATAGCCGGCAGACTTTTTAATGTTTGGATAAATGAACATGATAGCGGGCACCTGGTTGGCTGTGTTCCGATTTTAGTTATGGATGTTTTTGAGCATGCTTATATTGGAGATTATGAAATAAAAAAAGCAGATTATATTGAAGCATTTATGAAAGTAGTTTGCTGGCATGTTGTAACCGCTCGTTTTAATGAGGCAAAAAAATCAGTTAAATAAAATAAAAACTGCATTTGTCCATTCTGGACAAAAGAAATAATTCAATTATAATATGTAAAGTTGAAACCAAAGCGGGTATAGTATAATGGCTCTTATGCGACCCTTCCAAGGTTGAGATGGGGGTTCGATTCCCCCTACCCGCTCAAAATCAAAAACTATAAAGTTGTCAAAACATATAAAAAATCACCAGTATTTCGTCTTGGTGATTTTTTTATTTGCATCATATCTAATTTCATTGTAAAATTAACCTAGAAACAAGTTCCTAACCTATTTTCCAAAGGGGGATTCAAATACAAAATGAAAAAAATAACTTCAATATCATTTTCAGCGATTTTAATAATGAGTGGAATCGTCT
>JAKLIP010000003.1 GCA_022709545.1 Patescibacteria group bacterium
AGACGATTCCACTCATTATTAAAATCGCTGAAAATGATATTGAAGTTATTTTTTTCATTTTGTATTTGAATCCCCCTTTGGAAAATAGGTTAGGAACTTGTTTCTAGGTTAATTTTACAATGAAATTGGATATGGTGCAAGTATAAAAATGTAGCTATTTTTTTAAATAAACTTGCTTTTTTATTTTCATTGCCTATATTATAAAATAGCTTATGAAAAAGTTAACTTTACCCAAAATAATCGTTCTTTTAGGTCCTACTGCATCAGGAAAATCGGATATTGCTATTAAGCTTGCCCAGGAATTTAACGGGGAAATAATTTCTGCTGACAGCCGGCAAGTTTATCGCGGGATGAATATTGGTTCTGGCAAGGTAACAGAAGCGGAACAGAAAATGGCAATTCATCATATGCTTGATATTGCCGACCCTAATGATGAGTTTAATATTTCACATTTCAAAAAATCAGCGGAAAAAATAATTAAAGATATTTTAAAGCGGAAAAAATTGCCCATTATTTGCGGAGGTACCGGATTCTGGATCAAGGCTATTGTTGATAATTTGCAGTTGCCGGAAGTGAAACCAGATAAAAAGTTGCGTAACTTGTTAAGCAACAAATCAGCCGAAGAACTTTTTAAAATGCTAAGAAAGCTTGATCCAGAAAGAGCGGAAAGTATTGATCCAAAAAATAAAGTGCGCTTAATTCGCGCCATTGAAATCTGTGAAACATTAGGTACTGTTCCGAAAATGACAACTGCCGATAAAGAGTCAAGGAAATATGAATTTTTACAAATTAGCATCAACGTGCCGAAAAAAATTTTAACTGAAAAAATAAAAAAACGCCTAGAGCAACGTTTTAAACAAGGGATGATTGAAGAAGTGCAGAATCTGAATAAAAATGGTGTTTCCTGGGAACGCTTGGAATATTTCGGCCTGGAATACCGCTGGATCGCCAGATATCTTCAAAATAAAGTTTCTCTTTCGGAAATGAAAGAAAAACTTTATTTTGATATCATACACTATGCCAAGCGTCAGATGACATGGTTCAAGAAAGATAAAAGAATTCTATGGCTGAAAGATTATAGAGAGATTAAAAAAGAAATAATGCAATTTCTAAAACACTAATCTTTAGAATTTACTTCATCTTCCAATATTCCCTCTTCAAAAGATTTAGTCATATAAGCAACTCCGGAAGCAAACTTTTCAGCAGCATTTTCTTCTAATATTTCAATTTCTTTAGGAGATAGTGGAAGTTTTGATGAAACTTCAGTTTCTACAAATCCTTCTATGTCATTAGCCAACAAAGCTTTTTGGATTTGTTTATCATTAAGATCCGTCATCTTCAACTTGGAACGCACTTTAGCTATAACCCTCTCTAGGGGGCTGCCTTCTAAAACACTTTCCCTGAAATCATCTCCGGTTTCTATTCCATTACCCTTTGCTGGATTTTCAAAAATACTTTTTCCATTAAGCATAGATTTAAAAAAAATTATTATTTTATTTTTTTACGAAGTAGTTCCATAACCATTCCTGGGTTAGCTTTTCCTTTGGTTTCCTTCATAATTTGTCCAACCAAAAACTGCAAAGCATTTTGCTTACCGGATTTATAATCTTCAACTGATTTTGCATTAGCTTCAAGTACACTTTCAACGGCAGCTTCCAGTTCGGATGCATCCTGCATTTGCCCCAGATTTTTTTCTTCAATAATTTGAGACGGATCACCGCCTGTATGATACATATCTTTTAAAACTTTTTGAGCTGCACTTGAATTAATTTTTCCGTCAGCGATCAATCCGATAAGTTCTGCATAATTTTCTGGAGTTATTTTCAAGTCCTTTACATCATGTTTATTTTCAACCAAGTGCTTGCGCAATTCTGAAATAATATAGTTAGTTGCCAGCTTGATAACCCTCTCTTCTGGAGATTTAATTTCATGGGATAAAATTTTTTCTTTTATTTCACCTATCACCTGTTCAAAATATTCAGCCAGATCATTTTGTGCCGTAAGAATGGCGATGTCATCATTATCAAGACTGTATTCTGAAGCAAATCTTTTTTCTTTAGCGTCCGGAAGCTCGGGAAGTCTTGTCTTTAAATTCTTAATGTATTGCTGAGTAAATTCCATGGGCGGAATATCCGGTTCCGGAAAATATCTGTAATCATGAGCCGACTCTTTTTTTCTCTGCGAAACGGTAACATTTTTCACACTGTCCCAACCGCGTGTCTCCTGCACAACTTTATCGCCCTTTTCTAAAATTTCTTTTTGCCTTTCAATTTCATAATTTATGGCTTTTTCGACGAAACGGAATGAGTTTATATTTTTTACTTCAACTTTCGTTCCACTTAATTTATTTTCTCCTTCCTTGTGCAGAGACAGATTAACTTCGCAGCGCATATTCCCCTTTTCCATGTCAGCATCAGAAATTCCCAGATAACGGCAAATCTGTTGCAGCTTAGTGCAGAATAATCTAGCTTGTTCCCCATTTTCAAAATCAGGTTCAGTTACTAATTCCATAAGAGGCACTCCGGCGCGATTAAAATCAACCAGGGTATAATCAGCTCCCTTGGGATGGATAAGTTTGCCTGTGTCTTCTTCTAAATGTATGCGAGTTATACCAATTTCTTTTCCATTTATATTGATACGCCCCTTTCCGCAAAGCGGTTGATCATATTGGGATATTTGATAGCCCTTAGGCAGGTCGGGATAAAAATAATTCTTACGGTCGAACTTTGATTTAACATTTATTTCGCAATTCAGGGCTAATCCAGCCAGTTGCACAAATTCAATTGCCTGTTGATTAGGAACAGGTAAAGTCCCCGGCTGGCCCGTGCAAACTGGACAAATATGTATATTTGGTTTTTTTTCTAAGCCTAAACCATTTTTGGAATTACAAAACATTTTGGAATGAGTTTTTAGTTCCACATGAACTTCCATGCCAATTGTTGGTATATATTTCATAAAATTGAAAATATAATATATTTATAATTCTTTAATTATCGATTATCTCCATCTCCATGCAATTTTCCCCTTTCCATTCTATCATATAGTTTTTTTATATTCTTTTCTGCAACTTCATCTAATGATAACCCAAGCTCTGTTGAAAGCTGAGATAAATACCATAAAACATCCCCGAGTTCCTTTTCTATGGCTTCTTTAGTTTCATCATCTACTTTGCCATCCTTATCTCTAAATATTTTCTTGATTTTTCCTAAAACTTCCCCGGCTTCATCGCCCAATCCTAATGCCGGATATACAAAACTTTCTCCAATTTTAGGATAAATTGCTGTTTTTCTAGATTTTTCCTGATACTCCTTAAAATCCATATTTTTTATTTATAATAATATTCCAACTATTCCTTTTATATCATCATGAACATTTTTTATTTCCTGATTAGCGTTTACTTCGGCCCAATTATATTTTCCGGAAAGAAGCTTGTGGAAATTCTTGCAAATCGTAATTCTCTCGGCCTCCATTTCATTACGATGGTCTTTTTCCACAGCTGTCAAAAATCTATTGCCGTTCATCAAAATCGATAAATCTTCCTTTAATAAATTCTTATTTATTTCTTCCAGATATTCAAGATCTCCTCCCCAGGTAAGCCCCCAGGCTATTCCGGTACCTATATAATCTTCCGCCACTATCCATTCGCCATTTTCTAATCTTCTTTTTAATGTTCCTTCATATCTTGACCTGTTATCGGCATATTTTTTCTGAAGTTCATGAGTTGAAAGTTCGTTTTTTTCTCTAAATTCAGGATCACGTAAATATTTATAGATAAAAGGACCTTCTGGTTCTAAATCATAAACTGGATATTTTAATCTCGAAACGTTTTTGCTCTTTTCTTTAAGATATTCGACTAAAAGTTCAACTTGGGTAGTTTTGCCAATACCATTAATGCCATATATTGCAATGAATTTACCTTTTTCCATATTATATTTTTTATTCCATTTCAGAGCTATTTTAGCATAAAAAAAACCAAAGTAAAAGCCATTGCAAAACATGTTTTGCAATGGCTTTAATATTTTTTTAAAAAATTTTAAATATTTCTTTCTGGAAAATAGTCTCCAATCAGACGTAATTCAATATCACGTCCACAATAACGAAGTCCTTCAATGCATTTTCCTGCTCGGTAGCAAGGTGGCTCGAAAATTTGAAGAAGTTTTTCATATTTTTCTCCTTTTTTCTGAATCGCCAAACGCAACATTCTTCCTAGATGGTAAATCTCCTCCTGCGCACAGAAACAGAGACGCTTGCCTTGTTCATGGGCAACAGCATTGAATGATCCGCGTTTTTTGTAGGTCACCATGGCGCCGTAGGGAGCCAAAATCATGGCCAGCGAATTTGGAATATTCTGAGAAACACTCAGCCATTGGTTCATTAATCCAAGTGCTTCTTTTTCCATTTTCATTCTGCGTAAAATTGGCGGCAGATAGAAATTGCCGGTAAATTTCGGTTCACCTCTGCCAATAGTGCGATGCCTCTGATCTTGACCCATGGTAGCAGCAGAAATTTCTATTTTTGTTCTGATGCCTCCAGTATTGTTGTTCATGGTATCAGGCAGGAAATGCAAGAGATCAATGGGATACATAATCTCTGACGGTGGCAAAACAAAATCTTCGATGCCTTCAATGTTCAAAAGCTTAAGTGAAGGTTTGTATTTTATTTTTATCGAATCTGCTGATGGCATCTTCATTTCCCATTGTTTTGGAAATTTCCGCTGGAACATAAAATCAACTTCCGGAAATTTTCTCAGGATCTTTTTAACCATCTCATCTGTTATATGTCGCATAGACGGCGTCCAGGCAGAATGATACATGGAAAACAATGAGACCAAGTCTACAGAAAAGTCCACACCAGTTGGGAAAATCAAAGAAATAAACATCCGCATTTGCTCCTGCGCGATTTTTGGGGCATTTGCGTCCAAATTTCCGGCAGAAACAAGAGGACGTTCTTTTTTGATTAATTCAGTGGAAATTTCCGTTGCTTTTCCTATATTCTGGTGATAAATCATAACTCCTTTTTTGATATATCCCAGAACATTCTTAATTTCACGCTCATTCACTTCCGGCCAAAATGTTCTGATATATTTCTTTATTTCTCTGAAATTCGGTTCCAAAAACATTTTAGCGCAATAGCGTCCGCTTCTTTGATCGGTGTTGTAAAACGGATTAGCCAAATGCATTCCAAAAGTTATGTCGCCAATAGACACTCCTTCAATATCAAAACTGTAAAGATTATGTTCCAGTGTAGTATGATGGCTGGGTCCAAAAAGTCTTCCTTCGACATCAATCATGTCTCCCCATTTAGGAGGCTTTGATTGATAGCATTTTCTCGCCGCATGTGAAGCTTTTACAAGCGGCCTAGCATTGGGATTTAACCTTATTTTAAACATAATTACCTCCTTGACCTATAGGTTTTGTATTTGTAAAAAACTGCCTAATTCTTACAGTTATCTATGGTTTTGTCAATCCAAAAAATTATTTTTTGAAAAACAAAAACCGCCTCAGATTTACTCTGAAGCGGATAATTATTTTTTTATTTCTCTACAATATCCTGCTGTCCCCTTCTTATATCAAACCTGTTTGGTTCTTCATCCAGATGAAGCACCAGTCCATCCTTGGCAAAAAGTTCCTTGAGGCTTTTTATCATTTTCAAAATCTGCTCTACCAATGTCGGATGTACAAATCTTGTAGACCTGAGCTCAACCAGATAAACCAAGGCTTTCAAATCTCCTGCCAGTCTGCAAGGCACTTTATATCCCATGGCGACATAGTATTGCATTCCTTCCTCGCTGACGCCCAATTTCTTTATTTTTTCTTCCTGTGATTTTATAAATTCTTCTGTTTTTTCTCGAAGATTATCCGGCAAAGATTTCAGATACCATTCATTGAATCCGTGAGATAAATTCAAAAGTGGCATTCTTTGCACAATAGCGCGATGTCTTTGCAGGTCACGAAAAGATCCGAAATCCAAAAGAAATTCATATCCTACCATTCCGCATTCAGCGATTGCCATCGGCAGCTCTGTTTTTATCGGTCGAGATTCCAAAACATTTTTATACTCTGAAAGCATTTTTCTATCAACATTGTCATACAGCAAAGTGAAATCCCTGAGTGAATCATTTTTATAATAATATTTTCCCTGCATCCATTTTTTATTGTAATCTTCGGTATTAGCGAACCTTTCCTGCCCAAAAGAACTGGTATACATATCCCTTAGGGCTTCTTCTGTTTTTTCTGCGATGTCCCTGATTTCTTTGAGAGGATGATGACGCAAAAGCATCAATTCATCTGCAAATTGCCTAAAATTCATCCTCCAAGCCACATTTGTTGTGGCGCCTGCCGGCAGAAAAGATCGAGTTATATCAAAAGCTCTGGCCATTATGGCTTTGTCATATATTTTTTGATCTTCATCATTGTTTTTCGGAAATTGTTTTTTTAGATGTTCGCGTACCGGATCCTGAGAATCTAAATAAAACTTTCTCCAATTTTCCAGAATTTCTTCTCCTTCTTTGGTTCCAGCAGGATTCAAAAATTTCTGATCAGAAAAATCAACATATCGAGTGGAAGCTTCCTGACCAGAATATAGTCTCCAATCTTGTATGGCTTTAGCAGCCAGCATAGAAATACCTTCAACAAAAACTGTTGCACTTCCGCAATCCCCTATAGATTTATGTCCATATCCAACATAGAATCTTTCCATAAAATTTTCAGCACCTTTTTCTTCAAGAACACTGAGGTGATTTTTTATTCCGCCTGTTGAACGAGAATGCAACGCCTGAAGCATTGCTTCTGCTTGTCCGTCAATTTTAGCTTCCGTATTAAGTACAAGAACAAATCCATTATCTGATAATTTTTTTATTATATGTTTTTCGAGAATATTCATAACAATTTCACTGTAAATTTTCTTTTATTATTTTTTCAATCTGATTATATAAATCAACAAATGTTCCATTGTTATCCACAATATAATTTGCATAATTCTTCAAGTCACGAATCTGTGATTCTGATTCATCCTGATTTGATTTTTCAAATTCACTAAATGACTTCTTATCATCATCCGAATTTTCTTCTCTTTTAATTATACGTTCGTATCGGATTTTAATATCAGTCTCTACATAAATAAGTTTGAAATGAGGAACATTTTCGAGGTATAAAATATCTGACATCCTGCGCACTCCATCTACTACAACTACCTCATGACTGTCATCAAGAGTGTCCTTATACATAACCTTAGAAAGCAAATCTTCTCCAAAATTTTTACGAAGACTGGTTGAAATTATTTGCAAATTATCACGAGATTGTTCTATATGGAGCCTGTCTAATACATCACGCAAAACAGTCGAGAAACGGTGCGAGCTTCCTCTGTGTTCTCCGACTATGTGTTTTGCAATTGTTCCTTTTCCACATCCCATTTCGCCAGCAAGACCTAGTATTAATTTAGCCATATTTTTTTATTTTTTATTTAATTACATGTTTTCGTATTTTTGGATCTCATTGTTCACTAATTCATATTGCACTCCAGCTTCTTTAAAAACTTCCTTGCTTCTTTCTCCGGCATGATAATCCATATTGGCCACAACTCTCTTGATTCCCGCATTAATTATTACTTTAGCGCATGTATAGCACGGGGTCATATGACAATAGAGAGTTGATCCTTCTAAGGAAACCCCAAAACGAGCAGCATTTGCTATGGCATTTAATTCAGCATGCGAAGTTCTTATACAGTGTTGGGTTTCATGGCCATCAGCGTGCCTTACTGTATGCATCTCATGACCGATTTCATCACAGTGATCAATGCCTATTGGAGAACCAACATAGCCAGTAGCTAAAATTCTTCTGTCTTTAGTGATAACACAACCAGATCTTCCTCTGTCGCATGTCCCCCTTGAGCCAACTAGTTCGACTATTTTCAGAAAATATTCATCCCATGATGGACGTACGTATTTTTCTTCTTTCATATTTAATATAAGATAAAAATTATATCTGCTTTTTTATTGTACACATTAAATTTTATAAGGTCAAAGCTGAATAAAATTTAACAAAACAAACAAAAAAGGTACCTACAAAGGTACCTTTTTTTCTTTTTTTGCTAGACTATAAATTAACTTTCATTGATGGTCCCATTGTCGAACAAATAGAAATAGAAATTATGTATTTTCCTTTTACTCCTGCTGGCTTAGCCTTATTAACAGCCTCTATGAAAGTAGTATAATTTTCCTCTAATTTTTTGATCTCGAAAGAACTTTTTCCTATAACTTGATGAACAACTCCTGAGGCATCATTTTTAAAACTTAATTTTCCTTTTTTAAGCATTTCTACAGTTTCTTTAATTTTATCGGAAACAGTTTCAGTTTTAGGACTTGGCATCAATCCACGTGGCCCAAGAATTTTTGCTGCCGGGGCAAGTTTAGGCATCATTTCTGGGCTGGCAACCAAAACATCAAATCCATCAATTTTTCCCTGTTTTATTTTTTCAATAAAATCTTCAGCACCTACAATATCAGCACCAGCTTCTTTAGCTTCTTTAGCTTTCGTTGAAGTTACAACTGCAATTTTCTTTGTTTTTCCAATTCCGTGTGGCAAAACAACAGCTGCGCGAACCTGTTGGTCTCCTTTTTTTGTATCCAGACCCAATTTTATGTGAACTTCTACTGATTCATCGAATTTTGCAATTTTTCCTTCCTTTATAAGAGTCAGGGCTTCCGTAATAAGATAAGTTTTATTCTTATCCACTTTTTCAGAAATAGCTCTGTATTTTTTTCCTCTTTTCATATTTTTTGTGTGGTCATAATGTCCTGTCACTTATAAATGACGCGACTCCCACTTTGTTATAAATAAATTATTCTATTTTAATTCCCATTGACCTGGCTGTACCAGCTACAATTTTCATTGCACCTTCAACATCATTAGCATTAAGATCAACCATTTTTTTCTTTGCAATTTCTTCCAGCTGAGCCTTAGTAACTTTACCTACTTTATCTTTCAGTGGGTTGGCAGCTCCTTTTCCTATGCCAGCTGCCTTTTTCAAAAGTTCAGCTGCCGGAGCAGTTTTCATGATGAAATCAAAAGAGCGATCTTCATATACCGTAATTTCAACAGGAACAACTTCGCCCATTTTATCTTTTGTAGCATCATTAAAGCGAGTACAAAATTCCTGAATTGCAATTCCGTGCTGTCCTAGAACCGGACCAATTGGAGGTGCAGGATTAGCTTTTCCTCCAACAACTTGGAGCTTGATAATTATTTTAATTTTCTTTGCCATAATATTAATTTAACATTAGTTGATTTATATCTTACTTACTTGTAAGAAATCCAGTTCTACTGGGGTTTCACGTCCAAAAATTGAAACGAGAACTTTAACTTTTCCTTTGTCTTCATCAAACTCCTGAACTTTTCCGTCAAAATCTTTAAATGGCCCTTCATTTATCTTTATTGAGTCTCCTGCTTTCAGATCTATCTTATATTTCGGCTCAGCTACACCCATCCTCTTTTTCAACATTTCTATTTCATGAGGATCAACCGGCGTAGGAGTTGTCCCGAGTCCAATAAATCCGGTAACATTAGGCGTATTGCGAACCACATACCATGAAGCATCTGTAACAACCATATTAACCAAAACATACCCGGGATAAATTCTCTCTTCAAAAACCGTCCTTTTACCATTTTTAATTTTAATTTTATTTTCCTTTGGAACCATTACATCAAAAATAAGATCCTGCATATCCATGGATTCTATGCGTTGTTTAAGGTTACGAGCAACATTATCTTCGTAGCCAGAATATGTATGAATCACATACCAAGCTCGGCCGTGATGTTGTGTTTGTTTTGCCATTTTTGTAATTTAACTACTTATTATTTTAAAATAAATGTTCTTAGGGCGTATCCAAAAACAGAATCTAAACCACCAAGAAAACCAGCTACTGCCAAACTTACAGCCACAACCAGCAAGGTGTAATTTATAGTTTGTTTTTTTGAAGGCCAATTTACTTTCATAAGTTCGTCTTTAGCCTCCTGCACAAATGTAACAATTTTGTTCATATTTTTAGGGTTTTTTAAAAAGCCCCTGGGGCTTTCTTATGGTTTAAACATACATTATTAAACGTTTGCTGTCAAATTGTGTGGGCGATCGGGGACTTGAACCTCGGACCTCGTCATTATCAGTGACGCGCTCTAACCAGCTGAGCTAATCGCCCTTAATATGAACTATACTGTGAACCTTTCTTTCATTGTTTGAGTCAAATTATAATAGATGACAGAAATTAAAACAAGATTTTATTCTTGTTTTACAGAGAAAATCCATAAATTAAGAACTGCTTTATTATATACTGTCAAAATAAAACCGGCAAGAGATATGTTGATTTATTACTGCCTGTAATTTTAGCCGTATCCCAATGACTTTATTATCGCACAAAGAGAAATTCTTGGTATTATAAAGTTAGTATTAGCTCAAAATTTTGGTTACTGTCCGCAAATGTTCGACGCTGTGCCGCCGCAAGCAACAGACATCGTACCAGCGCTATTCCAAGTCCCATTATAACACTCCCTAATATCATAACTACTTCCAGCACCAGGACAGGCATATACAAAAGTAAGAACATTGCAATGTGCACCGTTGCTGTAAGTTTTTGAACCATAAGTGCAAAGCTGGGGAGTTGCTTCACATACCACTGTTCCGTCAGAGTTGATGGTCCGAATAGCTAAGCCCGCAGCGCAAGTACCCGTTACTCTTCTTTGTAAATAAGTTGTGTCAGCTGAAATAGTTCCAGTAGTCGTAATCGGACCTCCAGTTAATCCTGTTCCGGTACTTAACTGAGTAACAGTTCCTGTTCCGCCACTAATAGTTTTCCATGAAGCTAAACCGTTAGCATCAGAAGTTAACACTTTGCCTACACCCTGGGTTCCGTCAGTAATTTTAATTTTCCCAATTAAATCCAATTTAGCTGCGGGTGTTGTTGTGCCGATACCAACGATACCATCAAAAACAGCATTGCTATAACCACGTAAGGCTCCATTGATTCCCAAAGCTCCAGCTTTAATTTGAGAAGAATTATCCGTAAGAATATCATCATTTGCATTTATATCACCCGTATTATTAATAGTGGTACCAGAAATAGAAATACCTGTGCCAGCATTGTAAGTTGTCCCACCGCCACTCGGCCAAGTGCTTCTGCAGTCACTTCCAATACAAAGACTGGTTTTCCCTTGCACTGATCCTTCTGCGCTAATTGAACCAGAGGAGCCAAAAGAACCGATTTTAATTTGGGGAGTGCCACTGGTATTTATCGGCGCTCCAATGTTTCCTTCTGGAGCTATTGTAGTTGGTTCAGTCCAAGCTTTGACAAATTGCAAGGAAACACCAAACATTATTCCAACAACAATAACGCTCGTCCAATAAGTAATGTTTTTGATCATGTTTTTGTTTTAAGAATTTAGTGAAATATGCTGGTATTTTACCATATAATTTAAATTTCACGAAATCTTTCTAAACTCTCTATAATTAAGAATACAGGCAGGATTCTGCGGTTAAAACAAAAAACACTATCTGAAAAGATAGTATCTTAATTGAATATTTATTAAAGGTGTGTTCAAACCTTTACTTAGACCTTGGTAAAGCCATTAGTAGGGTATTTAAACATGGATTTGTGGACCGGACAGGACTTGAACCCGCTACCTCCTCAGTGCAAATGAGGCGCTCTACCAGGTGAGCTACCGGCCCAAAAATAAAAACAACTAAAAACCATTATACACCGGCATAACCCGCTTGTCCATACTTCCCGGTCACTTTGTAAAATAAACCATTATTACAATCATAGCTAGCACTAACCTGTACCAAAAAAATGGAGCGTAACCAACTTTCTGAATAAAGCACAGCATATATTTAATAGCCAGATATCCGCTTACGGCAGCCGCTAAAATACCCAATAAAATAGGAACATTAATCCCTGTTTTAAAAAGTTCCGGGATTTTAAAAATTGCCGCCCCAAAAATTATTGGCGTGGAAAGGAGAAAAGAAAATCTAGCCGCCTGCTCTCTAGATAAACCGCAAGCCAAAGCTGCTGTCATAGTGGCGCCTGATCTGGAAACCCCAGGAATAATAGCTACGGCCTGTGAAAGTCCTATAATAATCGCGTCTTTAAAACTAGTGTTTTGTATATCCTTTTTATGGATTGCGTATCTATCAACTAAATATAAAATCAGACCGACTATGCTCAAAGTAAAAGCTATAATCAGAGGATGGCGAAAAGCTTGTTCGGCTTGAGTCTCGAGTAAAAATCCAAAAATAGCTCCCGGAACAGATGCAATAACCAAAAGCCACAATAAGCTAGCTGAATAATTTTTAGTTTCATTAATCTTTAGCTTAAAGTTTGTGTGAAAAATATTATTTGATGCTACTGAAAAAATTTCCAGCCAATCTTTCCAAAAAAATCCTATGACTGCAATGAGCGTTCCTATGTGAAGTGCCACATCAAAAGAAAGTCCTGGATCCTGCCAGCCAAAAAAATACGGTGCCAAAATCAGATGCGCAGTTGAAGAAATCGGCAAAAATTCTCCAAGTCCCTGAATGATTCCTAAAATTGTCGACTGAAAAATTTCCATGACTATTTTTTACCAATCAATAAAATATTTCTTTTATCTATTATCTCACATTTCTCCACCTTAAATCCAGCGTCAGAGAATAATTTACGCAATTCTCTTTTTGTAAAAGCATGATGATATCTTTGAAATTTTTTGCCCTCATTATCAGTAAAAGAAACATAACAATCATTCCAGTCCATATTCCTATCCCCTTTTAATTTACCCAACCAGTTTTTAAAAATATTTTTTATATATTTTTTTTGCCACAAATTCCAAGTTGTGATAATAATATATCCTTCTTTTTTTATAATTCTGTATAATTCTTTAGCGACATCTTCTCGATATTTTTTAGATGGAAAATGATGAAAGACTGCAATAGAAAAAATTATGTTGAAAGATTCGCTTGGCAATGATAGACTATCAGAATTAGATATCTTTTGAAAATTATTGGCTTTATTAGGATATTTTTCCTTAGCAGTATTAATAAGCTTTTCTGAGATATCTATACCCAAATAGTCGATTTTTTTATTAAAAAATAGCTCTAAAAGGCGTCCATTGCCGCAGCCGAAATCTAGCACTTTCTCCCCTTCTTTGGCATAATCAGCGATAAATTCCAATCCGCGCCAAAAATATTTCCTGGTTTCAGAAAATTTTTCCGCCATCGAATTATACCCATGCTCAGTTTCTTTTAATATTTTTTCTTTGATTTTTTGATCCATATGAATAAAAACAACCATGCTTAAAGATTACGATAATTATATAAAAAGTGCAATTAAACAGCTTCCGGAATCACGGGCTGATTTTTTGCAACTAAAAAAGAAACTTTCCAAAAAATACAAACTTCCTATTCCTACTAACGCCGATTTGCGCAACAGATATAATGAGCTTCTAAAAAAGAAAAGGATAATGGGATCAGAAAAATTTGAAAAATTACTTTTGAGCCGCGCTATCCGGACTGAGTCCGGCGTGGCTGTGGTAGCAGTCCTCACCAAATCATATCCCTGTCCCGGAAAATGTATATATTGTCCAAGCGAAAAAGATATGCCAAAAAGCTATCTTTCCAATGAGCCGGCTGTTATGCGCGCTATTGATGCTGATTTTGATCCATATAGACAAGTTCAAAATCGTTTGCGTTCATTGGAGCTCAATGGCCATGCTACAGATAAAATAGAGTTGATAGTTATGGGAGGAACATTTTCTTACCTTCCTAGTTATTATCAAAAATATTTTATATGGCAATGCTTTAAAGCTTGCAACGAATTCGAACGAAAAATCAAAAAACAAAAAGCAAAAATTAAAACCAAGGGAGAATTACTAAATAAATATTTGTCAAAAGAACAGAAAAAAAATGAAAAAGCTAAACACAGAATTATCGGGTTGACCTTAGAAACACGTCCTGATTTTATAAATGAAAAAGAAATAAAAAATTTCAGGAATCTCGGCTGTACTCGCGTGGAACTGGGTGTGCAGAGCATTTTTGATGATATTTTAAAAAAAAATAAGCGCGGTCATTCTGTAACTGAGACGATTTGCGCCACAAAACTCTTGAAAGACGCGGGCTTTAAAATTAATTATCATATAATGCCTGGACTGCCTGGATCAAGTCCAAAACATGATTTTAAAATGTTTAAAGAACTATTTTCTAATCCTAATTTCCAGCCGGACATGCTGAAAATCTATCCAACAGTCGTCCTTAGAAACAGCCAACTTTTTAAATTATGGAAAAATAACTCATACAAGCCACTTTCGGACAATAAATTTGAGAAATTTGTTTTAAAAATAAAAAATGAAGTTATTCCCCCTTATGTCCGCATTGCCCGGCTTGTACGTGATGTTCCAACTTCTTCTATAATTGCTGGACCTACAGTTTCCAATTTGAGACAAATTATTATCCCGGAGTCACATTGTCCGTGCATTCGTTGCCGTGAAGTACGAAGCGGATATGAAATAAAAGAAAAAATTGTTTTAAATAGAATTGATTATCCAGCATCGGATGGATATGAAATATTTTTACAATATATTTCACCAGATAAGAAAAAATTATTTGCACTTCTTCGCCTGCGCATCACATCAGAAAAAAAAGCCATTATCCGCGAAGTGCATACTTATGGCAAAATGGAAAAAATAAACCAGAAAAATAAAAAATCCCCACAACACATAGGACTAGGCAAGAAACTAGTAGCTGAAGCCGAAAAAATTGCCAAAAAAGAATTTAAGATAGACAATATATCAGTTATTTCTGGCATCGGTGTTAGATATTATTACCGAAAACTCGGCTATAAACTAAAAGACACTTATATGGTAAAATATATTGGTAAATAATAAATTATTTATTAAGTAGTTTATGAAAATAAAAAATGAAATAATAAAATTAAAGACTGCTACCACAATGGATTTTATCGATATCACCGATAAAATACAGACAAAAATAAAAAAAGTCGGCATTAAAAATGGTATCATCAACGTTCAGAGTTTGCATACTACTATGGCTGTCATTGTTAATGAAGCTGAACCATTACTTATTTCAGATATAAAAAATCTTCTTGAAAAAATAGCGCCACGTAAACATGCATATATGCATGATAATTTTAAAATTCGTAAAGTTAACATGTGCGATGGTGAATGCAGGAATGGTCATTCTCACAGCAAGGCAATCCATCTGCCAACTTCAGTTATAATGAATATTATTGGAAATAAACTCCAACTTGGCCAATGGCAAAGAGTTTTTGCTGTAGAATTAGATCGGTCTCGTTCACGTGAAATTGCTTTGCAAATTATCGGAAAATAGATTATTTTTTGCCAGTTCCCGCTAATTGCCCGCAGGCGCCTCGGATTTCTTCCCCGAGGCTTTTTCTTATAGTCACACCGATATGATATTTCTCCAGTTCTTTCTTGAAAAGATACGTTTTATTTCTGGAAGATGGAATCATATTTTCCCTACTTGTTTCCGGAGTCGGATTGAAACGAATCAAATTAACATGTAGAAGATGATTGTTATTTATGGATTTAATATAGTCTGCTAATTTTTTAGCATCTTTATGGCTATCATTTATGTTTTCTAACATTATGTATTCAAGGAAAACTTTTCTTTTTATGATCTGGAAATATTTTTGCAAAGCTTTTCTCAAAGATTCTAAGTTATATCTGACGTTTATCGGCATGAATTGGCTGCGCTTATTGTCTTCGGTAAAATGCAGAGAAACCGCCAGATTTATTTGCGGAAATTCGTGCGCCATTTTTTGAATGCCATCAGAAATTCCGGCCGTTGAAACAGAAATGCTGCGCGATCCAAATCCAAAAAGTTTTTTGTCAGTCAGAATTTTTATGCTTTCCGAAACCTGATCCCAATTCAAAAAAGGCTCGCCCATGCCCATAAAAACAATGTTGGAAATATCGCTTCTATTTTTTGATTTAAAATACTGACGCCAAAATAAAACTTGATCAGTAATTTCTTCAGCAGTCAAATTTCTTTCAAAACCCATTTTTCCGGTAGCACAGAATTTGCATCCAATCGGACAACCGACCTGGCAGGAAACACAAATTGACCACGTATTAGGTTTTGGAGAAATAAGTACCGATTCAATAAAACTTCCATCTGCAAGTTCCAACAGAACCTCTGCTGAATTTCCATCCTTTGATTTTGAAACTTTTTTTGATTTAAAAGATAAAATTTTTATTTCTTTTTCCAATTTTTCTCTTAAATTCAATGGTAAATTTGTGATTTCTGACCATGTCGAAACGCCGTCCTGATATAAAGCTTTTTTTATCTGTTCCAGCCGAAATTTCGGATGGTTATTGTCTATTAAAAATTGTTCGAGTTTATTTATATCCATACAAAAATAGTATCTTACATGTCTTATTTAATCAAATATAATTAAAATCCCTTGGATTATGAAAACAATCCAAGGGATGATTTGAAGCAAAAAAATTTAAATACTTTGAGGAAAAATAAAACGGCAGTATACAAAATTGGGAACTCCGATCATTCTCATGCGAAGATCCAGTTCGTCAACCCGTAAGTCGATGCTACCTTTTCTCGGCTGGAGTGACTTTATTATTTTAAAATATCCACCAAAATTAACCAAAAAGCATGTGGAGCCTTTTATGGTCAGCAGATTGGGATATTCCTCAATAAATGATTTCACTTGATCCTCAAAAAGGCAATATTTTTCGAGATCTCCAGTGTATATTTCGCCTAAATTTAAAACTCCCTTCAAGTCGTAAGCTGCCACAAAAATCTTTTTTGATTTCCTTTTTTTAATAGGAAATTCTTGAACACCCGGCCAAATAATTCCGGAAGTTTTTAAATCAGCCAATCTCCCTGATCCTAAACACTTGGGGATAAGAATTTTATCTTTAAAAATCTCCAAATTATTCATTACCTTTCCTCCTTTTTTATTTAAGAACTATTTTTATTTTTAATTTGACATTATATGCTTTGGTTTTTATATTGTCAATATCTCATTCTACAGTTACACTTTTTGCTAAGTTTCTTGGTTTATCAACGTCTAATCCCTTCAGGATTCCCACATAATAAGCAAAAAATTGCAGAGGGACAACAGAAAGAATCGGCGTCAGCATTTCCAGTGTTTTGGGAATATAAATAACATCATCTGCTATTTTTTTGATTTCTTTATCTCCTTCTGTAGCAATAGCAATTATTTTTCCACTCCGCGCCTTTATTTCCTGCATGCCGGATATATTTTTTTCATATACGCTGTCTTTAGGAGAAATAAAAAATACCGGAAAATTTTTATCAATAAGCGCAATGGTTCCGTGTTTCATTTCTCCTGAAGCATAACCTTCAGCATGGATATAGGAAATTTCTTTTATTTTTAAAGCACCCTCTAAAGCAATCGGAAAATTATATTTTCTGCCAAGATATAAAAAATCTTTATAGCCTACATATTTCTTGGCAATTTTTTTAATATCCCTAGATTGCCTTAATACTTTTTCAATAAGCTTTGGCATCTTATTAATTTCAGCCGTAATTCTTTTACCCATAGTGAATGACATATCCCTTTGCCGTCCTAGAAATACAGTTAACAATGCTAGAATAGAAAGTTGTGAAGTAAAAGCTTTAGTTGAAGCTACTCCGATTTCAGGTCCAGCATGATTATAGACTCCAGCCACAGTTTCACGGGCTATGGTAGATCCGACAGTATTGACTATGCCCAAGGTTATAGCGCCTTTGTTTTCCGCTTCACGGATAGCTGCCAAGGTATCGGCTGTCTCGCCCGATTGAGAAATGGCAATGACAGCTGTATTTTTATTCAGGAGCGACTTGCGATAACGAAATTCGCTAGCGTATTCAACTTCAACCGGAATTCCGGCATATTCTTCCAACATATATTCTCCAATAAGGCCGGCATTGTATGACGTGCCGCAACTGACAATTATTATCCTCTTTATGTCGGCTAATTCCTCTTTGACATCCCTGAGGCCTCCTAATTTTACCATTCCTTCTTTTTCAACCACTCTTCCTCTCGTGGCATCAAGAATAGAATTTGGCTGCTCAAAAATTTCTTTCAGCATAAAATGGTCAAATCCCTGTTTTTCAGCTTTTTCCAGGGACCAATCGAGTTTAGTAGCTTCTTTTGATATGGCTTCATTTTTTGTATTTACAACTTCACAATTTTCTTTAGTGATAACAGCAACTTCACCATCTTCTATGAAAATAACTTTATCAGTATGCCTGACTATAGCAGAAACATCTGAAGCAATAATATATTCTTCATCTCCTACGCCGATAACTAATGGGCTACCTAATCGAGCTACAATTATTTTATCTGGCTCTTTTTTATTTATTACTGCTAAACCATAAGTACCTCTCAATAATTTTAGTACTTGCAATACTGAATTTTTGAAATCAAATTTTTTGTTAAATTCTTCAATCAAATGAACAATTACCTCCGTGTCTGTTTCGGATGAAAATTTATGTTTTTTCTTAATTAAATCACTTTTGAGTTCCTGATAATTTTCAACAATTCCATTATGCACCAAAAAGATATTTTCATGACAATCAAAGTGAGGATGGGAATTCATATTACAAGGCTTACCATGAGTAGCCCAACGCGTGTGTGCAATGCCTATAGTGCTTGAAATATTGTTTCCATTAAGCTTGTCTTCCAGATTAGATACTTTACCGACAGATTTTATAGTTTTTATTTTTAAATCATTATCAATAACAGAAATACCGGCGCTATCATATCCTCTGTATTCAAGACGTTTCAAGCCTTCAATTAAAATTGGCACAGATTCTTTTTTGCCTATATATCCAACTATTCCGCACATATTTTTTATTTTAAAAAATTAAAATATTTTTAAAATTTCTAATGCTAGATAACCGTAAAATAATCCCAAAACTACCCCTGCTAAAATATCACTTGGATAATGCATGCCATTACGAATGCGCGACCATCCCATAACTAAAACTGAAATTACTGCAAAAGGAAAAGTTGATTTGTAAAAATAAGTGAGCACCATCAATCCTCCAACAAGACTGGCCATATGGGAAGATGGGAATGATGCATCCATGAATTTTTTTCCAATGGCTCGTATTTCTTCAGGATAGGCTTTATATGGACGTACTCTTTCAAATAAAAACTTTTTTACTCCCCATTTAAAAATGCCTTCGCTGATTATAAAATGTATTATGAAAACTATAGCCAAACCAAAACAGACAAAAAGACCTATGAATGAGTCGCGAATTATCAAAAAAATTCCAATAACTACCCAAACTGTTATTAGCAATGGTACGTTGCTAATAATAGAGCTTAATAAATCTAAAGTTTTTGATTTATGCTGATTAAGTATTTTTACAATTTTTTTTTCAAATTCATGCATATTTTTCATATAAGTTGTGAAGCAATCATTGCTAAAATAGCAACAGTCATTGCAATAACCGCAAACCATCCGAAAAATTTTACCCAGGCAGGATGGCATTCATCACCCATTATTTTTGGATCATTTCCAATTTTCATAATTAGATACATGAGCGGAACAGCTATGACACCATTAAGAAATGCCGCATAATACAACGCTTTGATTGGATTTAGGCCAAAAAAATTAATGAATGCACCGAAAATAATGGATAGCGCAATAATAAAATAAAAACCCTTTGCTTGCAAAAACTTCATTTCTAATCCTTCTTCCCATTCAAGGATTTCAGTAAGAGCATAAGCTCCGCTACCAGCCAAAACTGGAACCGCCAAGAGACCTGTACCTATAATTCCTAATGCAAAAAGCAAAGCTGCGTGCTTTCCAGCCAGTGGCGCTAATGCCAAAGCCGCGTCTTGCGCTGAATTGACATTTGTTATGCCATTTGCAAAAAGTACTTGCGCGGTTGTCAGCACTATAAAGAAAAAAACTATATTAGCCAAGAACATCCCTGTATAAACATCTGTGCGCATGTGGGAGATGCGGCTATATATTCCCTTTTTGCTTTTCCGATAATTTTTAAGCAATTTATTTTCTTCTACCTCTTCTGACGCCTGCCAAAAAAACAAATAAGGAGTGATTGTTGTGCCAAAAACCGCTATCATTGCAAATAAATATTTTTGATCAAAAATAAATTGTGGAATTAAAGAATTTTTAAAAATCAAAACCCAGTCAGGATTGATAAGAAAGCCTGTAATTACATAGGCAAATACAGAAATGGTAAGCAGCTTAAGTACTCTTACATAAAGATGATATTGCACAAAAATTTCTAGCAGAGTTATACCCGCCGCAAGCAAAGCAATTATTATATAGTAATTAAAGTTAGTAAACATTCCTATTGCCGCAGCCATAGCTCCAAGATCAGCACCAATATTGGCGATATTCGCAACTATGAGCAAAATTACAGCACTAAGCACAATTTTCCGATTATAATGAGTTTTTAGAACTCCAGCCAGACCTTTATTAGTAACTACTCCTATGCGAGCACATGCCTCTTGAATAGCAGTCATTATAGGTAAAAGCCAAGCAGCCATCCATATAATAGATAAACCAAAGGCTGCACCAACTGATGAATATGTGCCAATTCCTGATGGATCATCATCTGAAGCTCCGGTTATAAGTCCAGGACCTAAAGCTTTCACAAAAAGACGGGCTTTATTCAATGGTGTTCCGATGAATTTTTTAGCAATAGCTACTTCTGGGGCTGTAATGCGCAAAGTTCCATCAAGTGCCTTCACGGCTTCGACCTCTCCCCAAACAATAAGCTTCTTCGCCAAAATTAAAGGTATGCCCAATTCTTTTCGAAATTCTGAAAGAGTTAGGGTTTTTTCATTATCTTTTTTCTCTAACTGAACAATACTGTTTTTTAAATTATTTTTTTGCATTTTCTTTTATTATTTTTAAAACTGTTCTCAAATTATTAGCAGAGAAATCACAATATTTATTTTTTTTGTCTCCATATCTTCCTTCTTTTCTTCTAATTAAAAATGTTTTAGAAAAATGATATTTATTTTTAACTTCTTCTAAAAAACTTACTCTATCATCAATAAAATAGAAACTTTCCCTTGATTTTCCTATTATTTTTCCAATAGCCCTACTCTTTTCGGCATAAGCAACAACAATAATTTTGTTAAAATATTTTTCTATCCCAGAATTCTTAATTTTTTCCTTTTGAAAATTATTTGTTCCAAAAGACAGAATAAAAATATCTTTTTTTCCCATTTTATTAAGAAACTTATCCACGTCTTTGAAAATATATTTTTTTGTATTCTTTACAAGAACATTAAAATCTTTTTCCAATTGTTTAGTATCTATCTTTATTTTTTTCTTAATTTTTTTAAATTGGAGCGATGGACTATATGAAAACATATTTCCATAATTTGTTTTGGAAATTTTATCCTCGCTTTGGTATGTTTCATAAAAAATATTTTTGGATATTCCATGTTTTTGGAAAATTACTTCTATGTCTTCAATAAATTTTTTTGTGTTAAATAACACATCGTCAAAATCAATAAAAACTTTCATCGTTTTTTATTTAAAATATTCATTAAAATTTTAGCTAATTTTTCGCTATCATGACGTATGAAAGATCTTTTTTTTGCCAAATAATCAGCCTTAGAATACTTCGGTTTTTCAGCGCTTAAAAGATCGGCACAGATTATTTTCTTTTTTTCTTCTGCATCACAATTGGTTTTTAATTTTATAAGAAGCTGCCTTTGACTAGCATATTTTTTCACTAAATTCTCTCTAGGTTTTTTTGAATTAAAAGTAGCATAATCAATTCTTTCTTTTCCTATAAACTTATTTAGAGAAGTAATATAATCTTCTAAACTGAAGTTTTCTGTCTGACCTTTTTTATTAACTAAATTACAGTTAAAAACAACCTTGGCTTTTGATTTTATAATAGCTTCCGAAATACCTTTTACTAATAAATTAGGTACTATACTGCAATAATAGTTTCCTGGACCAATAACGATCATATCGGCTTTTAATATTTTTTGAATGGCTTTTTTGTTGGCTTTGGCTTTGGGGGTAAGATATATTTTTTTTATTCCCTTTTTTTCTATTTCAAAACTATGATTTATTTCATTTTCGCCTTTTAATGTCTTACCATTTTTAAGTTGAATAAAAAGATTAACATCTTGATCTGTCACTGGAACCACCTCTCCTTTTACATTTAATATTTTGGAAGCCGTTTCTATTCCTTTCGAGAATTTGCCATCTATTTTTTCTAGTGCAGAAATAAAAAGATTACCAAAACTGTGCCCCTTAAGTGCTCCTTTTTCGAAACGATAATTCATTAAATTTCTAAGTTCTTTGGAAGATTCTGAAAGCGCCACTAAGCACTGCCTGACATCTCCTGGCGGCAAAACTCCGAGTTCATCTCTTAATACCCCCGTCGATCCTCCATCATCCACCATGGAAACTACAGCAGAAATATCTACTGGATATTTTTTCAAACCGTTTAAAAGAGTGAAGCTGCCAGTTCCTCCTCCGATTGTAACGATCTTTTTCCTTGCCATAGCTAAATAAATTTATCTATAACTTCTTCGGCTTTCTTTATGTCTTCGGGATAACCAACTGGCAACCATTGCAAAGCCTGCAAAATCTTTACTGGATAATCTTGCGCCATTTTGGCCAAAGTTTGAGGAAGACCAAATTCAGTTTCACTAATGGGAACCAGGTCATAATCAAAAAATTTCTCATTTAATACAAAGGCGTTTGTACTAATTAAAGCTTTTTCTTTTAATTGAGGCTTTTCTATTATTTCAATCAGATGACCACTTTCATCAGTTTTTAAAACACCAAATCTCGTTGAATCTTCAACTTCGAAAGCTAAAATTGCCAATTCATAATTCAGAAGATCCTTTAGATCTTCTTTATAATAAAGATCGTCTCCCATAACCACCATAAACTTGCCTTTTAATAAATCTTTGCAGGTATGCACTGCCCCGCCGGTGCCGTTTAATTTTTCCTGCACAACATATTTGATTTTTCGTCCATTGAACTCATCTCCGAAATATTTCTGAATCTGGTCACCAAGATGATTAATAACAATAATAACTTCGTCAACAATTTCTGGCAAAAAATTTATAGTATACTCCAAAATTGGTTTTTCCTTAACTAAAAGCATCGCCTTGGGAATATCATACGTTAATGGTTGCATCCGTGTTCCCTTTCCAGCGGCTAAAATCACTGCTTGCATAATTTTTTATTTTTAACTGATTACGATATTTATTAGTCTGCCAGCAACAAAAATTATTTTCTTTATTTCTTTGCCTTCAATAAATGACTTTATCTTCTCCCTTTCCAAGGCTGTTTCTTTGGCTTCGTCTTCCGTCACGTCTGGTGCCACAAAAATTTTGTCACGTAATTTTCCATTTACCTGTACAACCATCTCTATTTCTTCTTCTTTGAGATATTTTTCGTCAGCCTCTGGCCATTTTTCTTTAAATATTGATTCTTTATTACCCAATTGTGACCAAAGCTCTTCAGTTATATGTGGAGCAAAAGGGCTAAGAACAGTCAGGAATAATTTATATTCAGAAGCCATTAAAACCTTTTCTTTTTCCATGGCATTTACTAAAATCATCATTTGTGAAATTGCAGTATTAAATCTAAAGTTTTCAATATCTTCTGTAACTTTCTTTATAGTTTTATTGAGCAATATTTGAACATTATTATCTGCTATGTTTTGATCGCTGATTTTTGATTGTAAATTCCAAACTTTTTCTAAAAATCTCACGATACCAATTATTCCCTTTGTATTCCATGGTTTCATAGCTTCTAGTGGACCCATAAACATTTCGAACATCCTAAGTGCATCAGCGCCATATTCATCCACAACTTTGTCCGGGTTAATGACATTGCCGAAAGACTTAGACATTTTACGACTGTCTTCAGCTAAAATTATGCCTTGGTGTCTTAGCTTTAAAAATGGTTCATCAAAGTTAACATAGCCTAAGTTATGCAAAACCTTGGTAAAAAATCTGGCATAAAGCAGGTGTAAAACTGAATGTTCCGCTCCTCCGACATACAAATCAACCGGCAACCATTGCTTCAGCATTTCCAGACTAGCAAATTCTTTGTCATTTTTTGGATCACTATAACGCAGATAATACCAAGATGAACAAACAAATGTGTCCATAGTATCTGATTCTCTTCTGGCTTTTTCGCCACAATTAGGACATTTAACATCATGGAATTTTTTAGATTTCACTAATGGTGATTCGCCTGTCGGCATGAAGTCAACATCATCCGAAAGCAGAACCGGCAGATTTTTTTCCAGTGCTGGAACTTCACCGCATTTATCACAATAAATTATTGGAATTGGAGCACCCCAATATCTTTGACGCGAAACTAACCAGTCCCGCAATTTGTAGTTTACAGTTCCATGACCAATTCCCTCTTTTTCCAGCCACTGGGTTAGTTTTTTACGGGCTTCTTCTGATGTTAAATCATTATACTCGCCAGAATTTACTAAAATACCATCTTCCGTATAAGCCCTTTTTTCAATTGATGATTCTCCTTCTCTGCTTTTTATGACTTCTTCTATTTTTAAATTAAACTTCTTGGCAAATTCATAATCTCTTTCATCATGAGCCGGCACAGCCATGACTGCGCCTGTGCCATAGTGCGCTAATACAAAATCAGATACAAAAAGCGGAATTTCTTCTTTCGTAAATGGATTAATAACTTTCATTCCCTTTAATTCAATGCCTGTTTTTTCCTTAGTTTCTGAAATTCTTTGCAGTTCCGATTTTTTCTTAGCTTCAGCAACGTATTTTTTAACTTCTTTCCAATTCAAGATCTGAGATTTAAGATCTGAAATTACTTTATGTTCAGGAGCAATCAGGGCAAAAGTCATACCAAAAACTGTATCTAAGCGTGTGGTAAAAACTTCCAGATATTTATCTGTGTCGATAATCTGCATTTTAAACTGTGCGCCTTCTGATTTGTTTATCCAATTTTTCTGCGCTAATTTTGTTGACTCCGGCCAGTCAACTTTATCCAATCCATTAATAAGTCCGGATGTTTTTCCTTTATCTTCAACAAAATCAGTAATCTTAAAAAACCACTGTTCCATATCTTTCTGAATAACTTGATTCTTACATCTTTCACAGATTCCACTTTCTGCTTGTTCATTAGCTAAAACCGTCTGACAAGATTCACACCAGTTTACCTTGGCTTTTTTCTTATAAGCTAATCCGTTTTTATAAAGCAGAAGAAAAAACCACTGCGTCCATTTATAATATTCCGGATCAGCTGAACAAATTTCTCGCGACCAATCATAAGAAAAACCCATTCTGTTCATTTGTCCCTTGAAAGTCGCAATGGCTTTTCTAGTTGTTTCTAATGGATGAATTTTTGTTTTAATTGCGTAGTTTTCTGCCGGCAATCCAAAAGCGTCCCAGCCTTGAGGATGCAGAACATTTAGGCCTTTCATCCTTGAATATCTGGAAAGAATATCGGTCGCCGTATAACTTTCCACATGTCCGACATGCAAACCATCTCCTGATGGATATGGAAACATATCTAAAATATATTTTTTTTCTTTTTTTGAATCATTTTCAGCAAAATATAGCTCTGGGTTTTTCCCCCAGTAATCTTGCCATTTTTGTTCAATTTTTTTATGATCGTATTTTTTCATGTGTTTATACTACCATAAATAAAGACTTTTATCAATTATTTTCCTTTTGTTGAGCCTTAAAAGCCAAATATACGTTTTCCAAAAGACAGGCAATTGTGACAGGGCCTACTCCTCCTGGAACAGGAGACAAAAAACCATTTTTTTCTTCTACTGAAGCAAAATCAACATCTCCTATAACTTTCCCATTAAATTTTTCAATTCCACCATCAATTACAATGGCTTTGTCTTTAAGCATTTCTCCTTTTAATAATCCACAATGTCCAACAGCGCTTATTACAATATCAGCTTTTCTGATTTTATTCATATTTTCAGACATATTTTTTGCAATAAGATATTCTGTTTGAATGTTATTTTTTAAAAGCATTTTTGCCATAGTCTGTCCAAATTCATCAGAATTAGCAATAACTATTGCTTTTTTTCTTTCTAAATTTTCTCCGCTGCTTTCCAGCAATAATAAAATTGCCTGAGGAAAAACAGGACTGAGTGCACTTTTACCGGAAAAGCCGTCGGCATCTTTTCTCGGATCGATATTGGATATTATTTTTTTAGCATTAAGAATTCTTGGCAAAGGCATTTGTACAATCATTCCGTGAATGTTCTTATCATTATTTATTTTTTGTATAAGATCTATAACTTTATTTTCAGAAATATTTTCTTCCAAATCAAATCTTTGAAAATTTATGCCTATTTCCCTGGCTTTTTTTTCTTTAAGCGAAACATAAAGATGCGAAGCCTCGTCTTTTCCAACCAGAATAACAGCCATCCCTGGTTTTTTGTTGCTCATTGAAATATCGCTTTTTAAGCGATTCAGAATTTTATCGGCAATTGGTTTTCCATATAACAATATCATTTTTTAGTTTATGGCTATATTTATTATTTTTTAATTATACCCTTTAAAAACAAAAAGGGGCAAATGTTTTTTATTTTTTTAAAACATAAAAAATAGCAAAGAAAAATTTAACACAAAAATAGAGAAAAATCGGTATTGATACCGATTTTTCAACTTACCAAAACATTAACACTCCTTACTGTAACTTTTTCATTAATTCCAGATAAAAATTTAGGTTATGCAATGAAGCTAATTTCAAAAAAAGAGGATCCTTTGATTTAATTAAGTGATTAAGGTAAGCTTTAGTATAATTTTGGCAAGCATAGCAATTGCAATTTTTATCAATAGGTGTAAAATCATTCCTGAATTTTTCATTTCTGATATTTATTGTTTTATAAAAATCCTTTTTTTGTATGTCTTCTTTTTTCCAAATAAATAACCTACCGTGCCTTCCTTCCCTTGTTGGAATAACACAGTCAAACATATCCCATCCCATATGCACACATTTAACAATATCTTCTGGAGTTCCTACACCTAAGGCAAATCGCAATGATTTTTCAGGAATAAGATCAGCAGTAAATTCCAAAACGTCTTTTAAAAATTTTCCTCCACTGTCAACGTGCCTAGCTCCAAATCCATAACCGTCAAATCCTATTTTTATAAGATTTTCTGTACAATATTTCCTTAAATCCTTATATTCCCCTCCTTGAATAACCCCAAAAAGAAGTGGTCGATTTTTTTGTTTTATTTTTCTTTTTTCAATCTGTTTTCCATATTCAACTTTACATCTTTTGGCCCAAGAAATTGTCCTTTCTACTGATTTTTTTATTTTTTCTTTGCTGTAATTATTTGGCGGTGGGTCATCCAAGCAAACCATCATATCTACCCCTAAATCAAACTGTATTTGCATGGCTTTCTCTGGCGTTAATTCATGCCTTAATCCATCCAAGGGCGATTTAAAAATAACCTTTTTATCAGTAATTTTGCCCATTTTTGGATTTTTATGAATAAGGGAAAAAACCTGGTAACCTCCACTATCTGATAGAAGTGGATTATTCCAATTCATGAATTTATGGATACCACCCGACTTAGTTATAGTTTTAATCCCAGGCTGAAGGTATAAATGATAGGTATTTACAACCATAGGACCCATGCCAATTTTTTTTAAATCATTCTCGGAAAGAGACCTAACAAAACCCCTGGTTGCGTCAGGCATAAAAAACGGGGTTTTAATAACTCCGTTTTTAGTATATAAAATACCCTTGCGATGCTTTTTTTGTTGCGATAATAATTTAATTCCCATGAGATAACATCATAATCAATACGTTAGAACGTATAGAATAAATTTAATTATTAGATTACTTGATGACCTTACCGGCATACCCTACCTTGGGATCTTCTGAAAGCTGAGTATTTTTTTTCTCTTTTTTTATGTTTATATTTTGTCCTGTAAAACTATCGGTTGCGCTTAAAACAGATTCATTGAGAAGTGTAATGAACTGACCAAATTGGTTTAGCTGTGGAGTTATTTCAACTTGAAATGCAACTTCTCGTTTAGGCTTTAAAACTCCCGTCGCCGCATTTATATCACCAGCATCCCAAATAACCTCGTTAGTTCTTTCATTGTATGAAATTTTCTCACCTTCTGGATATACTTTTCCGGTCCAGCGTACTCCCGATGGCAATGATGATATTATTTTTGTATTAGAAATATCATTGGAAATATTATCAACCAACCAATGCAAAGAGAAAGTAGTTGGTGATCCCACCTTGATAGGCATAGGACCCGTATTTGAAATCTTTGAATCATTATAAAATCCTTGGACATTAAAAAGTACTTTTGATGAAAGTTTCAGCTTTAAAACATCACTGCCTATGATCTTATTCGCATTATTGGTCACTGGAATATCTGGGCTATCTATTTTTGCAACAGAAGAAACTATAAAGTTTTTGTCAGATTCTTTTTCTACAGGAATCATTATTTTTACAGGGATTGAAAAGCCAACTGATCCTGATGCCTGAGGACTAATATTTTTTAGCTCTGGAATTTCTGATGCTTTCCAGGTTATTAACCCTGTTTGTTCGGAATAAGATCCTCTGTCTACTTTTATTTTTGAAAAATCAAGAATATTTCCCTTAATTTGAGCGGTTATAATAGCATCACGAAGACCCACAGAACCAGTATTTACATACTGGATTACATAAGAAAGTTTTTCTCCAGCATAAATAAAGTTTGAATCTTTTTTATATAAAGATTGATTTATTGTAAGAATAGGAGAAATTATGTTAGTTTTATATTCTTGTTTATCAAAAATTGAAAAATTTCCATCCTCTCCAATGTGCCCGAGTGAGACAGAAATAGTTTCTTGATCTCCACTTTTGCCTTCAAGCTGACCATGAATTATTATTTTTCCGCTTTGCCCTGCTTCTAGGCTCAGTATATACCAATATGCATTTTTTTCAGATGGGTTTGGTTGCGCATCATTAAATTCAAATCCCTGAGGAAAATCAACCCTGATTTGTAAATCACTTATATTTTTTATATCATTGTTTTTATACTCAATCACATACTCAACTTCATTTCCACTAACTATTTCTTGCGGAGCCATTATATTAATTGAAATTGGTGAACCAGCTATTCTTACGCTAATTTCACTTTCCGTTGAAAGACTTTCTGAAGAATTAGCTGGAGTAAAAATAAGAGATGCATGCATATTAGCAGGAAAATCTTTGGGGGCATAAAAATTTCCCTTGAAATCAACCGTTCCTTCATTTTTTGGTTCTATAGTGCCTATATTTATCAGACTTGAACCAAGGCTTAGGTATTTAACATTTACATTGTCAGATGATGGCTGAAAATTTTCAGTATAAGTTAATTTAATCTCAACATTTTTCAAGGCAATACGATTATCATTTTTATAATGTATTGTGTACTTAGTGGGTGCAGTGCTATCAACTTCCCTAGGTCCGTCAATATACACCGAAACCCGATCTTGATTAAATGCACTTTTTTTCCACCAATTATAAGTAAAATATCCAGCTAAAGAAATAATAAACAATAAAATGACTGATGAAATTATCAATATCATTTTTTTTTGTTCAGGCGAAAGGCCTTTTTTGGGCCTGCTCCAGTTTTGTTGTTCGTCAAAAGGACTAGGTTGTTCGGGAAGAGATTTGTTGGGATTATATTCGTTCCTTTCCTGGATGCGCTCAGGAACTACATTTGAATCATATTTATACAGTTCTTTATTGAGATCATTTAGAGACATAATTTTTTGTATATTTTTTTATTTTATACCTGTTTTTATAATACCATAAAATGAGTGTTTTTCAAGTTAATTGTTCCACCTCAAAAACTCATTAACTACCAAAAGAGTGCTGTCACAATCTTCTTTAGTAGCCTGTATTTTTGCCAAAGTATTCATTTTATTTTGTAAAAACAATCGTATCATTTTTATAGCATTGGCACGTACAATAATTGCCGCATCTTGGTTTTTTTCAGCACAAGAAAAACACAATGTTCCCCCATGTTTTGCATTAAATATGGGTGAACTCTCGGAAAGTTTTTTACTGCAAACAACACATGAATTTACTTCTATGGTATACCCAAGTTCGGACAATAGTTTGACGATGAAGCCTAATTTTAGCAGAACATGCTTTTTCTTGTCTTTATTAACAGCACAAATATTAACAGTTTCTAAATAATTTTTAAGAAGTTCAAAAATAAAACGATCCGGATTTTCAAAATCAACCAATTTCTCAAATAAACCCAACGCAGAAAAAACTTCCAGAATTGCTTCACTTTCACTTTTTACGGCTGTGAAATTATTTTCAACAATAGATCCAGTAATTTTTCCAATTCCTTTGGTTTTAATGATAGTTATGTCTGCCAAAGTTATATTTTCAAGCATAGAAGCTAATTTGGCATTAGATTTTCTAACTCCTTTAGCCAGGGATTTTATTTTCCCACCTTCAAGAGTATAAATCGTATATGTACGATCAGTTTCCCCTACATCACGTTTATTCAAAATAATTCCAGTATATTTATATTCCATATCTTAATTATAAGCATAAAATTATGTTTAGGCCAAAGAAAAAGGCCTTGTTTTGCAAGACCTTATACTTAATCAAATAAGCGACCAATAAACTTAAATGGCAAACCGAGCACACAAGAAGCTGCGAGAGCAATTAAAAGTATTACGGCAAAAATCCATAAAACAGGATTTCTACCACAGCTTTTCGTCCAATCTTCTATGGCGCTCATGAAAGTTTCCCATTCTTCTTCGAGAATTTTTTTCATGTATCCTCCTTTTTTAGGCTTTCTTTATTTGCAATTTTATTTTTTCATCATCAATTTTAGCCTCTTTTTCGAGATCAAAATTGCTTAATTCTTCTGACTTTATATCTTTGGCTAAAACTTCTTTGGCTATTAAATTCTTAAATTTTTTAAAGACCTGAAACATTCCAGTATAGCCCAAAAATATGCGATTGTCAACCTCGTAACCTGCTTCTTTGCGCATTTCTTGGATAAAACGAATGATTTCCCTGGCTTGACCTTCCAGTTTTAAATCTTCAGTGATTTCAGTATTTAATTCCAAATTTTCTTTAATACTTTTGTCAAAAGAAGCATTTTTTACATTAACTTCTTCTTTTATAATTTCTATAAGCTCTTTTCTTATATCGTGATTTTTAAATTTTAAATCAAGAAGCGGCTGTCTTACTTTTATTCCTGCTCTAGCACGAAGCTGCAGGGCTTCCGTGATTATATTTCTTGTTTTTTCCATTTCTCCATTCAGCCCTTCATCGATTAAATTTTTATCTGCAATTGGAAACTCTGCTAGATGCACAGACTCTTCTACGGTTAAATTCCTATAAATTTCTTCCGAAATAAACGGACAAAATGGCGCCATTAATTTAGATAACTCTACTAGTACATAATGCAGGGTCTGATAAGCCTGGTTTTTGTCATCATCATCCTCTGATTTCCAAAATCTTTTGCGACTCCTGCGTATATACCAATTGGAAAGATTATCAATGAATTTTTCAATTGCATAAGCTGAATTGTACATATCGTAATCTCCTAGCTTTTTATCAACATTCTCAATAAGAATATTAAGCTCGGAAATTATCCATTTATCTAATAGATTGGTAACTTTTGCATTATTTTTTACAGAAGGTTCGAACTTGTCGATATTCGCATACATCACAAAAAAGGAATAGGAATTCCAAAGCATGCGGAAAACCCTGTTCATTATGTCTCTTAAGTTTTTAACATCAAATTTTTTAGTCATTCCTGGCTGATTGACGGTATAAAGGAAATACCTCAGCATATCAGCTGAAAATTCATCCATAATTTTCATCGGATCCACAATATTACCTTTGGACTTGCTCATTTTTTTACCTTTTGCATCAACAATGTGCCCTAGGCAAATAACATTTTTGAAAGCTCTGCCTTCTGGAACTTTGCCGGCTTTCCATAAAAGATTAGCAATGGCATGTAGCGTGTAAAACCAGCCACGAGTTTGGTCGATTGCTTCAGAAATAAAATCAGCTGGAAAATATTTTCCATTTTCAATTTTTTTCTTATCTTCATCATTGGCACCATTAGGATAATGAAATTGTGCCAATGGCATTGATCCACTGTCAAACCAAACGTCCAGCACTTCTGACGTTCTTATCATTTCCTTACCGCAAGAACATTTTATTTTTATGTCATCAATAAAAGGCTTATGTAAATCTTCTATTTTTATGCCAGATGCGCTTTCCAATTCTTTCTGGGATTCAATCACTTTTATTTCCCCGCATTCACATTGCCAAAGTGGTAGCGGTGTTCCCCAATAACGTTCGCGAGAAATAGCCCAGTCCTTAACACCACGCAACCATTCGCCAAATCGCCCCTCTTTAATATATTCAGGAATCCAGTTTATATTTTCGTTATTTTTTACTAAATCATCAGATAATTCGCTCATACGAATAAACCAAGATGGTTTTGCATAGTAAATAAGCGGGGTGTCACAGCGCCAACAGAAAGGATATTCATGTTCATACAGCTCTTCTTGTAAAAATAATCCTCTTTTTTTCAAATCTTCAACAATCAATTCATCGACTTCAAATTTTCCGACAACATTTTTCTTTTTTACTGGAATTCCTTCTCCAGGAACATCAAAACCGACTATTATTTTTCCTTCTTCGTCAACAGTCAGCACTGTAGGCAAGTTATTTTCCCTGCCCACATTAGCATCATCTTCTCCGAAAGCTGGAGCGATATGAACTACTCCTGTTCCATCTGTTGTGGAAACAAAATCACCATGGATTATTTTATAAGCATTTTTTTCTTTAGATACACTGTAAAGTGGTTCATATTTCAGATCTAATAAATCCTTTCCTGAAATATCCTTGATTATTTCATATTTTGAATTTTTTAATACTTCTTCTATCCTGTTTTTGGCCAAAATAAAAAAATTATTTTTATCAATTTTTACTTTGCAATAAGTTACACCAGTATTTATTGCTAATGCCACGTTGCTTGGCAATGTCCAAGGTGTTGTTGTCCAGGCTAAAACATAGGTGTCTTTTTCTTCTGTAAGCTTAAATTTTATATAAACAGAATTATCTTTAATCGTCTGGTAGCCCTGGGCAACTTCATGTGAAGAAAGTGCAGTTCCACAGCGGTAGCAATAGGGTATGACTTTATGCCCTTTATATACAAGACTTTCTCCTTTTTTGTTTTTGGCCTTAAAAATCTGCGCAATTACCCACCAGACCGATTCAATATATTTATTTTCATAAGTTATATATGGGTTTTTCATATCCACCCAATAACCCATGCGCCTTGTTAATTTTTCCCACAGATCTTTATATTCCCAGACTGATTCTTTGCATTTTTTATTAAATTCAATAATGCTCTGCCTTTTGTCTCCTGGTACTATATTCTCAATATCTTGTTTATTTTTGAGACCTAAAGCTTTTTCCACTTGCAGTTCAACTGGTAATCCGTGCGTATCCCAGCCAGCTTTTCTTTCCACCCTGAAACCTTTCATGGTTTTATACCTTGGCACAACATCTTTGAATGCCCGCGCTAAAACGTGATGAAGACCAGGAGTTCCATTAGCTGTCGGAGGACCTTCATAGAAAATAAAAGATTTCTCGGGAGAATTTTTTTCTACTGACTTTTCAAATATTTTATTTTCCTCCCAAAACTTCAGGATTTCTTCTTCCATTTTTGGAAAACTTTGTTTGGCATCAACTTTTTTAAACATAAAATTAAATAAAAAATAAGTTATATTTATTTTAGCCTGCCCAATACCAATTTACAAATAAATAAGTGTTCATAGCCATTAGCATTGCTGAAACTATTATCCAAGAGTATTTTAGTATTTCGCTCTTGATAGAACCTCCTAAAATATAAATAGGAAATAATATTAAAATATACCTTCCTATACTCATTAATGTCCCCGTAGCAAAAGCAACTAATATTGTACTAGCCATATATATTGCATAGGGATATTTTTTTATTTTTAAAAGATATAACGATACTCCTAAACTGAAAATTGAATATATAATATCTAGATAAAAATTTGATAGAGAAGCGTTGGATAAAAATACAAAATGATCTTTGTTAAAAGTAAATGACCTTCCCCATGCATTTTCAATCTTAAAAAATAAAAGTGGATCTCCAAAAAATACCCAGTGATATGCAAAAAACAATAATAACCCTGTCGGTATAAGCAGTAGCGGTAATGACTTTTTCAATCCTTGCAAATTTATTCCTTCATTTATAAGAACTTGAACGACGAGTGGCAAAAAAATTAATATTCCTGTCACCCTGGTAAGTGAAGCTAAAAAACCTATAATGCCTGCCAAAAAATATTTCTTCTTAAAGGTAAAATAAAAAGCTCCCAATGAAAGGAATAAGAATAGTGATTCTGTATATACCGCATTCAAGAAAAAAGCTGTTGGGAAAATAAGTAGCAAAAAAACGGAAAATAATGGATCTGATTCTTTGTGAAATTCTCTTATCATCTTAGCCATGAGCATGCAAGATAAAACAAGGAAAATGCTACTAACTATCCATCCAGCAAAAGCAATGTTACCCAAGCTAAACATAGATATTATCTTAACAAGTAGCGGATACAATGGTAAAAAAACTAAATTAGAAAGAGTATCGTCCGCTTTTCTCTCATATCCGTTCTCAATTAAATTTATATACCAATTAGAATCCCAGCGTGAATGAATATTAATAATGTTCCATGACTTGTGCTGGTTATATCTTTCTGCACTAATCCAAGAATAAGCATCGTCTGCTTTTAGATTTAGCCTATTTACTGCCAATAAGCCAGCGGCATTTACAACAATCAGCCAGATTATGGATAATAGCAAAATATTATTTTTCATCATTATTTTAAACATACTTTGTTGTTAAATAAAAAACATCCTTAAAAAGTTATAAGGACGCTTCTGCGTGGTACCACCTTATTTTTCCCATCAAAAATATAACGGGACTTAATTTGTGCTATTACGGGCTTACCCGATGAGTTCTACTTGCCGCTCAAAGCCTTTAGCTAGGACGGATTTCTTCTCACAGCTGCCTTATTTTACGGCAATAGAGTGATGTCTCTATTATGGCTTTTATACGCTTATTATAACTAAAAAAAATAAAAAATCAAACCCAGAATCATTCATGTTCTATACACATGTTTACACTTATCATAAGATTCCCAACTGGTTCTTATTTCATCCTGTATCCCGTTTATGAAATCAACATCATTTAAATTATCCAGTGACTGCCACTTCCATTGTGAAAATTCTTTAGGATTTATTTGTGGCCCTTTCCCATTCACATATTTGTCAAAAAAACAGACAAATCTCACTCCTGGAATCTTTTTTTGTTCTAATTGCGGAGTTTCAATTTCATATATTCCAGAAACAATAGTTTTATCTACAACAACTCCAAGTTCATCAGCTATTTGTCTTTTGACTGCTTCTTCGAAGTTTTCCCCTGGAAAGACTTGCCCTCCCCCACATTCCCATTTCCCAGGATAAAGTTCCCGATCATTATTCCTTTTAGCAATCAAGATTTCTATATTATTTTTAGTTTCCCTAAAACACATCCCGGCTACATGAACTTCAATTAGATGTCTCTTTTCTTCCCGCGACATAAAATTATTTTTTTAAAAATAAAAATAGCAAAAATTGTTTTCTCGCTATTTTTTAATTTTTATTAAAACTTTTATAGATTTTTAATGTTTCCAAAGCTGTTTTATCCCAATTATATTTCTTTGCCTGTTCAAGCCCTTTTGCACGATATTGTCCACGAAGACTTTCATCACCCGCAAAAAGAGTTATGGCTTCAGCCAATTCTTCTGTATTAAGTGGATTAATAAAATATGAGGCATCACCAGCTAATTCTGGGAGAGATGCCACTTTCGAGATAATTGCTGGCGTTTGAGTTGCAAAGGCTTCTAGCACTGTCATGCCAAATCCTTCATAAAGCGAGGGCATAACGAAAAATTCAGCTCCATGAAACAATGGTACCAATTCATCGCCAACCACATATCCAGTAAATATAACATCCTTAGCCAGTCCTAAATCTTTGATTATCTGCTGATATTCTTGCGATAACCATCCGCGTTTTCCTGCTAAAACTAACTGATAATCGAATTTATTAGATTTTTTCTGTTTCTGTTTACGCTTAAAAATAGAGAAAGCTTCCAGTAAGCGTGAGATATTTTTTGAAGGCTCAAGGGTTCCTAAAAAAAGTATGTATTTTTTATTGATTCCATATTTTCCTAAAACTTTATTTTCATCCATATTCGGCTGGGTGAAGAATCTTTCATCCAAACCGCTATAAATAACGGATATTTTTTCATCACTTACATTTAAAAATTTTTTAACATCATTTTTTAAAGATTCAGAAACCGCAATAATTTTATCGGCTTTGCGAGCCATAAGTTTATTTATAACCCTATCTCGCGCTCTTTTTACTGCTGGTATATATTGAGGGATATTGAAGATTGCCATGTCGTGAAATGTTACAACTGTTTTACCTGAATAACTCATTGGGATCCTATTATAAGAAGACGTGGTATGTAAAACATCTAGCTTTTCTTTTTGCAGAGTAGCTGTGCCTAAAATTTCATTATAGGCCCCTGGCAGATATTTTTTATAATCAGAAAAGGGATAGAATTTTATCTGGACATTTGGTTTTGTGAACTTCTTAACATCTTTTTCACGCACACGAAAATCAAAGAAAATTACATACTCATTTTCTGTATCATTTTTCAGCAAGTGACGGATGAGCTGGTACGTATAATGTCCGATACCTATAGCATCCCCTTTTTCGGGATTTAATATGGATCTAGCATCAATTCCTATTCGCATATATTTGTTATTTTTACATTTTAGTCGGCGCACTGACACCTATCAAATTCAGGACTTCTGATAATACAATTCTAACAGAATTCACCAATAAAAGTCTACTCTTTGTTAATTCATAATTTTCTTCATCAATAACTCTGCACGCATCATAGAAAGAATGAAATCTATCAGCTAAATTAATTGCATAATGCGGTAATTTATGAACTTCATAGCTGAAAGAAATTTCTTCAACTAATTCCGGGAACTTATTCAATTCTTTTATAAGACCTATCTCTTTTTCGTGCGTTAATAAGGATAAATCTGCTTTATCCTGAATTTTAGATTTATTTAAAATACTACATATTCTGGCATGAGCATATTGCACATAAAATACAGGGTTTTTTTGGGAACGTTCTTTAGCTAAGCTTAAGTCAAAATTCATATGTGTGTCTGGAGAATATAAAAGAAAGAAAAATCTAGTAACATCATGGCCTATTTCTTCAATAAGATCATCAATATACACGACATTGCCAGCGCGTTTGCTCATTCTGGCTTCTTGACCATCTTTTATAAGGCGCACCATCTGAGATATAATGACACGGAAATCACCAATAAAACCAAGCGTTTTAGCTAAAGCGCGAAGACGAGTAATATATCCATGATGATCAGCTCCGAGTCCTATAATAATTTTCTTGAAACCTCTTTCGATCTTATTCAGCATATATCCGGCATCACCTGCTAAATAGGCTTTTTGCCCATTACTTTTTATTAAAACTCTATCCTTTTCGTCACCAAACTCAGTTGTTTTAAGCCAAACAGCCCCCTCTGATTCATAAGTTAAATTTTTGTCTTTCAAAAGTTCAATTGCCCTTTCAATATATTTTTTTTCTTGAATTTCTTTTTCATTCATCCATATATCAAAAGAAATGTGCATTTTTTCAGATGTTGTTTTTTTGATTTTTTTTAAAATTTGATCAGCAGCTTTTTCTCCTGCCTCTCTTATATTGGAAATATTTCCGTATGTTTTATTTAATTCATCAATATATTCTCCAACATAAGTAGCTTCTCCGTCTTTTAGCACGCTATGGCCCAACTTCTCAATTTGCTCTCCGGCATCGTTTACGTAATATTCATTAATAACCTCGAAGCCAGCTTTTTTAAGGACCCTTGAAATAGAATCGCCATAAAAACCACCTCGGCCATTGCCCAAATGCAGTGGCCCCGTCGGATTAGCAGAGATAAACTCATTGTTTACTTTAACCCCATTGCCATCTTTTGAATTTCCAAAATTATTTTTTTCACTATTTATTTTCCTGACAACTTCTTGCAAATATTTTTTTGATAGATGAAAATTTATGTATCCCGGAACTGCAATCTCTATTTTATCAAAATGTTCTATTCTATTTTTTATAATTTTTTGCTTGATTTGTTCTGCTATTTCTAGCGGATTTTTTTTATTTTTTTTACCTAAAATCATGCATATATTTGAAGTATAATCTCCAAATTTTTCATTTTTAGGATAATCAATAATAATATCAGAAATATTAAAATCAAGATAAACTTGATCTTCTTTCATGCTTAAAATAGCGTCTTTTATAATTCTTTTGATGTTTTTCTTCATATACTAATTATACATGGTCAGGCTTTTTGGGCAATAGAAAAATGCCCCAACTGGTAGGGGCATTTTTTATAAATTCTATTTATTCTTCCGTCCAAATACCTGGGCCTACTGGGCCGGAACATTTCTTGGTTCCATAGGCGTTAGAAATACATCCATTATCGCAAGTTTTGCCTTTGCAGGTGTTTTTTTCACAACCATTTGAGACACAGCAGGCACCGTCAGTTTTGACGCCATCCATAAGCTTGCAGCCATTATTGCATTGCTTGCCTTGGCAGGTTCTTTGCTCGCAGTTATCTGCCTGACAGCAGCTCTGGTTGGTATAGGAACCATTTAAGCTTCCATCCGTGCATTGTCTAGTTTCTTTGACACACTCTGATCCATAAGGTGCATAGCTGTCTTTATAGGCGTCGACTGAACTGCCGCTAGCTACAGTTGTGCCCCAAGGCGTGGTGCAGGGACAAGGTGCTACGCTGCAGTTTTGGTTGGTGGCTGTTCCGCTCAAGACTCCATTGGTGCAGGTTCTATTTTGTTTGACACTATCACAGGATGATCCGCAGGCTACTGAACTTGAGGAGTAGGCATCAACTGATTGACCATTATCTATTGTTCCCCCCCAAGGCAGAGTACAAGTAGGATAAACAGTAGGACCAGTTGAGCTACCACTGAAATTAATCCACCCTAACTCATCTGACCAAGCATACCCACTCAGTTTTCCATCTGATGCAACTAATACTCCATATTTAGACCCGTTTTGGGCTGTACCATTTAGTTTTATCCAACCTAGCCATCCTCCTGAATTACCAACTTTATAGGCATCTGCAATGCTCACTATCCTTGCCCAGCCTTGCAAAGTGTTATCAGCAACACGTTTTGACACACAATTACCATCAGGACAGCCACTGAGATATCCGCCAGAATTATCAAAGGCAATATACCCCAAATTTTCGCTCCAGGCATATCCGCTCAAATCACCTCCAGAAGAAGAAGTTGGTATATTTAAGCCATAAGAAACACTACCTCCTGCCCCTGAATTTATATTATTAGCGCTAATCCAGCCAACACCCGTCTTATTCCCAGCTCCGTCATCGCTTCCTCCCCAAAGCCAACCTGATCCGTTTTCTGATGTTCCGGCATTTACTTTTAAAATGCTTGCTACAGCAAAAATCATGCAAAAAACAATTGCTGCTATTCCATATTTGATTAAAAATTTTTTTTGTTTTGACATAAGTTAAAATTAATAAATATTTTAAAAATTAATTTTTAATAAAAAGTATAATCCGGAATATTTAATTTAATTTTTTATTATTTAATAACATCCTCTTTCAGTAATAGTTGCTGTGCAAGTTGAAGTATCATATGCCGAACATGTATAATCAAACCAATAATTTATGTATCTATAATTATCGACTTTGCATGTTTCCGCAGAAGCATTACTGAATACATGACTACCAGTAGTGCAAGAAACGGCTGGACATTTTGAAACATTATTAGTTGTTCCATTACAAGTTTTTACAGTAGTAGTTGAATAATTTTTATATGATGACCATCCACTTGGACAACTGCTTTGAGAAAATTTACAAAAATTCTTATCTCCATCACTCACCAAGATTCCACCTGCACTAGTACAATCATCAGTAGAATGATATGTTCCATAAAGAAATATTCTCCCTGAATTGTTTGTGCAACGAATATAAGCTGTCACGTCTGTACAACCTATATTCATACATTGCCATCCATTTTCTCCAATGGGCCTGCCCCCATAACCAGAAGAGTCACTATCATCGCATACATCTCTTCCCCAGCAACCGCCACCTACCATCGTATCACCGCTAAAGCAATATATAGGATCAGTGGTTTTAACTTCTCTAGTATAGAGAGGTCCTATGGTAGTACCCGCGTTTCCACTGATACTCATTTCGCTCAACCACTTACCAGTACTTCTCAAATAAACATCGTTAACGTCTATGTTTCCGCTAGCGCCTTTATCTGGATTTGGGGTTTGTGTCCCAACTCCCACATTACCATGAACAAAAAGACTGTTTAAAACATCTAAAAATGCTCCGCTAACACCCAAGCTTCCTGCCTTGTTTTGGAGAATATCACTTGTATTTATTGGGGCGCCAACATTGCCATCTGGAGCTGTTGCAGTCGGTTCAGTCCAAGCTTTGGCAAATTGAATGACACAACCAAGAGTTATTCCGATTATAGCTACGCTTACCCAATATGAGATACCCTTCGTTGTTTTTAATTTCATAATTTATATTTTATTCAAAAAATTACTGTAAAAGTTCTGAATGCCATGTATTATTACTATTTACATATTGATAACTACTACAACCTGCTGGTGCTGATGTTTGACAAACTCCGTCTCCTGAAGTCAGATAGAAGTTAGGTATAGCCGTACTTGCTATAACACCATTAACGCACTTTACAGCAAATGTTATAGCTCCTTCGACACTACCCTCATTATCCCCAAAACAAGTACATCTCCAACCACTCCAAGCACATGACCCGCCTGCGGACTGCCATGAAGCTAATCCACTAGCGTCAGAAGTCAACACCTTACCTGCACCTTGGGTTCCGTCAGTGATTTTAACCTTGCCACTAATGTCCAGTTTAGCAGTAGGACTGGTTGTACCGATACCGACATTGCCGGCAAAATAACTCTTAGGTCCAGCTCCGTAAAAATCATGACCAGTAGATGTTCCTTTTCCATAAATACCTATAATTCCAGTACCAACAACACCATAGTTGCCTCCGTTAGCAACGACGGCATATCCTCCACCAGTAGCATAAACTCCATAATCACTACCCCAAGCATTAACACCAGTAACACCTTCTCCGCGGATACCGGTTGGTCCATAACCATAAATACCATAAGTACTGCCATTTCCGTATACACCGTATATACCGCCTTGACCAACAACGCCAACAGCATCAGAACCAACGTTTCCGTAACCATAAACACCCCTAGAACCCTCGCCTCTAACACCGAGTCCATAAGAAGCACTGTTTTTCCCATAGACACCAGCTCCGTTTTGATTGCCAGCAGTGCTATAACCTTCAACGCCATAAGTTCCTGTACCATATATGGCAGCATTACTATCTCCACCGCTTCCCACGGAAAGTTTAGATAAAGGACTAGTTGTGCCAACTCCAACATTGCCATTATTATAATAAATCGATGTTCCATTTGTTACCCATTGACTTGAACCGCCACCAGCTGCTGGCGTTTGCCACGAAGCTAAACCATTGGCATCGGAAGTCAACACCTTGCCTGCACCCTGGGTTCCGTCAGTAATTTTAACCTTGCCGCTAATATCCAGTTTAGCAGTAGGACTGGTTGTGCCAACTCCAACATTGCCGGCGCTATTCAATGTCATGTAAGGCGAAGTGTAGGATGGGCCAATATAATAATAATTTAAGGAATCAGCTGCACCAAAGACCCCAAAACCTCCTCTATTTGTGTTTGAGCTGCCTCTAAAAAAATAACCCATATTCCATCCACCAGTATCACCTTTTATACTAATACTTCCAACATTATTGCCAGTAGGACTAAATATTATAGGCCTAGGTCCATTAACCGTTACAATACCATTATTTCCTAAAATCAAGGGTGAAATTCCAGTTGTTCTGTCAAAAAAAGAAATATTCCCATCATCCCCTCCGCTAGGATATATTTCCCATTGATGTCCTCCGCTGTAATAGGTCGTATCGGTATTTCTGAAAACTACGCGGTTTGAACCGCCATAATTACCATCTACAAGCACCGTTCCCTTAACTTGCAATGCACCTGTTACGCCTAAAGATCCATTTTTAACTTGAGGAGCCGTACCAGTATTTATTGGCGCGCCAACATTACCATTTGGCGCTGTTGCAGTCGGTTCAGTCCAAGCTCTGGCAAACTGAACGGTACAGCCAACAATTGTCGCAATTATAGCTATACTTGCCCAGTATGTAATATTTTTTGTTTTCATTTATTTATTTTTTATTTAATTATTATTGTTTTATTTTATGGTATTAGCAATAGATGTTACATCCACATTGGCATCGGTTACTATACTAGGAATTTCTTGTGCATCTATCTGAATAGCTATAAATTCTTTTTTATTCTTTATGTTTTCATTAGCCATAACTGTGATATTTTGATTTTCCTTAAGCTCTGATAATTTTATCTCTTTATTTTCAAAAGGACTTGGAGACAATGGTATATTTTCTATTTGAGAAGGATCGTTTTTAACCTGTAGCTGTTTCATTTTTTCATCAAAAGCATCCATTTCCTTCTTAAATTGAGCTGGATCTTTTTCAAAAACTAAATTTATTTTGGTGTTTGAATCAACTGTAACTGTCCTAATGTCTGCTTTTGAATCTGATAAATAATTGGCTGAACTAATTTTAAATGTCAATTTATTGCCGTCTATTTTTTGAATTGTACCACTGACAATTTTTGTTTCTTTATCAGACAGCAAGTTTGATGGCTGATTAATGGCATTGCCATTGATCCTATTTACTCCATAATTAGCAGAAGAGAGACACGATGTTTGACTGGAAATTTTTAATCCAACCATAATTCCTAATGAAAAAATTATCACAATTATCAAAACTCCAATTATTCCAATCAAAATTTTATTTGAAATGTTTTCGTATTTATTTGACATTTTTTTATATTTAAATTATTTATTTTTTAATTACTTTAATAAATATTCAAGTTATTCTGTTTTTGGCAATTTTTTACATTTTTTATAAAAATTGTCTTAAAAGATTATAATTCTTTTAATTTTTCATTAATTTCCTCTTCTGTTTGGACATCTTGCTTTATGTCTGATTTCTCGCGGATATTATCCAATTCTTTTATTTGTTTTTCCACTTCTTCCTGTGTTGGAGCAGAAACTCCCTGTTGCTTTCTCAACTCATCCATTTCCTGAAGTTGCTGCTGGGTTTTTAAATCAATCGCTGAAGTTTGGTTTTCATTTTGAACTTGCGAATTTGTTTCTTTTTCACTATATGCATTTAAAAGAATTACACCTACAATAATAAGGGTTATGACTGCTATACCAATTAGTATAGCCATTTGTTGTTTTTTGTTCATTTTTTATTTTTTAATTTTATTTAAAAAGAGTCTTTTATATTAAAATTATACCACTTCAATCGAAAATAATAAAATATAGAAAAAGTTTAGTTATGCACAGTTTAATTATAAAAAACATGCCCCTGCTATTGGCATGCTTATAAAATAAATTTGATATTATTTAATATATAATAATTGTAAATTCTCCCTTTAGTTTACTCGGATTTTTTGTAAAATATTCAGAAACTTCAGCAAAATTCCCGCGTATAATTTCTTCGAATAGCTTGGTCATTTCGCGTCCTATTATTATATGCTTATTCAAGCCATTTTTTTTCAATAATTCAATATTTTTTAAAATTCGATGCGGAGAATCATAATACACAGCAGGATATTTAGTTTCAGATAATAATTTAAAAAATTTCTCTCTTCCCTTTTTATGAGGAGGAAAGCCTAAAAAAACAAACTGCTGCATATCTACCCCGGCTATACTTATGAGAGTAGTCATGGCTGCTACTCCGGGAATTGGTATGACATCAATATCTTCCGCAATGGCTGCGGCTACAAGTTTATTGCCTGGATCAGAAATTCCTGGAGTTCCAGCATCACTAGCGTAAGCTATATTCTTTCCGGCATTAAGTTCCGATATAATTCTATCAAATCTAATCTTTCCACTGTGTTGATGCAAGGAAACAAGAGGTTTGGATATGTTATAATGAGAAAGCAATTTACTTGTCACTCTGGTATCTTCGCACGCAATCAGATCAGACTCTTTTAAAGTACTAAGAGCTCTCAGTGTAATATCTTCCAGATTGCCAATAGGAGTGGCTATAATATGTAAAATTCCTTTCATAATTCTATAAAAACAATAATATGATATTAACTACTCATGCTTTGATCGGAGCTGCCTTGGGTAAAAATATTCCGAATCCATGGATCATAGTTACCATTGTTATTCCGCTTCATTTTCTAATGGATCATTTTAGACACGGAGAATATATTGAATCACCTCATAAAAAAACGAGTATTAAAAATATTTGGTGGAAAGCTTTATTAGATTTCAGTATTGGAATGTTATTCCTTTTTTGTTTTATAAATTATAAAAATTTTGACTATACAGCCATACGCAATATAATTTTAGGAACATTTTTTTCATTATTTCCTGATATGCTGACAGTGCTGTACTGGATTCTTCGCTGGCCTTTTCTTAAAAAAATTCACGATTTTCATGTTTGGTGCCACAAGTATCCACCTTTTTCCAGTGAAAGACAATGGAATTTAAGAAATGCACTTAATGATATTACTTTCTCAGTGTTAGCTTTGTTATTGCTTCTTTTTTAAATTTTATAATTACAATCTTTTAAAGATATTTTGCCGTCCAGCTTTTCTTATCTTTTTTGAGCTTGTCAGGAGTACCTTCAAATGTAATATACCCCCCAGATTCTCCACCATCAGGACCGAGTTCAATAACCCAATCTGCGTCTTTTATCACATCCAGGTTGTGTTCAACCACAATAACTGTATTCCCTTTATCCACTAATGCATTCAAAACTGATAATAACTTCTTTATGTCTTCAAAATGAAGCCCGGCAGTAGGTTCATCTAAAATATACAAGGTGTTGCCAGTTGATTTACGTGCTAATTCTGTAGCTAACTTTATGCGTTGCGCTTCCCCGCCAGAAAGGTTAGTGGCGCTTTGGCCAAGTTTCAAATATCCCAAGCCCACATCTTCCATTGTTTTTAATTTTTCTGAAATTAAGGGATTGCGAGTAAAAAATTTGAGAGCTAATCTTACATCCATGTCTAAAATCTGCGCAATATTAAATCCTTTGTATTCTATCTCTAGTGTTTTTTTACTAAATCTTGTGCCATCGCAAGCTTCACATTTTACATATACATCAGGAAGCAGATGCATTTCGATTTTTTTAAGTCCTTCCCCTTGGCAAACTTCGCAGCGTCCACCTTTCATATTAAAGCTGAATCGGCTAGCAGTGTACCCTCTATTTTTTGCTTCCTCCGTTTCAGCAAACAAATCACGTATATGTGAAAACACTCCTGTATATGTAGCCGCATTTGAACGCGGAGTTCTTCCGATAGGAGCTTGATTTATACTGATAACTTTTTTAATATTCTCAAAGCCTTTTATTTTTTTATGTTTGCCAGGAAGTTCCTTAGTTCCGTAAAAATGGCGGGAAAGAGCTTTGGATAGAATATCTTTCACCAGAGTAGACTTTCCACTACCTGAAACTCCGCAAATTGAAACTAATTTCTGAAGTGGGATCTTTATGTCTATTTTTTTAAGATTATGCTCCTCTGCATCTAGAATTTCTATAAATTTTCCACTGCCATTCCGGTATTTATTTTTATTGGAAACTTTTTTCTTTTTAGATAGGTACTGAGCTGTAATATTATTAGAATTCAAAAGTTTTTTATAATTACCTTCAAAAACAACGACTCCGCCTTCTTCTCCTGCTCCAGGTCCCATATCAATAATCCAGTCTGCTGATTTTATTATGCTTTCATCGTGTTCTACAACAATAATTGAATTTCCCACACTTTGAAGTTTTTTCATGGTATCTATAAGTTTTTCAGTATCACGATTATGAAGTCCTATAGATGGTTCATCTAAAACATACACTATGCCCATCAACTGAGAATTGAGTTGTGCTGCTAGTCTTATGCGTTGCGCTTCTCCGCCGGAAATAGTTTGAGCGCTTCTTCCAAGATTCAAGTATTCCAATCCTACATTTTTGAGTGATGCGAGCCTACCAATAATTTCACGTATTATAGAACGACTTATCTCTTTTTCTTGGCTGTTTTGATCCCATTTTTCCCAGTTTTTAAAAAATTCATCCAAACAATCAATACTCATCAAAACTAAATCATTAATATTTTTTCCTTGAACTTCAACAGCCAAAAATTCTCTTTTCAGTCTTTTGCCACCACAGGCTTCACATACATGTTCGGTCATATATTTTTCAATTTCAGCACGTACATAATCAGATTTTGTTTCAAAATATTTATTTTCAAGCATCGGTATAACTCCACTGAATTCTTCATCTCCGTAAAGAACTACTCTCAGTTGCTGTTCTGAGAGTTTTTTAACAGGAACATTCATTGAAAATTTATATTTCTTCGAAACATCTTTCAATATCATCAGCTGGGAATTCTGTCCGCTAATTTTTCCGCCTGATTTACTCCATGGTTGTATCGCACCTTCCATAAGAGAAAGGTTTTTATTAGGAATAACCAATTCCTCATTAACTTTTAATATATAACCTAAACCACTGCACACACTGCATGCTCCTTCTGGACTATTGAAAGAAAAGTGTCTGGGGGTTATTTCTTTTATTTTAATTCCACAATTGCTGCAGAAAAAATCCTGGTTATAATTGCTTTCTTTAGAATTATCAAAAAGTACTTTCATTGAATTCCCCCCTATTTTCATAGCTGTTTCTATTGAATCAGCTATTCTTTCAATATCTGGATTCTTTTTATCCAAAACAATCCTGTCGATGACCACTTCTATTTCTGCGTTGTTATATTCATCAATCGACATTAGAGCTTCAGCAACAGGAATAATTTTCTCTTTTATTCTAATTCTTGCATATCCCATTTGCTGAATATGTTTTAAGGCATCTCTGCTGTTCATGCTATCTTTTGGTTTCGACAGAATAGCAATTTGGGTATTATGAGAAAATGACAAAATTTCATCTAAAATTTCTTTATTAGAACGTTTTTGCATAGATGTTCCACATTGCGGACAATGAGGTATTCCGACTTTGGCAAATAAAATTCTTAGATAATCATAGATTTCTGTAAGAGTTCCGACTGTTGAGCGAGGTGAACGAGAAATGCTTTTTTGGTCAATAGATATTGGCGGACTCAAATTCTCAATTTTATCTACATCTGGCTTTATTGATGGATCAAGAAAATTCCTGGCATATGAAGAGAGGCTTTCCATATAACGACGATTGCCTTCGGCGTAGATCGTATCAAAAGCTAAAGAGGACTTTCCTGATCCAGAAAGTCCAGTAATTACAACAAATTTGTCACGCGGGATATCAACATCTATATTTTTAAGATTATTTACGCGTGCACCCTTGATAATGATGTCGCCTGTATTCTTTCTCGTAGAAGATTTTTTTGAAGACATATTTTATATAAGCATTAAATACTCGCTAATTAAAAATGATACCAGAAAAAACGATAATTGTAAACCCCTAAACTATTGCACTAGAAAGTCTTTTTTATTTTTAAATTAAAGCATTCTTTTTTCTTATTTTTCTATGAAAATTAATAGCGAAACGATGTGCTTCATCCATTATGCCTTTTATTAAGTTTTTATCATCTAAAATTTCTTCGATTTCATTTGAAATTTGAGAATTTAAAATTGATTTATCATTGGAAATTTTTATTTTGACATTTTTTCTCATTGGCCCCTTGGCTACCGCTGCAATCGATACAGCAAGACCCATTTTTTTATGCAACAGCCTATCAGCCATATTGAGATGCCCAATCCCTCCATCCAGAAGAATAAGGTCAGGCATGGGCCATTCATTATTGAATCTCCTAATTAAAATTTCCCGCATCATTTTCACATCATCTATCCCAGCCACAGTTTTTATCCTGAATTTCCTATATTGTGATTTGTCAGGCTTATTGTTTGAAAAAACAACCATGCTGCCAACTGCATTTGTTCCTGAAATATTTGAGATATCATAAGCTTCGATTCTAAAAATTCTTGGTTCGTGGTTCGTGGTTCGCGTATTTTCTTCAAAATCTTTTGTGATTAGAGCAATATCGCGGATATGTTGCAAGGCGAAAATTTTATTGCGAAGCTCCGCTGCTTTTTCAAATTCATGTTTTTTGGCTTCCGTTTGCATTTCTTTTTCTAAGGTATTAATCAATCCTTTCTTTTTGCCAGCCAAGATCATCCTTATATTGCGAATATTAGCCATATAATCTTTTCCAGAAATAGCGCCTGCATAGGGTCCGGGACAAAGTCCTATCTGGAAGTCTAGACAGCCATTTTCGGATTGTTGTTTATTCAAATGAAAAGGAAATATATGGCGTATTATTTTAAGCGCAATTTCCATCTGCTTTTTGGAAGTATAAGGGCCGAATGTATATCTGGTAATATTTTTATTTTTACCCAAATCAGTTTTGCGCAATATGATAACCCTGGGAAATTTTTCTTTCGTAATCACAAAATAAGAAAATGATTTGCCGTCTTTAAGGTCTATATTGTATTTTGGCTGGTGTTTTTTAATCAGATTGCTTTCCAATATCAAAGCTTCCAAAACTGAGTCTGTTTGTTGGGTTTTTATATCCGCAACCTGCCTGACCATGGAAAGGATTCTTTCGCCTCTTACGTCCCGTCCCTGGAAATATGATTTGACCCGGCTGCGCAAACTGGTAGCTTTGCCGATATAAAGGATTTTTCCAAATTTATCTTTAAAGATATACACTCCGGGTTCAGTTGGCAGTTTATTTATTTTTTCTTTAATTTTTGACATTTTTCTAAAAATATATAAAATTCAAAATTGTAGTCCTTTAAAAGTTATGTAGCCAAATAATATTACAATTAAACATATAAAAATACAATGTAAAGGGGAGGAATGTGATTATGTGTATGATGTATGCAGTAACAATGAAAAAGGAAATTGTATCGTCTAAACCATGTGTTAAAAATGGAAGCTCGAAAGTTATAAATTATCTGTTAGACAAATTTGGGGCGCAAAATCTATTTTTTTGCCGCCCAGGAGACAAATGCATGTTCGTTTGTCCAAGAGAAAATGTACCCTTTGAGGTGCATGAAACAATTGAGTTTTTTGAAAATTTCGGAGGATTCATGAAAGGAATTATTGATCCTGGAATTTACAGGATTAGCCTGCATGACCAAAGAGAAACTTCGCATTATCTGATTTTGGAAAAATACGAGAATCAGAAATGGAAAGAATTTGCCGGACTTTGCGGGGGATGGACTAATGGACTTATGATTGACTGGCGCGGCATTCGTCCGGTTCAAATTAATTAAGGGAAATTCTATCACCAATTATCCTATAGCGCAGCGCTTATCCAAGCTCTGCGCTATTTTATTTTCAAAAAAGCTTCTGATATAAATTACTTTATTTTTTCTTCAGCACGTCCTTCAGATATTTTGCCGTATAGCTTTCTTTATGGTATTTGGCAATTTCTTCCGGCGGACCTGTAACAACAATTCGCCCGCCATTGTCGCCTCCTTCCGGACCCATATCAATGATCCAATCGGCTGTTTTGATGACATCCATATTATGTTCGATTACGACAACGCTGTTTCCCGCATCAACCAAGCGGTTCAAAACATTAAGTAATTTTTTTATGTCCTCAAAATGCAACCCGGTTGTCGGCTCATCTAAAATATACAAAGTATCTCCGGTCGCGCGCCGCGAAAGTTCCGCCGCCAGTTTTATCCTTTGCGCTTCCCCGCCAGAAAGAGTGGTCGCGCTCTGTCCTAGTTCAATATAGCCCAATCCCACTTCCTCCAACACTGCAAGTGGATCGTGTATTTTAGGGAAAGCTTCAAAAAATTTAACGCCTTCAGAAACTGTCATTTTCAAAACTTCAGCAATATTTTTCCCTTTATATTTAACTTGCAAAGTTTCCCTATTATATCTTTTCCCATTGCAAACATCGCAGGGCAAATAGACATCTGGCATAAACTGCATTTCTATTTTCAAAAATCCTTCACCGTTGCAATTATCACATCGCCCGCCGTGAATGTTGAACGAAAATCTTCCCGGACCATAACCGCGCATTTTGGCATCTTTCGTCTGAGCAAACAGTTCGCGTATCGGCGTAAAAAGTCCCGTATATGTCGCCGGATTGGAACGCGGAGTTCTTCCAATTGGCGACTGATCGATCATAATCACTTTGTCTATATTTTCAATGCCAATTATTTCTTTGTGCCTGCCCGGCGCATCCAATGAGCGGTGCAATTTATTGGCCAATGCCCTATATAATGTTTCTTCAACCAAGGTTGATTTTCCGGATCCTGAAACTCCGGTCACGCAAGTAAAAACTTTCAGTGGAAATTCCGCCACAATATTTTTTAAATTATGTTCTCCGGCTCCGCGAACTACAATTCTTTTTTTCTTATTTGCATCTCTTCGAAATTTTGGAATTTCTATTTCCAGTTCTCCCCGCAAATATTTTCCGGTCAAAGACTTTAGATTATTAATAACTTCCTCAGGCGTTCCTTCGGCCACAATTTCCCCGCCATGTTTTCCGGCTCCTGGTCCGATATCCACCAGCCAATCAGCCGAGCGCATCATTTCCTCATCGTGTTCAATGACAATCAAAGTATTTCCTATTTTTTGAAGTTGACGGAGCGTTTCGATGAGTTTCGCGTTATCGCGCGCGTGGAGACCAATTGATGGTTCATCCAAAATATACAAAACCCCGACCAATTGCGAACCTATTTGCGAAGCCAGACGAATTCTTTGTGATTCTCCTCCTGACAATGAATAGGCAGCCCGATGCAATGTCAGATAATCCAATCCGACATTATTGAGAAAAACCAACCGTGCAATAATTTCCTTTAGAATTCTGCCGGCAATCAATTCTTCGCGATGCGTTAATTTTAAATTCTGAAAAAAATTCAAACATTCGCGGATACTCATGATTGATGCTTCATATATGTTTTTGTTTCCTACTGTAACAAATAAAACTTCTTTCTTATATCTGGCGCCTTTACAGGTTGAGCATGGTTTCTGCGACATATATTTTTCAATCCCTTCGCGAACTGCATCGGATTCGGTTTTAAAATAACGATCCTGCAGGAAACCAACTATTCCCCGCCACTGCATATAGAACTTCCAGTTAGTGCCGGTTTTGGCGCGAATTGTTATTGGGATTTCTTCCGCTTTTTCCTCAGAAACCATGCTTTCATGATCAGCTGTTCCATAAAGAAGCAGATCTAGCTTTCTTTTAGGCATGTCGCGCAATCTGGCATTGTCAGGAATATTGAAATATCTGACTACTGACAAAATAACGCCGCCGTAGTAATTATTTTTTTTGAAATTCCAGGGTGCCAAACCGCCTTCAGCGATTGTCTTATTTGTGTCAGGCATGACTCTTTCAATATCTATCTCTTTTTTAAACCCCAGCCCCTCGCAAGCTGGACAGGCACCATATGGAGAATTGAACGAGAACAGCCTCGGCTCCATTTCAGGAAATTCTACATCGTGCAAAGGACAAGATAACTTTTGATTAAAAACAACTTCGTTTTTTGCTTGTTTGCTGTTTTTTGTTTCCTGATTACTGATTTTTACCAATCCTTCGGACATTTTCAGTGCTTTTTCAACACCCTCAAATATTCGGCTTAAATTTTCAGCCTTTACTTCGATTCTGTCGACAATAAGATCGATGTTATGTTTCTTGTATCGTTCCAGTTTTATCTCTTTGAAATTTTCCAGTTTATATAATTTTCCATTAACAATAGCTTCAGAAAAACCTCGTTTCCACATGTCATCAAGCAAGGTTAAATATTCACCTTTTCTTTCGCGCACAATTGGAGAAATAATTTCGATTAAGCGTGTTTCATTTTTATCGCCCATTTCCAAGATACGATCAACAATTTCATCGGTTGAAATTTTTGAAATTTCCTGTCCGCAAACAGGGCAATGCGGAATTCCGATTTTAGCATAAAGAAGACGCAGATAGTCATGGATTTCTGTCACCGTTCCGACTGTGGAACGCGGATTATGCGAAGCAGACTTTTGATCAATTGAAATAGCCGGCGACAGACCTTCAATATAGTCCACGTCCGGTTTATCCATTTGGCCCAAAAACTGGCGAGCATAACTGGAAAGGCTTTCCAGATATCTCCTCTGCCCCTCGGCAAAAATGGTATCAAAAGCCAGCGTAGATTTTCCTGAACCGGAAATTCCCGTAAATACAATGAATTTATTGCGTGGGAGCTCTAGATCAATGTTTTTCAAATTATGTTCGCGCGCACCTTTTATTATAATTTTGTCTTCCATAAACTATTATTATTAAACATGGCAAATTTTATTTTATCTGTAATTTTCTAAGTTGGGAAATTTCATCTCTAATAAGCGCAGCTTTTTCAAATTCCAGAGCGCGGGCGGCATCTTTCATCTCTTTTTCTCTCTGTTTTATGTATCCCACAATGTCTTCCAGTGACTCCAGTTTAGAATAGTCATCCACTGGCATTGGATTGGTTTCGTGGTCAACAATTGATTTAATATTTTTCTTGATAGTTGCTGGCGTGATATGATGTTTTTTGTTATATTCTGCCTGGATTTTGCGGCGCCTATTTGTTTCATCAATAGCGCGCTTCATTGAACCAGTAATCTGATCAGCATAAAGAATGACCTGTCCGGAAACATTTCTGGCCGCACGTCCTATTGTCTGAATCAGCGAGGTTTCACTGCGCAGGAATCCTTCTTTGTCGGCATCCAGAACAGCTACTAATGAAACTTCAGGGAGATCCAGTCCTTCGCGCAGAAGATTGACTCCAACCAGCACATCAAATTCTCCTCTTCGCAAACTTTCCAAAATGCGGATACGATCAAGGGTTTCCACATCTGAATGCAGATATTCGGTTTTGATTTTATTTTCTTTCAAAAAATCCGCCAAATCTTCAGACATTTTTTTTGTTAGCGTCGTAATCAGTACCCTTTCTTTTCTTTCTATAACTTTCTCTATCTCACTGAGAACGTCTTTGACCTGGCCCTTGGCAGATCTGACTTCTAATTTTGGATCAAGAAGTCCAGTTGGACGGATAATCTGCTGGACTATATTTTCAGAATTTGTTTTTTCATAGGTTGCAGGCGTGGCTGAAGTAAAAATTAATTTATTTATATGTTTTTCAAACTCAGTAAATTTCAGCGGCCGGTTGTCAAAAGCGCTTGGTAGCCTGAATCCGTTTTCAATCAAAGATTCCTTGCGCGCACGATCACCATTATACATGGCATTAAGTTGTGGAATAGTTACGTGCGATTCATCAATAACCAGCAAGTAATCTTTTTCGAAGTAATCTATCAGCGTATACGGTGCTTCCCCAGTTTTCCGTCCAGTCAGATATCTTGAATAATTTTCAATTCCATTACAATAACCAATTTCTTTCATCATCTCAATATCCTGCTTGGTTCTACGCTTCAGTCTTTCCGCTTCTAATAATTTATTCTCTTTTCTCAAATAAGCCACTCTATCTCTCATCTCTATCTCTATATCCTTCAACGCTTCCTGCATAAGCGGCTCCGGAACAACAAAATGTTTGGCTGGATATATCAAAGTTCGCTTAAGGTTTCCGAGCTCCTCGCCTGTCAGAAAATCATATTCCCGAATTTTTTTTACCTTCTCGTTTTCTACTTCTATTCTTGTCACAATTTCCCTGCCGGTCTGCATTATTTCAAATGTTTCTCCCGTCACCCTGAATTTGCCGCGACTGAGAAGTTCGCTTCTTTGAAACTGCAGATCAATGAGTTCTTTTATTTTTTCTTCACGATTAAATTTTTCTCCCATAGCCACTTCAAAACTTATTTCCCGATAAAATTCCGGCGAACCCAGACCATAGATGCAGGAAACTGAAGCCACGATAATCACGTCTTCGCGCGAAAGAAGCGCTGACGTCGCGCTATGGCGCAATCGGTCTATTTCATCATTGATCTGAGCCTCCTTTTCAATATACGTGTCTGTGGAATATATGTATGCTTCCGGCTGATAATAGTCATAATAGGAAACGAAATATTCCACCGCGTTTTTGGGAAAAAATGTCCGAAATTCCTGGACTAATTGGGCCGCCAATGTTTTGTTAGGTGCGATAACCAAAGTCGGTTTCTGCACTTGTTCAATCACATTCGCCACTGTGAATGTTTTTCCTGAGCCCGTTACACCCAGAAGTGTTTGGAATTTTTTACCGCTCTTAATGCCGCTAACAAGCTTTTTGATTGCTTGAGGCTGATCACCTTTAGGCTTATATTTGTTATCTAATTTAAATTTCATATATCATTTTATTATCCTTGCATACTATATATCTTGCTAAATATGAATAATATAAGAAAAAATGATTATTGTAAACCTAATTATTTATTGATTGATATAAAATCAGGCACTGCTGATAAGCAGTGCCTGATTAAAGAATAAACATTCTAAAAGGTTTTGGGAGATTTTATTTTAGGCTCTTTTTCTTCTCATCCGCAACCAATTTACTATAAGAATAAATATTACAACACCCAAGAAAGCGTACCACCAAAATTGTCCTGATGATTTTGGTTTTTCTTCTGTTTCGCTAGAAACAGTATTTTTGGACTCAGTTCCCAAAACTTCACCTACATCTTCATTTTTATTATTTATTTCTGCCGCCAAAACTTGTTTTGTGTTACTGTTCAGGCTATTTGCATTTTCTCCGATAACAATGTCTTCGGACAATATTTCAGTGCCTTCATCGTTTATAATAATATCTGACCCCGTTTCTGTTGGAATTTCTATAGAGATAACCTTTGCATCACTATTGTTCCCGACTTCATCCAGACTAACAAATTTATAATAATATTTCTCTCCTCTCTTCACGTTTTGATCAGTATAGTTTTCATCATTTTTTTCATTTTTAGCAATCCGCGAGTTATTATCAATTTTAAAATCCTTGCTCTTCCCTTTGTATATATAAACCATATCTATATCAGAGTCATCAGCATTCCAACTAAGATTTACAAAAACATTTTCACTATCATATTTTGCATCCAAATCACTGATTTCATTAGGATCTTCTGCATCCACTTTGATTTCTTTTTCACCTATAAAGCTGTAATTTGAAGCTTTGTCTATACTTCTGTAATAAAGTTTCCATGTTCCGTTATCTATAGTAATTGGATCAGTATAATTTAGCCATGTTCCTGAGTTACTATTTAATTGATATTCTATTCCTTCTACATCATAATTATCGCTTGCAGTCAGAGTTATTTTTGGTTTGCTTTTATACCACCCATTATTACCATCGTTTTCTGCAGGATAAATTGACGCAAATACTTCGGGCTTAGTCATATCATAAACTATATTAATAGAATAGGAGTTTGATGTGCTGTAATCATTATAAACAGCCTTAGAATAAACCCCATAAATTCCTTCAGGAATTGTTACTGGAATTTTATAATTCCAAGCTCCTTTTCCATTAGCATGAACTGCTGTTTCGCCTTCCTGCCAATTTGTCCCATTCCAATAGTTAATTTCTTCTGAACCGAAAGATTTGTGCGATATTTTTAGTTCAATATATTTAACGCCAGAAGCCTTCTCTATCGCAATGCCAGAAATTGACCCATCCCAAACATTAGTAGCTATTAAGCCTTTATCACCAAGATTAAAGGTCGTTATATAATTGCCAATCAAACCTAAACTCATCTTAAATGTATGGCTATGGTCTTCTAACATGGTGTTGCCTGCATTGTCTTTGGCTTTAGAAACATATATTGAATTGATTCCGTTCTTCAGGTTATCATAAGGACAATCAAAACAAAAAGTTCTGGCATCACTATCGCCACAATTGTCTACATCCTGAGTATGTGAAAGCAAAAAAACAGAAGACCTGACAGACACTTCTGGAATATTGTCTATACCTTCATTAAAAGTAATTTTTATGGTCGGTATAGTTGAACCCAAATAGGAAAACTGATCATAAGTTTTGCCATCTGAACTGATATTTTTTATTGAAGGCCTAACGGTATCCACATTAAATGTGTGTGTATTATCTTCAGCCATTTTATTTTCTATATCATCCTGGGCTTCAGAAATATATATAACCTTCTTTTCTTGAGTTGAAGAGGGTACATTATATTTAAAACAAAAAGTCTTGCTATCACCATCATCACAATCATTAACATTTTGTGCGAATATGGGACTGTAAATGTAAGCCGGAGATGGTATTGGAGATATTGGAAGAAAAAGAGAAGGTGATGATATTACTGATATTCTCGGTTTATTAATTATATCTTCATCAAAATCAACTCTGACAACTGGGTCATCTGAATCCAAATTATAAGTTTCACCATCTGAACTGACGTTTACAACTGAAGGCCCAGATACAGCTTCGGCTGCTTTAAAAAAAATGAAAATTCCAAAAACAATAACCACAAATAAGATTGCTTTTTTATTTTTCATATTATTTATATAGTCTGATCCCGCATTAAATGATTTTTTATGCAGAATTTAACAATTTTATTCTTCCTATATTATATCACAGAAAACACAAAAAATACATCCGGCTAAAACTGGCTCTTGCAAAACAAAAAAGTTGAGGTTTCAGAACCTCAACTTTTCATAATCCTTGTTACAAGAAAATCTTATTCTTATTCATCCTTTCTTTTTAATATCAGCCACAAAACTCCTCCAACTAATACGGCTACTCCTAGCGTAAACCATAGATACCACCAGTTTTGCGATGAAGATGCGGGTTTTGTTTCTGCAATACTTTTCTTTTTTTGCTGAGATTCTGATCCTAGAGGTTGACCACCTTGATCACTTCCGCTCGGCGTCGTGATTTCATTATTATCTCCAATAGGTTCCCTCTCGACTACCGCATCAGCTGGCAATGCTTCTGTGCCTTCATAGACTACAGTGGCTTGCCCACCTGCTTTTGGAATTTCAATAGAAATCTTCTCTACTTCGCTTTTGTTGCCAGCATCATCCAGCGCAACGAGTTTATAATAATATTTTACCCCTCTTTCAATATCATAATCGGTAAAATCTTCGTCACTATGGTCGTTTTTAGCAACACGCGAAGAGCTGTTAACTTTGAAATCGCTAGTCGTGCCTCGGTATATATAAACATCTTTTATATCCGAGTCATCAGCATCCCATTCTAATTTTACCCCATTGGTATCTTCCTTGTATGTCGCCTGCAAATCTTCAACTTCATCAGGATCATGCGTATCCACTTTTATATGCTTTTCCCCTATTGGGCTAACATTACCCGCCAAGTCCAGTGCCCTATAGTAAAACATATATTCACCATCATCAATCTCTACAGGAGATGGATAGGTTGTCCATGTTCCTGAAGTTGAATCAATCTGATATTCTATCCTGTCTAAGTTCAAATCAACTGCACTCAATGTCACATCTGGTTTGGAAACATACCAGTGATTGTCTCCATCTGGATGGCTAGGATCAATTTCAAGAGTAACTACTGGAGGAGTTGTGTCCCAAATAAGAGTGAACTCATCATAAGCTGAATTACCCACATTGTCAGTCACTGTAAGTCTAGCCACATATGTTCCGTCAGTATCAGCAGATATGTCAGTATCTTCAGCATTTGGAGATACAAAAGTTATAGTTCCGGGACCTGAAGTTTGTGTCCAAGAGTAAGTTGCTATTCCACTGCCATCATCAGAAGCTGTGGCATCTTGAGTAAATAAGGCGTTAACAACTTTGTCCGTCCCGGCATCTACGCTTGGAGGATTTCCATCCACTATCCTGGTTATGTGATTCATTCCTCCACCACCCCAATGTTCTACGCTGTCGCGTCCGCGCATCGCAAAATCATATGATACACCATCACTTAGAAGTCCGCTGAGGTCTGCGATGCAGTTTGATCCATCCCAAGTAGCACTAGACCAACTTGCTGGCCATGCATCTCCAGTTACTCTAAATCTGTATTCACAAGCAACGATTGGTGAAACTGAATCTGAAATTGTTCCAGTAAGTGTTGGATTTGCGTTGGTATATGTGCCATCATCCGGACTTATTGTTATTGAATCAGTAGTTGGATTTGCAGAATCGACTGTGTAAGTTGCTGGTGTTCCTGTTCCTTGATTGCCAACCATGTCATTGACTCTTACGTTTACCGTGTATACTGTTCCATCCGCAATAGTTGGACTGATGTCTGCTATGCAACGTCCAGTTCCTGAATTGTAAGATCCAGAATACCAATTGGCTCCATCATCCAGGGTGTATTCACAAGTGGTGATGTCCAATCCGGAAGCTGCATCTGAAACGTCGGCAATAATACGAAATGTGTCATCACCTCTTACATATGGAGTATAGTTTGTCCATGGAGAAGTTCTTACTATTCGAACATTGCTTACTATTGGTGCAGCTGCATCCACTGTTCTAGTTATATTATTTTCCCCGCCTCCGCCATTATGACCTAATGTGTCCGTTGCGCGGGTTGAAAAATCATACGAAACTCCGTCAGAAAGACCACTAATACTTCCTGTGCATGTTCCAGTTCTTGGATCGCCTGACGGTGTCCATGTTCCACTCATCCAAGTTGTCCATCCTCCGCTTCCGGAACCAGTCACCCTGTATCTGTATTCACAACTGGTGATTGGTGAAACTGTATCACTAAGCGTACCGGTTATTGTCGGATCAGCACTGGTATAAATACCATCAGGATCAGGACTAATCGCTATTGAGTCAGTATGTGGTCCTTCGGAATCAACTGTATATACAACAGCGCTTCCTTCTCCTATATTGCCAACAAGATCAGAGACTCTAATGTTTATTGTAAAAACATCGCCATCCGTAAGGGTTGCTGGGATACTAGCTATGCAACGTCCAGTTCCGACATTGTAAGATCCGGCATACCAGTTAGCTCCGTTATCCAGTGTGTATTCGCAAGTGGTAGTATCTAATCCTGAAGCTGCATCTGAAACGTCGGCACGGATACGGGTTGTTACGTTTCCATTGATATATGGATAGAAATCGGTTCCACTGCTTTGAACCACAGCTTGAACATTGGTTACGCTTGGCGCAACTGTATCTTTAGTGAAAGTCCTGGAATCAGTGCCTATATTTCCAGCTGCATCAGTATCACGAACATTCAAAGTAAAGCTTGTTTCGCCAAGTCCGGCAAAATCTGAAAGCATAGAAAATGTATCACCAGATGCGCATGATTCCCATGCTCCACCATCTATATTACATTCTTGGGTACCAGGTTCTGAACTTGAGAATGTAAAAACTGATGTTCCACTGGCATAAGCTGAAACAGCAGGAGTTAAAATTGTTACGGTAGAAGGCACTACGTCTTTAGCGGCTGTATCAAGTCTAGGAGTAGCTGTGTTTCCAGCTACATCTGAAACTGAACATACAACACCTATTGCTCCATCATTCAAACCTAATAAGGAACCTGAAGAGATGGTTGCAGTATTGCCAGATATTAGCCCTGACACAGGAATATATGTAAAAGTATCGCTTATTAAACATGCAACTGATTGGCCGTCTTCTACGCCGGTTGTAACTACGTCTATATCAACTCCCGAAGTTGCATCTGCTAAGTTCACGTACTCATCGGAACCTAAAGCTACGCTTGATATTGTCGGTACGCCGGTGTCTTTTGTAGCAATATCAATTTCTGGATTAGCCGGATTGCCAGCTATGTCGGAAACATTGCAAGTAGAAGTTAATATTCCATCAGCCAAAGAAGTCAACGCTCCGGTAGCTATTGTTACCGCATTACCAGATATAGTTCCACTTACAGGACCAACCGATCCAGTGCCTGTATCAGTTATGGTGCAGTCAACTTGTTGGCCGTCTTCTGCTCCATTTGTAACTACATCTATATCCACTCCCGAGACTGCTTCAGTTGCGTTTACATATCCATCTGCACCGAAGTGTGCAAATGAAAATGTCGGAACGACCGTGTCTTTAGAGGCAGTATCTGTTCCATCAACGGCTGGATTTCCGGCCGCATCTGAAACTGAACATGTAGCTGTCAATAATCCATCGCTCAAAGAAGTTAGATCTCCTGTAGCTATGGTGGCTGCATTGCCAGATATAGTTCCGCTTACAGGACCAACCGATCCAGTGCCTGTATCAGTTATGGTGCAGTCAACTTGTTGGCCGTCTTCTACGCCGGTTGTAACTACATCTATATTAACGCTTGATGTAGCTTCCGCTAAGTTTATGTATTCATCCGAATCCAGAGCTACGCTTGTAAAAGTCGGGGCACTTGTATCTACCGTGATACCTCTCGTTCCATCTACAGCATTAGGATTGCCAGCATTATCTGTAGCAACTGCTGTTAATGTTTCAGCTCCTTCTCCGAAAGCGGTAATTGCTGCTGCATCTAAAACATAAGACCAAGTGGTTGAGGTAACAATTGTTGTAGGATTTCCATTTAGGGTAACCGTTGAACCGTCTTCATTTCCGCCAGTCACAGTTACCGTTGCTGTTTGTTCGGCAGCATTGATAATATCATCAGTAGCAACTACATCGATAGTTGGAGTTGCTGGAGGAGTTGAATCATAAGTGAATGTCAATGTATCGGAAGCTGAATTTCCTGAATTATCCAAAACAGACAGCTGCAAAGTATAATCTCCATCAACTGAAACTCCGGTAGCATTTGGATCTTCAATGGTTGGATCGTCAAAAGTTACTGTCCCAGGTCCGGCAGTTTGAGACCATGCATAAGAAGCGACACCAGCGATTGAAGCATCAACTGTAGCATCAAGTGTGACTGGAAGATCAGCAGCGGCAGCTACAACATCTGCTCCGGCATCAACAGTTGGTGAACTGTTATCAACCGTTATCGCTGATGAACTTGTTCCGGTAGTTTGAAAAAGTCCGACATTGTCTCCAACACCCAAAGTAGGTGCGGATCCATCCGAAACAACTATATAATAAGTCCCTTCTCCAGCTGAAGGATTAGGTACGGTTACAGAACCAGAACAATCTGTTCCCAGATCGCCAAGATCAACATCTCCTCCATCAGCTGCGGTGTCTGTTGACCAATAAGCGTGACATGAAGCTATTCCCGATCCAGTTTCCGTAAGTGTGGTTGTCACCACGATTGATGCTCCGTCTTTTACTACATTGTCGTCTAAAGCTACGGAAAAGCCTGAAGGATTGGTATTATCTCGATGTATGGTTAGTGTTGAAGTTGCTGTATTTCCTGCTGCGTCATAGCAAGTTATCGTGGAGCTTCCATCATATGAATCTAAAGCGCTCCAGGCATAAAGACTGCTATAAGGTCCGGGGTTAGCAACATCGCCTCCACCGGCTATATCGCCAGTAGCGGGAAAGTTGACTTTCTGAATTCCTGAACCGCTATCTGTTGCAGCTTCACTAACTGTAAAATCTCCGGTTCCGGAAATGTTAGTTGTATAATATATAACATTTCCAACTGCATATTGTTCGTTGGGGTTTGTGCCTTCAGCAATCGTTGGCTCTGGGCATGTCGGATTGGTAAAGTCAGTTTCAACAGCAGAACCATCACCAATGTTAGCTTTGGTTACAGTTGTTGCATTGTTTCCTGCAGCATCAGTTGAAACTAATGTAAAATCAAGTCCTGCACCTTCAGTTTCTGAAGCATCCAAAACACGTGTAAGTGTTGCCGTTGTTCCGACTACTGTATTTGTAGTTGTCGCCTGACCTCCAATAGTACCGGTTACAGTAGTTCCCGCATCTACCGTCGCAGTAACCGTAACAGTATCACCTGATTTAGCTAAAGTTGTTGTAGCATTGTTTGAGGCAATATGAATACTGGATGGTGTTGTCGGTGCAGCAACATCTTTAGTAGCTGTATCTGTTCCATTAACAGCTGGGTTTCCGGCCGCATCTGAAACTGAACAAGTGGCTGTCAATAATCCATCGGCTAAAGAAGTTAGGACTCCGGTAGCTATTGTTACCGCATTGCCAGATATAGTTCCGGTTACTGGACCAACTGATCCGGCGACTGTATCCGTTATGGTGCAGGAAACTTGTCTGCCATCTTCTACGCCGGTTGTAGTTACATTTATGTTAACCCCGGAAGTTGCTTCCGCTGAATTTACATATTCATCAGAGCCCAAAGCTACGCTTGCAAAAGTTGGAGCATTTGCATCAACCGCTAACGTATTACTGTCGTTAAAGTCTGCAACTGTAAGATTATTAGTTCCTCCATCTGTCAAATAACAACTTATTGGTAAAGTCCCAGAAGCTCGGTCTGTATCACCAGAGCCAACTACATATGTAAGTGTATATGTATAAGGACCGCTACCGCCTGGGCCTGCGAATGTGCCTGCAACATTTTTGCTATTCACAGTGCAAGCACCAACAGTCAAGGTATTTAAAGTTGATGATAGCGTAATAGTTAGCGTATCTCCGATTTTTGCAGTTCCTGATGAAGGAGAAACTGATGCAGAAACAGAACCAGTGTTAACTGGAGCCATATAGAAAATAGTAAAGTGATCAATGCCATTCGCCTCAATTGTGTCTTCTTTCACATCAATCTTGTCTTCATCAATCACTTTCAAATCCTCTGGTTCGACTTCTTCCAGTTCATCAGCTGATTTTTCTGTGTAAGCAATCTGCACGTCTACATTCTCAGGTTTAGGCAGTGTTAAATCGTATTTGAAAGTTCCATTTTCCATCGATGAGGTGATGTCATAAGCTTTGTTGGAAAGCGCACCAAGTGAAGCCATTTCTTCGTCCGTCAAAGTAATTTCTTCAATTTTCAAGTTTCCAGGATTGTCAGGCAATTTAGTAAAAGTAACCGTTACATCTTCATTTTGGGGAGCTTTATAAGTAACGCCCTTTTCAACCGGTCCGATTTCCGCAGTCTTTCCGTCGTCACTTACATTCCATTCCGGCTTTTCATCAGAAGCCTCTTCGGTAGAAATGTTTTCTTCATCAGATGCTTCGTCTGATTCTTCTTCCTCAACTATTTCGTTGTCTGATGGCTGGTCTGTCAGAGATGGAACATTTTCTGCGGCAGGTTCTTCAGCAACAACTGTTTCTTCGGAAGTTGAATCTTTTTCATCATCAACTGTTGTTTCTTCTTTGTCGGAATCTGAATTAACTTCATCTTCAGAAACAGATCCTGCCTCATCGGCGCTGGCAGATGGTTCATTATCTGCTCCGGCATACATCATGCCCATTGTCAAAAGATTGATTGAAGACATCTGAATAACAAACATCGGAACCATTATGATTGCCATAATTTTCTTTGCGACCTTCATTTCACTTTTGTTCAGCCTGAGCTGAAACATTTTTACGATTTTTTTCATATTATTTTATATTTTTTAAACTTATTTAATTATTTTTTGAATTTAAAAAACAAGCTAACTAAGACAGACGCTAAACGCACCTGCTTAAGTTAGCTTGCTTAAAAAAATTGCGTGAAAAAATATTCACTTTTTTGTTATTTTATGTATTGATTTTATTATAAATAAGCCACTTTGTCAAAAAAGCACTTATACACACAGCTAATGTGCAATATTACTTTTATAATTTTATCATAAATAAGCCGAATTGTAAAGAATTACTCCTTTAAAATTTCGGCATTTTACAATATTTTAAAAATTTAAAACATAACAAAAAAAGAAGCCTTAGGCCTCTTTTTTTGTTATCAGAAATTTATTGGCATTAGTTGCAGCTTCCTCCTTGAGTTGCAGTCTGATCTGAAGTTGAGGCTCCCTTGACGGCTGCCAGTTTTTTGGAACATTCTGCTGGAGCAACATTGAAAGAATTGCATATTTCCTGCTTATATGACTCTGGGTCTCCGTACTTATAAATTGCTTTTGAACTAACCCCATTGATTTTCATTGTTGGTGATCCGGTAGCATTGGCTCCTTTTGATGCTTCTTCGTTTGACTTCATCAATCCCAAACCTTCTGCAGCAACACAAGAAGATATTTTAGAAGAATTTAAACTCAGTGTTTTGGCTCCTGCTTCCCAACAGGACCCATCACTTCCGCATTTAGCATTAACATAGGATACGAAACTAAACCATTTGTCTTTTCCGTAATCCTTGAGGACGCAAGCTTCCCTTTCATTTTGGACTACTTCTTTTTCGCCATGCAACGATTCAACGGTGTCGCCGTTTACAGATACAATGTAGTGGAAATTGAAATCAACTTTATTTTTAAGCAAATCATAAACCGGTTTCAGGGTGTCTTCTGCTTTGTTGCCGTAAGGGCAAAAACTCATAACAAATAAATCTACTACTGGCTTGTCTGCTTTAGGAATTGGCTTATTATTTTCTTCCGACTGCTTCTTGGCTAATTCGTTTTGTTTTGCTATTTCATCAAGTGAAATCAGAGAACCGCTGACAAGTTTATTGCCGTCTTTGGTTAAATAAACTGGTTGTTCTTGGCCATTAACATTTACCATCAACTTATATAAACCGTTTTCTTTGGTCACTTCTTTAATTTCTACTTTTACTCCAGTAGCCGTATTGGCATTTAAAAATGTCTGGAATTTTTCCTTGATCATTTTTGGACCTATATCAACTTTTTCCCGATAATTCTTAAACGCAAAAACTCCTGCGATAATAATAAACAAAACTATGGCTACAATAATTAATGTTTTGTTATTCTGCCATATTGTACAGATTTTTCCTTTGCAATTGCATTTTACCCCGCATTTGCATTTTTCTTCATTTGACATTTGAGCAGAAGAATTTTGTTCCTCTATTTTCTTTTCATCTTCCATAATATTTTTTTAATTAATTATTTTAAGTCCTTAGTTATTGTATAGAACATTGAAAAATTTTACAAGTAATGTTGCTTGCCATTTTTTTTATTGTCTGATATAATCATTGCACAATCAAGAAAGGCCTTATTTGATCCGCCATTGAGCCAAAAATGGATAGATCAAAAAAATCTGCACTACAGGAGAGGACTTTCTTTGGGTGTAGTTTTTTTATTCTAAAAAGAAACTTTTACATAATAATTAAATAATTTAAGAAAAATATGCAGTACGAATTGTTTTATTTAGTCGGAGAACGCCAAGAGGCAAATCTTGATAAAATAAAAGGAGATATAAATTCCCTCCTTGTTTCAGTAAAAGCCAGCCTGCTTGAACCAGAACTTTTTGAAAAAAGAAAATTGGCCTATGAAATCAAGCATCAAAATAAAGGCATCTATATTACTCGGCGTTTCGAGCTTCCTGAAATTGAAAATACCGATGAAACGAATAGGGCAGATTTCGGAATAGAAGCAATAACAAAAAAACTTAATCTTTATAGTGATATACTGCGTTTTATGATAGTAAAAACCGAAGATCTTCCTGATCTCGGCGCTAAAGAAAGAAGAAAAGCTCAAGAAATGACCAATCAAAAACAAGCCCTTGGCCGTCCTCAACAGCGTCCTGCCAAACAAGACAATCAGACTCAAGAACCAGCTATAAAGCAGATTTCATCAGAAATTGAACAACCACAAATTACCAAAGAAGACACAAAAAATATCGACGAGCAGCTTGATAAACTTTTAGATATATAAAAAATGGATATTGGTGAATATAAAAATTCACAATTATTCATGAAAAAATTATGAATTTAAACAAAGTTCAGCTCATAGGGCGTTTAACACGCGATCCAGAAATACGCAATACTCCATCTGGACAAACTGTAGCCACAGTAAGTATTGCAACTAATAGAACATGGAAAGACAAAAGCGGACAAAAGCAAGAAAAAACTGATTTCCACAATATTGTCATGTGGGGGCGAACCGCTGAAATTGCCGGCCAATATTTAACAAAGGGACAAGAAGCTTATTTTGAAGGCAGGCTTGAAACGCGTTCTTATACAGGTAAAGACGGCATAGAAAGACGAACCACTGAAATAATAGTAGAAAATATGCAAATGGGATCCAGACCACAAGGAAGCAGCAATTATTCAGGAGCCGCAACAGCGGCTGCAGCCGCCATGGGAGCAGGAGCTGTTGCCAGCCAAAAAACACCTGTTGCCGAAGAGATTCCTACCATCAATCTAGATGAGGAGCAGGATGAAGTAAAAATTGAAGATGTGCCTTTTTAAATTATTTAATATTCAATATAACTATGGAGAAAAAGACTTGCTATTTCTGTGATCAAAAAATGGATAAAATAGATTACAAAGATGCTTATCTCATAAGACGTTTCATGAATTCACAGGGAAAAATTTATCCGCCAAAAAGACACGGCATCTGCACAAAACATCAAAGAACACTATCACAAGCTATCAAAAGGGCTCGCGTAATGGCTTTGGCTCCTTTTGTAGTTAAATAAATAATAAACTAAGACGGATATAGAATTCGAATCAATTCGAATAATAATTCGCGATTACCCACATGCTAGGAATCACAGAAATAAAATCTGGGAAAAATATACTTTGGGAAGGATCTCCCTATGTAGTCATGAATGCAGAACATTCAAAAACAGGACGCGCTGGAGCAGTTTTGAGAACTAAATTGAAAAATCTTTTAACCGGCAATGTTTTAGAAAAGACTTTCAATGGTTCAGATAAAGTTGATGAGGCAGATATGTCCAAAACTAAAGCTCAGTATCTGTATCCAGAACATGACGGCTTCGTTTTTATGGACACCAGCTCTTATGATCAGTTTTCTCTTCCGAAAGATGTCGTCGGTGAAGCTAATTTATATTTGCTTGAGGGAACAGAAGTAACAGTTTTAAATTTCAACGATACCCCGGTAAACATAGAATTGCCGATAAAAGTAACCTTGACAGTGGTTGAAGCTCCACCAGGAATAAAAGGCGATACTGCAGGCACGGGAGGTAAAGTCGTAAAAATGGAAACAGGACTTAAGGTTTCTGTTCCCTTGTTTATAAATGAGGGTGACAAACTTATCATCAATACTGAAAAAGGAGAGTATGTTTCAAGAGCATAAGCCTTATTAGTGTTTAAATTTCATAGAACATCAGACAAAACAAAAAAACACCCCGAAAGAGGTGGTTTTTTTATAATTTTATTTTTATTTGCAGTGATAGATCCTTTCAACAAAAGATGTCTCTGAAATTAATACGCCATCTAGCCCATTCTCGATACAAAAAGATTTTGATGGATCACTGCAGAGATTTCTATGAACGGCATATTTTGTTCCATCTGGTGATATATCAATCTTGATCTTAGTATCGCAAATTTTTCCCAGACTGCTCAATACATTTACATCTAATGAATAATCCTTATATGTCTTATTTTTTTCAAAATATATTTTTAAGCTGGATGCCACCTCTGGCATATTTTTTTTAACCGCTTCGTCATATTTCTCCTGTGCAGATTGATTTTGTGCATTTGATGATTCAGAACTTGTTGGAATATTTTGAGTAACAGCAGATTGTTGTCCATTTCTAACAGATGTTTTTTGATCTTCAACAAAAATTATATCTTGCTGTCCTTTATTTTTGTTAATACTTCTTGATATAAACCATATTAAAATTCCTATCATTATAATAGAGATAATTGCTATAATAATTATTATTATTTTAGGATTGATTTTTTTGTCTGAAATACTTCTAACATATGATTTTGCAGGATTAATCTCTTTGTTCTGATTTTTGGCCAATAGCAATCCGTTTTTTATATCAGATTCTGGCCAGCCCTGATAAAGAAGATTTTTTATTATTGCTTCTTCCGGAGTATTTAAAATTAAAGATTGTTTTATATAATTAACCAATTCCTGTGTAACCATATTTTTATTTTTTAAAAATTCACATACTCAATTATAGTATATATTTGGCATAAAACAAAAATCCCGAGCTTTCGGGATTTATATTTGTATTTGTGTTGGGTTTTTTAGAATAATCCTAATTGTCCAAAAAATGTAAAGACCAAAAGTGGAACCATGGCTATAAGAACAGCCAAATTAAACTCTTCTGAGCTTTGTTCTTCTTTTTTTCTCCTTGCGCAAACAGGACATGGGCATGGACTTTTTGATTTTTTTTCCATATTTTTTTGCCAAGCTATAGTTTTAACTTAAGCATCGGCTGAATTTAAGATTAATTAATAAACAAAATATTTTTAAGACAAAAACGGGCATTAGCACCCGTTTTTTACCTTTATGTTTCAATTATACTCCATTTTTCATCCTTTGTCAATGTCTTGATTAATTATAACATGGAATAATTTATAAAATACGGGTCGATTATGGCATTAATTTAGCTTTATTTATTATTTCTCTAAAAATCCTATTGATAATTTTTGGATTTTCTTTCAAAAATGTTTTAGCGCTTTCCCTCCCCGCTCCCAGTTTTTCATCTTCAAATGAAAGTGCATTGCCAGATTTTTTAATTACTTCATATTTAACTCCCGCATCTATAATATCCCCGGCAAGCGAGATGCCTTCGTTATACATGATATCGAATTCTGCAGTTTTAAATGGGGGCGCAACTTTATTTTTAACAATTTTAACTTTAGTACGGTTGCCAACTATTTCTTCACCTTTTTTTATTTGTGCGCTTCGACGAACTTCAATACGCACTGAGGAATAAAATTTTAGAGCCTGCCCTCCTGTGGTTGTTTCGGGATTGCCAAACATTACCCCTATCTTCATACGAATCTGATTAATAAAGATAACTGTAGCATTTGAACGCGCTATTATTGCAGTAAGTTTCCTAAGAGCTTGCGACATGAGTCTTGCTTGGCGACCGACATGCTGATCACCCATATCACCTTCTATTTCGGCTTTAGGAACTAGAGCAGCAACTGAGTCGACTACAATAACATCGACAACTCCACTGCGTACTAAAGTCTCCACTATATCTAAAGCTTGTTCTCCTGTGTCAGGCTGAGAAATGAGTAATTCATTTATTTTAACACCTATTTTTTTAGCATATTCTGGATCTAAGGCATGTTCAGCATCGACAAATGCAGCTGTTCCGCCCAATTTTTGTGAATTAGCCACAATATGAAGAGCCAGGGTAGTTTTACCTGAAGATTCCGGACCATAAACTTCAATGATTCTGCCGCGCGGAACTCCTCCTATTCCTAAGGCTATATCAAGAGAAATAGAACCTGTCGGAATAGATTCTACATCGACTTTTCTCACGTCGCCCAATTTCATAATCATACCTTCGCCATATTTTTCCTGAATATCTTCAACCAGCTTGTCCACATCTTTTTTTTCTACATTTTGCATTTTTTCAACTAACTCCTTGGGATCTTTTTTTATTTTGCTACGCATATTTTTTATTTTTATTACTTTAGTAATTTTAATTAATTTTACCTTTAAAATTATACTCTATACTTCTTACTACTCCCGGAATATCACTCAAAATACCCATATCATTGCCATTTATTTTTATAAATGTCTGATTTCCCTTGCCAGAAGTCACGCTTATTTTATTTTTTACATTAAAAGACTTAATAGATTGAGGTAAGAGCACTCCGCTATATTTAAGATCACCATCTACTTCTATATATAACCACGTCGGGCTGGGATTTACATATATTTCAGCATAAAATTCGTCTGATTTTTCTAATTGTTCTGACATGTTCTGTTCTGGTATTTTATCAGATCCCTGTTGTGAAGAATCATGAAAATTTGCATTGACTGAGAATGTTTGTGAGTTTTCTTTATCGAATTTATTGCGTACCTTTACGGTTATAATATTCAAATTCGGTTTTAATCCAACATCCTCACCAAATTCTCCATTTTCATTAACCATAACAGGCTGATCATTTATAAATACTAATGCATCTTTTTCGGCAATACCCGTGACATGTATTGAGTTTCCCTCCACAGATGAACCATCACTAGGTTTTATAACAACTAAGCGTGGAGTTGAAATAAAACTGTTAACCTCCTTATAAAGATATGCAAGAATAGCTACGGCCACTAATATAATTGCACTTATAATAATAATTTTAGGAGTAATGATAAAACTTGAAAATTTTATCGGAATATTATTTTTGTCATCATCAGAAATTTTTTTTATATTTTTATGGATTCCTTTTTCACGTTGATATTGTTTAATAAGACCTATATCATCCAAACCCATAAAAGTCGCATAACTTTTGATAAATCCTTTGACATATACATCAGCAGGAAGTTTCATATATTCTCCTTCTTCTAGATATTCCAGATATTTAGATTGTATTTTTGTACTCTTTGAAATCTCAGCCAGACTTAACCTGCGTTCATTTCTGATTTTTTTCATACGCTCGCCTAGCGTCAGGGAATCAATTTTTTTAGTGGTGAATCTAACCATATTGAAAGCAAAAAATATAGAGTGTAAAACTTTAAAATTAAATTATTTTCTGTTTTTTTGTTTTTGTTTTACGCCTTATATTTAGGCTTTCATACTTTAACTACATTTGCCATTTATCTCTAACTATCTGATCTTCCATAGAGCTTTCATAGGATGTTTGATTTTCATTTCCAAGCAAAATTTCACGCGGCTTTGCTCCATCTGCCGGACCTATAATCCCGCGCTCTTCCAATATATCTATGAGACGCGCAGCACGTGAATATCCAATTTTCATGCGCCTTTGTAAAAGAGAAGAAGAAGCTTTTTTTGCCTGCAAAACAATTCCCTTAGCTTCTTCGTAGCGCTGATCTTCCATCCCATCATTTTCAGGAATTGAGGAAAAGTCTATCTTATCTCTATCATATACAGTGTTTACTTCTCCATTATTATTGCCAAGCTCCTTATGTTCTTCAATATTTATTTCATTGTCAATATTGTCTTCTATTTTTTCAAATTTCTGATTTTTTATAAATTTGACAACTCGCTTAACCTCCTCTTCAGAAATGAAAACTCCCTGTATACGTCTTAAGTCTACTGATTCGGCTGCAGAAAAAAGCATATCTCCATTGCCAAGAAGTTTTTCGGCACCACTTGCATCGAGTATGGTACGAGAATCCATAAGCGCCGGAACTCTGAAAGCTATACGAGTAGGAATATTTGACTTAATAAGGCTAGTAATCACTGTAACAATAGGTTTTTGTGTACTCAGTATAAGATGTATGCCAACTGCTCGTGCCATTTGAGCCAAACGTATTACCGCACCTTCTACTTCTTTGCCATGTGATGCCATTAAGTCAGCTAGTTCATCTATAATAATTACTATATACGGTATTTTTTCTATTTTTTCTTCTACAATTTCACCTGTTTCATTATTTATGCGATTTAATGTTCCACCTTTAGCAGCTTTTTCATTGAATGACATAATATCCTTAGCACCAGCATCTTGCATTAATTTATATCTTTGTTCCATTTGTCCGATAGACCACTTTAGAGCATTGATTACTTTGCCATTTTCTACAATTACATCTGAAAGAAGATGAGGAATTCCATTATAAGGCGTGAGCTCAACCCTTTTTGGATCAATTAAAATAAGTTTTAAATCTTGCGGAGAATTCTGATAAAGTAAAGATAATATTATGGTGTTTATACAGACACTTTTACCACTGCCTGTGGAACCAGCAATCAATAGGTGTGGCATTTTTTTAAGATCACTAAAAATATAGTTTCCGCTGACATCTTTACCTAATGCTAACAATAGATTTGATTTTCTGTTTTCAAATTCAAGCGCCTGTAATAACTCCGGGAGTCTTATCAATGCTGTTTTCTTATTAGGAACCTCAACTCCAACAAGCGATCTTCCTGGAATCGGCGCTTCGATTCTAACTTGGCGAGCAGCCAATCTAAGAGCTAAATCGTTGCTTAATGCTGTTATTCTGCTTAATTTTACGCCTACTGCCGGACGAAAACTGTATTGAGTAACTGTAGGCCCTGTTTTTATTTCTCCTAATTCAACTTCTATACCAAAGTTTCTTAGAGTATCCTGAATTATTTTAGCATTTTTATCTACATCTCCACCCTGAGCTTTTTCAATAGTATTATCCAATAAATCAATTGGGGGTAATTCCCAATCGATGTTCTGATCTGAAATTATTTTTTTATTCTTTCCGCTCGGCATCCAAGCTGCTGCTTTTTTAAGAATTTTTTTCATTCGCATTTCTTCCTCACTTTCATTGTTGATTTCTTCTACAAATTCTGTCTTTTTTTCTTTTTCTTCTTTACTTTCTGGTATTGGTTCTTCTTCTCTCTCATCAGCAATATATTCTTCATTTTCTTTTTCACTATTTTCATCTGATTTTTTATGGATAAATTTATCGATTAATTTCACTATTGAAAAATTAAAAGCCACAATTATTCCAATTAATAAAAGAGCGATAAGAATAACTGACCCTCCGATTTTTCCAGCGAGCTTTAAAAAAATAAAAGCGAATATGTAGCCTAGAAAACCCCCGCCGGTTCCATCCTGGGCTGCTTGGAGAAGTTTATCTACATCATATGAAAGAATATGTATAAGTCCTAAAAGTCCTATAAAGGCTGTGAATACTCCTAGCAATTTCGAAACATAAAATAATGTTTCTTTGCGAAAAAGCAAAATTATTCCTGCTACAATAAGTACGAAAGGAGAGACATATTTCCCAACCCCAAATATCCAGCTAGCAGCTGAATTAAGGAATTTGCCTAAAATACCAGCATCAACTATTTTTGCTTCAGAAAGAAAACCTAGAATAAAAAGAACTGCCAAAACAAAAAGCGTTATGGCAACTATACTGCGTTTTATATCACCAGATATTACCGGAATTCTTTCATTTTCTTCTATTTCCTGATTATGTTTTTTTTGTCTTCCCATGATTTAATCTGCCCACTGAGGCAAGCAATTACTTAAATTTGTTTAATAACTTAATTTTAACACAAAGATAGTTTTTTTTCTATACTTTATTTTAATGAACTTTTTTATCTATAGACTAACAAATTTTACAGGTAAAATCTTATGAAAAATTCCAGCTATAAAAATTACATCCGCTTGTGAAAGATAAATTGGGTGATGGGCGTCATTAGTGGAGTTAGGAAACAAGCCAATCACACCTTTGCCCATATTTTTATAACGTTTGATAGTGGCCATACCATTGATTACCGCCACTACTATTTTATCTTCAAACTCATTTTGCGCTTCAGTTTTTTCAAAAATCACATAATCTCCATCACTGATTCCGTCTTTATTCATTGAATCTCCCAGAGCTTTGACAGCGAATAATTTTTCAGGTTGTTTTTTGTGAAAAAGATTTTTAGAAATTTGTAAAAAATCATCTGCCACACCGTCATCGGCATAGGCCAGTGCTTCCCCGCAAGATGCTAGCCCATAAAGAGGAATAGAAAAAATATTCTGCGCATCTCCATAATTCTCATTTTCTACCAGATAAATTTTTTTATTTTCATCACGAGTAATTAATTCTTTTTTCTCCAAAGATTCGATAACTTGCATGACAGATTTCATGCTTTCATTCATACCTTTAGAAAGCAGATGTTTATGCAGGCGATAGCTGGTTGGTTTTTCTCCATTTTGCATTGTAAGTTCACGGATATATTCAAGGATATTTTTTTGTTTAGCTGTGAGTTTTTGTTCCATATTTTTATTTAAATTATTTATAGTGTTATTATAACACTGTATTAATATCACTGCAATACCCTCCTGTGGATAACTCTTGCCTTTGATTTATTCAAAAGTGCTTGTCTTATAAAAAATTATTTTTTTAAGAGAAATACTCTTTATTGACAATATTTTTTTATTATAATATACTGGCTTATTACTTTAAAAATTAAATAAATATAGAAGGAGGAAGCAAAATGCGGAAGGTTGTTTTTTTTATCATTTTTTTAATTAATTTTTGTTTATTTTTTTCGGAATTTTCTTTTGCTGAAATTTTTTTTGCACCTGAAGGATTTTCAACTTATCAAGTTAAAAAAGGAGATGTTCTAGGCAAAATCGCTCCCTGCGAGCATTGGGACCTGATTAAAAGAGTTAATAGAGTTGATGAAAGTCATTTGCCTGCTGGCAAAAGTATTTTTATTCCAATCAACCCTGAGAAGGCAAACCGTTTTATACCAATTCCTAAAACAATAGAGAAAGCAAAAAATCAAAAACGTATTCTCTATATTTTTTTGGATAGGCAATATTTTGGTGCTTATGAAAATGGTCATCTGTCTTTCTGGGGGCCAATTTCTTCTGGTAAAAAAGGATTAGACACGCCAGTTGGAAATTTTTCTGTAAAGTGGAAGACTGGTTTATACAAATCAAAAAAATATGATGCGGAAATGCCTTTTGCAATCAACATTTCTGATGCTGGATTTTTTATTCATCAACAGTCTCTTCCGGGGAAACCAGCATCCCACGGCTGCATCCGCCTTCTAAAGGAAGATGCGCAAAAAATGTATAATTGGATCAAAAAAAATGATCCGGTTGTAATTAAATAAAAATTACAGCAGCAACAGCTCCTCTGAAAGGGAGCTGTTTTTTTATAAAATACAAATATATACACAGCGAACTCAAACAACAAAAATCCCGATATAAATCGGGATTTTGCGGTTTCCATACTCGCCTAATGGCGAACTAATAAGCTATTTTTTGAATTCCCGGTATCCTGTTCCGGCTGGAATTAAACGGCCAATGATAACATTTTCTTTGAGACCTCGCAGGCGATCATCTTTTCCGGTAACGGCCGCATTGATAAGTACACGGGCAGTTTCCTGAAAAGATGCGGCTGAAAGAAATGATTCTGTTGAAAGAGCTACTTTAGTAATGCCCATAATGAGTTGCTCTCCCGTAGCCTTTTCTTTTTTAGCTTTTTTAGCTAATTCATTTTCTTCTAAAAATTGATCTTTTTCAACAACATCTCCCGGCAAAAGATCTGTGTCACCGGCATCAATAACTTTTATGCGACTTAGCATCTGGCGAATAATGACTTCGACATGCTTATCATTAATTCCTTCACCTTGGGCTGCATATATTTCCTGAATTTCACTGATAATGTATCGTTGGACAGCCTCTTGACCCATGGTAGCATATAATTTTTTGAGATCAACATGACCTTCATTAAGCTGGGCTCCTTTGCCAATCAATTGCCCTTTGGAAACAATTAGCGTTGACTCTGATGGAGCTTGATATTCTTTAATCTCTTTTTCTAAAGTTTCAATCTTGATAGTCACGGTCTTTCTGTTTTCACTCACAATTTCCACGACCTTACCATCAACATCGGCAATAATAGATTCTCCTTTTGGAGGACGTGCCTCAAAAATTTCTTCAACACGAGGAAGACCTTGAGTAATATCTGTTCCTGCAACACCACCGGTATGGAAAGTACGCATAGTTAATTGAGTACCTGGTTCGCCGATAGCTTGGGCAGCTACTATACCGACAGCTTGTCCAATTGCTACTAAATTACTGCGCCCAAGATCCAAACCATAACATGTGCGACAAATACCTCTTTTACTTTTGCAGGTAATGACATTTCTAATCTTAACCTTATCAATCTGGGCTTTTTCTATAGCCTGACCATCTTCCTTTGTTGCTAGTGTTCCTTTTTTAATGAGTATTTTTTTATTTTTTGGATCAATTACATCTTCAGCCACGACACGGCCTTCGACCCTATTTGCAAAACTTTGCCCGATTTTATCTGAATCTTCTTTATATATATATGCACCTTCCTTATCACCACAATCTTCTTCACGGACAATTATGTCTTGAGCCACATCAACTAAGCGGCGGGTTAGGTAGCCAGCAGTAGCTGTTCTTAAGGCTGTATCCGCCATACCTTTTCGGGCACCATGAGTTGAAATGAAATATTCAAGAACGTTAAAACCTTCTTTGAAAGAACTCTTTACTGGCAATTCAATAGTTTCTCCAGTTGGTCCAGCTACTAATCCTTTCATGCCCATCATTTGAACTACAACAGATTCAGAACCACGAGCTTTAGAATGAACCATGGTGTAAACACTGCCTTCATGGTCAAGAGAACCCTTAACTGCATCTGCAATAATATTTTTTGTGCGATTCCATATTTCAATAACACGATTCTTTCTTTCTTCTTCGGTCAAAAGACCCATGGAGTATTGCTGGTTAATTGTAGCGACTTCTTCTTCAGCTTTTCTCATCGCTGGTTCCTTTTCTGCTGGTACGCTAAGATCATCCATTCCCCAACTAATCCCGCTACAAGATGCCATTTTAAATCCAAGCTGTTTAATGCGGTCTATAAAAGCTGAAGTTTCTTCTTGTCCTTTTAGTGTTAAGATTTTTGCAACTAATTGCTTAATCTCTTTCTGTGTAAGTTCTTCGTTTATAAACCTTAGACTTTCAGGCAATATATCATTAAACAAAATCCTCCCAACTGATGTCTCCAGAATTTTACCTTTAATATCAACTTTTATCTTTGCATTTACAGCAATGAACCCCAGTTGATAAGCTAGTATTGCTTCCTCATGAGTTGCAAAAATTTTTCCCTCACCTTTAACGCCTTCCTTAACATGAGTTATATAGTATGCTCCCAAAATAATATCTTTTGATGGAACAACAATTGGCTCTCCTGAAGCTGGTTTAAGCAAGTTCTTTGAAGAAAGCATAATATTGGCACTTTCATCGCGAGCCTGATCGGTCAACGGAACATGCACCGCCATTTGGTCTCCATCAAAGTCGGCATTGAAAGCCGCACAAACCATTGGATGTATCTGAATAGCTTTACCTTCAATAAGCACTGGCTGGAAAGCTTGGATAGATAAGCGATGAAGCGTTGGGGCACGATTTAAAAGCACGTAATGATGCTCGATGATTTCATCTAGAATTTCATAAGCTTCCTCGGTTTCTGCATCAACCATACGTCCAGCTGTCCTTACATTATGGGCGTATTCTTTTTCTATAAGATTATTTATAATGAAAGGCTTAAAAAGTTCAAGAGCCATTTTCTTTGGAAGTCCTGCCTGATGTAACTTAAGCTGTGGGCCAACAACAATTACTGAACGTCCTGAATAGTCAACTCTTTTTCCAAGCAAATTTTGTCTGAACCTTCCCTGCTTTCCCTTGAGAGCATCAGCCAATGATCTCAATGGCCGCCTTTGCCCAGTCGAAGCAGCTACAGATGATTGACCCTTGCGGGCGCTATTATCAAAAAGCGCATCTACTGCTTCCTGCAACATTCTTTTTTCATTTCTGGTAATAACCTCAGGTGCTCCTAAATCAATCAATTTTTTCAAACGATTATTCCTATTAATGATGCGCCTGTATAAATCATTAAGGTCGGAAGTTGCGAAACGTCCTCCATCTAAAGCCACCATTGGACGTAGATCAGGCGGAATGACTGGAATGACCGTGGGCAACATCCATTCTAGTTTAAGTCCGGCTTTCTTAAAGCCCTGGAAAAGTTTCATACGTTTGAATAATTTTTTCTTATCAGATGTTTCCTCATTGTCTAATTCCTTTTTTATACGCTTAATCATCTTATCAATATCCATATCTTCTAAAATTTCACGTACCGCTTCAGCTCCGATTCCAGCCGAAAAAACCTGTCCAAATCTGGATGATAAGTTAAAATATTCAAGTTCTGAAAGAATCTGCATCGGTTTTAGATTTTTGATATCTTCTTTTACCCCCTTAAATTGTTCTTTTAATTCTTCCAACATTGCATCGGTTCCGCGTTCATTTTCTGTCTTGCCTGATTTAACTTCTTTCTGTTTTTGTTTATATTCGTGCTCAAGTTGTTCTATAACTCGGTTACGGACATCTTCATTTACGTTTTTAATAATATAGGCAGCAAAGTATATGACCTTTTCAAGATCTTGTACTCCTATTCCTAAAGCTAAACCAATTTTTGATGGAACGCCCCTGAGAAACCAGATATGCGAAACAGGAACGGCTAATTTTATATGTCCTATTCTTTCACGCCTAACAATTGAACGGGTAACTTCTACTCCGCATTTATCGCAAACAATTCCTTTATATCTTATGCGCTTATATTTTCCGCAATAACACTCCCAATCCTTTGAGGGACCAAATATTTTTTCGCAAAATAAACCATCTTTTTCATACCGCTGAGTTCGATAGTTTATTGTTTCTGGTTTTGTCACCTCGCCATGCGACCAATTCATTATGCTTTCTGGACTAGAGAGCCTGAGACGGACACTATTGAAGTCACTGACTTTAGTAATATTTTCCATAATTTTATTTGAAATTTTTTACAAAGGTTAATTAAATTTGATCGATGTCTTCTTCTGTTTTTTCATATTCTCCCAACTCATCTTCTTGCAAATCGTCATCTTTAAGTTTGGAATCAATAAGTTCGACATCTAAACATAAGCCTTTTAGTTCATTCACTAAAACATGGAAAGAGGCTGGTATGTTCGGACTTTTGATTTTTTCACCTTTAATTATAGATTCATATGCTTTTGATCTCCCAAGAACATCATCTGATTTGATTGTAAGCATTTCTTGCAAAGTATAGGCTGCTCCATATCCTTCCAGCGCCCATACTTCCATTTCTCCGAAACGCTGTCCTCCAAATTGTGCTTTACCTCCAAGTGGTTGTTGAGTTATCAATGAATATGGTCCGATTGAGCGCATGTGCAGTTTATCCTCAACCAAGTGATTTAGTTTCATAACATACATAACGCCTACTGTTGTTTCGTTATCAAAAAATTCACCGGTTTTCCCATCAATCAATCTTACTTTTCCGCTTTCGGGGAGTCCAGCTTTTTTAAGTTCCTCCTTTATATCTTCTTCTGCAATTCCGTCCAGTGCAGGAGTTGCAACTTTATAACCAAGTTTAAAAGCTGCCCATCCGAGATGAGTTTCCAAAATCTGTCCGATATTCATACGGGACACAACTCCTAATGGATTAAGTATTACATCAATAGGAGTTCCGTCTGGCAAATATGGCATATCTTCAACTGGTGCGATTCTGGAAATAACTCCTTTGTTCCCGTGTCGTCCTGCTAATTTATCCCCAACAGAAACTTTGCGCAACTGTGCAACTGAAATTTGTATTTGCTTGATAACTCCAGTTGAAAGTTTGTCACCTTGTTCTCTAGAAAGTATTTTTATATCAACAATTTTACCATGTTCTCCGTGAGGCAGATAAAGTGAGGAATCTTTTACGTCTTTTGATTTTTCACCGAATATAGCTCTTAATAGCCTTTCTTCGGGTGTTAAATCACCTTCGCCTTTTGGAGTAATCTTGCCTACTAATATATCTCCCGAAGAAACTTCCGCACCTATTCGGATTATTCCTGTTTCATCCAGATTCTTCAGTCTTTCCTCACCAATATTCGGGATGTCTCTAGTCACAATTTCTGGCCCGAGTTTTGTATCACGAACATCAATTGAAAAATCTTCAATATGAATAGAACTGTACCAGTCTTCTCTTAAAAGCCTCTCTGAAAGTATGATAGCATCTTCATAGTTATAACCATCCCAAGGAATAAAAGCTACTAATGGATTCTGCCCTAAAGCTAATTCTCCATTTTCAGTTGCGGCACCATCAGCCAAAAGCTGACCCTTGGTCACAGCTTGTCCTTTTTCAACTCGAGGCAATTGGCTCATACTAGTAAAGGCATTGGATTTCTGGAAAGATTGAAGTTTATATTCTCGTTTAAAATTATCTTTTTTAGCTCCGACTGGGGCTTTTTCTTTAATGACAATATGATTAGCGTCAACTTCAATAACTTCTCCGTCATTAACTGCTAAAACAACCTGTCCTGAATCAGATGCGGCCTTATCTTCAATACCAGTTCCAACCAATGGAGCTTGCGGGACAATACATGGCACAGCCTGGCGTTGCATATTTGAACCCATGAGAGCACGATTAGCATCATCATGTTCCAAAAATGGAATAAGGGAAGTTGCAATAGATATGCATTGTTTAGCAGACACATCTATGTAGTCCAATTTATCAGCTTCAATCATTTCAGGACTACCTTTAACACGAGCTTCTACTATTTCTTCTATTATATTGCGATTTTCATCCGTTTTAACACGTGCATGTGTAATAACGTGTCTGTCTTCAACTGTAGCATTTATATACTCTATTTCATCTGAAATATATGGTTTAATTTTAATATTCTTTTTGCTGCATTTATAAATTTTGTTGGCAATTTCTTCAGTAATTTTATCTCCTGATTTTGCAATGCCTTCAATATCTTCATTTAGAACTCTGCTTATTAGATTTTCTGTTTTATTTTCTACTTCCTTGTGTAATTTTATGTAAGGAGTTTCTAAAAATCCAAAATCATTTATGCGAGCATAAGAAGCCATATGCCCCACCAACCCAATATTCGGACCTTCTGGAGTTTCGATCGGACAAATGCGTCCATAATGTGAATGATGTACATCTCTGACTTCAAAACCTGCTCTTTCACGGGTTAACCCTCCTGGTCCCATAGCAGATAAGCGTCTTTTGTGTTCAAGTTCAGCCAAAGGATTGACTTGATCCATAAACTGGGAAAGCTGCGAACTTGAAAAAAACTCCTTAATGGCAGCAGCTACTGGCCTAGAGTTGATAAGTTGTCCTGGTACAACGGTTTCAACATCGCAGGTGCTCATACGATCTTTTATATTTCTAGCCATTCTTGCCATGCCGATGCGCAATTTATTCTGTACCAATTCTCCTACTCCCCTGACGCGTCGGTTGCCTAAGTGATCGATATCGTCGGCAATAGCGTGCGGGTCATTATTGAGACGTATAATTTCCTTAATAATCAAAACCAGATCATCAACTAATAAAATTCTATTTTCTTCATTATCTTCGCGATTAACATTAAGTCGCTGATTCAAACGGTAACGTCCGACTGAGCCAAAATCATATTTTTCAAAATTGAAAAACATTGAATCGATTAATTGTTTTGCGTTTTCAACCGTTGCTAAATCTCCCGGCCTTATTCTTTTATAAATTTCTTTATATCCTTCTGCTTGATCTTTAGTCGTGTCTTTAGCTAAAGTTTCTTCAATAAAATTAAGATCACCATTATCGACATCCTTAAAAATTTTAATAATAGATTCATTTTTTTGCATCCCAAAAGCACGTAAAAGCGCTGTGATAGGAATTTTTCTCTTGCGGTCAATACGGACATTTAACACTCCATCAAGCCCTGTATCAATTTCCAGCCAAGCACCTCTATTAGGAATGAGTTTAGCACCAAAAAGTTTTTTGCCTTTTTGATATTCCATAGTGAAAAAAACACCGCTTGACCTAATCAATTGGCTAACCACAACACGTTCAACACCGTTAATGACAAAGGTTCCGCGATCAGTCATTACCGGAAAGTCACCTAAATATATTTCTTGTTCTTTGATTTCTCCAGTTTTCTTAATCACTAAACGCGCTTTGGCTCTAAGAGGCGCTTCATAAGAAATGTTTTTATTTTTTGCAGTAATTTCGTCAGTTTTGGGTTCGTCTAAATAATAATCAGTGAGTGAAAGTTCAAGATCCTTTCCTGTAAAATCATTGATGGGGTTGATTTCGTCTAAAAGTTCCCGCAGTCCTTTTTCCAAAAACCATTGATAGGCATCGCTTTGAGCTTCAATAAGATTTGGAAGCGAAACTACCAGCTGCTTGTGGAAAAATTTTCTACGTGACAGTGATGAAGATGCACCATAGGACTCCTTAACCTTCAAGGCTTTTTTTTCTTTGACCATAAAAACAACTCTCACCAGTTCTTCGTGTCTTCGATTAATGTCTAAGAAGCGCGAAGCTCAGTAGCGAGTTTAAATTAAGTCTATTAAATTATTTAGTTGTGTCTGTCATTCCCCTCTTGACAAAAAGATTGTGCCCTGTTTTCACCCAAAAACAGAGCAAAAAATAGAAGTACTTTCCTAAATCATGTATGTGCACACAAAAATATCATATATGTAAAATGTTGTCAACTGCGCCTATAAACCAGAAACCTTTTTATATAAAATAATTATATAAAAACCGCTTTTACAAGCGGTTTTTTAACAAGAAGATTGTTTTTTTATTTTTTCTTCTTTTTTGAGACTGCAACTATTAAACCGGTAATTGCTGCTCCAAGGGCTGCTCCTATCCCAGCAGAAATTGCAGCCGCTTTTTTAGGATTTTTTTTGATGTAGTTTCCAACTTTTTTTACAGCTACATCCATTTCCTTTTTAATTTTTTCATATTCCTTCATTGCAATTTTCTCAAGATCCGCACCTTTTTTTTGAGCAATTAAAATGTTCTTATTAATTGCTTTTTTTACTTTTCTTGTATTCATGTTTTATTTAATTAAATTATTTAAAGTAGGATTTTAGCCTACAAAACTAACGGTTACTAAAATTTCAATCTTTAGACAATATATAACCAAATATAATAACAACAAAGCCTACTAAACTCCAGCCAACCCATTGCAATTCATCACTTAAAAAAGTATTAACCATTATAGCAATACTTGTCAGAAAAAAAATAGCTCCAATCAACAATAAAATAGCTCCAATTGTACGTCTTTTCAGTTGATTTATAAATAGAGCAATTTTTTTAGATATATTGTTGCCAAAACGTTCAAGTATGTTACTTGCAAATCCTTGCAGAATTTTTTTCAGCTCGTTTTTATCTTCTTTTTTGTTTTTATTTTTCATTTCTATTGCTGATTAATTTTAATAAATTTTATATCCGCCTTATGTCATAGTAATTATAACAGGTTTTTATTTTTTCACCTAATATTCCAGGCCTTAACAATTGACTGCACAATCCTTGTGGAAGTCACCCCTGATATTTCACTGACTTTGGGAATTATTCTTTCCACTTTTTCTTTCGGAATCTTATTTTTTCTAAGCAATTCATTGATTTTTGGCAAAAGTTGTTCACTCAAAGAATACTCTCCTTGCCAAGCATGTTCTGCAATTATTTTGCGTCCTGATTTTATTGATAATTTTATATTATTACCGTCTAAAAAAATATATAGAATCATAAGCTGTATAATTTTAAATTATAAATTCCAGATTATTTATCAATCTTGTCCCAATCTATATTCCACGGATCAGTTTTTCTTCCTGGCGCAATATCATTATGGCCTAGAACATATTTTATTTGGTACTGTTTTTTAAGCAAATCTATCAGCCAATTCAGTGAATCGTATTGATTATCAGTAAATTTTCCTTCCTTAATATTTATCATCTCAATTCCGACAGAAAAGTTGTTTACATCAGTACGTCCATCTGGCATTTTACTGGTTCCGGCATGATAAGCAATATCCTGGTCTGCAACAAGACGATAAATTTTCCCGCCACGATCAATGAGATAATGAGGAGAAACTCCATATTGTTTATACTCCGCAATAACGCCCTCAACACTATACGGATCGTTACCTATGGCATCGTATGCTGAATGTACTATTATTGTATCTATTTTCCTGTTACTGGAAATTTTAAATCCCCACGAAACAAGTCTGCTTATAATTTTATCTTCTTTATTTTCTCTGCTACTTGTCGTTTGTTCTTTGTCAATTGTTGTTTGTTGTTTATCATTTATAACTACTTCTTGAATACTATTTCCTGTTTCTTGATTCCCATTTTCTGATTTCTGATTACTGTTTTCTGCCTCCTGCCCATTGTTTATCGCCTGTTGACTCTGAACTGAAATTTGTATAGTTTTTTTCTGACGAAAAAGTATAAACCCGAAAATTACCAATAAAATTATGGCGATAAAAATAATAATTGATATGATAATTCTCTTTTGCATATCTTAAATTTAATAAAAATTTAATCGTCCTCTTCATCTTCCTCGTCCTCATCCTTTCCTTTTTGGTTTTTGAACTGATCTAACCATTGGTTAAACATAGGATCGGTGGGATCAGGCATAGCGATATTCATAAACTTTCCTGAATCATCTTTGCCGTAACCATATTCCAGTTTTATGCTGACCTTATCTGAATCTGTTTTTTTTGCCTTATCTTCTGATATTTTTTTGCCAGACTTATTATTATAATAAACAATTCTGGCAGTTATGCCAGCTATCTGTTCTTTGTCTTTTACAACTTCATAAGGCACAAACTCTTCATTAGATTTATTGGCTAAAACCCGAATCATAAAATCATTCCAAATTGGAGCTGCCACGTAAACTCCGTCTGAACCGATTTTCATGGCGTGATTGTCATTGTTGCCTGCCCATACTCCAACAGCCAAGGAAGGCGTATATCCAACTGTCCAAGCATCGCGAAACCCAGAAGTCGTTCCAGTTTTAGCTGCCACTGTTTTGCCTTTCAAAGTCAGCGGGCTGTTAGAGCCAAAAACTGGCGCACGTGCACTGTTATCCGAAAGAATTGAATTTATCTTGCGCGCAACCTGCTCATTCAAAACTCTTTGCGGATCAATTTTTCCTTCCTGGATAATTTTTCCTGCGCTGTTGGTAATTTTAGTTATTGCTCGAGCCTTATTTCTGATTCCATCATTGGCAAAAACTGAAAAAGCACTGGCCATATCAACAAGCTTTACTTCGCCTCCGCCTAAAACCAGCGATAAGCCATATCGCTTGCGATCATTGAGAGTTGTAATTCCCATTTTATGAGCTAGATCTATTGTGCCGTCTATCCCAGCTAAATATAATATTTTGACTGCCGGTATATTGAGTGACATCGACAAAGTGCTACGTAAAGGAAGCAATCCATGGAATTGGCCATCGTAATTTACAGGGATATAATCTTTACCGGTTCCGTCAGGACCAAAATTAGTTTCTGCGTCTAAAATCATAGTTTCTGGCTGATAGCCAAGTTCAAAAGCGTGCGCATAAGCAAAAGGCTTAAAGGAAGACCCTGGCTGACGTAGGCTAGTAGCTATATTAACTTCGCCATCTATGGATTTGTCAAAATAATCTTTGCTGCCGACCATAACCAGCACATTTCCGTTTTTAGGATCAACTGCTACCAGAGCGGCATTGGTTGCACCGCGTGAAATATTTTTCTGCGATCCTCTGAACACAGCATCTTCTGCAATTTTCTGCATATTATAATCTAAAGAAGTGTATATTTTCAATCCTCCCGTTTGTATAAAATCTTCTCCGTATTTTTTTTCTAGTTCATCAAGCACGAAAAATACAAAATGTGGCGCAACTATCGGTTGGCTTAGCGGCTTAACTTTTTCAAGAGTGTTTACTGACATGGCTTTCTGCATTTCTTCTTTTGTTATAAGTCTTGTATCGCTTATCTTTTGCAAAATATCTTTTTGACGTATAACGAGGGCATTGCGATTAGAGCTGTATGGGGAATAATAGGAAGTGGCTTTTGGTAAGGCAGCTAAAAATGCAGCTTCATCTAAAGTCAGTTCTATGGCTTTTTTACCAAAATATGTTTCACTGGCAGTTTCCACACCATAAGTGTTGGCGCCAAAAGGAATCTCGTTTATATATTGGTCTAAAATTTCATCTTTCGTGTAATTTATTTCCATTTTTATGGCAAAAACAGCTTCCAACACTTTACGTTTGAGTGTTTGCTCTTTGGTCAGAAAAGCCATACGCGCTAATTGCTGGGTTATGGTTGAAGCTCCTTGCCTGATTTCATTGTGTTTTATGTTAACTTTAATAGCGCGCAAGATTGCCATAGGATCTATCCCAATATGATGATAAAAATTAGCATCTTCAGTCGCAATAATAGCAATTCTCATATAATCTGGAATTTCATCGTGAGAAACCAGCCTGCGATTTTCTTCTCCATAAAGTTCATATAGCACATGTTCACCTGTACTGTCATAAATTATAGATGTTTGGGCAATTTTACGTTTGATTAGCTGGTCGGCAGAAGGAACTGCACCGTAATATAGCCACAGTATCGTCCCAGCGAGCAAAATTCCAATGATAATTGCAATATTACGAAAACTAAAAGTTTTTTCTCTTATTTGAGGGAAAAATGCATTAATCTTTTTTATTACTTTATCTTTCATAAAATCAATAACTACATTATCTTATTTATTCATCCTTTTAAGCATAGCGCTAGCGCACTAAGCCCTTTAACATCCTATAAAAAAGATTTACTTTATTGAAACTAATTCTACATCAAAAATAAGAGTTGAATTGGCTGGTATAGAACCAATCGCTCTGGAACCATATCCAAATTCGGCTGGAATTGTCAAAGTTCTTTTCTCTCCGACTTTAGCCCCGATAAATCCCTGCTCCCAACCCTGGATAACCCTACCTGCGCCAACTGTAAATTCAAAAGGTACTCCCCGATCCAAACTTGAATCAAACTTGGTCCCATCTAAAAGTCTGCCGGTATAATGAACACTTATCGTGTCTCCGTCTTTAACTTGTCTTTCTCCTGTTCCCTCCTGGGTTGTTTTAATTTCTAATTGCATAGTTTTATTTTCATTAGATTTATTATTTTTTTGTTCTATATTTTTTTCCGTTATCGGAGCGTTTACTACATTTTTTTTGTTAAGCAATACGCCAATAATAATTACCACAATTATTATTAAAATTAAAATGAGTTTCTTTTTCATATTGATAATTTTATAAAATTTTTACAAAAATAATTTACTTAATTGAGCGGGATACCAGAATCGGACTGGCGCCTTAACCTTGGGAAGGTCACGTACTGCCACTATACTAATCCCGCCTTACTTAAATAATTATAAAGAAAAAATTTTATTTTAGGAAGTTTCTTAGTACTTATTATCTTTATTGTAAAATATGAATTTCGAAAAAAAAGGTTCTTGGGATCAATCTAACTAAAAAAACACCCCGGTGAGGGGTGTTTTTGAATTTCTTTTAATTAAGCTACACCCTCACATCCTCCTTGATGATGCCTCTTTTAGCGGAGACTCTCAGGGTTCTGACAAAAGATTCGCCATTCAGTTCCTGTCCCTGGACCTTCA
>JAKLIP010000004.1 GCA_022709545.1 Patescibacteria group bacterium
ATGCTCCAGTTTATAGAGTTTGGTCAACATAAAATCACCTCCTTCTAGGTTGGTGATTTTATTGTAACCCAAGAGCTACGCTTTAAAGGCACACACCACGCTTCGCGTGGTGGTTTACCGGGTTAATTAAAAGCAGCCCCTTTTGTTTCAAAAAAGGCTGCTTTTTTTAAAAAAAATTAAATTTTTACTTGTTACGGTTTATTAAACGTAACAAGTTGCCATTCTGCTGATTCAAAATACCATTTTCCTACCCCTGCTTCCAAAGGATTGCGAGGGACTGAGCCTGGACTTGGAGGCGCATTAATAGTTGTATAATAATCCCCTCCGGCCTGAACTACAGCCGGACCTGTTATCCTGACCCGTGCTTCTCCCCAACATTGTTGGGCTCCGGATGGCACACTGCCTCTTGTGCTCCACCAATGCCAAACGCGAGATGCATTATCACTAGGATAAAAAATCATATATCCGCTCGAACTAATAGTAGCGTTCATGGATAAGTGTTCGTCAGTCAAAAAGAACGGCCGTCTAATGTACAAGGCACCGCCATAACTGCTACTAAAATTATCCTCAGACACTAATTGATCCACTTCGCCAACTCGACAATACAACTTTATGTAATCAACTTCAACTATACTATTGCCGCTTTTCCGATCATCGTGCAATGCTTGCATCCACATTAGCATAGCCTTGTATTCACTCGGCGGCACAGGATATTTGTTATAAGGTTCAGGCCAGGTAACTTCCGGCGGAATTCTTTCATCAATATTTGGGCTTGTTCCCGGACCAGGCGTAATAGCACCGTCCGACGCAACCGTAATTGAAAATTGTACATAATCATTGGTATTGCCAAATACAATGTAAGATTTGTCTATTTGTATTCCGTTTATTTTCAATGATTTTGCCCGAATACCAGCTTTCGACTCTATCCAAGAAGTTGTGTACCATTGCAAACTAGAACCGGTATCAAAATTAGACTGCAGTCTAAAAACATAACTTTTTCCAGCTCTAATTGCTCGCGTGAACGTCCATGAATCAGCCGTTTCCTGTGTCATCGCGCTTTCCACCCAAGAATCGTCGAAATTGTGCCAAACAGTAATTTTTGAAGCTGAATATGGAGTATAGTTTGTTTCTAAGGTAAAATTAAGATCAACATTAGACAAGGCATTTTCAGCGGTAAAATTTTTAGCCGCGATATTAGCCCCGCTAACAGAAACCGAAATTGAGCTCGGAGAAAAAGTATAGCCGGTTTTGCTTGGGGTAAGCGTATAACTGCCGTTTGGCAATCCAGAAAAACTGTATGCTCCACTAGAATCAGTAGCTGCACTGCCCGAACCGCTTCCCGAAAGCATAATAGTGACGCCCGCCAAAGCCACGCCATTTAAATTTACATTGCCTGAAATTTTGTAATAAACATTCCCAATCATTAACGAATTTTCTCCGCCTCCACCGCCGCATCCGATAACCATCAATAAAAGTAGGGTCATTACACATAACAACATCTTCCTTTTCATAACTATACTCCTCCTCTTTTTCTTTAAAATTTGGCTGTTTATTTACTGTTTAACTACACATTATTGTCCTAATTGTTAAATAACTTTTTCGTGCTAATATCTCACATTATTTTATAAATGTCAAATTAAACTGCTTGTTTTATAAGCTAATATTGTGTATCCTTAAGCTATAAGCAAATTATTTTTGATGCTTATTGTAAGCCAAAAATTATGAACCCCGGTAGAAGCTAAACGGATTTCCACGGGAACCACATCAATTTAATTACTAGTATAATATTATGAAAATTTCTAAGGGGGTGAAAATTATCACCATTTCAGGACTTGATGGATCGGGAAAGTCAACCCAAATAGAACTTCTGAAAACTTACCTTGAGCAACAAGGCCGGAAAGTTTTCTATTTCCACGCTGTTCATTTTTCCATCGCCAATCAAAGCAAAAAACAATCAACAAGCGTTGGCAAGAGTGTGACCAAAGCCAACTGGCTCCAAATCCAGCTGCGCAAACTTGCTCTATTCATTGATTTTTGGCGTTTTAAAAAATTATTCAAAAAATTGAAAGAAGGTGGCTTTGATTTTATTCTAAGTGACAGATTTTTTTACGATTCCATTATTAATATCCATTACCTTGAAAATAAGACCATTGAAAAATTGAAAAAATGTAAATTGATTGAAAATTGGAAATTGAAAATTGAAAATTATTCTTTCTATCTGCAATCTGATCCCGAAATAATTATGCAACGCGATAGAAAACCAGATCAGGGCCTGGAATATTTGCAAAAGAAAAAAGAACTTTATGACACTGCGGCATCAGTTTGGAATTTAAAAATCATTGATGGCAATAGAAATAAAGAAGAAATTTTTGAAGAAATTAAAAAAGCGCTCCCGGTTTTATAAACCCAAAAGCGCTTTTGCAAATCTTGCTAAAAAATCAATAACTGGCAAGAAGCCCTCTTACTCCTGCGCACAGTTTTTCATCCAGCAATTTAGCTTCATCGTGTCCTCCATTAAGGAAACCTCTTAAAGTGACTGTCAGGATATCCTTTCTGAGTTTAAGAGCGGAACGCATTGTAAAAATGGGTTCTCCCATAAACTTTTCAGGGCAACTTGCTTTTAATCTTTCAGCATTGTCAGGGCATCTTTCTCTGAGTTCTTGGCTATTAAAATATGCCAAAAGCTCGCGGGTTTCTTCTTCTGCTTTTTTAGCAATTTTCACTAGAAGAAACCTCTCTTCAGAACTTAGATTTTTAAACAACATACAGATTCTCCTTTCGTTGATTTATTGGTAATTTTCAATTAAACTAAAGCTAGTTTCAAATCATAACTAAAAATAAATTTAATGTCAACTAACCTCGCAAAATCAACTTTCTGGCTCGTCGTTTCGGAAATAATTTTCAATCTTTCCGGCTACATCATCCACTCTTTCGTGGGACGCATTTTGGGTCCGGCCGATTATGGCCGCTATGGATTGGTAGTGACTCTCACTACCATGGTCATTGTTCTGATAGGCAATGGAATTCCAACGGCCATGGCCAAATATATCAGCGAGATTTTTGAAACCAATCCCCGCTTGGTGCTTGTTATCAAAAAGAAAGCTATCATCTTGCAATCGATTTTGATTGGCGCAGTTACAATAATATTTTTTCTTTGCGCCCCGTTTATAAGTTTTATTCTCGGCGATCCCAGCCTCACTCCCCTTTTCAGAATTTCAACTTTGATAATTCCGGCTTTTGCCTTAGCATCATTCTATTTTTCCTTCTATACCGGATTGCACAAATTCAACGTACAATCGGTTTTAAAAACGCTCCGCTCTGTCTTCAAGGTTTTGGCCATTGTCGGCTTGGCGTATGCCTTTCGCGTGCCTGGCTCGATTGTGGGATATGCCCTGGCCGCATTTTCGGTCTTTTTAATCGCTTTTTCCCTAGACTGGTTCAAATACACCCCTGAGCTTAAAAAAGCCGCTAAAAGCCAAAATTTGAGCTTACAGGCCACTTTTGAGACCAAAAAACTGATAAATTACGCCTGGCAAATTATCCTGTTCTTTTTAGCCTATGAGCTCCTGATTAGCATCGATCTCTATCTGGTCAAAGGCATCCTGCATGATGATTATTTGACCGGCATATACAATGCCTCTTTGACTGTCGGACGCATTCCCTATTACATTTTTTACGCCCTGACGATTATGCTCTTGCCAGTCGTTTCCAAAACCACGGCCGAAAATAATTCGGAAGAAACCAATAAAATTATCGGCCAGTCGATGCGCTTGATGACCATTTTGCTGGTGCCGTCCGTAATTTTGATGTCGCAGTTTTCACGGCCAATTATAAAAATATTTTTTAGCGTCAAATATATCGACGCGGCTTATCCAATGTCCATTCTGGCCTACGGTGTCGGATTTTTGACTATTTTTTATGTGATGAGTTTTGTCCTCAATGGCGCCGGCAAAACAAAAATTCCGATGTGGATTTCCATTTTCGGAGTTGCAATTAACACAATATTAAACTACATCTTGATCAGGCGTTATGGAATTGTCGGCTCAGCCGTTGCGACTACCATCACCTCTTTCGTAGCTATGCTGGCTATTTTGTATTACGTGAAACGGGATTTTGGAACCATTTTCAAATTGAAAAGTTTGGCAAAAATAATCTTCGCCGGCGTCGTTATGTTCGGTGCATCCAGCTTCTTTTCCAAAGGAGAAATAATTTTTATGGCTTGGTCCATAATCCTATTTGCCGGATACTTGATAATTCTATACGCTTTAGGCGAGATTACTAAAAATGACATTGATTATATCAAACAAATTGCCACGAAAAAGAAAAGGAAAGTTGAAATCCAAGAAGAACTTTCCGGAAATGAGCCGCAATCATAAATATAAAATCAAAAATATAAAAGACCGTCCCATAATGATAATGGGAGCGGTTTTTTAAATTTCAAAAAATGCCTGAAAAAATTGTTATTTGGAACTAAACACATCTCTCCAATAAGCGCGTTGATGCGTGGTTGAATCGGCATCTTCCTCTGCATTTTGAGAACTATTCATATTTTGAATGTTTTTTTCATCAGCATCTGAAGATATTCCTGTTTTAATCATCATTACTGCTATATCACCAAAAGAAGCCTGCTTTTCAATTTCCAGATTCATTTCGTCTTTTTGCCCGTTTTTTTCCACCAAAAAATAACAGCCATTTTCAAATTCACTTGGAATTTTTTTTAAAGAACTGATCGGACGCTTATCTCCGCTGGATTCATGCGCATAATCAAACACTGGTCTGAATTCAGCAACTTTTTTAGGCAGGTAATAAAATATTTTCTGTTTCACACAGGCATCTCGCATGAATATGCTGGCGCGTGAAATTATTCCCCATGTCCACCAAGCTGCATCTTTTTTGGTTTTCAAAATAATAGTGTCTTCAGGATTTAATGCTTTTTGCTGTGAAACAGAGAGCTCAAAAAGCCAAAACGCTGTTGCGATTATATTGGAAAGAAGAAAAGCACAGAAAAATACTGCAAATACAGCTTTCAAAAAAACTGACTTCCTTTCCCAAAAAAATTTTCCGATAAGACCGACCCAGACAGAAACAACAAAAATAAGGGGGAGGAAGAATCTTGGTTTGTCTATATCATATGCCAGTGGGATGAAGAGCATAAAAAATATTGCTACCCAGAGAAGAATCATTAGCAAAAACCTCTTTCTTTCTTCATTTCTTTCTTTTTTGTATGCAAACCAATTGGCAGCCAAGCCAGCCAGCATAAAAAATGAACCCAAATAGTGGAGAATTTTCATAGATCCAAAATAGCCAGTTAGGATCCTAAAAAAATATTTTCCAAAATAATAAATATCTTTGGAAATATTGGCCAAAAACGAATGATCGGATTTTTTGGTGCCTATGGATTTGAAAAAAAGTTTTAAATTATCACCATGATTGATTAAGTCGCTCAGGATAACTGGGATATAAAAAAACAAGATCACTCCAAAAAAAATAAAGATATCCCAAATTCGTATCTTTTCGACAATTTTTTTTCTCTGAAAAAATAAAAAAATAACTGAAAATATCGGCAATGCTATAAAGCTGGTAAAATGCAACTGTCCTGCAACCGCTAGAGAAAACCCGACTAGCGCCACCCATAACCATCTGCGATTTTTTTCTTCTGAAAATACCTGCATCAGCGAATATAGGAACAGCAAAGTAAAAAACGGCAGCGAATTGGGATTCCATGTGAAACGAGCGTGCTCTATAACCAAAAAAATGCAAGCATAAAATGTCGTCAGAGCTAATGACCAGTTTTGCGAAAAATATTTTTTAAGCAAGAGATAGGCCAAAAAAATAGAGGCGATTCCAAAGATAAGATTTGGAAGAGCGGCAGAGGTTGGAGTATTTGCGCCCATCATCTTTGCTGAAACATACTGAAAATAATAAAAAGCCGGTCCCAGGCGGAGCATAGTGCCTCCTGCCCTGGGCCCTAATAAGGAAAGGCTGCCTGCGCCTTCTTCCATTGCCCGATCTGTCACCATAATATCGCGTACTTGGTCGCCCTTCAAAAGAAGCAAATCACTAAATTCAAAACAGCGGGCCAAAACAGAAGTTGCAATGATAAAAATCAGGAATATTTTTAACCAATTATGTTTTTTTGAATTCATAAAAATTTTTAAACTTATTGATCCTCTTCTGTTTCTTCTTCATCTGCGCTGGCATCTTCTTCCAATCTAAAACTATTTGTGCCATCCAAGCTTGGAAAAATATCGCGCCAAAAAACCCTACTTCCAGTTTCATTGTTTTCCCTATTTCCGGAGACAAATGATTCATCTATTATTCGATCGGGAAAAGTTATTTCCGAAACAGTTATCTGTCCGACAATTTTTGTCGCCAGGACAGAATATTGGGTTTTAAATTTTGCAAAAACAGGATCCTTGTCCGTACCTGTTGGCACTACTGCAAAAAATTGTGCCTTGTGGTCCTTGTTAACATTCATCGAATCAAAAACTAGTTTTTGGTCTTTTTGTCTAAGCAGGAATTTAACCGGCGCTATATGCTCTGGTTTAACATAATAATATAAACTATGATCAGGCTTGTGCCTTTCATACATAAAATCAACCGCAGCTTGAAGTTGTCCCAAAGTGACGCCATCTTTATTTTTCAAAATAAGCGTTCTGTTTATTTCGACATCACCTAACTGCGAATTTTTCTGTTCCCAAAACCATTTATAAGTGCCTCTTAAGTTCCAGCCAATTATCATGACAGCCAGTAATATAGAAAGAAATAGCCCCGCTCTCTTAAAATTTTCTCTAAAAAATTCAAAAAGAAAACCGAGTAAAATAAAGGGTAAAGCAAAAACTACAATGAAAAACCTTGGTCTTAGCTGGAATGAAACCGGAATAGACAGGATGGAAAATACTCCCAACCATACCAATACCAGCATGACGAAAATTTTACGATCTTCATCGTTTTCTTTCCTTAATTTCCTGAAAGCTAAAAATATTCCGGCAATAAAGATAATTACAGTGATAGCTGCAGGCAAGAAATTTTTCTTGCTATTTATATTTCCGGAGTAACATTGCGATGTGGTGAGCAAACAATAATATTTCAAATTTTCTTCCACCCCCTTCTTTGCTTTAGCAATAAATGGCTTTTTTTCTGGCTTGCTGAAAATCGCTTGCACGAAATTCCTGGAATTTTCTCCTTTTTTATAAATATCGCTTATGATTACTGGAACATAGGTTAATCCAAAAACAGTTGCCGCAAAAAAGGTGAAGAATAAAAAATTTTTCATTGATCCACCCGAAAAGATAGTTTTTAGTTCTTCCTTTCTCCACGGTTTTAGATAAAGCAAAAACATTAGGCCTGATGCTCCAAGCAAGCTGAAGAATCCAAAAAAATGAAGTTGCGATCCTATCGCCAGTCCCAATGACCAAAGCATGATCCAGTATTTCCTTTTTTTACTTCCTTTATCTCTGAAAAATTTTAGTAATCCATAGAAGCTTAAAATCATGAAAAACGGCAGTGTGTTAGGATTCCAGGCAAAGCGGGAGTATTCTATAATCAAAAAAGAAAAAGCATACATAGCAGTTATGAGAAACGAACTGGATCGCCTGAAATAAAGCCGCAGAAAAATATAGAGAAGAGGTAAAACTGCAATAGAAAAAAACAAGTCAGGATAAGCATTGGCCACAGGCTCATTGCCACCAGACAAGACTCCTGCGATGTATTGCATATAATAATAAGCCGGACCCAATCGCAAATAACCGTTGTCGACTTCCGTAGCTCCCGCACGAGGTCCGAGAAGCGGCAGGCTGCCTGGACCGTTTTCCAAAACATTTGTGATTAAAATTGCATCCCGTGCCTGATCCATCTTAAAATACAGCCACTGATCAAAGTTGTAGAATCGCACGGCAAAAGATACTGCCATTAAAACAATAATGGCTGCTACCATAATTATTTTTTTTTGTTCCAAGAATTTATTCATTCTAAAGATATTATCTTATAGTTAGGGTTATCTTTATCAAGCGTTAATGACTTGATGATATGGTAAGTAATCCCACTAATATTTTTTTCCAGATCAATAGTGTGATAATGCCCTGAAACAACATGCACCACATTCCCACTTTTTTCAATTATATCCTTGAACTCTTTATATTCAACTAAAACTTCGTCGTTATTAAATTCATTAAAAATTGGATAATGCATTGAAATTATAATTTTTTTGTCTGTTTTTAATTTATTTTTAAGCCATTCAAGCTGCTCTTGACTAAACCCGCCGTTACTACTTTCAGAATTCATTTCAGAATTATCAAGAATGATAATCCGCCAATTTTTTCTGTCCATAATATAATAGTAAGGAATTTTTACGCCGAAACTTTCCATTGATTTGGTCTTTTCCCTGTCATGATTGCCCTTTGTCCACAAAATTTTTATGGCTCGAGATTTCGCTAGGTCCTTCAAAGTTTTGGAATATTGAATATCTCCTTCATTCGTGTTGTCTCCCGCAGAAATTACTACCTCAACTCCTTCATTCTTCATCTTGTCTAAAGCTTCAGAAAAAAGTTTTTTATATTGTTTCGGATAGTTGAGAATTCTTGCTTCTACTACTCTTTCGCTAGGATTTCCAGCGTGTATATCTGAAACTACACCGAGAACTGCCAGATTTTTATTGCTATCAAAAAAGCAAAAACAAATAAACAAAACTGCCACAACTAAAAGAATGGCTGCGATGGAAAGACTGCTATATTTGAAATATTTGCGGTTTTTATTAAAATATTCTAGCAAAATTTTCATATTTTTAACATAAAAAGTTTGAACGACGTATCCCAAACGCGTATTAATTATACCGTCTATTTTTTGATTTGTAAAAGACAAAATTGACATTGCGTCCTTATTATCCCTAATCCTTGTTTTTATGGTAAAATTATGCTATATTCTATTTTGAATTAAATCATTACTTTTATTCATATGCTGAAGAAAATATTTCCCATCGCTATCATTGCCTTGGTTTTAGCAATTAATCTTTTTCTGGGCCTGACAAGGCTTAAAAATTATTCTGCCGTAGATGAGCCTTATTGGACATACCAAAGAACACCTAAATTCTGGAATGCTGTTTTAAATGCTAAATGGTCAAAAACTGACATAAATGACAAGCCTGGAATAACAGTGGCTTTGCTTTCTGGAGCCGGTCTTTTAAAAATAGACCCCCTGCTCTATAAAGAACTGCGCGAAAAAGAAAAAACACCCGAGCAGCTGGAAAAAATAAATACAATCAATTTCTTTTTCAGGTTGCCTATATTTCTTCTTGCTTTAGCTCTCCTGCCGCTTTTTTATTGGTTACTCCGCAAGCTGTTTGATGAAACTACTGCACTGATTGGATTTCTTTTTATTTCCTTATCGCCTATCCTGCTAGGAATTTCTCTCATTATAAATCCAGATTCTTTCATGTGGCTCTTTGCGCCTATTTCTATTCTAGCCTATTTTGTTTTCCAAAAAACAAAGAAGTTTCCTTTTTTGATCATGTGTGGACTCTTTACGGGCCTTTCTTTGCTAACCAAATATGTCGCTAATATTCTTTATGTTTTCTTTTTTTTACTCCCCTTTCTAGAATATATCTTCGCAAAAGAAAAACCCGCAGTTGTTTCTTACCTTAAAAAATCCGCCAAGGACTATCTCGTAATTGCGGCAGTTTCTATGTTGACCTTTTTTGTCCTTTATCCCGCTACCTGGACCGATCCAAAAATCCTGCTTGAGGGAACTTTTTTGAGCAGAGCCTTTGAAAAAACATGGCCGCTCTTTGTCTTACTCATAACAATAATCGCGACAGACATGCTGATCTTCAAGAATAAGTTTACAGACTGGGTTCTCGATTTTTTCTTGAAATTTCGCGCTCTCATAGTCTCCGCCATACTTGGAGTATTTTCGGTTTTATCTCTTCTTGTTCTTGCAAACACATACCTTTCGATGAAATTTTTCAATTTTGAAACCATCGTAGCTTCACCAAAAAATAATCCTGAAACTTTCACCCTAATGAAAGGCTTCGGCAACATTCTCGCTGACGTATATGGACTCCTGTTCGGTTTGCACCCTATCGTGTTGGCAGGAATATTGTTTTTTATAATCATTGCTTTTATAAAGCGCAAGTCTTTTGATCGAGAGCTGTCAATATCTTTCTATCTGATGATATTCATCCTGCTCTACTATCTGGCATCAACAGCCAATTTTGTCGTTGCAACCGTCCGTTACCAAATAATGCTTTACCCTCTTGCGTTTATAATTTCAGCCGTTGGTATCATAGCAATATTCAAGAAATTTTTTACCATTAATCTTCCAAGGCAAAGTGTGCTTGTCGTTGTCGTGATCTCATGCCTGCTTTTCAGTCTCTTTTCCATCCGACCTTTCTATCTCACTTACGCATCGGTATTGCTTCCGGAAAAATATACGCTTAATTTCAAGGATATGGGTGATGGCAGCTTCGAGGCGGCGCAATATCTGAACTCTTTGCCAAACCAGCAAGACATTAGGATCTGGTCAGATAAAGGAGCTGTTTGTGCGGTTTCTCTAGCAAAATGTTCTGCTGATTTCGATGGAAAAGCAATGAAAAAATTGCCGCCTGATTTCATAGTCATTTCTTCCGGACGCAAAAGAAAAACCATCGGACAATGGTCGACCACATCATCTCCGATATCTTTTTCCAAAGCCTACGAAATACAGAACCCTGAATTTTTGCTTACTTTCGGCAGACAAAAAAATAACTTTGTAAAAGTTATCAAAACTTCCACCATTGCTAAATAGAAAACTTTTGAAGAAAAATCCGCCAAAGTCTGGCGGATTTTTAAAATGATAAATGAGAAAAAATTTTATTTATTTCCTTGATTTTTATTTTTTAAATAATATGGCACTGCCGCAAAACTTACAACCATCTGAATGACTCTGCTGATAATAGCAACTGCCACTACCCCTGAAGAAGCTATGCCGAAAAAACCAAAAAATGTGATATACGCCCATTCTTTGATTCCGATATTGTTCACACTCACGGGAAGCGCCGAAACTATGCTTACCAAAAATATCACCGTGAGATAGTTTAAAATTCCTACCTGGATTCCAAGCCCCCAAAATAAGATATAGTTTACTACCGCAAGCCCGATTAGATTATAAGCAATCGCCAAAAGAAATGATTTAAAAAGAGTGTTTTTGTTATTTCCATATTCCGCAAAATCTATTATAATTTCAACAATTTTTTTCGGCATAAACTGAAGTAATTTTTGCCAGAAAGAAAACTTTGCGCTTGCTCCAATAATTACCATTGCAAAAAGAATTAAAAAAATTATAACCAGAATTATGAGCAGAATTTTATGTTCTGCCACCATTTGCCAATTTAGCGCGGCAAATATGACTGACAAAATCATTGCCCCAATCAGTCCCGTAATTCTATCAACAAAGACTGAAGCAGCAGCTGAAACATATTTTTTATCTTTTTTTCCAAGCTGGTAAGCCTTATACGTGTCACCGCCTATAAATGATGGCATCAGATTATTGATAAAAGCTCCCGCCAAATACAATTGAAAAGATTTTTTCAGAGAAATATCAAATCCTTTGAATTTCGCCAAAATTTTCCATTTATATGCAGAAATTGCCATACCAAAAAGCAAAACTGCGACATAAATCAAAATATTCCAAAAAGAAATTTTACTGATATAAAAAAGAACCTCCTGCCAATCAATCTTAAAAATAAGCCAGGCGACAAAAGCCAGGCTAACAAAAAGCTTAAGAAAAAATTTTACAATCTTGTTTTTTAGTATTTTCATTATTTGAAAATTTAGAATTATAAATTGAAAAATTTTATATTATTCTCCCTGTTTGATCTTTCTTAGTCTTACGGTTTTATCGTACAGATCAATGTATTTATTAGCAACAACTGACCAATCAAGCTTTTCAGCCAGCTCTCTACTTTTTTGACCCATTTCTTTTTCCAAATTTCGATTTAGCAGAAATTTCTCAATTTTTTCCGCCAAATCATGAGACTCTTTCATCTTAACGATGAAGCCATTCTGCCCATCCTCAATCAATTCTTTGGTTCCACCTGTATCAGTCGCGACCAGGGGCAAACCGCAAGCCAGCGCTTCCAGCATAGTATTACTCATGCCTTCGTTCATTGATGGCAAAGCGAAAATATTAGCTTTTTGATAATATCCCAAAACTTTTTCATGCAAAACAGGACCTGTAAATAAAACTTTTTCTTTGAGTCCCAAGGCCTGCACCAAATCTTCGAGTGACGCACGCTCATTTCCATCTCCAACAATAACTAACTTAATATAGTCATAACGGCGCGAAAGGACATTAAAAGCCTGAATTAAAAATCTAATCCCCTTTCTGGGAGTAACCCGCGAAACACAAATGATAGTAAACTGATCCTTATTTTTTTTACTTAAATCTGGAAAAAATTCTTCTATATCAATACCATTGGGAATTATGCCTATCTCTTTTTCTGGGCTGGATTTCAGGGAGAGTTCAGCTAAGCCCTGACTATTAGCTATCACAAAATAAGCTTCTCTCCATACTTTCTTTATGATAGGAGTGATAATTTTGTATAAAGCTGTGAATCTTTCACTATAGCCTGGAACATCTGAACCTCGCAGCGATATGATATATGGAATCCTAAATTTTCTTTTTAAAAGCAACGAGATGACGCCACAGGGAACGGAAAAAAATGAATGAGTCAGATCATATTTATTTTCTTTTGCCAGTTTTTTGGAAAATCTATAAGCTTCCCAAGTATATTTCAATAATTCCTTCTGAGATTGATAATGAATATTTTCAGGATTTTTTCCAATTGGCAGCCTGTGGATGGTAATATTATTCCCTATTCTTTCCAAGTGCTGTTTTTCATCGATAGAAGATGTGATAAAATCAACTTTGATATTCGGATTTTTTGAGTATTCACGAAGAAGATAGTATGAAGCGTTTCCCGCTCCACCGCCCAACGGTGGAAATTCGTAGTTGAAAAATAATATTTTCATGTTATTGAAGATGGAGCATAAAACATGAGACAATCATATCTTATGTTTGTGCTCCAGCATATTATATTAATATTCGTCATTTATAGCACTTTTTTCCGCTCAAATCAAATGAGAGACTTTTTGATAAGTTATTTATTTTCTGATAAAAAATAGATCTACTTTTCCATACCTTTGTCCATCAAGGGTTTCGTAGCCTTGGATTTTATTTTCGAGATTAACTGTTTTTGAATCACTTCCATGAATAAAGAACAACTCTTTTTCTTCTTCACTTAAACTTGTTTCCATTGAAGTAACAATTTTTTTCTCTGATTTCCTAAGCAGATAAGCAAGAGAATTAGAAAATCTATTTATATATACTGCCTGTCCAGCAAGCATAATTTTTGGAGAATTGTTTCCGTTCGTTTTTTCCAGCATATATTCAGACATCAGTTCTGCCTGTTTCAGATTGCTATTGTCAAGATTGTTGTCTAGGTTTTTTGAATAATAATTGAAAAAGTATATGTCTATTAAGATAGAAGGAATAAATATTACCGCAAAAAGAGTCGCTGCTATCAATGATCCAAATTTTATATTTTTTTCCAAAATAAATTTAAGCATCAGGCCGAAAAGCACAAAAGGAACAAAGAATATAAAAATAAAATAATTAACATTAATACGCACCACTACGGGAATAAGGAAAATCAAAGAAATTATATTGAATGTTAGAAAAAGGCCAAGGAAATTTTTTGCCTTTTCATCCTTTTCTTTTCTAAAATAATAAACCAACAAAAAATATCCCGCCAAAGAGAAAACAATGGAAGCCAACGTGCTTAACCAAAAAACAATACTCCTAAGCGGCAAAGGTTTGTTCTTTATCCCACCAAAAAGCTTTTTTGCGCCTAATTTTAAATCAAATTCTTTAACACATTCCTCCGTAATAGGCACGGAAGAAATAATATAAGAATTTGCCTTGACTTGGCATAAAGAAAGCAGGACTATTTTTTTTGTTATTGAAAAATCACTATCGGTTTGCGAATCAAAAACTGCAAAAAATGCCTTGCTGTTTTCTCCTTGTGTTTTTATTTCATTAACTATCTGAGGTATGTTGAGCAGCAATGCAATAAATATGACTATAAAAAATCCTTTGAAAACAGCCACTTTTTTCTGCTTTATCAGATACGCAAAAATTACAAGCATCATGACAGGTAAAACTACTAACAAAATTGCATGCAGCTGAATTCCTATACCGATAGCTACCCCAACGACCAAAAACCAAAACCATCCGTCTTTTTTCTTACTATTTAATATTTTTAAAAACGCATATAGAAATAAAAGGACGAAAAAAGGCATGAGATTGGGATTTGAAGAAAAACGGGAATTTATGACTGCAAAATAAGAGACGCTCATTATTGCAGTAAGCGAAATGGATATATTCCTGTTAAAATATTCTTTGAGAAAGTAAAACAGGAGAGGGATTGCAAGAATAGAAAAAAATAAGCTAGGATAGGCCATCCTGTCTGGATAATTTCCAAATATTTCTGCAGAAATATAAGAAAAATAATAATAAACAGGACCAAGATAGAAATCTGTTGCTCCGGCCGCCGGACCAAGCAATGGAAGCGCTTCTTTGCCCTCTATAGCATTACTTATTATAAAAGCATCTCTCGACTGATCCTTACTAAATCTCAGCCAGTCATGAAAATTATATGTCCTTATAAATATTCCCAATGCTAAAACACAAGCAAATAAAAGCCAGAAGAATTTTTTTTCTTTAATCTTATCTAAAAATTTTTTCATTTTATATTTATTCCAATGACAGCTCCTTGAAATAACCTTCGTAATTCATAACGGAAGCAGATGGAACAGAACAATATTCTATATTACCCGACTTCAGGCAACCATTTTTCAAGTGAACGTGCCCAGAATAGACATATCTGACTTTGCCATTCGACTCTATGATTTCTATGAATTTTTCGTATACAGGATCTGGCAATTCCAATTGAATCGGCTTGAAAAATTGCGGAAAAATAATTTTAGCATTGCTAGTATTGGGAAAAAGGTCGGTTTTTTCAAAAATATTGTGATGCGTCGCTATAAAAATATTTTCAATATCATTTGAATCATTTTCACTTAATTCTTTCTCTAACCACTCTAGCTGCTCATCCAAAAATCCGCCCGAGCCGCTAGGATCAATTTTCGAAGAGTCCAAAACTATTATTTTCCAGTTTTCAATTTGTCTACTGTAATAATTGGGAGTTCCAAAAAGCTGCCAGGCAACCTCTTTATCATGATTTCCCTTTGTCCATAAAACATCATAACCTTTCAGGCAATTTAGCACTTTTTTAGCTTCTGATTCTTTTCCATTTAATGTGTTATCCCCTAGCGTTAGAATATAATCAACATCTGATTTTTTTATTCCTTCTAAATTAATGCAATATCGGTTCGGATATAAAATATTTTTTTCCGATCTTGTAATGTCTCTGGAACCACCAGCATGAATATCCGCAACTATACCCAAATTAAAAGCTTGCGAATATGAAAAACTCAAGATAAATAGAAAAAATAATGCTAATAATATGAATGAATATCTCATGGCAATGATTCTATCCTCTTCCAATCGATTTATACTCGAACCCGAGTTCTTTCAATTTTTTCGGATCATACAGCAAACGACCGTCAAAAATCACAGGGTGATGCAAAAGTTTTTTGATTTCTTCAAAATCAGGCGCCCTGAAATCTTTCCATTCGGTCACGACAAGCAAAGCATCAGCATCTTTAAGCACGCTGTATTTGTCTTTAAAATAGGTTATGCTTGGATTGTTGCCAAAATATTCTTCCCACTTGGCCATATGCATAGCTTCCGGATCATAAGCCTGAATTTTAGCCCCATGTTTGATGAGTTCACTAATTATTGTCAGAGCTGAAGATTCGCGCATATCATCTGTGCCTGCCTTGAAAGCCAACCCCCAAACAGAGAATGTTTTGCCTTTTAGATCTTCTCCGAATTTATCAATAACCATCTGGGACAAAACAAACTTTTGTTTTTCGTTTGTAATTAATGTTTGCCTGAACATTTCAGCATCATATCCCAGATCTTTGGCGGTTTTTATGAGAGCTTTTACATCCTTGGGAAAGCATGAGCCTCCAAATCCAGGACCGGCATACATAAAAGGTTCGCCGATTCTTGGATCAGCGCCCATAGCTTTGCGAACATTATCAAAATCAGCCCCGGCTTTAGCGCAAATATTCGCTAATTCATTGTTTACAGAAATTTTGGCCGCCAAGAAACAATTGGAAGCATATTTAACAATCTCGGCCGTCTTTTGATCCATGGAGAAAAACCTGCCTTCTCGACGCATAAACGGCGCATACATATCCTGCAATATTTTGATGGTTTCGGCATTATCTGATCCGACAACAATCCGGCTCGGCTCCATAAAATCCTTGACGGCTGTTCCTTGCGCTAAAAATTCCGGATTGCTGACAACATTGAATTCTATTTTTTCGCCACGTTTTTCCAGTTCAGCATAGATAGTTTTGCTGACCAATTCGGCCGTCCCGACAGGAACCGTGGATTTATCAATAATAATCAAAGGATGATCCATCGTTTGCCCGATTGATCTTGCAACATCCAAAACATGACTGAGATCCGCGCTGCCGTCTTCATTTGGAGGAGTCCCGACTGCAATAAAAATAATGTCATTTTCTTTAATCGCTTCTTCCAAATTTGTGGTGAAAGAAAGGTTTTTATTCTTCAAATTGCGTTCAACAATTTCATCTAAACCGTTTTCATGCAGAGGAACTTTGCCGCTGGCAAATTGATCCACTTTTTTTTGATCTTTGTCCACACAAACGACATTGTTGCCCATTTCGGCAAAACATGCGCCGGTAACTGAGCCCACATAACCTGTTCCAATGACTGCAATTTTCATATTGTTTCATAAAACCTGGAACATAAAACATGGATCATAAATCATTTTCCACATTTTTCATTTAGTCCCTTGATTGTTGACCAAAGCATTGCTCCAAGTTCTTCACTTAAATTTATTAAATTATTATAGTCATCAATTTTTAAATACTTCTCTCTAAAAGAAAACTCTAATAAATATTGTGATTCTTTCAGGGACCCGTATGACATCCGCAAGAAATTTCTGTATTGCACTTCGCCTATTCGGGCATAACCCTCTATATAGTTTAAAACCACAGAAAGCGACGCTCTTTTTAACTGGGATGTAATTCCAAAAACTTCTTCTTTAGGAAATTTTTTTGTTGCCTTATAAACCAAATATGCATAATTATCGGCCTTTTGTTTTAAGATACCATGAAAATTATTTTTTATTGGTTTTTGCATTTTAACTTTTGTTTTTAATCCTTTTTTTGTTTATGCTTTCTGCTCTTTGCCCCATGCCCCATGCCCCATGTTCCGTGCTCTATGTTTTATGCTCCATGCTTTATGACTGTATTATTTTTTCAACATTATAATTCATCGTATTTCTATTTTTGTAATATATCTTGAGTAAAATGTCAGCTAGAAGTCCAAACACGAAAAGCTGAATTCCGACAAGCACCAAGAATACCCCGATCAACGGCCAGTTGCGTTCCGATATTGACATTCCCAGAAACATCTTTTCCACACCCATCCAGGCAAGAATTGCAAAACCAACGAGTGAAAAAATAATGCCTGTAGCCCCGAATAAATGCAGCGGCCTGTTAGAATATTTTCTCCAAAACCAAATAGAAATCATATCCACAAAACCCTTAATGGCTCTTCGCCAATTATATTTAGTTTTACCATGGATTCGCGGATGATGAGAAACCTTCACTTCCCCAACCTTATATCCATCAAACTGCAGAATAGCCGGCATAAAACGGTGCATTTCCCCGAAAAGATCGACATTTTCAAAACATTCTTTTTTATAGGCCTTCAGACTGCAGCCACTGTCATGAATATTATCTTCCACTAAAAATTTTCTGAGAAGATTAGCACCTCTTGAAAAAAACTTTTTCATAAAAGTGTCTTTTCTTGCAAATCTCCATCCGGAAACCACATCAAATCCTTCATTCATCTTTTCAAGCAACAGTCCAATATCCTTAGGATCATTTTGCAAATCACCATCCATCGTGATGATAATTTCTCCCTTTGCCTGCTTGATTCCAGCATCAAAAGCAGCTGTCTGACCAAAATTCTTTCTAAATTTTATGAGCGTCAATGGAGAAAGTTCTTCGCAGTCCTTAACTGTTCCGTCTTTAGACCCATCATCAACAAATATTATTTCAAAAGATTTTCCAAGTGCCTGACAAGCGGCTAAAATCTGTTTGTGCAATTCTTTCACGTTCCCTTCTTCATTATATAAAGGAACAACGACCGAAATATGGGGTTTTCCATCCATAGATTTATTTTAATTTAAATATTTTAAAAACTTCCAATTACCAGTTAATTATATAAGAAATGCTTACTTTAGGCAACCTCGCTCTAATCTTTACTAAAGTGGCAAAGATTAGTAAAAAATGTTACTATAAAGGTAGCAGTTTTTGCTGTTTTTAAGCTTGTTTTTAAAACAAAAACCAATGACAAAAAAAACAAAAATCACATCTTTTTTTATTCTGGCTTCTTTTTTTCTTTTACTTCTGCCAGGCATAAAAGTTGATGCTTCCGTGTCTGAAGATTTTGAATATTACCAAAAATATCAGCTTTACCCTAAATACGAAAAGAAACAGAAATATTCAAAATACAAGAAATATTCAAAAAACAAAAAGAAATACGGTTTCGCAGATGCTAAAGAAAAAGTTGCAGCTAAAGATGGCTGGACAAAATATAAATTATACAAAAAAGATCCGGCCAAATATCGGGCTTATGCCGTATATGAAAAAGAATACAAAAAATACAATAAGTACAAAAAATACGTAACTCCCTATTCCAAATACAGCAAATATAAAAAATATAAAAACTACGATAAAGACTCCTACAACAGCTACAAAAATTATGGAAGCGCTGAATATAAGGCTGGTTATAACAGATATGTGGCTTTTATGAACGATCTCGACAACGTGACAACAGATACGGGTCCTGAAATCAGCGTAGGCCTCTGGAGCAGCGGCAATGTTGCCCTTGAGGACACTTCCAATGCCTTCAATATTTCTGCCGATAAAATATTCAAAGTCACCGATTGTGCCTCAAACACTATTGGTCAAGTTCCTATTGGCGAAAGCGCACGCATCATCTATGTTGATGGTTCGAGCGGGACTCTTCGCGTTTACAGCAGTAATGACGTACCCACATTCCCTTCAACAGATCTATCCGGTGGAAAAGTCTGCTTCGAGGCAAATGACACAGCAGAGAGTGATGACATAATCTTTGATGTCGACAAACCAAGCTCCACTTATGATCACTACCGAGGAAAAATAAAAGTCCAGCATAGTTATACTGAAGATAACGACACGTTTGAAGGAAGCGCCAGAAGAATCTGGGTCATCAACACTCTCCCTCTTGAACATTATTTATGGGGATATGGCGAGATGTCATCGGGAGGCGTTCCGCAGCACGCCAAAGCACTTATCGTGGCCGCCAGATCATACGCTAGATGGCACATTGCATATGGAACTAGGTGGACAGATGAAGGATTTAATATTCTTTCCACTTCATCTTCGCAAATATATAACGGCTACGATTACGAAGTCGACCATTCTTTCATCCCCGAAGCAGCCCGCGCAACAAATGGCATCGTAATGAAATATGGCGAAGGTGAGGACATTGAATATGTCCTTGGAGCCTATTGCAGTAATACTGATGGAAACACTCGAGCCTTGGCTGGATATCCTTATCTGGTTTCCGTGCCTGATCCATATGGCAAAGTTGACAATCCTTCCGCCGGAAATCATATGTGGGGAATGAGCGCAAACGGTTCTGTCGTTCTAGCGCGCGACCATGATTGGTCATACACTGCAATCCTCAGCTACTATTATTCCAACATAAGCATAGTCAAGGATTACTAGATTTTTGAGCAATTTTTAATTTTGTAATTTTTAAATAATTTTTTAAGTTCCAAATGTTTTAAACATTAAAAATTTAGATTTATTTATAAAATTAAAAATTATAAAATTTAAAAATTTTTACATATATGTCCTATTCTTCCAATAAAATCATAGCTGTAATTTTTGCAGCTATTTTTATCAGTTTATCCGTGTGGGGATTTTCCGTTTTTAAAAATCGCAATTCTTCGCCCACTGATAACGCTGAAGAAATTAAACAACCGGAAACACAAGCTGAGGAACAAACGCAGGAAGAATCTGCCGATGAGCAAGCAGACGAAAGCGAGATTGACACTGACTCATCAGATCAAGATGAAAATTCAGATGAAGACTTAGATGAAGAATTTTCAGATGACGAAGATACTGCGATTGAAAAAACAAATCTGCTTGAAATATCCTCCAAAGATTGCAGCAATGAGTGCGAAGATTTTGATGATTCAGAAGAATTCAAATATTGCAAAGAGGTTTGCGGACTCAATTCGGAATATACTGGAAAAAAAGATGAATCCAGCAATGATTGTGATGATCTTTCGGGCCTCAAAAAAGACTATTGCCTCAAAGATCTGGCGATAAGTGAAAAAGATTTTGCGATGTGCAAAGAAATTGAAGATGCCGGCATTCTAAAAGTTTGCCGCAACCGCATCACGGAAGACATCATTGATTCGCAAAAATAAATAACAAAAAACAACCTTCTAGAGGTTGTTTTTTGTTTGTTTTTCGACATTTTTATACATGATACCTTATACCTGAGCCTCGATTGGGATTTCAATAATAAATAAATTCATTTTCTGCACTCGCTCGGAAATGAAAATAAATTTTTGATTGCTCCTCGAGCATATGCCAATTCTAGTTACGTAAAATTATTTCTAACTCAATTTCATCTCTAAGCGGAATGCCGTCTTCTCCAATTTCTGGTATTTCTGGTTTAATTTTTCTTGATTCTTCTAATGCATTAGGGTAAATTTTTACTAAATGAAAATCATTCTTTTGATAGAATTTCAAAGCATTCATATTGTCATTAGTCGTAATTAGCCACAATCTTTTGACATTTTCTTTTTTTGCAATATTTATTACCTTATCAAGTATCAATTTTCCAATTCCCTTACCAGGTTTCAAACTATCTATGGTTACTAATTCCATTTCATCATTTTCAACATGAATGGTGGCTAAACCCACTTTTTCTCCATTTTCCTCAGCAATAATTCCCCTTAAATTTTCTGGTTTCTGTATTTTTCCACGGCTAATAATAAAATCACTTCCCCAATTGTTGATAAAGAGGTTTTTAATCCAGCTAGAATCAGCTGCGATTGCTTCTCTTATTTGTATTCTCATATTATTATTTTTAATAATTATTTAATTAAACATTATCTAAGTTAAAATCAAATTTCCAATAAAAACCACAGCTCGGAGTATGCGATTAAAATATCTTTTTATTTTTTATATTTCCGCCTTGAAGTAAGAAGTCTTTATAGTCATTCAACAAGCCATTATTCAAATCTTCAACAATGTCTTTTATGATTTTTTTAATATCCTCACAATATGGATGTCTGCTCACTAAATCACCAGAATGATGATATGAAATAGCTCTACATCCACCGCCACACCCACCAATTGCTGGGCATGCCAAGCATAAAGAATTTTTAAATCTATTTCTCGCACTCCAGTAAATTCGATTTGCAGATTCTGGTTCAAATTCAATATTGCTCCAGTCATCTCGGCATTCCCTTAGTTTAAGATCATTTTCTAATTTTTGATATACTTCTTTTTGACATATTTGAATCATATCACAATTTTCCTTGATAAAAAAGGTATCTGACCCCTTTTATCCATTCAAAAAGATGCTATACTGTAATAAATAAGAGTCTTATTGATGCTATTAATTGAAGTTGGTTCCTACATTGACAAAAACCCTATTTTATTATAGCCTGATATGAGCTCTTTAAAAAACATTACTTAAAACAATTGGAGGATAATATGAATACTATATCAGCAAGCAACATTTCAAAGTCTTTTCCTGCAAAAAAAGTCTTCGAAAATATCTCACTAACAATCAACCAGGGTGATAGAATAGCTGTCATCGGAGAAAATGGCATTGGTAAATCAACATTAATGAAGATACTTTGTGGCATAGAGTCGCCTGATGAGGGAAAGATCCAATGTGATAACTGGATTGACAGACGATATTCTGCTCAAGAACCAACATTTAACAAAACAAAAACACTTCTCGAGATAATTGCGGATTTAGCTAATCCAGATGAGTGTCTCAGAAATATGAGTAAACTTGGTTTTAAAGTTAGCGACAAAGACATCTCGGAAATGAAGGTGCAATCGTTAAGTGGTGGCCAGCAAAAAATTCTTGATCTCGCTTGCCAAATTTCATCTTCACCAGATTTTCTATTTATCGACGAACCAGAAAACCATCTTGACATTATTGCACGAAGAGAGCTCGGAAAAATAGTTAAGAAATATTGGGGTGCTGTTGTTTTCGTTTCGCATGATCGCCATTTCATCAACGAGGTTGCTACAAAAATAATTGAAATTGAAGATTGGCAAACAAGAGTTGTTACGGGAACATACGAAGAGTACATAGCACAAAGAGAAATAGAAATTGAAGCTGAAGCACGTCATTGGAAATCAGAAAAAAAAGATATTCAACGATTAGAGAATGCCGTTCGCATCCTACAACTACGTGCTCGATTCAATACAAAGGGTTCTGGTGTTTATCAGAGCAGAAAACGTGAACTCGAGAAACGAAAATCTAATTTGGGTGAGAAGCCCGCTACAGAAAGAGGACGAATTAAATTGCAATCAAATGATATTGACAGAAAAAATGGAAAGCGAATCGTCGTATGCGAAAATTTATCATTTCGCTATGGCAATTCTACACCATTCTTATTTACTAATGTCAATCTGGGATTACAATTTGGTGAAAGGGTTGCTCTTGTTGGACGAAACGGCACTGGAAAGTCAACCCTCGTGAATATATTGCGAGGAATAATTCAACCGAATAGGGGGATTTGCAAATTAGGAAATGACATTAATGTCCAATATTTTGATCAGATGTCAACTTTTGACAATAAGTCCACTGCACTAAAAATTGTCGAAAGTGCCATGAGTTGCCATGAGGGAATCGCGAGATCTTTGCTTGCGAAAATACTCTTTAACCAACATGAAGTAACACTTCCTCTCCACAGACTTAGCGGAGGACAAAGAAACCGAATAAGAATCGCGTTACTTTTCGCGAAAAATCCAGAGTTTATTGTCCTTGATGAGCCAACTAATAATTTAGACCCCACAACATGGGACGTATTGGTTGATCAAATCCAAGACTACAAGGGAACACTTCTTATTATCTCGCATGATCAAAGTTTTCTTGAAAACATAAATATGGATAAATTTTGGGTTTTCAAGAATCGTTCAATCATAGAAGATCTGCGAGATCTATCCAAAATACTGGCTGAGCTATGAAGCCTATCCTTATACACTCACATTGGAAATTCCGATGTGAGTGTTTTTTCATTTACAAATAAAATTCAATTTTATTAACAATTTCTAATGAGCCGCCAGAACCAACCCATAAACCAAGCTTAAATAAGCGTTCTTGATTATCCAAATTATTAACATTATCATCGAATAATTTTGCCAATTTTTTGATTTTTTTCTTATTTTTTAAAGTTTTTTCATAAACATATTCGAGCAAGTCAATAAATTCTTTTTCTGACATAAATTTATATTTTTCTTTTGATATTTCTAGTTCTTTTTCCCACCACATTATATTGCCACCAATTTCTTTAGAAAATATTCTCTGCAATTCTAATTGGCTCAAATTAGATGGTATAAAAAAACTGGTTGGTATATTACTCAAAAGAGCCTCCATAGTTGAGGTTTGCCCACCAATCGAGATGTAATGATCAATAACTTTCATTTTATCAAGTACTTCATCATGACTTAATGCCGAAACACCTAACCTTTTAGATGCAATTTGCTTTTTCAGAAAAAGCACTGCTTCTTTCCCTGCTACAATTTCAGTATTTTCATTACAAATAGTAGATAATTGCAAAATTGAAGCTATTAGCAATAAGTAATTCTTCTGAATGCCAGATCTCAAAGGATTGAAACCACCTCCTAAGCAAAGTATTTTTGAACCAGGCATAATTTTTTTATCCCTTGTTATATTCTCAAATATTCCTTCAATGATATTTATATTTGCTTTGTTGGTATATTCTGCTTTTCTTTTCACTATACCAGGAAAGCGCATCCAAAAAACCTCATCTGCTGCCAAGTGGGACTCTGGAATATTTGTCCACATCCACGCCAATACATCCAAAAAAAATGTTGCGCAACCAACATTTTTTCCAGCTTCAACAATGAACCTATTCTGCACACCTAGCACCACTGTTTTGCCTTTAAGATTTTTCAAAAAATTCTCAATAACAGAAACATCTCTCTCGTTCAGTAATATTTTATTAACCGAATCAAGTTCAGGCACTATTCTTTGACACTTTTCTGAACCAACAAAATAAACAGTGATATCTTTTTTTAATGAAAACCTTTTTTGAAGCTCCTTTAATATTGGTATTGCGTTTCCAGTTGGCCCAAAGCCAAAAGGATTAGAGGCTACTACAATATTTTTCATATTCATCATCATTAATGTTCATTACTGCCTCATTAGGCATCCTAAATTCATGTCCGCTATATACTCTAGCGAAATTAATTAATTTTTCCAAATCAGCATATACTGTGTTATTTCTACTTTTACTCATTCGCTCATTGTTAAGCGGGGAAAGCAATGTTGGTGTAAATAGCATCCTTGGAATCTTAATCGAATCGTCAAAATATTCAATCATTTTTTTTCGAATCATATAGTCACCCTCACTAAAATGATCGCCTCCGCTTAGTGTAATATCAATATCAAATATCTTTAGTCGAGCAACAAGAAGCGGTTTATGATACCACCAATAATCAAACATTTTTAAAGGATTTATTATTTTTGTCGAACACGTAGAACATTCCCATTTGATTATTTTTTTTTGAATATCGATAACATTAGTTTTTCCGTGAGATTTTTTACATAAAGGACAGATTGCACCAGCATATGCTATTGGTTTTTCGAGAAGCTCCATTCTGGAATATTTCTTGAATATCTGCGATTGATCCAATGGATTTAATATTGTTTTCATCAAATATTCTTCAAAAATTGGCGATGATTTCAAATCAGAATTGCGAACAAAATTAATAGATATATTGCTAAATTTTTTAAGCTTAGACCTCAATGCTGCTTCAATTGAAGGTTGCCAATAATCCACAACTGATATTGCTTTTCTGTTTGCACTTTCATATTTCAAATATTTTATAGATGTCTCCTTGGGATAAATATTGAATGGATATCTCCTGTAATCAGGTCCGTCCAATGCATCCTGTTCCCAATCGTTAATTGATATAAAAAATGTAAATTCAGGCTGCTTTTTATATTTTTTTTCATAAAATTCACATAAAAGATAAGGATAAGCCACTACGGCAAGTGCATTTCCAGCATGAAACCCGTAAGGACGTATACCGACATGAATTTTTTCATTGCCATTGGTAGACGCGACTAAATTTTTAAGCCCTTCTAAATATAAGAACAGATCGTTTGGGTTATTTTTCATAAATTATTTTAAATTACTTTCAATATCAATCTGTTTAAAATATTGTATCTTACGAAACATATGAGATTTAAGTTCCCTTGGTTCAAAATTGACAGACAATTCTCTTTTTTTTTCTTCAGTAATAACATCAGCAATATATGTTGCAGTATCTGACAGACATGAAAATTCAATCCATTGCTCCAAATCACTAACTTTTGGATAAAAATCTGAATCAATAATATTACAATATCCCTTAAAAAAAGCATTGAAATTACGCCAATTAACTTCTGTGCCACCATCAGCAAGAGACCATTCGACAAGCGCAAGAGCTAGATCTTTAATTGGTGGTGCAACACAAATCCAATCAAAATCAACAATGCACGAAATCTTTTTTTTCGAGCTATCAACTCCAAATAAAACATTGTGAGGACGAAAGTCGTTGTGTATTATTATATTTTTTCTACTAATATTGTTTTTAGCGAAATCAATCATTTTTGTAATTATATCTAAAAAAACGTTACCATTATTATATCGCGCCTTAATATCATCACTTAGTAATAACGCTCTTTCAATTTCTGTTGTTATTGTTCTTTGTAATTGAAAAGGAGTGCCATATTTAATGCTTGCGTTATGAACAGAGGCTAAAGCACTCCCCCCGTTATATGCTTGGAGTTCCGATAAATAATTATTTGGTAAAATATTAAAACTATTACCTTCAATCCACTCAAAAACCACTAAAATTTTATTTTCAAAATTAGTCATTAACAAACCGTTTATATTTTTAATTACACCTGCCACTAAGACATTTTGCTTTTTTAAAAACTGCAAAAAATCCAATTCTTTCATTACTTCATTTGTATCTTTTACTAATCTTTTACTTAAACGAACAAAAAATAATCCACAATTTGATGAAACTTTGTAGGTATCATTGTCTTCAGATGATCTAATATGGCTTATTTTAACATTGGTAAAATTATAAAATTTTTCAATGTGTTGTTGCAATTTTTTCATAATTATTTTTTTTAATTATATCCCAAACTAATTGTGACTCTTCTGACCATAATATAATAGACTTTTTATCATTACTTCCTTGAATTATATCCTTATATATTGAAAAATATTGGTTTGCAATATTTTTCCAAGAGAATTTTTGAACGTAAATAAGCGCATTTTTGCTAAGACGCTTACGTAAGATATCATTCGATAATAATTCTCTCATACGTGAAACACATTCGTCAATATTTTCAATTTCAAACAAAAGAGATGTTTCATTTTCGGATGTATACTCTGAAATTCCAGCAGCGCGACTGCCTATAACAGGACATCCACTTGCTTGAGATTCCAAATTTATCAATCCGCCTCCTTCTGAACGAGATGGAACAACAGTAAACAATGCTGATTTTAACCATGCTATTGATTCTTCCCAATTGATAGCACCGATAAATTTTATCCTATCTTCAACGTCATGTTTTTTTACTAGCTCTAATAAATCTTCATATTCATCTCCATCTCCTGCAATAACCAAATCAACATTTGGAAATTCATTGTGTATGCGAGCAAAGGAATTTATCGTAATATCAATTCCTTTTGACCAAACAAGACGCCTGCATGAAAAAATAAATTGCCTATCATGTATGACTGGCTTTATTAAAGAAACAGCATTTACATCAACGCCTCCGTATACAACGTAAACTGGAAGATTGGGATCAATATTTTTATTTATTATTTTTTTTAAGTCTTCTGAAAAAGTTACATTACGATCTGCCTGCATTGAAACATTAATTGCAATATCCTTGCTTTCTTTCCAAATAAGATTTGACAATTTGTCATTCGGTTCAGGCAATTCGCCTCCACCAGCACTTACCACAATAGGTACACCCCACTTTCTTGCAAGCAACAATGCGAATAAAGGAGTTGGTCTCCTTAGCCCAATGACATGAACACAATCAGCCTTGATATTATTTTCTATTTCAACAAGCTTTTTAGCCACTTCCACAAAATCTTCACGAGTTTTTGCTGATTTTATCCTATAAATATCAACGCCATCAACAGAAGAGTATTCATCTAATTCTGCTGGGTACTTTTTAGTTAAGACACATACACTATGTCCGTTTCTTATGTATACACGACTCAATTCCCTTATAGTTGTTTCAATGCCACCAATGTGAGGATAATAAAGTGATGCGACAAATAATATTTTCATATTTTTTTCTTCCTACATATTGCAAATAATTGTCCTCTAAATTGATCTTTTTCAGTTACACCATTTTTGTAATTTATGTAAAACAAATGCTCAATAGTAAAACCGCTTCCATCTAATAAATTGCTGAGTTCCTTTTTGGAAGAAATATAGACTTTTGATTTTTCATCATTTATTGGAATAGAGAAAATCCCCTTATTTCTTCGAGCCATTTCAATAATACTATTTCGTAAAAAATTGCAAATTCCGTATTGTGCTATGTTGAATCTGTTATTAACATCGATGAAAAGCATTCCTTCTGAATCTAGAAGCGTTGACATGTTTTTTATTGCTTTTTGCCTATCTTTCATAATTGTTATATGTCCCAAGACATTCCACAAACATAGAATTGAACCAAAAAACCCTTTGTATTTGTTTATAGTTTGTTGCGAAAGATTTTCAATACTTTCATTAATGATAGTCTGCATGCCATTTATCCTAGCTCTTTCACACATTTCCGCACAATTGTCTAATCCAACAAAATCAACACAAATTTTGTTTTTCAATTCAAGAGAGCGCAATCCGTCTCCACAACCAATATCTAAAATGGAACCACTTTCATAATTATCAATGATGTAAGAATTAATTGCATGTATATAATCAAGCCTTCCATTTCTCAATGAATCATAATAATCATAATGTTTTGTGTAAAATTGTTCTGAAGATAAGGTTTTCATATTATTTCTAGCACTCACTAATAATATTTACTATCATATCCACATCTGCTTCTGTCATTTCATAATACAACGGCAAGGCTATGACACTATCGTAAAAACTTTCTGCAATATTAGAATAAAAATTACTATTTTCATATGCCTTAAATTTATACACTGGGGGAAAATAATTTGTTTTACATTCTATACATGCATCCTGTAATCCATCGATTATTTTATTTTTTAAGTCAATATTTGCAACAATAATATAAAAAATGAACCAACTTTTATGAGGATCATCAATATCATCAGGCAAAGAAATATGTGCCAATTTTTTCAGTTTTTTCTTGTACAATAATACTATTAATCTTCTTTTTTCAATGAATGCTTCTATTTGTTCCATTTGAGCGCAACCTATAGCTGCCTGAACCTCAGTCATGCGATAATTATAGCCAACTTCTGCATGATTTAACCAATCTGATCCTTCAATCCTTCCCTGATCACGCATTGAATTACAAAACCTATAAATATCCTCATCATCAGTTACAATCATTCCACCTTCACCCCCAGAAGTTATTTGCTTGTTTTTATTAAAACTAAAAACAGCTGCATGCCCAATCTGACCAGCAATAAAAGATTTATTTCTTGATCCCACTGCTTGTGAAGCATCCTCCAGCAAAAAAACACCATACTTATCACATATTTCCTTTATTTTTTTAGTGCTTGGTATTCGACCAAAAATATCAACATATACTACAGTTGAAATATCGCTGTTCGATTTCAAAATAGATTCGAGTGAATTTTCATTAATTAATAAATTTTTTCCTATATCGCAAAAAATAATGCGTTGTTTTTCATAAAGGGCAACATTTGCACTTGCAATAAAGGTAAGTGGAGTAGTAACAACTGCACTTCTTGATATCTTATTTCCATTATATTTAACAAGCAAATGAAGGGCGGAAGTTCCATTGGACACAGCGATAGCATATCTTCTTCCAATGAATTTAGCAAAATCTTTTTCAAAAAGATTTACAAAACTTTGCTCGGGCGATAACCTACTTTCAAGTGCAGTTTCAATATACTTTGACTCATTACCACCAAAATAAGGCTTAAAAGAAGGTATAATATATTTGCTCATAAAAATAATTCTTTCAATACTTTACATGCATCGTCTAATGTTTCCACTCTCACATGGGAGTGATAATCCATCCAATAATCTCCTTTATGAGCATTCCCAAAAACAATAACTGGCATATTCGAGGTATAAGCAACATAGATTTCCATCGCTGTACCAATCATGGAAACATTTTCAAATGTATCATTAACCAAAAGAATGTCGGAGTGATTAATATCATACAAATCACGTATAACAGCACTCTTCTGTGAGGGCATTGTTTCTTTTTTTTCACGACCACGAAGTGCGTGAATAACATTAAATACATTTACTAGCTTATTTTTTGCGTCATTACGCCATTCTAATGATTTATCACGTGAAACACCACGCATAGGTCCACTTAAAAATACAGTTTTTTTCATAATATTGTAAGATGTAAAAGATTATTGAGCCTCGAAACCCAATTTAAGTTAAAATAAACTTTTCTCCCAAAAACAATACTGCCGCCAAATACGAATATTTTACGCATATTGCTCGGTATTAAAAATACATTATCAAAATCCACTCATATTCAGTGGATTTTATATTATAATATATTAAATAAAAAAGTCAACAAAATAAAGTTTTTGTATAAAGCAACATTGCTCATTTTTATATACGATACATTCTGCAAGATACCTTATACCTGAGCCTCGATTGGTATTTCAATTATAAACCTTGAGCCCTTGCCTTCGCCGTCGGATTCGACCCAGGTGGCGCCGTGGTGCGCGTCAGCGATGGCTTTGCCCACAAAGAGTCCTAGACCTGTGCCGCCGACATGCAGACGCGACACGTCTTTGCCACGTGAGAATTTTTTGAAAAGAGACGGGATTTCTTCCCTAGGAACTCCAATGCCGGTGTCAGAAACCGTGACTCGAATAACTTTTCCGTAGGGTGATTTTTCTCCCTCTTTGACAAAACCGTCTTCATTAATAACCACCCCGGATTCGCGGATTTCCGCTTTCACGGTCACTCCGCCCTTCTCGGTATATTTGAAAGCATTGTCGATAAAATTGGAAATCAGTTCGCGAATTTTGGCCGCATCCATTTTAATTTTCGGAAGCGGATTTTCCGGAACCTTGAGATCCAAATAGAATTTTTTGGATTTAGCAATCAGCATAAAATTGTCGTAAAGTTCTTTCAAGATGTCATTCACACTGCCCATTTCGAAAGTAAAAGTCAGACGGCCGGACTCGATGCGGGATACATTCAAAAGATCTTCGATGAGATTCACTAATCTTTCGCTGGAAACATAAATTTTTTCCAACGCTCCTTTGATTGAATTGCTGACCTCCCCATATGACCCCTCTAAAAGCAAAGAAGCAAACCCTTTGACGGCTGTGACCGGAGTTCGGAGCTGATGGGAAGCAATCGAAATAAACTCGGTCTTGGCTTTGTCCAAAATCCTAAGCTTATCATTGGCAATCGCCAAACTATCCGCCATTTTTTGCAATTCTTCCTTGCGCTCAACCTCTTTCTGAATGGATTTTATGAGCACATAGCCGAAACCAAGAGACAAAGCCATTGTTATTCCCGTCAAAACTCTGCTGGTTGTATTGTCAGCAAAAAAGAATTGCGATCCGACAAGAATAATCAAGGCAATAACCAACGCCTGCGCACCAATAAGCTTAATATTGAAAGCCTTATATTTAACGATTATATATGCCAGAACACCCATGAAAAAGGTCATACCAAACAAGCCATATTGCTCAATTTCAAAATCATCAAAAATAAGATTTGCAAAAATATTTGACCATGAAAAAGCAAAAATAAAAAATATTATACCAATAAAAAAATAAATAATTTTCTTTCTAAATATTTTATCTTTACTACTTATAATATTTTTTATAAAAAACCCACATAAAAGAACTGAGATAAAAATTTCTAAGCCATAAGAATAGTAAACAAGATTTCCCTGAACAGCTTCGCAAGCAACCAAATTAAATTCTTTTATGCCGCTCTTTTGAAACATGAAAATTAAAAACGGAACAATTAATATAAATAAGAATATCTTTAAAAAAATATTCGCGTCTTTTTGTTTTACAAAAACATATGATAAATAAAAAGACCAAATAAAAATCATGGCTTCTATAATATAAGTTAACGACCAAAAAAACATTATAACTTGTGTATTATAGCTTATCCAAAGAATTAAATTACAAAAAATCCAAAAAGAAAAAGTTAACGAAAATAAAAAAAGTAACTTTCCCGCTAAATCCCTGTTTTTTAATAAAACAAAAAGACCGATACCAAAAGCAATAACGGCTGCCGGAATATGAGAATAATAAAGAAGATTAGGAATATCCACATAACAACTCTCTGCATTTGTAACAAAGTTATATATCATAATTGTTTTTTAGATTTAATTTTTCCTTTCCCAAGGAGCTGGCTTAGATTGATATGATTTATCAATATTTTTTGAAAGTTTCTTTTTTTTCTTCTTATTCTTTTCTATCTCATTTTGAATAAACCATTGAAAATAACCGTCGTATTTTTTTTGTAATTCTGGAATTTCCCAATCATCTTCTGTTATATATCCTCTACAATTTTTTGAACCACATTCGCATTTCATTCTAAAATAGCAATTGCTTTTTCCGGATTTATCCGGATACATAACCATTGCATAGTCAAAAGTTATTTCCTCTCCTTTTCTAATCTTTCTCATTGCAACCACAAAAATTTGTCCTCTAAAACCAGCATTGGGATTGCAACTATGATTCATCCAGTGTTGTGGCAATAAATCTAAATCAGAAATTTTTGTTGGACCAATCAAAAAACGATCTGATAAATCTATAGGTTTATCGGCTAATGATCCTCTCAACTTATTATCATCATCTATAGTTAAAATATAGCCACCAATTACGAAGAGCATCTCTTCCTTTTTAATATCCTTCTTGGCATAAACTCCTTTGCCATATTTTTTAGTGTTTCGAATTTCTAGTTTTGGATTCATCCAGGAGAATGGTCTTCTCTTTTCTTTATTTCTCATAAGTCATTTTAACTCTATTTTATTAAACTTTGTTGTTTTTATTAAGATATTCCCATCTGATAATATAATACCACAAAATGTGAAATTATGAAAACCTGAGAATCGCATCTCCAAAAAACAAACGTGAAGATGACATCTGAAAAACACAAAAGGCGTTCCAGTGATAATCCACCAAAATGCCTTTGATTTTTTAAAGATAGTGCAAAAATCTGTAGTTTTGATATGATAAAATTAAGAAAATTGTTTGATATTAATAAATTTAAATTATTAAAATTTGAATTTGACAGGATGGTTCATTTGTTATAATGTAAAACGTCAGTCAGATATTTCTGGCTAGTACCTTACAAAACAAATAATAACCATATGCTCAGAAAGGAGAAAACGCTATGAGTAAAGATACAAGACAATTGAGCCACTCACAGAACTTCCTTCGAAACTTTAAATTAGTAACTAGACTGATAGCAGACAGTGATATTAATAGTAATGATGTTGTCTTTGAAATAGGCCCAGGTAAAGGAATTATCACGAGTCAATTAGCAAAAAAAGCAGCTAGGGTAATTGCAATTGAATATGATAAAAATTTAGCTGATAAACTCAAACAATCATTTGTTGATTATGGCAATGTTGAAATTATTTTTGGTGATTTTTTGAAAGTAAAATTACCGGAACAAAAGAACTATAAAATTTTTTCCAATATTCCCTTTAATCTAACAGCTGACATTCTAAACAAGTTAACCTTGGATGTAAATCCTCCACAAGAATCATATTTAATTGTTCAAGAAAATGCTGCCAGAAAATATGCAGGTGGCCCCTATGGTGAGGAAAGACTGCGTTCTCTTATATTAAAACCCCGGTTTGAACTGATTATCACTCATCAATTCAGAAACATTGATTTTTATCCGGTGCCAAGTGTTAATATTGTCATGCTCAAAATAAAAAAACGCAAACAGTGTTTATTAAATAGTAATGAGATGAATATATACATGGATTTTGTCGCTTATGCTTTCAGCCATCAAGGTAGAAATTTTAAAGAAAGGATGAGACGAATTTTCACTAATGAACAGTTTAGACGGCAAGCTTCTGAACAAAAATTTGATTTATCAGCTCGTCCAGGTGATTTGAATTTTGAACAATGGCTAGGATTGTTTAAATACTTTGTAAAAGGAGTATCTGGTGACAAAAAAGCTTTAATCCATGAGTCTTATTCGCGATTGATTCGTAAACAAAGCAAATTGGAAAAAATACACCGTACTCATAATATTAAAAAAGAAAGAATAAGGAGGTGAAACATATGTTGTTAGCAAATAATATCCACAAAAGTTATAGGGGTAAGGAAATACTCTGTGGCATATCATTACAAATCGATCAAAATCAAAAAGCTGCTTTAGTAGGCTCTAATGGAGCTGGAAAATCAACTTTTTTAAAAATTTTGGCTGGTTTTGAAAAACCTGACACAGGATCAATTCGGCTTAATGGAAGCAGGATTGGCTATTTGCCTCAGGAAATCAAAATTGATTCTAAAGAAACAGTCTTGGACTATCTTAAAAGGATAACCGGGATCGATAAAATAGAATCTAAAATGAATGATCTTGAGCGGGACCTAAATAATCCAGAAAATATAGTAAAATATGGTGAATTCCAAAGCCAATATCTCCAATTAGATGGTTACACATTTGAGTATCGTATGAAGGCTATTTTAAGAGGATTTGGTTTGAATTCCATATCCACAGCAAGACCACTAAATTCTTTAAGCGGGGGTCAAAAAAGTAAAGTAGCTTTAGCTGGTTTATTGCTTCAAAAATTTGATTTGCTTTTGCTTGACGAACCGACTAATAATCTTGATTTGCCAGCTATTATCTGGTTAGAAAATTTTTTACAAAACACCAGCGCTTCGTGCTTGATAGTATCTCATGATCGAAGATTTTTGGACAAATTAATTACAAAGGTATTTGAAATTGATTGGTTTAAACGAGATATCAATGAATATTCAGGTTCGTATAGTAATTACCTTAACTATCGGGAAGCAAAAATACACCGCGAACAAGAGCAGTACGAACTACAAGAGAAAGAAAAAAGAAGATTGGTGGCCAGCATACATCAAAAGAAACAGTGGGCTGAAAGGGGCTCAAAACAAACTACAACAGATAACGACAAGTATATACGCGGTTATCGTCGTGATCATGCGGCAAAAATTGCTCAAAATGCAAAGTCAATTGAAAGACAGATTGAGAAAATGGACGTAATAGAAGTCACAAGACAGCGATCTAAGCTTATTATACCCTTACTAGCCAAGAATAGTGAAGCTAAACATGCAATCACTCTTGAAGATGTATGCGTTAAACATTCAAATGGTTTTCAGTTGGGACCTATTAATCTACAAATCAGTTATGGAACCCGGATAGGCATTCTCGGTCCTAACGGAAGCGGAAAATCAACCTTGCTAAAAGTTATTAGTAAAGAATATGAGCCAACTTTTGGTCGAGTATTTGTCGGATCTTCTCTTAATTTCGGTAACCTGATGCAAGCGCACGAAAATATGTCACGGGAAAAATCTATTTTTGACTTTTTCTGTGATAATTCAGTAACCGATAAAGAAAAGATTTATTTTACACTAAGTAAGTTCCAGTTTTTAGCAGAAGACGCCAAAAAGAAAATTGGTGACCTGAGTCCAGGTGAGCGAGCTAGAGTGTTATTGGCTTTGTTTTCTGCTTTATCGGTAAACGTTCTTTTGCTTGATGAACCTACAAATCACTTGGATTTTGAGGTAATTGAGGCATTGGAGCATACGCTGGCAGATTATACGGGAACAATTGTGTTTGTTTCGCATGATCGCTATTTTTTGCAGATGGTTAACCCGACTAATTTGTTCCTTATTAATGATGGAAATTTCAAACCAATTGTCAACTATGACAGTTATATTTCCTCATTGACTTCCGAAGTTAAAAAACTATTAACTTCTTTGCCATAAAAAAAGGACTGCCTGCGATTTGCCGGTAGTCCTATTTTATTTGAATTAGCTTTTTACAGTTAACTTGTTGTGACCTTTTTATTATACCAATACTCTCTAAAGGCATTAATGCCATACGGGTCACGACCATGTACGTCACGATTAAAGATGAAAGACCGAGCTTGGCATTCTCGTAAGCCATTTTGTCGAAAGTTGGAAAATGCTTTATGACTTCGCCACGTTTCCATAAAATTATCATCAAAAAGTGGTAATTCTTCTTCCCTATAATATCCTGCGGCTTTTAGGGATGGACACGTTACCATACGTCCAGTTACATCGATTACCATGCCGGATCTTGTCGCACGGCACTCATTACGAGGAGGCAAACCGAGTAACTCTGTAACGATTGCGGCATTTGATAGCCCGATTCTATACCCCTTGTCTCGTCGTAACCTAAGCAGATCAGCAACTGTTTCAAAAAAAATATTAGGATTTGGAATCAATTCTTTATGTTCTGGACGAAACGGTTTAAAAAGGTTGAAGTTGCACGGAATTTCTAGTTTCTCGCAATATTCGATAACATCTTTATAAATCGGTAGATTTACTGAATTTAGTGTGCAGGTGACTTCTACAGCAACGTTATAACTTAGAAGTTGTTTCAGAACTGCATCAACTTTGTCGAAAACACCATCGCCTCTGATATAGTTATGAATATTTTTTGTGCCATCAAGACTAACAATTATTACTAGTCGATTTATTTTGGCTAGTTTTTTAATCTTTTCTTCATCAATAAGTGTAGCGTTAGTAACTAGATTTATTGCCATATCTCGACTTTGACAGTATTCTAAAATATCCATTAATCCCTTGTGTTTTAATGGCTCTCCCCCAATAAGACTTACTTCACATACCTGATGATTGGCAAGTTGACCAATAATACTGATGGCTTTTTCGGTGAGCATATGTACACCATCATGGTGAGCTTGAAAACAGTGCCGGCAACATAGATTGCATGAAGTGGTAATTTCGAGTTCTATGCCGAGTGGTATTTCAAGCTGTTCTTGCTCAATTATATTGAATCCATCTGGGTGAATTTCGTCTTTTATCTGCGCTAGAAATTCGGCAACATCGTCTTTCGCTTGCAATAGTGGAATTTTATAGTCATTAGCAACTGTTTTTGCAATCCTTTCCGCATCTTTCTCTTGATTAAATAACATATCGAGAATTAAGGAACCGATTTCGTTTACACCAACTATTCGGCGTGAATCGATAAAATATACCAGATAGCGATTTTTTTCCTTTCTAATCTTTATTCTCATAATCATACTCCTTTCTGTTTTGCCTTTGAAAAAAATTAAGAGAGCGTGATCCAGTGAATCGCACTCCCTTATTTGTGTGTTTACGCATTAGCTAAACATTATTCATTTAGACTTGATGCTGGCTTTTTCTAGCATAGTAAGAGTTTTTTCGGCTTCTTTGTTAAGATGCCGCCCGGCTTGCATCCCGCCTGGCGAACCACCACAGCTAGTTAAACAGCAACCTGCTTCAACCGGTTCGGGAGAATATCCCGGACTAACAACTACTGGTTTTTCATACTTTTTCACGACCAAATTTACCTCCTTTAGTTTTATAATGAACAACCCGATTACCTTTAAAGCAATCGTAAACATTTTATCAACATTCTGCTTAATCTGTCAAGCAACACATATTAACATACCGCTTTCAAAGTAGTTTCGGATTTTACGATAAAGTCTGCAGCGCTTAATTTTTTTAGCTTATTATTGAACTTCTTTCTTAGTGAAATCTGTAAACATCGTCACTAAGATATTTTTGGTTTTTGGATTTATACTCCCTTTTTCAATAATTATTTTTAAAAAAATTACTTCTTTTTTTTATTTGCAAAATATCCATTCCAATGATGCGAATACATTTCATCTTCAATAGGAACAAGCGGGACAATCAACGGTTTTATATTAAATGTATCGACTATTTTCTTATAATTAGTCATGATTATGCTCTCGGTAAAGCTTTTTTCCTTGCCCTTGGCATGAAAATTTTCAAAAAGTATGCCATGGCACAAGAAAAGTAAAAGGAAATTTTCATAGTATTGAAAAGCGCTATTTCTTTTATTTCTTTTAGAAAACCAGCAAAAATCATCAAATGTGTCTATTTCAGAATCATAAATATTCAAAAGCCTGTGATGAAAATCAACCAAATTTTCTCCCCACAAAGTATCAATTTCGCAAAGTTTTTTGCCATCATTTTTTTCTATATCTATAAGTCTAACAACTCTTTTTTCAAACCTTGTTTTTTTCCCTTCTTCTTTGGCTTTCTCATAAAAAGATAATTTTGCAAGCGAAACTTTGTCTGAATTTTTTGTACAAAATTTGTCTTCCAGGCCTTCCAGGCCTACTGGTTTCAATTTCGCTGTTTTTGCCAAATCAAGAAAATAGAATAATTCCATATTGGGACTTATGATATGTCGCGACAAAACAGCCCTAGGTTCTTTTTTAAAGGGTTTTGGGATTTCTCCTCCTAAAAATTTTTCTACCTTGTCTCTCAGTTTCTTGTCCTTCCATCTTTTTTTTATCTCTTCTTTGGCCACGGAAAACGGAGTATAAATTTCCTTTATATCCAATTCGCATTCGGATTCTTTTGTGCTATCTTCCCTTTTTTTATTATTCATAATTTTACAAAGACGATCAACAAACATGGCCTTTTACCCTTATATTTCAATAAGCAAACCACGTTGTAGCGTCTTAATTATGCTCTAAAAATCACAAAAAAGCAAGGAAAAATCAATTTAAAAGGGATAACCTCAATAAACACTATCCCTTATTTGAAAAACATTTTAAAAACTTCGATTCGCCGATTATCCACTTTTGACCAACGTTAAAGTATACTCCTAAAAAGCATATTTGTCAAATATAATTCGCTGTTTTTGGCTTAAAAAAGCCGCCCTAAAACAGAAAGGAGCATCGCTGCTTCTTTATAATAATTTTCAATCTCGTTGGAAAGTTTGTAATACTCATTTTTTCTGCAAAAATGGCATTATTTTTTTTAAAATACTATTCTCTTTTTTATCAAAATAAATATCCGGGGATTTAAATTGAATATTTTTTATATAATTAAAAACAGATAAAATAGTATCTGAACACATTCCTATGTTTAAATTTTTAATATCATTTGCTTCTGAACTATGATAATAAAAGTCATTAATTTTTACTTCAATCAAGCAGCTGTCAATTCCTGAAAGCTTGAAATAATAATGATCACTTATATCCACAGAATCATCCATGCTTGATAAAATTAGTTTGTCTTCTATTTTTTTAAAAGCACTTTTAATTTGAGGAAAATAATCTTCTTCTACATAAACAGAAACATTATCGCCCATTCCTATGCCATCTACAGAAACAACATAATTAATGCTCTTTTTTTCTTTATCCGTTAATGTGTCAATAAAAAATTTTGAGCCAAACATCGAATTTTCTTCTGCCCCAAAATAAACAATCCAAACATCAAATGGCAACTTAATTTTTTTTATTTCCTGGGATAATACCATAGCGGCAGCTATTCCGCTAGCATCATCCAAAATTCCCTTGGAATGAGGAACCGTATCAACATGAGCACATATAACCAGTTTTAATTTTCCCTTTCTATTTGATAATTTATGAATTAAATTGATTGATTTTTTTATTAGAAACTTAGTTTTTATTCTTATTTCAACATTTTCTCCAAGATTTTTTTTAATAATATCAAGATATTCTGAACCAACAATTAACGAGGGTATAAGATAATTTGCTTCTCCATTGCAATAATAAAATGGTTTTTTAAAGTTTTTTGATAAATTAATAAAAGCTGAGATATTTTTTTGCTTATCCCTAACACAAAAAACATCAAATTCATTATCCTTTTCATAATTATTTTCTCCAAAATATTCTAGCTTTCCTTTAATTTTAGAGCTGGGACTATAATAAATTGCCTGGCATTTTATGTTCTCACCATTTATTAAAAACATTGATTTTTCCGATTCTTCCCAAGTTAAAATTTTGTATTTTTGAAAAATAATTTTTCCTCCAATTTTTTCTTTTATGTGTTTTTTAATATAATCAAAAGCTTCTGATTCACCTTTTGAACCAGCTAGCCTGCTCTTTTTTCCTATATCTTCAACTATTTTTATAAAATATTCTTTGTCGAAATCCATAAAACAATATTAGCATTAAAAGAAGTAATTTAAAAGGGGCGTATCGATATTACCGATAACGCCCCTCTTTACCCGATAAGATAAATTCCTGCCATCATCACTGCGGTTGCAATGACTTTGGCGGGAAGTCCTGCCAGCATATTTTCCTCATACACCCTCTCTAGAGTTTTGCCTCTTTTGAAGATTTTAAGAAGAAAAATGCATACACCCGTCAGAACAACAACCATTACCGGCATAAACGACTCCACCACCCCAAAAAGCGCAATGGAGGGAGTTTTGGCAATGGCCAGCTGCATGAGAAATAGGCCTATCAATTCCAGTGCTTCGCTGGAAAAAAACAGGTGCCAGTTCTCCTTGACTATTCTGCCAACGTGTTTCGGGTTTTGGCGGAAAATCAAGATGATGCTGCCGAACAAAACTTGTCCCAAACACACGAACGGGAAGCTTTGTTCAAAGTCTATCTTCTGAATCTCGACGTACTTCATCAACACTTCGGAAGCGGAATATAGAATAACCATCGGAATTAGGAACAGCAAAAGCTTTCCCAAATTGCATTTGAACGAATCTTTCTGAAATGAAACAATGAAAGATCCCGCAAACACAACGATCATTCCGACGTAGGCCAGGGGCGCGAATTTCTCTCCCAAGAAAAACCAGCCCATGACCACAACCACCGGCGAAGACAAATTCCATACCACTTGGATCAATGACATATCATTGTGGTACAAAATTGCCGCAAAACAAAACAGAAATGCGGCAGAAATCAAGGCTCCACCGAGCATTGAGAGCAGCGCGCCTGCCAGGGAAATTTCAACCACTTTCGTGAAAAAAATTCCTCCCAGAATGACCACGCCGATAATTTTATACAGCGACGACACAATCGTGCCGTCCCATATATTCTCATACGTTTTGTTTTCTATAAAATAAGAATCCAAAACGTTAACCAGCCCCCAACAAACAATGGAGGCAACCGCATAAATCAACCATTCACCGAACATGCGACACCTCCTATTTGATTTTTTTAGGTACTATTGGCCATCATTGACTAACGTTTAATTATACTCCTAAAAACGGAATTTGTCAAATCAAAACACCTATTTTTCGCTGAAATAAAGCAAAAAATAGCTAGAAAAGACTGTTTTACATCTTCCAAAAAATGAACATGAGGATTGCATAAAACAGCGCGAACATCGCCACATTATCCACTAGCATTTACGTGCAATTATCTCAACTATGCCATGAATATGTTTTTCTTCTTTGCCTGGATGACCTTTGTCTACAACTATACCTTCCGAATAATGCAGACACTCAAAGTCTCTAAACATATTCGCAAGCTCTCCTTGTTTAAAATGGTATTTGATTGATCTTTTTTTTGTTTTATTTGAAGGATCTTTATTGGTAAAAGAAGAAATTATTATTATTCCATTTTTTTTTATTTTATTCTTAACATTGTTTATTAATTTTATAATATTTCTTTTATCCAAAAATTGTAAGACATTGAGGCAGACTACAAAATCGTAATAGTTAGAAGCTATATCGTAATTGGAAATATCTGCCTGTATAACTTCTATATTCTTACTATCTTGTTCAGAAATTCTCTCTTTTATTTGTTTAACAGCAATGTTTGATAAGTCAACCGCTGTCATTTTAAAATTCTTACTCGCAAAATAAAAAATGTTCTGTCCTTGACCGCAACCCAAATCGAGACCCCTGCTATCTGGTTTTATATATCTCAAGGCCTTTTTAACAAACGAATTGGTATTTCCACTTTGAGAAGTTCTATTCTTTTTATATACTTTATCAAAAATAAACATATTTAATATTTTAATAAATTTTTTGGAGGGTGGCAATATCTACTGCCACCCTCCTACCTAGTTCGAATAGTTTTTAATCACCGCAAGAAAAATCACAGTGACCACAGACACGAGCTTTGCCATTAAAAACAAAGCCTTTTGCGACAAGATCCCTGATCTTGGTCTTCTGATCATTGGTAACCTTAATGTATTTTACCTTCTTTTTTTTCTGCATAATAAGCTCCTTTCGGTGAGCGGTTATTTTTTATTTGTTTGCTATACCTACTTTCCGTATTGACCTGTTTTTATCACCTCCTTTCAGTTATGACAATGCAACAAGCATTGGGGATCATGTTTAAAATCACTGCCAGTTGCAACATACGCAACCGCTCTGCATCCACGACAGTATTTCAAAAGTTTACACTCTCGACATCCTTCAATTTCCTCAACTCTTCGATACTTTTCCATTTTTGGATTATCAACAAAATGATAAAGGAAATTGCTTTTTGGACTCCATTTTCCTATGATACTGCCTGGGTGTCGCCTGCATGCCATCAATGTTTTATCTGGCAACATCGTCATAGTAGACGATCCCATTCCACATCCCCCGCTAACAACACCTTGTTCAATACCAAGGGAATCCTGCCGACAAATAGCAATAAGCGGTTCTTTTCTGAGTTGTTTATATCCTTTCTTTTCATATTGCAGATGCTCTTCCAAAATTTTCTTTATAAATCGCATGTACTCGTTAGCTGGAATACCACAATCTCCCTGATTCGGAACCCAGCGAGCAAACATCCAGTGTTGAGCGCCATTGTCATAAACGGCTTTCATGACATCAAACATTTCTCGAAAGTTGTGTGCAGAAAGAGTGGACATGATATATACTGGTATTCCTGCTTTAGAAAGATCCCTAATAGCTTGCATGGTTCTTTGAAAACTGCCTTTGTATCTGATTTCATCATGCTTTTTTTCCATACCATCTATAGATAGTTGGAAATGCTTTAGGTTAAACTTCGCCAACATTGAAATATTTCTTTCATCGAGAAGTTCTGGGTTACCTAGAATGCTAACACAACTAAATTTGGTCAGAGATTGAGAAGCTGCCTTAACTTTAGCCAAAATGTCCCAAAAATGATTATGGAGCATCGGATCACCGCCTGTCAGTGCAATAACGGGTAGAGCATCGAATGCGTCGCAACACTCTAAAAAATCACCTATAATTGCATCAGCATCGTCCAATCTCACGTCCTCTCCTTGGTGCGTATGCTGGTAGCAATGTTTGCATCCATTATTGCATTTGTTGGTCAAATGCCATTGAAGATAAATTCGATTTATTTTTTCAGGACCTTCTTTTTTCATCATCAGTTTCCCTCCTTATTTCTAATGAAAGTATTTTGTCAATAGTTGAGGCAAAAATGATACCGACAATTTTTTATGAATATTTTTATACAAAATTTAAAAAATATTTACGAAAAAAAAACTGCCTTAAATATTTTCAGCTTTAATTCTGATATCTCACTCCAAGTTAGATCCGGATGAGCTTTAAAGTATGCTTTTACCATTTGATATCCCGCTGCATACCCTGCCCACATTGGATATTTTTTATTCTTTTCAAAAAAAATTTCCTGATATATTTGTTCGTCCTTTAGATCTAGCAGATTTTCTATTTTCTTAAGAAAAACCATGCTTTCTTTTTTGGACAGAGCCTTGACCCAAGGGCTGGTTTTGCCAGTTATATCTTCTACAAAATTGTCAGCCATACCCTCATAAACCAGCGCCTCAAGCAACGTCCATGTTTGCGGATTTCTCTTGGTTGCAATAATTGAATGATGGAACTCATGACACAAGGATCTTCTTAATGCATCTTGCCATCCACTCACTGGATTTATATTGATCAAAATTGTATTTTTCCAAGGACAAAGCCCGCCTACGCCATTCATTTTTTCTTTTTTAAATTTATTGAAATTAGGAAAGATAAAAAAATATACCACTTTTGATTTTAATTTTTCATTACATTTTTCTAACGTGTTTTTAATTATTCGAAAAATCTCTTGTTCTCCAAAATCAATCTTTGGGACTCCATTAAATTTTTCAAAACCAAAAACCGCTTTCACTAAATGTTTGTGTAAATTTGCCTCATCTTTAAAGCCAGCGTAACCTATGCCCTTAATTTTTGGAATGGTTCTAACTAAATAATTTATAAACTCTTGTTTGTTTTTATATTTTCTATTTTCATATTCAAGAAAATAAAAAACATTAGAAACTGTTTCATTGTTTTTGTTTTTGATTTCAAGTTTTTTCATAATAATTGATAATCATTTTTTTACAATTTATTTAAATTTTACCTTTAATTACAAAAAAATGAAAGCGTGGATTGTTTTTGCCATAATAATATCCGATCTTTCAGACAAAATAAAAAGCCTTAAAAATGGTCTTTTTACAAGAATGATTAAAGAGTATAGAATATAAATATAATTTTAAAAATACAATAGCAAAACCATTATATGCAACAAAAATTAAACCTACCGCTTGTTAATGCACATACGCATGCAGCCATGGTTGCTTTCCGCGTGATAGACGAGGATATGCCCTTGGAAAAATAGCTAAATGATTATATTTGGCCAGCCGAAAAACATCATATAAATTCTGATTTTATATACAAAAAAACAAAAGAAGTCAGGTGCCTTTTTGGTTTCATTTATAAATTCTGTATTCCACCTCTTCCATTTCTCTCAGCACTCTAAAGAATAAAAAAATAAAGTCGGTTTTTAAAAAGAAGCATCACTAGTGTTTCTTTTTTGTTTGATAAAATTGTTTTTTCACATCCTCTAAAAGATCAGCAAAAGGATCACATAAAACAGCGTAAATATAACTGCTTTATAATACATTTATAATTTTCTATATCTTGTCGCTCTTCCCATTCCTATTCTTTCAATCTTTTTAAGTTTAATCAGCCTATTGAGAACCTGGATAACTGTCGATTTTGTTATTTTGGTTTTTTTGCAAATTTCAAGAGGAGTCGCTTCAGCAACTTCACGCATATAATTCCAAACTGTCAGTTGTTTCGGGGAAAGCAATTTCTCAACATCCTCGCTTCCCAAAAGCTTTATGGCCATTTCCGATTGTTTTAGCAAAATATCCAGAAAAAAATTAAGCCAAGTAAAAATATCTTCACTTTTCTTGCCAAAGCTATTTTGACTTTTACGAAGCGCTATATAATAGTTGTTTTTATTATCTTCAATCAATTTCTCATGAGAAACGTAGGGCATGTATAAGTAGCCTGCTTTCAAAAGCAGCAAATTAGTGAGAATTCTAGAAAGCCTGCCGTTGCCATCCTGAAAAGGATGAATTTTCAGAAATTCAACTATGAAATTGCCGACAATCAAAAGCGGATGATATTTTTTTTCTTTTATCACATCAGCAGTCCATTCCACTAATTCTTGCATTTCTTTTGGAGTAAGAAAGGCTTTGGTTGGCTCAAATACTATACCAACGCTTTTACCGCCTTGATCAAACATCTCAACTACATTTTCCGTTTTTTTATAATTACCTTTATGTTTTTGGTCTTTTAGCACATACTTTAGCAATTGATTATGAAAATGCTTTATTGTGCTTTCATTGAATTTTATTGTTTTCCATGAGTCAAAAACGTTCTGAAGAAGTTCATAATAACTCTTTATCTCCTGCGAATCTCTGTCAGTAAATTTTTTGGTTTTAACGCCTTGCATTAATTTTTCAATTTCTTCATCAGTAAGTTTTGCCCCTTCAATACGAGTTGAAGATCCTGTTGAAGTAACCAAAACAGAACGTTTTAAGCGTCCTAGCGTTTGATGATTTAATTGCAATCCACCAATCCAATGTCCTTTTAACTCATCAATTTTAGCTATTTTTGATAAAATTTCAGATGGAATACTATTCAGTCTTTTATCAAATCTATTGTTTTTAATCATAATTTTACGTATATACTTAACTATGTACGATTATATGCGATTATATTTATTTTGTCAACCCCGCACTAAGTTATGCTGTATATAAGCCCTAATTCAATAAAAGCAAAAAATAGCTAAAAAAAGCTGCTTTACATCTTCCAAAAAATGACTACGTTGCCAATTATTCTATATAAAAGATTTTTTATCCGAAATAATTTTCCACAGCAAACTCAAACTGTTTCAAAAACAGTTCCTTGAAATAGGAAATATTATTCTGTTCATAAAATAAAAGAATTGCTTTTTTGTATTCAATTTCGTTCATATTGCGATATGAAAGAGGACAAGAATCAAAAGATTGCAAAATAGCGTTACCGGAAAGTCGGCTTGTGCGTTTATTTCCATCAATAAAAGGCTGGATGTAAGCGATGAGCAACATTAAGACCACCGCTTTTTCAAAAACATTTTCTATTTCATTAACTTTCTGGCATGTTTTTTCCAGAGCCTCTCTGATTTGAAATTCGTTGTCTAATGGCTTATAATTTGTTCCGGTTATTCCGACTAAGCTTTTTCTCAAGTTTTTGGTCACATTTAAATTATCGACTATCAGCGAATGGATACTTTCTATTTTAGCAACAGACATGGTTTGAAAATTTTTCTTATTGCTGCCGATATAGTCCAGGGCTTTTTTGTGATTAAGGATCATTATAGCTTCTTCTTTTCTGTGTCCTGATGCTTCTTGCTGATTTTTAATTAATTGCTCAGTTTCCAAGAGACTATAGGTATTGCCTTCTATTTTGGAAGACTTCCAGCTAAAATCAATATTAAGCCTCTCGATTTCCTTTCGAAGAGCATCCGCTGAAATATTTTTTACTTTATTCCTATAAACTTGATTTAACTCTGAGATTTTCTTTTTTTCAGCATTGGAAAAAATATTATTCAACTGTTCAAAAATTCCGAAATTAAATTTCTTTTTAATTTCTCGCTGGTCAACATCTTGGGAAAAATATTTTTCCACATCAATCTTTTTTAAGATTGAATATTGGGATGAAATCTGATAAATAGCTGCTCTCTTTGATTTTCCTTTTCTTTCAATCAAACTGAAACTAATCAGCTTTTCTAAATCTCTGGAAACAGTAATTCTGGTAATTTTATTAAACTTTTCTTGAACATGTTCAAAAATCTGTCCCATAGAAGCAGCTTTGTTGATTTCAATGAAATCCAATACCGTGTTCTGTCTTTCGTTTAAATTGTTGTTTGCTATTTTTGGCATAAATTTTATATCATTTTTTATGCTTTAATTATATCATTTATGATATAAAAATCAAGCAATATACCAATTTTTAGCTAAAAAAAGCCAAAATTTATATATCATTATTAAATTAGCCTAACAAAAAAAGAAGTGGAAATGCTTCTTTTTTTTAAAACTAAAAGTGAGATTTAACTTTTTTATTCAGCCGGATCAGCAGCGGTTTCCGCACTGCAATCTTCAGTTGCCGGATCACATTCGGCGGATTCTTCTTCAGTAGCCGCAGCCTCCTCTTCAGCAGCCAAACATTCCGCATCACCCTCGGCGCACTCTGCATCTTCCTCTTCTGCTGCTAGACATTCATCGTCTCCCTCTGCACACTCAGATTCCTCTTCTTCGGCAGCTAGGCATTCCTCATCGTCCTCAGCGCATTCGGATTCTTCTTCAGCCGCCAGGCACTCTTCATCATCCTCGGCGCATTCGGATTCTTCTTCGGCGGCTAAACACTCTTCATCGTCTTCGGCACATTCTTCTTCCTCTTCAGGATTATCCAGGCTGTATTGCACCGGATCACTGCATTCCACCCCTTGTTCTTCTTTGGTTGTTTCATCGCAAAAATTTACGCTGCAATCTTTCTCCCCTTCCAAGCATTCAAAAGGAGCACAATTTTCATCTTCTTCCGGATTACAAAAAGGAATATTGGCCGCTTTTCTTTGCGCAACGGCATAATACCAGATATCCATTTCCGGATCGCCGGTGCAAGCCTCCCCTTCCACAGTTGACGTTGGATCGCATTCCCAAATAAAACATTTTTCCGCATATGGATCGCAATCAATTTGATTTTCAATAATATAGTCGCGCTGAATCATAATCCGCCAAAAAGTGATCAGAATTGAAATCAATATGAGAATTACCACAACCGCTATAAGTAACTTTGATTTTTTATCCATACCCTGTAGTATTACTTCAAATTAAAATATTTACCTAACCTTAATTTTAACATTTTTTTACCTTGTGTAGTTTTTAAATATTTTTCCCTTCTTGTAGCATCATCTTTTTCCAGACAGGCCTCGTAATAAATAATGCTCCAAGGAATATGCGGTCTGGTGGAAAAGTTTCTACCGGAATTATGTTCTTTTACTCTTTTCTTTAAATCTTCAGTATAACCAAAATAGAGCTTTTTATTCTTCAAACTTTCTAAAACATAAACATAGAACATAATTCGTTTGAAGTATCACTACAGGGCATGCCCTTACAATATTACTTCAAATTAAAATATTTACCCAACCTTAATTTTAACATTTTTTTACCTTGTGTAGTTTTTAAATATTCCTCTCTTTAAAATATTTATTTATTACTATTAATTATTATATCACAATATTTATTTTATGGAAAATAAAAAAAGGCTATGGCCAAGAGTTTCCTCCGACCATAGCCCTTACTCATACCTATTCTTCTGCCTTTGGTTCTTCTGAACCAGGCAGAGAAATGACAATTACGCCTGACACGAACAACTTGTCCGTATCAGCCGCGATTCCGTCCCGAAGACCCAAGTTTTGCTGGGTCATAGCTGAAGCTTTAACTTTCAGCCAGTTCGTGATAGAAATTGAAATTTCTAATTTCTCACGAGCAAAACTTAAATTTTCGGCCGGCATACCATAGATACCAGTGTGTCCACCGACAGAAACTTCGGCCAACAGATTCACGCGTTCGTGAATCTGAAACTCTCTCCGAAGGCCTCCATAATACACGAAGCCGTTCTGAGAGATTCCTTCGCCGTCTTCATTCTCAACCCTTTCAGAAAAGCGATACTCGCCTTTGATAAAAGGAACGATTTTGAAGAACGGCGCTGGAAAAGTTACTTCGGCATAAATGCCGTTGTAATCAATTTCGCCTTTTTCTCTGATCCAATAGCGGCCATAACCGACATCGATTTTCACGCCCTTGATTTCAGCATAAGCTCCGACACAAAAATCGGTTTCCTTGAATTCGCCTCCAGTCGGAATGAAATTTTCTGCTTGAATGTAAATTCCGATTCCGTTTCTGTCGACGCCCACCATTATCGATTGGCTTGACATCACCTTGTCAAAATACAAGGCGCCGGAGTACTCATCTGCGTACTTATTTTGCACGCCAATAGAAACTTCCGCAAAAGGCTTTACCCCTTCTCCCTTTTCTTCCGTGACTTCTCCAGCCACTGAAGTTTTTTCTTCAGCCGCCACCGGTTCGTCGATTAGTACTTCATCAGTAGCAAAAGCGAACCCAGCTGAAACAATCATCATCACAATAGCCATAACAATCGTAAAAATCTTCTTCATCTTTCTTCCTCCGTATATTTTTGTAATTTTTTAAGTTTACTGTTTTTAAAAGTTACCACTATGGTAACTTTCAATTATACTCCTAAAATTGGCATCTGTCAAATGCCAACACCTATTTTTGGCTTAGATAAACGATTTTTACAAAAATTATCGCCGCGCAGCAAATAAAAAAGGGCTATGAAATTGCAAATGTTTCCGCAATCATAGCCCTATTTTCGGTTTGACTAGGTGGTATGCGACAATAGTGCATACCGAGTATACGTGAGCGCGGCTTCGACGCGATTTCTAATGCCGGTCTTCTCGAAAATGTTCCGGACATGCGTCTTGACAGTCTTAGCGCTTAGAAAAAGCTTTTCGGCAATTTCCTCATTGGTCATGCTTTCACTGACCAGTGACAGAATCTCCATCTCACGAGAAGTAAGCCCTTTCAGTTTTTCCCTGCTTATATGAGCTAGAGCTTTAAGAGAATTTTTTGATTCTTTTGATTCTTCTGATTCTTCGCTGATTTTATCAAAAACTCGATTGGTTAGTTCAGTGTCTAGCCAGCGCTGCCCCTCGGAAACTACGCGAACACATTTGATAAGTTGCTCGTCGCCCTGTTCTGGCTTAAAAAATCCGTGAGCGCCTCCCTTCATCATAACCAACACATTTTCCTCATTGTATCTTTTGCCGACAATGATGGTTCTCATGTTAGGTAGCTTTCTCCGGTATCCCAGAATTCTCTCCAGGTCTAGAGAGGCCACTTCCCGCAAAATTATCTGATCCAGAATGAGAATTTCTGGCTGCTGCTTAATCATCTGTTCCAGAAAAGCAATTGCCGGCTGAACTTCAGTTTGGAGATCTTTGATATTCATAGCACAAAGAACATTTATGTCCTTTTCATTCTGCAAAATCTCCACAATATGCTGAAAATATTCTTCGTCACGAATGACGATTGCCAGCTTAATCACCTTCTTCTCCTTTTCCATATTTCACCTCCTTGGGTGTTGTTTTTTAAGTTTTTAAGTTTACAAAATTACCTCAATAGTAACTTACCAGTATATGCCAAGAATAGCAACCCGTCAACCCCGCACTAACTTTTTGCTGCGCCAAAGGCGCAAGGCAATAAAATATTCTACTCACTGTTCTAAAATAATAAACATATATTTTGCCAGAATAATAAATTCAAAAAAGCAAAAAGTTAGTGCGGGGTCAACCCTTTCTCAGTTTTAAAAGTTAATACGCATTAAGTTGGCGCGGAAGTATAAAAACAAAATAGCAGCCTTCGTTTTTTTAGACGAAAAGCTGCTATTTATTTTCACAGTGCTTTATGCTTGCGCATGAAAAGCAAAGCAATCGCTCCGGACAATAGGAATATCAATCCGGAAACTGCCAGCGCGGCTTGCAATGAAATCGCATCATTGATCCAGCCGACAAAAGGTCCGATTACGGAAAACGCCAGTCTCCCGATCAGATTTTTCACTGACAAAATTGACGCTCTGACATCTGAAGACACAAGTCCGTTTATATAGTCTGAAATTACCGGGTTATTTATGCCTACCGTCACATAGAAAAGAAGCATAAAAATATTCAGCCAAATAAACAGAGACGTGCTCAAAATAAAATATCCAACCACCGGAAAAACAATCAGCAGCAGCAAAGATTTTTTTCGGCCCAGATATTTTTCAATCCTATGCGCGTGCCAGGAAAAGAAAGCTGCTGAAAACTGCAACACTGCCCACAAAACACCGAAAAGCGTGAGTGGCACATTCGTAGCAACCCAATAGACTTGGATGAACCATACCATCGTGAGAGTTGAAGCGCTCACGATGGCTGAATAGAAGATCAACCATTTGAGTTCTTTGTGATCGTTCAGTGAAAACTTTAGAAGTTTCCACATCTGAACAAAAACACTTTCCTTATTTTCCGTTTTATGTATTTTCGGTTCAGTGAGCGTGAGTGCCAGCGGCACCATAAGAAATGCCAGTCCGGCGTCCCAATAGAGAGGAAATCTCAGGCTTACAAGCGCTAGGAATCCACCAATGAAACTGGTTATTCCTTCCGAAACTTTGCCAATGCTATCATTTTTACCTTGAAATTTTTTGTATTCGCTTTCCGCATCCCTTTCCATCAATGTATCATAAAGCATCGCATTGTCAGCTCCGGAAACGAAACTGAGCCCGACTCCCAAGACAGCTTCAGCGCACAAAAATCCCCAGAACGAGTACGACATTGAATATATAACATATCCAACAGTCGCCATAATTCCCCCGATCAAGATTGATGCTTTTCTACCAACACAATCCGCGAAGCGTCCGGTCGGAAGCTCCAAAGAAATAGCAACGATTGAAAAAAATGATTGCAGCAATAAAATTTCTTTCATCGACAAGCCGTTTTCCTTGAAAAACAAAACGATTATCGGAATAGCAAACATTCCGCTTCTGACTGCTTTGATTAAATAGAGCTTCCAAACATTTGAACTTAAATTTAGATTTTTCATAATTCTTCTCCTTTTAAATTGGTTTATGCAAATTGTTAAAGAACAATTTTGCTTCATCCCGCACCAATATTGTTGCATGAAGCAAATTTAGCTGTCTTATTTCGATCACATGTTGTTGTAAAAATATGTAATCTATATCTATTTTTTAAAATACCTTCAACAACATTGGTGCGGGATAAACAAAAACCCGGCTTTTGTTTAGCCGGGTTTATCCGAAGAAGAATTTTATATATAATCTAAAAAGTTTTTATACGAAATCGCTTCAGGTAATCGCAGCTAAACGAAATATTTTTTACTTCTGGAGACGCAAAAATACAATCGTGTTTCAAAACGGTCATATTCGCTCTATTTAGCTGTTGATTATACTGTTGCATATATTTTTTACTTACACCTACTTTCTAACATTAATTGATATTCTTGTCAACCCCGCACTAACTTTTTGCCACACCAAAAGCGCAAGGCAATAAAATATTCTGCTCACTGTTCTAAAATAATAAAAATATATTTTGCCAGAACAATAAATTTAAAAAAGCAAAAAGTTAGTGCGGGGTCAAATCTAAACATTTTTTATAACAAATTCCATTTCTGGAATAATTACGCCGCTTATCGGCATCTTGTGTTTTTCATTTGTGAAACGTTTTCCGGTATCAATAAATCCTAATCTCTGATAAAAATTGATGGCTTGTGTGTTATAGGTCGCAACGTGCACAATAATACTTTTTTCATTTCCAAAAAATTCTTTAACTTTTTCCCAAAGCATCATCCCGACACCTTTTCCTTGATAACTTGGCAGAACATATATGGCAGACAATTCATTTTCTGTTTCTCTTTTTTCTGCTTTGCACACACCAACAATAGCATCTCCATCTTTGGCAATTAAAAAAATTTCATTTTCCGGCATATTCAAAATATCTTTGGTTCTTTTCTGAATTTTTTCTTGCGATAATCTGTCCTTAAATTTTTCCTCAATGTCCTCTACTGTGATACCAACCTCCTTGTTTGGATATGTAACAAGCCAAGTTTCATAAAAAACTTGCTGGATATCGCGCACATTTTCTTTTGTTGGTTTTTGAATTATAATCATGTTTGAATTATGCCTTAAAATTTATTTTCACACAAGAAAAATGCCTGTTTTTAAATTTTGTGTTGCAAAATTCAAGATTGTGCTACTATAAATACAGCGTTAAAAGCATTCGAAACCATATGAATGTTGGCATAATTTTAGCCTCAGGCATCGGAAAAAGAATGGGGCTCGGGAAAAATAAGGTTTTTCTAAGACTCAAAAACAAGCCTTTGGTTTATTATGCGCTCGAGTCTTTTGAAAAATGCAAAGATATCGACAAAATCTTGATCGTCACGCGCAAAGAAGAAATTGGAATCGCCTGCCAACTTGCCAAAAAATACAAACTTCGCAAAATAATGGCCGCGATTGAAGGCGGGACAGAAAGACAATTTTCCGCGTTTAATGCCGTGCTCTTTTTGAAAAATATTTTGCAAGATAAAAGCGGATCAATCATCGCGTTTCATAATGGAGCCAATCCGTTTGTGACGCCGGAAGAAATTTCCGAAACATTTTTGAACGCCAAGAAATATGGCGCCTCAGCCATTGCATATCCGACCAAAGACACCATCAAAGAAGCAGACAAAAACGGAATAGTGCAGAAAACGCTGGACCGATCAAAACTTTGGAACATGCAAACTCCGCAAACCATCCAATTCCCTCTCGCGCTGAAAGCCTTCACAAAAGCATCCAAAGAAAATTTTTTGGGAACCGATGATGTTTCTTTGGTCGAACGATTGGGGAAAAAAGTAAAATTAATCCAAGGTTCGCAGTATAATTTTAAAATAACAACACCTATAGATTTAGAACTGGCAAAAATAATAATTAAAAGTTTCAAAATATGAACGATTTCAGAGTTGGCATAGGACAAGATTCCCACAAATTTTCCAGCGATCCTAACAAAAAATTATTTTTAGGCGGAATTGAGATTGCGGAAGCTCAGGGACTGGAAGCCAATTCAGATGGTGATGTCGTTATTCATGCTCTTTGTAATGCTTTGGAACAAGCGCTTGGCAATGATTCTTTTTCAACCTACGCCGACCCGATGTGCCAAAAAGGCATAACCGATAGCAAGGAATATTTGCGTGTAGCTCTTGAACATGTCCGAGATAAAAAATATAAAATTAATAATATCGGAATATCCGTTGAAGCCAAAAAACCGAAAATATTGCCTGTTTCTGACAAGATTAGAAAATTTTTGTCGGAAATTATGAAAATAGAAGAAGATGCCATCGGCATTAATGCCACTTCCGGCGAAGAATTGACGGCTTTTGGCAAAGGCGAAGGGGTTCAGGCTTTTGCAATCGTCAGTTTATCCCGCACTTTATAAAAAATATATAATTTTTAAAACATTACCAATATAAATAAATTTCTGCAGAGAAGATAATTATTTTTTGCATAAAAGTGCGGGACTTAATTAAATGAAAACTCTCAAATTAAAAGCTCCAGCCAAAATAAATTTGACACTGGAAGTTTTGCGAAAACTTCCCAGCGGTTTTCATGAAATCAGAACAGTCATGACGCAACTATCTGATCTGTACGATGAAATATCAATAAATTTTATTGCCGAAAAAAACACTATCACGCTCAAAAGCAATGCAAAAAATATGCCTCTCGACGAAACAAACATTTGTTTCAAAGTGGCCAAAGCTTTTTTTGGGAAAACAAAAAAATCCGGCGGGATTGAAATTTACCTCAAAAAAAATATCCCCATCGGTGCCGGCCTTGGCGGCGGCAGTTCTGATGGGGCCGCTGTGCTGAAAATTTTGAGCAAACATTTTCATCATCCCCTTTCGCAAAAACAATTGATTGAAATGGCTGCCAAAATCGGCAAAGATATTCCGTTCTTTTTTGCCGAAAAAAATTCAGCGCTGATTGAGGGCGCTGGCGAAAAAATTAAAAAAACGTTTGCCATGCCAAAGCTGAATATTCTGCTCATAAATCCCAATATCAACATTTCAACCAAATGGGCCTATGAAAATCTTTCTCCATTACTTGGAAAGATAAAAAGGGAAGAAAAATTGGCGCAAAAAATAATGTCAGCCGCAAAAATGAAAAATGCAGCCATTATTTCCAAATATCTCTACAATGATTTTGAAATTTTGGTTGAAAAAGAATATCCATTGATCAAAAAACTCAAAAATGAATTTTTGAAAAATGGCGCCAGCGGAGCACTCATGAGCGGTTCCGGCTCAACTGTTTTTGGAATATTCAAATCAAAAAAGATTCTTTTGACAGCCAAAAAGAATCTTCTGAAAAAATATCCGCAGTTATTGATCAAGTAAAATTATTATTTTGATTAGCAAATCTTTTTTAGTTCTTTCTGAAATTCGGAAAAAAGTTTGTCCTCACTGACACTTCTGATCACTTTACCCTTCACAAAAATTGCGCCAGCTTTTTTGCCTCCCGCAATGCCGATGTCAGCTTCGCGCGCTTCTCCCGGACCATTCACCACACAACCCATGACCGCAATTTTCAACGGTTTTTTTATGCCTACTAAAACTTTTTCAACTTTTTGAGCCAGTCCGATAAGATCAATTTCAGTGCGGCCGCAAGTCGGACAGGAAATAAGTTCCGGTCCATGCTTCCTGACTTCAGTCGCGTTCAGAATCGCAAATCCGGCCTTAACTTCTTCACAAAGATCAGCAGTGAGCGAAACACGAATGGTTGCCCCAATTCCTTCAAGCAAAAGTACTCCGATGCCAATCGCGTTTTTCATAGTACCCATATACGCCGTTCCAGCATGCGTGATTCCAAGATGCAATGGATAGTTAACTTTCTTGGCAAGTAAGCGATAACCCTCCACCATTTGCGGCACATCGCTGAATTTGATAGAAATTAAAATATCATAAAATTTCAAATCTTCCAAAATCCTGACATGGCGAAGCGCCGATTCTACGGCTGCTCTCGGTGTCGGTCCGTATTTGGCCTGTAAATCTTTTTCAATTGAACCAACGTTGACTCCGATGCGAATCGGAATTTTTTTGGCGCGGCAAGCTTTGACAACGGCCTGGACTTTTTCCTTGGAACCAATATTGCCCGGATTAATCCTGATTTTGTCTATCCCCTGCGCCACGCATTCCAACGCTAATTTATAATCAAAATGAATGTCCGCCACCAATGGAATGTGGATTTTCTTTTTTATTTTCCCAATGGCTTTAGCGGCAACCATATCCGGCACAGCCACACGGATTATTTCACAGCCCGCTTTTTCCAATTCCAAAATCTGTTTGACTGTCGCTTTGGCGTCGCGTGTGTCTGTTGTGCACATTGACTGAACTCGGACCGGATTATCCCCGCCTAAAAGATACGGCCCAACTTTAACCACTTTGGATTTATATTTTTGCATTTCGTTATTTTAAAAACTTAAAATTTTCACATTTAATACGTTGGAAAAAATTTTCCGCGCCGAGTAGTGAAGTAAAAAAATAAACATATAAATCCTAAACAAACTGGAGATTAATTTGAAAATTTTTCCTTGAAAAATTCCGAAAGCTTGGCAATTTCGATTCGTTCCTGCTTCATTGTGTCGCGGTCGCGGACGGTCACATCGCCTTTCTCCAAACTGTCAAAATCAACTGTGATGCAATAGGGTGTGCCGATTTCGTCCTGTCTGCGATAGCGCTTCCCCACGTTGCCATTATCATCAAATTCGCACATAAAATCAGTTTTCAACGTGTCATAAATTTCCCGAGCTTTCGCCACCAATTCCGGCTTGTTTTTCATAAGCGGAAAAACGGCAACCTTGATCGGCGCTAATTTTTTATTGATTTTCAGAACAGTCCTTATGTCTTCACCAGCCTTTTCTTCAACATAGCTATCACAAAGCACGGCTAAAAATGTTCTAGTAACACCTACTGACGATTCTATAATATGCGGCATATATTTTTTGTTGCTTGCAGAATCAATGTAGGACAAGTCTTTGCCAGAAAATTTAGAATGTTGAGTCAAATCATAATCGCCCCGCGCATGCACGCCTTCGAGTTCTGAAAAACCAAAAGGATAATTATATTCAATGTCATAAGCTTCTTTAGCATAGAAGACCAGATTTTCATGTTTGTGCCACTTCAAATTTTTTTCCTTTATTCCTAGGTTTATGTAAAAATTCCAGCGATACTTCCGCAGTTTTTCATATTCTGTCATTTCGTCTTCAGGATTTGTGAAATATTGCATTTCCATTTGCTCAAATTCGCGCGTTCGGAAAATAAATTGTCTGGCTGTGATTTCATTCCTGAAGGCTTTTCCGATTTGAGCAATTCCGAAAGGAATCTTGACCCGCGTGGAATCCAAAACATTTTTATAATTTACATAAATTCCTTGGCAGGTTTCTCCGCGAAGATATACCGGTTCCTTGCTCCAATCATCCGTAAAATTTCCCAGATTTGATTTGACCAAAAGATTGAATTTTTTAATTTCGGAAAATTCACTTTTTCCACAACTAGGACATTTTATCTTTTCTTTATTATCAGCAAAAATTTTATTGAGTTCTTCCAAACCCATTTTTTCATCCGCATTTATACCCAATCCTGAAAGCAAATGATCAATTCTGACTCGGGAATGACATTTTTTGCATTCTGCTAACGGATCAGAAAACCCGCCAACATGTCCGGAAGCTTCCCAAATTTTTGGACTCATAAAAATAGCGCTATCGAGTCCGACAATGTCGTCTCGCATCTGCACCATAGCTTTCCACCATTCTTTCTTGATATTATTAGCGAGTTCTACTCCATACGGACCCAGGTCATAAATCGCCGCAAATCCGCCATAAATTTCCGAAGACGGAAAAACAAACCCTCTTCTTTTGCAAAGTGAAACGATTTTTTCCATTGTATTATCCGCCATGTTTGTCTGCGAGGTACGAGCAGCTACAAACATGAGCGTCCCGCACCAATTCTATATTATAATTTACTTTAATTACTTTTTGAGCCTAAGGCGTTTCCGTGCACAAACCAAACCTTTACCAATAAACTTACTTTGGAATTGGTGCTGGGATCACCCTGCCTATAATTATTTTAATCTTTAATAAAGCCTTTTTATAATATATTTATACTACTTTTAAGCTAAAAAAACAAGCCCCGCAAAGCGGGATATTATTTAAAATTAAAAATTGAAAATTTGAAATTCTTCCCTATATCTTGAGATATCTGCGAATAGCGATGAAACCGCTGATTGTTCCCAAAAGCACTCCCGACAAAAGTAAGCTGAAGAAAATTATGAAAAAGTGTGAAAGACAAAATGAAAAAATATCACCGCCGGAAATGCTACCTTCCGTTATTGGCGCTAAAAATTTTGAAGTAGCTAAAAGAGCAATCATGACAATTATAGCCGAAGAAATTCCATAGAAAATTCCTTCGAAAATAAAAGGCATGCGAATATACAGGTTTGATGCTCCAACCAGTCGCATAATTTCAAATTCCTGTTTGTGCGCGTACATCGTAAGTCGGATTGCGTTGAAGGTTATCAAAATTCCAATAAAGACAAAAACGATGCCGAGAGTGAGTCCGATTTTTTCTACCAAATTGATAATTGAAGTCAGCCGTCCTATGGCCATCCTGTTTTCTTCAAAATCAATCCGGCTAACACTGTCGGAAAAAGTTGATCCGCTGATTGACTTGGTTATTATGTCGTATTGATCGGGAGAATTGGCTTTTATCACCAAGGATGCCAAAAGCGGATTGTCTCCTAATTCTTCCAAGGCTTGCGAAATTGAAGGATTGTTGTCTCCAAGTTTTTTGAATTGTTCCAACGCCTGATCTTTGGAAACATATTCGATGGATTTTATTTCCTGATAGCCGACCAGTTTATTCTTTATTTCTAAAATGGCGTTTTCTTCAACATCGGGATTAAAATAGACACTGACATTGATTTTGTCCTGAATATTTTGCAGAACAATATTGGCAGTAACGCCCAGAATGGCCGTAACGCTTATTATATACAGCGATATAGCTAAAACACTGACCGTCGCAAAACTGAGCCAGCCGTTGCGGCGGAAATTATCCAACCCTTCTTGAAATGTTCTTATTAGTTTTACTTTTTTCATATTCTATTTTATTTTTTATTTACACTGCATACTTCCCCTTGGCGTTGTCCCTGATTATTCTGCCTTTTTCCAGTTCAATCACGCGGCGATTTATTTTATCCACAATGCTTTTGTTATGAGAAGCCAGAAGCACCGTCGTTCCCATGCTGTTTATTTTAAGCAGGAGCTGCATTATTTCCATAGTTGAATTAGGATCCAGATTTCCGGTTGGTTCATCGGCTATTATTATTAGGGGTTTTCTGACAAAAGCTCTGGCCAAACAAACCTTCTGCTGTTCTCCGCCGGACAATTGTCTCGGATATTTTTCCATTTTATCACCCATGCCGACAAGATCCAAAATTTCCGGCACTAATTCCTGAATTTCTTCGAGCGATCCCTCTGAAACTTCCAAAGCATAGGCCACATTTTCATAGGCAGTCTTTTGCGGAAGCAATTTGAAATCCTGAAAAACCGTTCCGATATTGCGGCGATAGAAAGGTAAGTGTTTGATTTTTATGGCATCCAAGGGACGATCGTTAAAATAAACCGTACCGGTTGTCGGTTGTTCTTCGGCATAAACAAGCTTGAGCAAAGTTGATTTTCCCGATCCGCTGTGCCCCACGATTGAAACAAATTCTCCCTGCTCAATAGAAATATTAATATCTTCCAATGCTGAAAAATCTCCGGGATATATTTTTGAAACATTTTCAAAACGAATCATATTGAATTAGCTTTTAGGTTTTAGCTTATAGCTTATAGAAAAAACCTCACGATTAAATTATACCATAAATTAATTTT
>JAKLIP010000005.1 GCA_022709545.1 Patescibacteria group bacterium
TTAAAAGCTTATCCAGCAGCTAAAAAATGCACAAACTGTTAATTTTCCTATGTTTAAAAGCCTTAAAAACAGCTATTTCTTAAAGGGGGGTGCTTTTTTGGGCTTATTTATTATTATTATTGATCAGCTTTTTAAATATAAAATCCGCCAAAGTGGCGGATTTTATTTGTGCAATAGCGGCATATCTTTTGGAATACAATTACCTATACCCGCTTTTTGGCTCATCCTTGGTCTTTTTTTATTACTTTTAGTGATTTATTTTATTTTTTTCCACAAACAAGCCTTCTCTCAAAATTTCTTATTTTTAGGCTTAAGTTTAATTATGGGTGGTGCCTTGTCTAATATTTCAGATCGCTTCTTTTTTGGTTGTGTTTTGGATTATATTTCTATTTTTAAAAATTTTTTTCCTATTTTTAATGTCGCCGACGTGGGCATTTCCAGCGGATTATTGTTTATTTTATTTTCTTTAACCAGGAAAGCCCCTGAAATTTGTTAACAAGTTGTGAATAACCCCTGTTTTTCACCCCACCTGCTGTTAATAACACCCTGTTTTTTATGTGTATAAAAATAACACCTATATTGTTTTTAAAAAAACACCCCCTTATCCATCTAAAAATGACGTATAATGTTTGTTTTATGCACACCTAAAAAGTGGAAATAGTTCTTTATCTTTGGGATTTTTTGCGCACTATCAACATTTTTCAACAACACTAATAATAATAAATCTTTATTAAATTTAAATACTTATAATTAAACTAGTATAAATCTATAAAATATGGTATTATTTTTATATAATAAAAAACTTTTTTATGAAAACAAAAGAATTTGTTTTAAGTACGGTTTTTATTTTAAGCATATTAATTATATACGCACTCTTTCCAGCGCTGGATGTTTTTCAACAACTTATAGTAATGATTATTTTTTTAATAATTATACCAATATTATTTAATAAGTTTATTTTAAAAAAAGATTTTAGCGCTTTTGCGCTTAGGATTGGCGACTGGAAACAGGGATTATTTTGGGGAGGCATAAGTATTGTTGCGGGCGGCTTATTATTATTTTTAGCTATATATTTTTTTGGTCTGTTTGGGGGTAAATACGGGGTACCAAAAATGATAACTAATAATTTTGGGAAATTTATTTATTATGAGTTTATATTAGTATTGCCGGTTATTTTTTTATATGACTTTTTTTTCCGAGGCTTTTTACTTTCTATTTTTAAAGAAAAAATGGGTTATTGGGCTATAGTTATCCAGGCGGCACTTTTTTTATTTCTCGTTATAATTTCAGGGTCCCTTTCTTGGCTAATGACTGTTTATTTGATAAGCGCACCACTAGCTGGATTAATTTTATATAAAAGCAACTCTCTTATTTATTCAACACTGTTTCAATTTATATTAATTACTGGATTAGATGCTATTTATATATATTTAATAAAATACTTTTAATTTATTTTTAAAAATATGTTTAAACACAGAAAAAATAAAAAAATTCTTGCATATGTTTGTGGGGTGGGTCTATTTTTTACCCAAACATTTCCCCTGGGAGCGCAAGCTGCCAACACAATTGGTTCAATTTCTGATCCCAGTACTGGGTCGGTGAACTTTGACACGCTTGATGATGAGATTGGGAATATAGATAAAAAATCTAGCGCCATAAACCCCCTGGTTAAAATCTCCTTTTCCTCAACAGACAATTTTAAAGGCGGGTCTAGTGTAACGGGAAAGGCTATAACACAGGGATTTTCCGATGAAAAACCTATTTATTACACCTGGTATTTAAAAAGGGCAGATTGTGGATTAACAGAAAGTTGGTGGAAAACAGAAACCTGGTGTGAGGAAAACTACCTAGACGCAGACGCCATAGAAGACTGCAGGGATGAAAAAGCTAAAGAAACAAATCAAAGCAAAATTGAGGCTTGTGATTTAGACGGCGATGAATTAATAACACCCAATGATTGGAAAATAGCGGCCACTAGAGCAGTTATTAAAAGAGAGGCTGGAAAGTTTGGTTCATCAGCCACGGGCATAAAGGCAGAGCCATCGGTTACTGATGAAAATGAAGGCTGGATTAAAAATTTTAAAAGAGACAATAATGGTGACTTAGAACAGCACAATGATGAGGATGCACCCAATTGTTATATGTCAGCGGAAGAGAGTGGAACAACGTATGAGCTAAGAAATGCAAAAGTTTCTTTTAGCGGTACTTGTCCATCTGGACACCACCCTGCCTGTGTGGAAGCAACCACCGCCTCCTGTGACGTGCTTAATTCAGTATATCCCACAACTGATCAAGATTGCCCACCATGGATTGAGGAGTCTGATCCAGCCTATGATCCTGACCTTTGCACAGATCCAGTGGAAAAGACAATCTCCGGGAGTTTTAGTGTTTGTGCCGCCAATTCAGATGAAGAAGACGCTGAGTCTGTGTTTGGGTGCACCATAGAAAACGAGGCTGACTTGGAAGACTATGAAGCAACCCTAAGCTGCCGGGAAGGCAGTGGGACACCTATTTGTCTTGAAGATGATGGAATTATGAACTTAATGGACACTGATGATACAGATGCTGATCCAGATTCAATTTTGGGAGTGATAACCTCAATGCCAGGGACCAATGCTGAAAATGAGACCGATGGAATTTGTAGCGCCTTAGCTGAAGCAAACACCAACACACAAACCGGTTATGATGATACAGACCCGGAATATTATCGTGTTGCCCCACCAAACTTTTTTAGTACAGCCAAAACACTTAATGAAAGCTGCTCTTACTTAGTGGATGGCCTAGTTAATGGCATAACCCAAGATAGAACTGTTTCGATACAGGGAGCCACTGAAGTATATACCGACACCATACCGGATGGCACAACTATTGCAGAAGGAGATTCAACCTTGCAGCCAACCTGCTCGTTTACAAAAGACGTCAATTTATGCAAACACCTTTTTCCATATTTCCCAGAAAAAAATATAAGCACCAAAAAGGTTACAGTTGATTTGAATGATAATGATAGAGCTGGCGACGGAGATTTTACTGATAAGGAGAGAACGTTTTGGGGAGCTGATTCTGCTGATAATGCTAACAATGGCGACACGATATCAGACAAAGATGAAACCCTGATCATAGGAAAAGGATTGGATAAATTTACTTGGCTATATGCAGACGGTGATGAGGTTGGGGTAGCAGTAGAAGGCACAACTTTTTTACCAACCGATCACCAAGATTCATCAACCAAGATTATGTGGGCATTTTCAAATGGAACTTGTTCTGCGCTGGAAGAGGAGAAGGATGATATTGAAAATGGGCGCCGGGCTTTTTATAAGGAAGGCAGTGTAAACATATTAACTAGCAATTTTGATCTAGATAGGTGTCTTGAAGAAAATTTAGTTGATCCAACCACAAATGAATATGGGATAGGCGAAATGACAATTGGTCTTTCAGCAAATCCAGAAAGCCCGCTTAATGATCCGGGTGGCAATGGAGACACGCTCACGGTAGCGGCTGGAATACAAAACGTGAGTGATTCGGGCAGTGTTTATTATGAGTGGAGCATAGAAAAAAGCGAAGACGGAATAATTACTCCTAATGATGACACATCATGGACCGACATAACCACGGACATGATAAAAAAATATGGCAGCATAAAAAATTCCGACATAGTGGGAATAGGCAAAAATAAGATAAATATTTCATTAAATCTACCGGCTAATCTAGTGGATCCAGACGGAGAAGGAGCATTTTATTTAAAAATAAGAGTGAAAGCAACAGAAAGCTCTGACAGCAACAACGAAACAACCCAGGGCTCAATTACAATAAGAGTGCGACAGCAAGAAAATAAATTAATGGCCTATTCTGTAGTGGTTTCAGCGGACGGAGAAATGAAGATGGATAAAAGTGGTGGCGCTTTTTGTGATTCAACCAGTGGAACAGCCTGTGAGGTTGCTGAAAATAAAATTATAGGAGTAGAGCTTCCTAAAAATGACGACGATACTTTAACCGGCGTTTCGTGGATGGTTAATAACCACTCCATGTCATGCACAAGCGATATGTCTGAAGATTGTAGTGAAGGCAATGTTTTAATTTTTCCTGTTTTGGGAGAACCAGGAGAAGCAATTAATGTTATAGGTAAAGGATTGAGCAAAAAAACAGGGGGTGTTGTTGAGGTTAACCTTTATTTTTTAATTGTCGAACCACAGCTCACAATAACTACAACCGATACTGCAAAAGTTTGGCCAAAACTCATGGGATTTTTTAAAGATACAGAAAATGGGAAAACCGCAGATTATAGCTCCTATGTTTTTGAAACAAATACCGGCAATGAGGTTACTTTAAGGGCGGACACCTCAGGCATTTGGGGGTATTTTGGGCAAACCTTCGAGTGGAGTGTAGATGGTGAATCAGATGATTCATATGGAAACACCACATCATTTTCTGCAGACAAAGAGGTTGGAGACAGTTATAGCGTATCAGTAGTAATGGAAGAAGACCGAACAGAAGAAAATTCTAAAAAGATAAACTATTTACGCAAAGCCCTTTATAATAATTGGGGAGTTAGTGTGGATGACCTGGGCGACGAAAGTATGGCTGCGTCTGTGCAAGTTAATGTTGTGGATAATACCTATCAAACAGTAAGCGATTCTGGAAAAGGAGGTCTCTTTGCTAGCTTGGCAATCAACCTGCCAAAGCAGCTTATGTTTTTATTTAAGATTGCTTTAACCGGTTTTGTGCTGATGTTTTCAATGGGTATAATTTTTGCTGTTATTCCAGAGCCCCTTTTTGAAAAAAGGGAAGAAAACCCGATTATCTAAAACGTTTATTATCAATAAACACACACCAAAAACCAAAAATGAAGCTACATAAGATTAAAAAAATACTAGCCATAAGCGCTATTAGTTGTTTGATGGCGTTTGCAATAAGCAGTTCTGCTTCAGCCGCACTTGAATATAAAATGCTGGAAGGACTGCCGGGATTTTATCAAAAAGACACTACAGCTCCCGACCTTCCGGATTTAATCGTGGCTATCTATAAATTCGGAATCTGGACAGTGGGTATTGCTGGACTTCTAATGATGACTATCGGCGGAGTTATGTATATGGGCAGTGCAGGCAACAATGCTGCCGCCCAATCGGCCAAAGGAATCATTACCGATGCCCTGATAGGTATCATAGCTGCTCTAACGGCCTATCTAGTTATGTATGTTATCAATCCGGATTTGGTTAAGGTAAACCTCAGTAATTTAGTAAGTGTAACAGCGGAAGAAAGTGCGGCAAATACGGCAACGACAACCCCCGCAGCCACAGTTTCTGGAGGGACAACTGGCGGAACTGATGTTGCTACGCGGACTAAATTAGCTGCAGCAGGTATTAAAGTTAATAAATTAAATTGTAAAAGCACTACAGAAACAAATTGTACAAGCCTGGCTGGCCTAAAAACATCAGCTGTAGACAATCTAATAAAACTAAAAAAGGATTGCGGAACAAGTTGCAATGTGATGGTAACAGGAGGAACAGAAGGAGGGCACTCTTCGCATAGCACAGGGGATAAGATTGATTTAAGAGTTGACCAATCAGTAAAGAATTTTCTCCTAAAAAACAAAAATAATCTAAGCAGTTATGGAATAAAACAAATTTGTGCTACCGATGCAGATGCTAGTTTAAGATACAACTGTACTACTAAAGAAAAAACGCCTCATTATCATGTGGCTTTTGGCAGTTAATTTTTATGAAAAAAGTTTTAATAATATCCTTGGTTTTGCTTGGTATAACGCTATTTTTTTTAGGCGTGTATAATTTTGTGTTCAAAAAAAGCACACCGAGCAGTTCTGAGCCAATAGTGCAAACAGATCCAGAAAAAAACGAACAGGAAAAAATTATTCAAAAAAAATCTGAAAAAATAATGCCCGTTTCTAAACAGCCAGTAATAGGCAAGCCTATTTTTGATAAAAAAAATGAAACCATTACCTATTATTCGGCTAAAGACGGCACGGTTTGGTCGGTTCAAGCAGATGGCAGCAAAGAAAGCCAAATAGCAGATACGGAACTAGCAGGGCTTAAAAATGTTTTTTGGGCCAATGGCGGAGAAAAAGTTATAACCGAATTTAAAAAAGGCAACAATAGTTCTTTCTATTTCTACAACCATAAGGAGAAAAAAGGTTTTCCATTGAAAGATGGACTCGATACAATTGCTTGGGATTCCGCCGGTACTAAAATTTTTTATAAATATTATGACGCTAGTTCTAACAAAAGAACACTGAATATTTCTAATCCTGACGGCAGTGAATGGCAAAGCCTAACCGAGTTAATAGACAGGGATGTTTTAATTGCTCAAATTCCTTCAACCTCGCTGCTTTCATTTTGGAACGCGCCCAAAGCCCGAGAAAAAACCTATTTCAAGGCGGTAGACATGACCGGTGGTGAACCTCATCTAATTCTAAGCAACAGATTTGGGGCAGATTATTTGTGGGCTCCTAATGGTAAACAGGCCCTGGTGAGTTCTCTAGCAAACAGCGAGAGCAAAATGGTTACATTAGGACTCATAACGTCTGAGGGAAATTACACAGAACTAAACATTCCAACGCTAGTTTCTAAGTGTATATGGTCTAATGACAGCAAAACAATATACTATGCATTGCCTGGAGATATTCCAGGCGAAGCAATTATGCCCGATGATTACCAAAACAATAAATTTACAACTAAAGATACTTTTTGGAAAATAAATATCGAAACCGGGAAAAAAGAAAGGATAGTTGAAATAAATGATATTGCGAAAGATTATGATTCCGATAGACTGTTTCTTTCTGCTAACCAGGGCTACTTATATTTTGTAAACAGAATTGACGAAAAAATTTATCTTATAAGGCTATAATGAGAAAAGATAGCGCGTCTTGCTTTTATAAACGAGTTAAAACTCACACGCTAACAACCAAAAATGAACCCAATCAAGATAAAAAAAATACTAGCTATAAGTGCTGTTAGCTGCTTGCTGGCCTTTGCAATAAGCAGCTCTGCTTCAGCCGCATTTGAGTATAAAATGCTGGAAGGCCTACCCGGATTTTATCAAAAAGATACTACAGCGCCCGACCTTCCGGATTTAATTGTGTCTATCTACAAATTTGGAATCTGGACAGTCGGCATTGCCGGACTTCTGATGATGACTGTTGGAGGAGTCATGTATATGGGCAGCGCAGGCAACAACGCTGCTGCCCAATCAGCCAAAAAGATTATTACTGACTCACTGATAGGCATAGTAGCGGCTCTGACAGCCTACCTATTTATGTACGTTATCAACCCAGATTTAGTTAATGTAAATCTTGGTAATTTAATAAGTGTGGAGGTGGACACATTTGAATTGCCAGCTTCAGAAAGAGTGGCACCAGTTGCGGGTTCTAGCACCGCAGGTACCGGAGGTGTTCCCGCACTGTATCAATGCGCTTCAGGGGTAGCAGCTATCGATTATAGTAATGGTGGAAAATGTAAAGAAAAAAGCGGTAAACTTTCAAGTATTTGTTCTTCTGGTTGCGGGGTTGTTTCAACCGCAATGGTGCTTAAATATTATGGAAAAGATGCTGATATTAAGGGATTATCTCAAAAAGTAATTGCTAAAGGTGGTCGCATATGTAATGCTGGATCAACTGCTGCAGGATTAGCTGCTGCTGCTGAAAGCTATGGTTTAAAAAGCCAAGCAACTACTGCTGAAAATGCATTAGCAAAAGCCGGGTCCAATAAGCCGGTTGTAATATCCGTTCGTGAATGTAAGTCAGGCAAAGACTGTAGATTTACCAATGGCGGTCATTTTATAGTTGTTACCTCAAGAGATGGAGACAATTTAACAATTAATGATCCCTCCAATGGAGCAGGCAAATCCACAAGAAAACAAATCACTGTTAGTGAATTAAAGAGCGAGTGTTGTTTGGGTCAGGGTATTACATTTAATTAAGGTTATCAAATTAATAAAAATCATATAAATATTAACTAGAAAAAATAAACATAAAGAATTTTAATTTTTTATGCAGACATAAAAAAATATCAATAAAAAATATGCCCAAAATAAAAAACCGCATTGTTTTTCCGATAAAATGTCAAGTTGATGAATATAAAAAATAATTAAGACTAATGTCTATTACAAACAACATTAGGGACAATTTAACATATTTGTTATTTTTTATAGAACTTTTTTAAGAACACCACATACTAAAAATGAACCTAAATAAGATAAAAAAAATACTAGCTATAAGTGCTGTTAGCTGCTTGCTGGCCTTTGCAATAAGCAGCTCTGCTTCAGCCGCATTTGAGTATAAAATGCTGGAAGGCCTACCCGGATTTTATCAAAAAGATACTACAGCGCCCGACCTTCCGGATTTAATTGTGTCTATCTACAAATTTGGAATCTGGACAGTCGGCATTGCCGGACTTCTGATGATGACTGTTGGAGGAGTCATGTATATGGGCAGCGCAGGCAACAACGCTGCTGCCCAATCAGCCAAAAAGATTATTACTGACTCACTGATAGGCATAGTAGCGGCTCTGACAGCCTACCTATTTATGTACGTTATCAACCCAGATTTAGTTAATGTAAATCTTGGTAATTTAATAAGTGTGGAGGTGGACACAGAAGGAACACCAATGGGAACCATAGATTCAACGACGGGAAAATATAAAAAAATTACGTCTGGAAAATGTACAGTGGAAAACTTAACAGCTCTTAATAAAACAAGCAGCCCGTCTACATGGGCAACGCAAGCATCTTGTATTTGTTCAGGAGAAAGCAGTGGAGTAGACAACGCCTTAAGTTCTGTTGATAAATGCCAGGGAGGGGGCACTAATGATTCCGTATCTGTTGGTCTCTTTCAAATTAATCTTTCTGTGCACAAGGTGGCAGGATTAAATTGTCCAAGTGCTTTTAATACGGCATATACTGCTAAAATCGCAAAAGATAAAACAAAGTGTTGGGTAACAGATAGAGACTTGTATAATAAATGCGTAACAGCAGCATCAGATCCAAACACGAACATTAACGCTGCAGTTAAACTTTACAGTCAAAATAACAACTGGAAACAATGGGGAGCAAGAAAAGGATGTGGACTATAAACAAAAAACATACATAATTTAAAACAAAAAACAGATAGTTTAGTCACGACTAAATTTTTGAATAAAGATTTCCAAAAAAACGCACAGCCAGAACAAAAAAGCAAAGTCATTTTTCCAAAAAGGCGTGTCAACAAGTCCGTGCAGTACAATATAAACAAAAAACATAAAAAGAGGCGCAACTAAAAGGGCGTCTTTTTTATTTTTTAAAATACTCCAGGTGTTTTTAAAAACAAAACACAGTAAAAGCAGAAAGCCTATAAGACCCAGCAAGCCCGATTGAAGCCAGAAGGCAAGGAAAATATTGTGCGGCTCCGGGACGGCCCATTCCAAATAAGGGGGAAAATATTTTTGAAATTCCAAATATTTATCTTGAAAGTTTCCGGGGCCGATGCCTAGCCAAGGATTTTCTTTGAGCATCATTAAAGAGGACTTCCAAATGGTTATGCGCGAAGCCACAGAAGAACGCTCAGAAAAAATTCCCGAAAATTTTTCGGTGTTTGTTTTAAAGATAAGCGCAGAAAAAATAATTGCAAAAATGATTGCTGCAAAAACAATTTTTTTATTGGAAAGGGTGAATATCGCAGTAACTAAAATAGACATAAAAACAGCCAGCCAAGCGCCGTAAGAATAAGTAAAATGCAGAGCGGTTAGCAAGCAAGTCAGAAAAAAAAGATTGAGAAAAATATATTTTAAATTATTTTGCGATTTGTATTTCATCAAAAAATAAATCCCAAAAAAAATTCCCGGTGCCAGATACATAGCCAAATAATTAGGTGAAGAATAAAAAGCTTGCAAGCGATTGTCATAAGTAACTATCCCGGAGATTTTATAAATAATAGCTATAAAACCAACTAAAAATGAGGAAAAATACAGACTGGCATATATTTTTTCCAAAAAGTTTTCTTTCTGCAAGCTGGAATAAATCGCAAAAGAAAAAAGAAGAGGGATCACAAACCAGCTTTTAAGAATACCAAAGCCAACCGCATAGGAATTGTTAAAAAACAGCGACAACACTAAGCCAAGCAAAATAAGCCCGATACTGATTAATAGAAATTTTGGCAAACAGAGAAAATCATTCCACAAATTTTTTCTATTTTTTATTCCCCAAAGAAAGATTGCTATTGTGGACAAAATTTCGAAAACATTTGTTGGCAAATCAAAAATAGTTACACGAACCAAATATAAGGGCAGGCAAAAGATGGCCAGTAAAAGCAAGTTATTGAGAGAGATTATTTTTTCATAAGACGTCAGGGCTGTGCCTAGAGCTGCCAAAATTAACAGCAAGGGCAGCACGTGAACAGAATAGAGCGGATTTTCTACCAAAGAATGAAAAGAAAAAATAGCAAGGCTGGCGACACCGGCGGCAAAGAACTGATTTTTTCTAGCTGCTTGCCAAAAATTTTTAAAAACTAAAAATAGAAACGCAATAAAAACAAGAGCAGCCGGTATCCCCAGTTCAGCGGCAATATCCAGATATAAATTATGCGCATAAATCGGTTCGCGGTAATTCGCATCAGGCTTGATAGACAAAGAATACATGCCAATGCCAACGCCAAGCGGATGAGAAGTGATTATTGAAGCTGCTTGCTGCCAATTAACAAGCCTTCCTTGATTGGAGCCTTCTTGTGCGTCAAAACTGGAAACAAATCTACCCGTGACCGGTCCATGCGGCATGGTTATCAAAAGAAAAATAAAAATTATTATGCCAAAGAGCAGTTTTTTGGCGGTATTTTTGGAAACTATCGGTAAGACTATAAAAGCGGATGTGATAAGGGCGACATAACTGCCGCGAGTAAAAGTCATAATATCGGCAATAATGATCAAAAGTGAAAAAATAAAAAACAGCTTTTTGTGATTTTTTGATGTTGCCCAAAGAGCGATGGACCATGGAATAAGCAGGCCAAGATAATAAGAAAACATGTGTGGGTCAGGAAAGTTGGCCACTGCACGCATATAAGTGGTTCCTTCGCTATTGACTAGCCAGCTGGGGTAAGTTAGCACCGCCTGAGAAAAAGAATTGCCCAAAAAGAAAGGAGCAATACTGCGAGCCAAGAAATCATACACAGGATCAATGCCAAAAATAAACTGAGAAACAAATTGAATAATGCCAAAAGTTGCCAGCAAAGCTCCGCCGCCAACCAATGCCGCCAGTGTCTTGCGTTGGGCTGTCTTTTCTTTGAAAACGGAAACAGCTACAAAATAAACAGGCAGCAGTGATAGCAAAAAAAATATTTTTCGCAGCGACCAGGACAGATTATGTGAAAACAAAAGAGAAATAAATATAAGAAAAATAAAAACTAAAAGACAGCAGGTTGTTTTGTTTTTTGGCAGCAAGAGCGATTTATTTTTCAAAGCAATAAATAGCCAGGCTATAAATATGGCGGGAATAATGACGCGTACTATTGCCAAATCAATTCCTGTTGCCGGATTCAGGGCAAACTGGAAGGGCAGGAAAAAGCAGAGAAAGTAAAAAATATAATTAAACATAACTGGCTATATTTTCTTAAAAGCTAAAGCGATCTTTTTTAAGAGTTTAATGAATAGCGAAGCAGCCGTTCCAAAATGTTTTTTAAAATAATAATCCTGTGACTGATAATAAAATTCTTTCTGTTTTTTGATGTCAGAAATGCTTTGTCCTCCCAGGTGCAAAACTTTGACAGACGGTAAAATTATAATTTTTTTCCCCAGAGACCGGATGCGCTTGCATAAATCGATATCCTCAAAATAAAGAAAAAATTTTTCATCAAAACCTCCGCATTCCAGAAAAGTTTTCTTCCGAATGGCAAAAGCTCCGCCGCTGACCCAATCAGCCTCGCTGGGTGCAATTTGTTTTTGAAAAAAATCATCTTGCTTACTGCTAAGATTATTCAGCAGCGTGCGCCAAGGAGTAATTGTCTTGCCGGCGCTCCAAGGCTGGATGGATCCCGACGCCATAACCAAGACTGGAGCAACAATGCCTAAATTCAAGTCAGCAAGAGCTTGGGCAATGTCGTCAATATTGGAAGTTTTAAGTTCTGTGTCCGGATTTAGAAAAAAAAGAATCTCACCGATGCTCTCTCTGGCGGCCAAATTGCAAGCTTGGCCAAAGCCGACATTGCTCTGATTCTCAATAATTTTTAGATCAGGTTTTTCTAAAAAATTAAGCAAAGGTTCGCTGTCATTGTTAGCCAGCAGTATTTCATAGGAAACAGCGGGAGCATGTTCATAAATAGATTTAATGCATTGTTGCAAAAATTGCCGGCTTTGATAATTTACGATAATAAAAGAAATATTCATAGATTGGAACGGAGATTTTTAAAATCATTATAAGCTTTGCGGACAAGAGCAGCAGTGTCTTTTTTCCTGAAAACAATATCGCAGGTATTTTTAATTTTTCTTATCTGCAGATAGAAAAAAAGCCATATTTTTTGGAAAAAAGAAGCATTTAGATGGAAAAAAAGAAGCCCGGAAAGCACCAGCCAGTAAAGTTTAGCAGCGTTTTTGTTGGAACTTTGTTCCAAGTGTTGCAAGTGTGCTTCCGGGATAATGCAAAGATCAAAACCAGCCTTCTTGGCGCGCACAGAGAAATCAGCATCTTCATAGTAGAGAAAAAATCTTTCGTCAAAAAGTCCTATCTTTTTAAAAACTTCTTTTTTAACCAGCATGGAACAGCCGGTTATGTATTCTGTCGCGTAAGGTGAAACTGACGGCACTTCGTATAGATGAAAAGCTTTCATTTTTAACCAATTTATTTTTCCTCCAGCGAACCAAATTTTGTTGTTAGCTGAAAAAATCAAAGGACTGGCAATGCCGATGTTCGGATTTCTTTTCATTGTTTGGATGAGGATAGACAGGGTTGTTTTTTCTACGAAAGCATCGTTGTTAAGAATAAAAACATAATCAGCAAATTTTTCGAGAGCAAAACGGATGCCAACATCATTGCCTTTGGCGAAACCAAGATTAGTGTCATTTTTTATAAAGTGCGCGCGAGAAAAAAACTGTTTAGCTTGTTCAAAAGATCCGTCTTTGGAATCATTGTCCACTACAACTACTTCGAATTCGGGATAATCAGATTGATACAAGGACGACAAACAGCCGTTCAATGTGTCTTTGCCGTTAAAATTAAGCACGACAATGAAAACGGTGGGTTGTTTGGTGTAATTATTCATAGCAAAATTAAACACAAAAAGCTTATTCAAAACGCAAGACCCGAAGAAGTTATTTGGCTAGAAAAATACTGGATAATTCCTTAATTGTAATCGTGCGGGTAAGCCAGAGAAAAAAGATATATATCAGCGAACTAAACAACACTCGAGGCAGAAAACCCAAGTCGCTAACAAGATATAAAAAAGCGGCCATAGCTGCTCCTGAAATCAAGATGCGTGCAAGCGGCCGGAAAGAAGGCTTGTAGCCTACATATTTTGCCGTCAAAATAAAACCTGCCGCCGCCACAAAGAATTCGGTGAAAGCGGAAATAATTGCCGAGCCTGTATAGGAAAACAACGGAATAAATATTAAATTAGCGGTGACATTGAAAATTGCACAGCCCACCAGCGCCCAAAGCAATTTTTTTTGATGATTGCTCGCAATCAGAATGCTGTTGAAAAAATTGCCGAAAAAAATAAAGGCTAAGGAAAAAATAAGTATGCGCAAAGTATTGGCTGACTGAGCAAAAGCAGCGCCACCGATGAGATTAATGATGCCTTCAGAAAGAAAAAGTGTTCCAATCACAATCGGCACCAGCAAAACCAGAAACACCTTGGTTGTTTCATTGGCAACGTGCGAGAACTGCGGCTTGTCGGAAAAAATATGCCGAGAAAAAATAGGGAAAACCAATCCGATTATCATAGCCGGAAAAAAAGAAACATTTTCAATTACCTTATAGGCCGCATTGTATATGCCGACCTCTGTGTTGGTTTTTAATACGGAAAGAAGAATAGTGTCTATTTTAAAATAAACAAAGATTACGATAGCGGAAATTCCTAGCGGCAAAGCTTCTTTAAAAAAACTTTTCCAATAAACGTAATCAAATTGCAGACTTAGTTTGGCGTATTTTCTCAAAAAGAAAAGGACGGTGGAGAAATTAAAGATCATAGCGGCCAGCACCGAAAGTATTATAGCAAGGAATCCCCAGTTATTTTTAACGGCCAAGATTATTATGGAAATCTGCAAAACCTTGCCCAAAACTTCCGCCAAAGCAACGCGGTCCATAGCCAGATTTTTTTGAAAAACACCATTGAGCACATTATAGGTGGAAGAAAAAACAAAAGAAGCTGCGGCAATTAAGATGCCCAGTTTGACATCGCTGGAATAGGGCAGAAAGAAAACCAAAATAGGAGTAAGGATAAAAACAGCCACCGAAGAAGCCAGTCTCAAAGTGAAAGCGTTGTTGAGAATTCTCTTTTCATCCGCGTTCGGGCGGGAAATTTCTCTGGCGGTTATCGAATATAAACCCAAATCAGCGAATGAACCAAAAAAAGCGAAAAATGCTAAAACCGTGGAATAATCTCCAAAGCCGCTTGTCCCCAGATAACGCGTAATAAAACCGATTCCGACCAAAGCTAAAATAGTCGAAAGAATTTTGGCTATTGAATTAAAAATCACATTGTACGCAATTTTACGCGCGATGGCCATGTAAATTTGTGAAAATCGAACCTAGCTTGAAAAGCTTGATTCTCAAATAAGAAAAATTAATTTCTTGAAACTAATCAATCATATCGGCTGGCTTTACCACGATTTTTCGATCTTCCCCTTCGCCGGTGCTTTCAGTGGAGACCTCGGGGTTTTTGGAAAGTTCAAGATGAACAATTCGGCGTTCATAGGTTGACATCGGTTTCATGAAAATTGCACGGCGCTGAGCCAGGGCTTCATCCGCGGCAGCGCGAGCCTGTTCGATTATGGACTGATTTTTTTGCTGGCGGTAGGAATTTACATCCAAAGTAAAACGGATTTTTTCCGGCAGCATTTTTCTGACCATCAGGCGAGCCAAATGCTGGATGGCCTGCAAGTTCGCTCCATATTGTCCGATAAGAAAATTGGAATCGTTTTCTGTTGTTATGTTGCAAATTACATTTTCATCATCCTGAGACTCCGCAAGAGAAACTTGTCCGGAAAAACCCATTTTTTCAAGCAGCTGTTCAATTGTATTTTTGATGGTTTCCTTTGTTTTTTCATCCATAATATTTGTAAATTTACGAAATTAGCTTTTAGATTTTTTTTCAATCAGAATTTGTTGGATAAGCATAAACAGTGTTCCGGTCAGCCAATAAAGCGAAAGGCCAGCTGGGAATTTTATGCCTATAAACAATGTCAGGAATGGTCCTATATATAGCATCTGCTTGCTCATCATTTGCGCGAAATCCGGTTTTCCGTCAGGATCTTTTTTCTCCGGCTGTGGCTGGCTCTGCATTAATAATTTTGTTTGGAAGTACTGTGCTATAGCAGCCAAAACAGCAAAAACATAGCTTGGTTTGGTCAGGTCTACTAATGAAATAAAAAACTTATCAATTGTTCCCGGGTTAGCTACAAACGAATACAGTTCAGCAGTGTCTATAACCAGCCCATTGCCGGAAATTTTTATAAGAACCTGATAAATGGCAATCAAAAAGACCATTTGGACAACTAGCGGCAAGCAACCTGAAAAAGGATTGGTCTTATGCGTCTTATAAAGTTCCATCATCTGCTTGGTTTGCTGTTCCTTGTCTTTAACCCGCGCTTGCAGCTCTTTTATTTTCGGCTGCAATTCCTGCATTTTTTTCTGCGATTCGATCTGTTTTTTGTATAACGGAATAAGCGCTACTCTGATCAAAATGGTCAGCAGTATGATTGAGATGCCGAAATCGCCTCCCGGCACGATATTATAAAGAAAAACCAGAATATTATAAAGCGGCTGATAGACTGTAACGTGAAAAAATCCCAACATTCCTTTGTTTGTTCTCTTTTAAGGAGAATCTTATTTTAATAATTTAGCTTTTGTAAAAATATGCTCGAAAACGGTAACAATTTTTGCAAATTCATATTTTTCCTGAACAGGCTTTGGAATAATAATAATGTCAAAACCTGGCTTCAAGGATTCAACATGCGTCCGCGCGGCATTTCGCAGCAATCGCTTGATCCGGTTTCTCTCGACAGCTTTCTTGGAAAAATTCTTACCGACCGAAAAACCAATTCGAGTTTCCGCATTCCGGGATGGCGCGTATTTTATGGAGATTCCATCCAGAGACAAAAAGGACCCTTTGGAATATACAGCCGAGAAATCTTCGCGTTTGGTCAGTCTGTTTTTTTTGGCTAGCATATCGGTTGATAATAATTAGCGCGGGGAAGCCATCTAGACAGAAAGCTTTTTGCGACCAATTTTTCTTCGCTTATTGATTACTGCTGCGCCTGTTTTAGTGCTCATGCGTTTAAGAAATCCGTGACGGCTTTTGCGGCGGCCTTTCTTGGGTTGATAAGTGCGTTTCATATGAGATATTGTTTAATTTATTAACTATATTCAAGTGTACCAGTACGCCATAAAAAGTCAACCAGTTTTTGGTCAAAAAAAAGCTTAACAGAGTCATTTTTGCCAAAAACAAATCACGTGGCTGAAAAAAGGGTTATAATTTAGAAAATTAGAGCAGAAAAGAATTTTTTAGGGGTGTTAATAAGGCAACCTTTTTTCGCAAGAGTATTGACAAAAAAACCAAACTGGGGATATTCTATAAGCATGTGGCAAAAGTAATTGATTAAAAGAGCCCTTAGTTAAGGGACGAAGGAGACTTATCCACTTATCCACATATTGTTAACAGTTAAACCTCATTTTTTCTAGCTAGCCAAGGAACGCTGTGCTATACTTTCCGATGCGTAACCAATAAAAGAGAAAATTGCCTTTTCGGAAACAAACAAAATAAAAAATAAAAGCGGGAACGCCCATTATTATATTTTCAGATAAGCAGTATTTTTAATAAAAATTCTAAAGAAAATTCATTTGACCGAAGATCACTTGAATTTTTGCAATCAGAATGAATAACGCGGAACTTTGGCAGGCAGCTTTGGGAGAGATAGAACTGTCCATTTCAAAAGCCAACTTCAGCACATGGTTCAAAAACACAACCATACTTTCCAATGAAAATGGAAGGGTTGTTATTGGTGTGCCCAATGGATTTGCCAAAGAATGGCTGGAAAATAAATATAACACCTACATCTTTAAGGCGCTGAGAAACTTCCAAAATGAAATTCGAGAAATCAGCTGCGTGATCTACAACGCTGATCAAATGCCGCCACAGGAAACAAAAAAAATAGATTCTGTTGTTTCAGTATCGCCGGATAAAAATAAAGAGCCGTTGCCGGGCGTTGTTTTTCAACCTAATTTTACGCAGCAGCAACCGCAAGAAGTTTTTGATAACAATATAAATTCACGTTACACTTTTGAAAATTTCATCATCGGCGAAAATAATGAATTAGCGCGCGCAGCATGCTATGCTGTTTCCCAAAACTTGGGCAAAATATATAATCCGCTGTTTATTTATGGCGGCGTTGGCTTGGGAAAAACTCATTTGCTTCAATCCATAGGCAATGAAGTCTTGAAACATGATCCCGCAAAAAAAATAAAATATATAACTTCCGAGCGCTTTGCTAATGAGCTTATCAACTCGATTCGCAATCAAACTGTCAATGATTTCAAAGCCGCCTACCAAGCCATAGACCTTCTTATTATCGATGATGTGCAGTTTTTAGCGGGCAAAGAAAAAACCCAAAATGAATTTTTCCACATCTTTAATGCGCTTTATCAAATAAACAAACAGATTGTCATCAGCAGTGATCGTCCGCCCAAGGCGATTGCAACCTTGGAAGAAAGATTGCGCTCGCGTTTTGAAGGCGGAATGATTGCCGACATTGGCAAACCCGATTTGGAAACCCGCATTGCGATTTTGAAAACCAAATCCGCCGAAAAAAACTTCAACATTGATGAAGAAGCCATTATATACATAGCGGAAAACATTAAAAGCAATATTCGTGAATTGGAAGGCGCGCTCAACCGCATCATCGCCGAATGTGAATTCAACAAAAAAATGCCTACGCTTAAATTTGTCCAGCAAGCTTTATCGGAAATAATTTCCAGCGGAAAAAAGAAAGGAGTTCAGCCGCAACATGTTATTGTCACCATTTCCCAATATTTCAATATCTCCAACAAAGAACTTTTGGAAAAGGGACGCAAGAAAGAAATTGCCTATGCGCGTCATCTGGCAATGTATATTATGCGCAGCGAACTCAATATTTCATATCCAAGCATCGGCAATCATTTTGGCGGACGTGATCATACAACTGCCCTGCATGCTTTTGAAAAAATCAGCAAAGACATGGAAATTAATGAAAAGGTCAGAGAAGATGTGACAAAACTAAAAGAATTAGTTTACGCCATCTAAATAAATTTAATAAAAGTAAAATTATAGAAAATTAATCAGCTTAAAATAAGCCCATATGAAACTAACTTGTACTCACGAAAACCTTAAAAAAGCTGTTTATAGTACCGAAAGAGTGGTTGGGAAGCAGATAACTTTGCCTATTTTGGAAAATATCTTGCTTCAGACCGACCATGGAATGCTAAAAATATCAGCTACTAATCTGGAAATTGGGGTTTTCTTGAAAATCGGGGCTAAAATTGAAGAAGAGGGTGAAATAACCGTGCCAGCCCGCCTGCTTAGCAATTTTGTTAATAATTTGGGAGCTGAAAGCACAGTATCTTTGTCTGTTATTGATCAGACGCTGCATATTGAAAGTGGCTCATCTAAGGCTCAAATAAAGGGTCTTTCGGCTCAGGATTTCCCGATAATTCCGGAAATGGAGGGTGATTTCCTTTTTTCACTGTCAGCTCAAGAGGTCAAAGAAGCTATTCCAAGACTGGCTATTTGTGTTTCGCCTGATTCAACCCGTCCAGAACTTTCCGGAATAAACATGCTTTTGCAAAAAATCGAAGTGCGGATGGCGGCTACTGATAGTTTTAGGCTTGCTGAAGCCATTCTAGTCCCAAAAACAGAAAACGAGAGAAATCTGGACATCTTTATCGAGAAGACAAATTCCATAATTATTCCCCTTAATGCCGTTTCGGAAGTTTTCCGGGTTATCGGCAATGATACCCAGGAAATAAAGGTGGGCATAGAAGAAAGTCAGATATTTTTCCAAGTGGACAACGTGAGGATAGTTTCTCGGCTTATTAACGGCAAATATCCGGAATATCGCCAAATTATTCCCCAAAGTTTCGCAACCAAGGTAGTTTTGGAAAAAGACAGTGCTTTGCGGGCGGTTAAAATTTCCGGAATTTTTGCCAGCAACAAGACGGGAGAAGTAAAATTTACCGCGGATGACAAGAAAAACACAGTTACAGTTCAATCCAGAGCGGAGGAAGTTGGAGAAAATAGCACAATTTTGGAGACCGAGATCACTGGTCCGGCTCAGGAAGCAATTTTCAATCCGCGCTATATGGCGGACGGAATTCAAGCTGTTTCCGGTCCTAAACTGCTCCTGCTGATGAACAGCGGATCTTCGGCGGCTGTGCTTCGGATGGCGCAGGGCGAAAAAAATGAAGAAGTGCCGACTTATACATATATCATAATGCCGATAAAGAATTAAGGTTCTTTTAAACAAATATTTTTAGGAAGCTCAAATAAATCAACAAAAAACGAAAGGAGTATTATATGAAAAAATTGTTCCTTGGTTTTTGGTTCTGGCAAAAAATTGCTTTGAGACATTCTTGGCTGGGCAAAATAAAAAGATTAATTTGGAATAGAAGCATTAAGCTTCAATGGAATCGTCTTTGGATAAGAAAAGATGAGTTTCATAAATCATTGAATTGGGACAGTGAGGCTGTTTTGGGAATAAGCCAAGAACAGAGAAAGATATATGTTGATGATTTGGTAAAACGTCGGCATATTGCTCACGAACGTGATTTAATGAAAAAAAGCCCAGCATTTCGTGTTATGGTAAACAATCGTTAGCAGAGCTTCTAGGGGGATGATCAAAAACCATCCCCGCTTCCTAAAAGTATTTGTTTGAATATTCTATTATGAAAAAAATCGGAAGCCTGCTGGACAGGAGAAAATTGTCTAAGAGGATAAACATTGACCAAGAAACTATTTGCTATATTTTCAGGCAAATTATCAAGGAGGAATATGGCAAGCAAGGCGCTGAGAACATAGTGCCGGTTTTTTTTAAAGATAAAAAAATATTTGTGAAAACCGCAGGATTGAATTGGGCCAGCGAAATTTTGACAAACAAAAAACAGATCATCAAAAAAGTGAATGAACAACTTGGCGGAGAAGAAATTGTGGATCTGGAAATGTCGCAATAGCAATTGACTCGGGAATGTTTATGGTATAAAATAAGCATTAGTTTGAAAAAATATCGGGGTGTGGTGTCAACGGCTAGCACGAGTGGTTTGGGACCATTTAGACAGGGTTCGAATCCCTGCACCCCGACCAGTTGAGACGAACAGAGGCAAGAGCCTCTGTTTTTGTTTTATTCAAAGGTAGTTTATGCAGTTCTAACCTTTCATATTCTGCTTTTAACGCAGGATAACCATTTTCAATTGGCACAAGCCATTCATTGGCTTGAATAGTGAGTTTTCCATCTAAAATTATCGGGTGCGAACCTAATCCCATTAAAATTTCTTTTTTCTTTTGCAAATCACCAGTTAAAAACTCTTTGTGAGCATAGGTCGCAAAGGTAAAAGTTTTTTCCGTAAGCTCTAGCCAGTTTTCTGCCCTGTTTTCTGTCTCCCTCAATTGTTCTTTTATTTTTAGAATATCATTCTGAAGCGTTTCTTTTTCTTTTAAAAACTGTTCATCATCAATCAGCATACGATATCTCATTTTTGTAAGCTCATCCAAATTATTTTGTTTTTCTGTTAAGGTTTTATGTTGCATTTCGTAAATTCTGGCTCTGCATTCAATCTCATTGTCGTTTTTACTATTTAAATCCTCTAATGCCCATTCCAAAAATTCAGGCAAGATAGAAAGTTTACTAATCTCCCGTTCAATTTGAAGCTCTAAATCTTCTTTTCGTATAGCTTTTCTTTGCGAACAATTTAAATCTCGCTTTTTTCTAGTGCAGTGATAGTAAGTAAATTCTTTTATCTTACCAGTGCTTCTAATAATTTTTCTTTTAGTTTCTGCTGTATGCACACAACCGCATTCACCGCAACGGATAAGTCCAGTAAAAGCAAACTCGTGTTTCTTTGGTCTTGGCTTTCCTTTTCTTCCTAATAATATTTGCACTCGGTCAAACTCTTCCAATGAAATCATAGCTTCGTGTTTACCTTGATATTCTTTGCCACGACAAGAAATAATTCCAGTATAAAAAATATTAGTAAACATTCTATAAATACTGCTTCTTGCAAGCTCCTTCCCGCCGTGTTTTTTGTATTTTCTTGTGCGATATCCCCATTGTTTATTTGCTATATTCAATATTTTAGGTGGGGTATAACTTCCAGTAAGCATCAAATCAAACATTTTGCGAATAAGATTAAAGCGTTCCTCATCTTTTATGATAGTTCTGCTTGCTGGGTCATTAAGATATCCCTCTGGCGGTAAGCTTGGAAGCCAGCCATCATTACGCTTTTTCTCATTACCTCTTTTTACATTTTTGCTAAGGTCTAATATGTATTGATTAGCCATTCCACTTTCAACACTGAAGAGCAGAACATTATCATCTGGAAGAAATTGCCTATCTATTGTTTGAATTGATTTCATTATCCCTTGCTGAAGCATCCAACTAATTTTTCCGCTATCAATCGGATTTCTTGATAAACGATTTATTTGCCAGCATAAAATTCCGTTTGCTTCTCCATTTTCAATTCTTTCCATCATTTCATCAAAGATTGGTCGGTTGTTTGGTTTCTTTGCTGACTTTGCTTCAGTATAGATTTTCTTAATATCCAAATTTAAATCACGAGCAAGTTGCTTTAGACGATTAACTTGGTCATCAATAGACTGAACTTGTCGGTCTTCGTTTTCCGATGATTTTCTAGCATAAAGGAAATATTTAATTTTTTTATCATTGTCATTGTTTTTCATATAATTGTGTGTACTTAAATTTATTTAATTAGAGATACTAAAAGGACGGTTCTGACTTGTCCAACTTTCCAAAGGATTGCTGGCAGAACCGCCCATCTAGTAAGACGATAAAATCCTTTGGTTATTGAGTTGGACAAGTATCTAAATTATAGCATTTTTGTGTTTTTTAGCAACGCATAATTAGAGTGGCTTTGGTTCAGAATTTTAATCATTCGCCTGTATTTTCTGGTCGGCTTCCCTGCGTAGTAATGACGCTTCAATCCTTCATTAATCTTTTCCATCTTTTCCTCCATATCAAGCACTTTGAATACATATCTGTATTTTGATTGTCGGTTTTCATTCTTTGATTTATAGGTTAACTCATAGCAATGCCGACATCCGAAATAATCTCCGCTCTTATAAAGCACACCAACTCTTCTGCCACAGAAAACGCCATTTTTTGAAAGCGGACAAACGAACCAATATCTTTTACCGCCGTAATTGCAAGGGGAAGAAACCAGTGATGCTCTGTAATCAAAGTTCTTTTTTTCTCCATCATCTTCGGTCTGGGAATAATTGAAGCGGATATAATTTTCTCCATCCAGTATGGAAACTGTAATGCCTATGCTGTCATTTTTTTCCGACCAGCTATTGCTCCACTGAATTCCACCAGATTTCCATCCATCCAGATAGCCATATTTTTTCAGCCACCACATTTCAACTTTTTTCAATCTATCTGCTTCTGTTTTATTTGACCAACTCCATCTTCCCATAATTTTTTCAAATTATTACCGAAATCATTAGAGATTGATTTCTTCTCTTGATTATATTTATGCTTTGTATTGGGCAAAATATTAATTTTCATCGTTTGCCTGTTTTTTCAATATTTTTTCCAAACGAACCCATTTATTCTTCCTTGGATATTTCAACATCTACCGCTACTGGCAGAGGAATATCCTGTCCATTTCTCTGTGCCTGCAATCTTTGTAGTTCGTGCAGTGCTTTGTAAATTCCTTTCTCAATACTGGTTTCGTAACGAGTAAATTTTCCATAGGTATCATTATTTACAAAATCATAGCTGAATGCTTCTCCAAGAGTTTTTTCTTTTTCTGAAAACATCTCCTTTCTGTCATCTTCAACCATTTCACTTTCTATCTTCATAGCTCTTTTTAATCTCCAAATGTTTGCGATTATTCTATCTGAAAAAAGAAGCTCTATTTCATTGGCTGGTTTTAATTCACCTCTAATCTTTTTTTCTAACTCCAAAAGCTCCTCTTCACTCTCATCTCTTAATAGAACACCTCCGCTTAAAAGCCCGTGCTTCAATGCATTGTATCTGCTAATAGATTTACCTTCTTCGGTTTTAACTCCGCCCAATTTAGCATTCTCTCTGTTAGCTTCTAATTGTTTTTCTGATATTTCGCTCATAGTTTTTATTAACTGTTCTTATACTGTTTATCAGTATCAAGTCAGTCTTTTTTATAGTGTCTGAAATCTTTTCTAAAGCCATATTTTATATTTAATTTAATATAAATAATATAATTACCTTTCCTTTAGAGGAATAATATAGACTATAGTAATAACTCTAGTATTTACTATAGTAGTGAGTTAAAAATCTGCTACTATAGTAAGAACTATTTTTTTTCCACGATTGGAATACTAGCGTAATCATATTTTTCAATAATTTCCCTCTTTATCTTTTCAAGAAGTGATTTTTCAAAAAGACAATATTTAAAATTTCTTTTTTGAGGAACTTGCACATTTAATGCATTGTCATACTTACTTTTCCAAACAGTGAAGCCAGAAATGGTAAAGTATTCCCCAAGCTCACCCTTGAAAGTCAAGGTAGCATTTGCAAGTAAATTTTCGTGTTGTCCTGAAGTTAGTTTTACACTTGCGGTAATCTCTACAATGTTAATTCTCATATAATTTTTATCCATTTATGATTTAGATAGTTAGTTGTATGCTTGATGGTTTAAAACCTGCTGGGGTTCATTTTTGCCCTCAATTCCTGTTGTCCTCAGGGGCACTGTAATGTTTTCCAGATGTGCTAAGATTGCCCTTTTTTCTTTTCTAGTATAATCATTTTTGTCCACCAGTCTTTGAAACCAGCGATGGATGGATTGACGATTAAAACCTTGTCCCTTTACTGCTTCAGAAAAACATACATAACTGCTCCAAAACGGTTTCTTTTTAGTTATGTTTTTAAATCTTCTTTCTAAGGATTTCATAATTGTAATTTTGGTTAATTTTTAATATTCGCTATCTATCTTTTCCTGACGCTTCTTCAGTTCAAGATAGTTCTGTTTTGTCATTGGTTTGTATATGAGTTTCACAAGACGAACAAGCCGAACACCTTTTTCAAAAGCTTCATCTCGGCTTATTTCTATGCCAAAACGATTTTTGTAAATTGTTTGGAATTTTTCAATTTGTTCGCTTGTGAACATAAAGTTATTCGCTATAAATTCTATTTTTTAACATTTTTACATTGTCAAAAAATGTTCGGGCTTTTACTTCTAATTTGTCGGCAAAATAGTCGTCCACAACCTTTTCAATTCCTAGTTCTCGGTGAAATATGAACTGCACTTTTTTAGGATTGGATTTGTCCAAAGAGACAAGCTCAAAACCCGCACTTATAATTGCGGAACTACAGCCTAAATCGTAAGTTGTCATAAAGTCCTGATAATTGTCGGAAGAAATACGACCTTGTTTCTCCGAGATGCCACTTAATTGATTTTTGGTCATATAATTTTTTGTTAATTATTATGCCCTCTAATCATTAATGGCGAATTTCACTCTAATTTTTTAAAAACAAAAAACTCCCTTTATTTTGGGAGTTATTTTTTGAAAAAGTTATAAATTTTTATTGGTGAATTTCGCTACTATTCTTCAAACACTTCGGGAGTTTGCTTTTTTAGATATTCACTGATATCCGAATTGTTTTCATCTTCTCTGTTGTCGGATTTTGTATTTTTATCTAGCGGTGGAATTAGAGTAATTTTAATTTTGTACGAGTTCCCATTTTTTTCAGAAGATGTGTGATAAGGATAAAATGGGTCATAGTCTAGTGAAAAATAGTCCTGAAGTGATTTTGCCAAAAGTTCTTTCTGTTTCTTATACTTATCTCTTGCTTCAGGATTTTTAATGGCAAGCTCACCGTTAACTTGTGCCAATACTTTTAGAAATGTCCACGCTCCACTCGGATTAGGATTATTACCCTTGCCAATAAAGCCCATATCTTTATAGCTAGCGTTTTCTTTGAATTGCTTTACTTGGATAAAAACATTTTCGTTATCTAAAAATTTGATTGTGAAATTTTCCCACCTTGTACCAGCAGGAAGCTTATGTGGAAATTTTTGTTTAGCTTCTAATTTTGTTGCAACAATTGCTTTTAGCCCTTCCTGTAAGCCAATGACCTCAATTTTCAGTGGAGTTGTTGACATACCAAAAAATGGAGCGAGTTTATCTTGAGCAATTTTACCCTCATCATTGAGAAACTCATCTTTTGTTTTTGTTAGAGTTTCAGACGATTGTAGATTAAAATAAATTTTGCTAAATTCTCCCGCTATTTCCCGCTCTAAAATTGGAGTATATTTTTCTATAACGGTTTTTTCATCAACTTTCTTTTCATTAACAAGAAGCCAACCGAATAATCGGTGCAGTTTTTCAACTAGAAATATGCCCATCGTCTGAATTTCAAGCGATTTAGATTGCAGTGCTTCATAAACCAGTTCTTTTATTGCCTCGTCTTCTTCAATATCTCTTAAATAAACAGCAAAATAGTAATATGTTGCTCTTTCTCCTTCTGTTTTTGCATTTCTGATATGTCTTTTAATATCATCTAAATTAAAACCCAAGCTTGCAGAGGGGTCTCCCTTTTCTTTCATATAAGCTCTGTAAAAAAATGCCAAAGGTCTAAAAAATTTAGCTTTTGGGTCTGCTATAATCCTATCTAATTCCATTTGAAAACCAGTATGATTTTTAGCAAACAGGGGAGCTGAAAGAACCTTTAGGAGCCAGAATTTTGTCCAATCAGTAAGCGAGTTACTATGATAAGTTTTCCAAACCCTCTCATATTTTGAATGAATGATATCCTCCTTTGCCCCATAAAGAAACTTGTTTAGTTCAGAAAAGTAAAAACCTAAATATCTGCACACTAGATAAGTTAGAGAGGGTCTCATTAAAACCAAAGCTATTAGGTCATTGAGCATTTCTGTGTTTCCTAAATCTACCCCAGATTTAAGATAATATTTTAAGGCACTCATTTCTGTTTTTTTGGTATCATTTCCATTTTTTATTTTTCTTAATATAGTTGGTATCTTCTTGCCTATTCTTGCAATTTTTTGTTTAGAAGTTTCATTTAAGTTACCGTATGGATTATAAAACTTCAATTCTTCAATGCCTGATGTGTTTTTAAGTTTTTCTAATTTAGTTTTTTCATTAAGCCTTAGATTATAGCTCCTTAAAAACAATACTAATTTGTCTACTATGTGGTTTAGCGTATCGGCACTTTTTGACATTATTACTATATCATCAGCATATCGGAAGTATTCAAAATCCCCATTGCTCTTTAAGTCATCAATAAATGTATCAAGCGGATGGAGATAAGCATTTGCCAAAATGTGAGAGGCGTTAGCTCCCTGCGGAACACCGCACATAGTTGGATTTTCCGACCAGCTCTTTAATTGTTTTGATAATATTTCAAGAATTTTAGCATCATTTATTTTGAATTGTTCATTTAATACTTTTAAAAGAGTGTCTATGTGTATATTTTCATAATAAGTTTGTATATCAAATTCAACACGCCAAGTTAATTTTTTTTCAAATGCCTCTATTTGCTTATCGCAAAAAAATACCCATTGGTTCTTGTATGGTTTGAGAAATTTTTCTTTACTAGCTATCCTGTTGCCACAACAAAAGCTGAAAAGTTTTTTATCAATTATATTACCTAAAACGGATGGGTTAAGAAGAGCTTGGAAAATTATCCTATCAACAACTGAAAATATGCAGATAGGACGAACTCCTAAATTATCTTTTGAAGCATAAATATAGTCAGCTTTATCTGGTTGATATTTTCCTTGTCTTAGATATTCCTGAAGCGTTTCAAAAAAATCATCGCCAAGATGAACAATTGCACTTATTGAAGGTCTCCAAATTGGGTCTAGGGGCAGGCTACTTTCATCAGTTTCATATTTTAAATATAAGAAAGCCTGTTTAAGATTTTCTTTAGAAGTAAATTTATCAAACAAATCCATATAATTATAATAGTAATTTTCCCTTATTTTACGCCAAAACCCTCAAAAAATCAAGCTTCTGAGTGGTTTATGGACTTAGAATTTTTTATAAGATTTTTCTGGCTGAAAGAAATTACCAGCATTGACAGTATTACATTATGGGTATATATTCATAATATATATTCAATTAAATAACTAATATAGAAAGGTAGGTGATAAATATGCCAAGAGGAAATCAAACAGGTCCAATGGGAATGGGTCCAATGACAGGGAGGGGAATGGGTTCTTGCGGAGGCGGTGGTTTGGGCAAAGGAAGAGGATATGGTAGAGCGATGTGTGGTTGGTTCTATCAGAAATACCAAGTTATGCCAAAAAATGAGAAAAGAGATTTGCTAAAAACTGAAATTGAAGATTTGAAACAAGAAATTCAGATGGTTGAGGAAGAATTAAAAGCATTGGAAGAAAAGTAGTTTTCATTGGAAACAGTCTTTCTTCTTCTTTAGCTAGCTAATAAGGAAGAAGGAGATTGTCTTTTATGATATAATAAGATAAATTACAAATTATTATGACTAGACCAAGACTTTGCAGAAGGCTTTGTTTCAAGCCCAATGCTCATTATTTCAAGCCTCAAGGTATTCCGATGCGTCAATTAAAAGAAATTGTTTTAACTAGAGAAGAAATGGAAGCAATTAAGCTTAAAGATTTTGATGGATTAGAGCAAACTGAAGCAGCCGAAAAAATGAATACCTCACAAAGCACTTTTCAGCGAATTTTAACATCCGCCAGAATGAATATTGCCGAAGCGATTGTAAAAGGCAAAGCATTAAAAATTGAAGATTAAAATAAAAACATATGAAAAAGATAGGTTCGTATTTGTTTTTGGCTGGAGCTTTGATATTTGCGCTTATTCTTGCCTATATATTTCTAAACGCCAAGCAAAAAAATAATAGCGACAATCAGAATACTATACTTTTCTATGGAGACAGCTGTCCCCATTGTGCAGAGGTTGAAAAATATATTACAGATAATAATATAAAAGAGAAAGTAATCTTTGTTGAAAAAGAAGTTTATAAAAATGCGGATAATGCTAAACTTCTTCAAGAAAAAGCAAAGAGGTGCGAAATAAAGGATGCTGATATCGGAGTTCCCTTTTTATGGTTGCCTTCGGGCAATTGTTATATGGGAAATGACGATATAATAAAAATTTTTAATGATAAAATAAATGAAAAATAAAAGAAAAATTCTGTTTTTTCTAACTGTTTTTTCTTTTTTAATTACATCTTCAGCTAAAGCAATCTGCCCTATTTGTACAGTGGCGGTTGGGGCTGGCGTGGGTCTTTCTCGCTGGCTTGGAATTGATGACACAATCACTGGTCTTTGGATTGGTGGGCTCACTGTTTCAATGATTATGTGGACGATTGACTGGCTGGGCAGAAAGAATGTTTATTTCAAAAAAAGGAAGACTATTATTGCAGTAGTATATTACCTTTTAATAGTTGCTCCGCTTTATTGGATGGATATTATTGGGCATCCCTTTAATAAGATTTGGGGAATAGATAAATTGTTTCTAGGAATTGTATTCGGAAGCATTGTTTTCTGGTCTGGAGCAAATTGGTATTTTTATCTTAAAGCCAAGAATAATGGACACGCCTATTTTCCTTTTCAAAAAGTGGCTATGCCTGTAGGTCCATTGATTATCCTAAGTTTTATTTTTTATTTCTTAACTAAATAAGTCTATGGAAAACAAAATTAAAAATTTGGAAGAGTTTGTAGAAAAAATTGACCAGATGAAAAAGCAGGATAAAATGGACTTGTCCTCTGACCAAGACTTGAGCTTGGCGATTATGAACCTTATCAGCATTGAGGAACATTTCTTTTTCACTGCAGAAAAAACAGGCAAAGATGAATATTTTGATTTACTCAAAGAAGTAAGAGAAATGCGAAAATCTCTTCTCAAAAAAATTATCAAAGAATACGAAGGCGAAGTCTGGTGTATATCTAAACATCTTTTAGCTGCTTCAATGCGACTTATGGAAGTTGGAACAAAACAATTAGGAATGGATAAGAAAGAAGAAGCCAAAGAATTATTTCAGAAAGCCTATAATCTCTACGGAATGTTTTGGGCATTAAATATGAAATTAGTCGGGACAGATGATATTAAAAAGATTGATGAAAATGCTCTGAACAAACACGACAAAAAACCAACGGGTTTCACTGGAAAGTTAAGGGAATTGGTGCGAAAAGCGATTGATTGTTGTATTGAATGATAATAAAAAACAAATGATAATTTTTTAGAACTTTTTAACATTCCATATGCCCAATATAAATATTTTAATATTGGCAAGTTTAGCAGGCTTGGCTACCCTAGTAGGATTTTTTCTTGGTAGCCTTTTTAAGAAAACAAAAAAGAATATTATTCTTAGTGCGAGTTTTTCAGCTAGTCTAATGATTTTAATATCAGTCTTTGAACTCATTCCAACTGCTTCCAAAGACATTGATATAAAAAGTTTGATTTTTTGGGTTATGCTCGGAGCTTTCATAATATGGATAGCTAATCTGGTTATTCCGCATTTGCATTCAATGAAGGAAATCAAGAATTGTAAAGATAAATGTTTAATGAAAATAGCTTATCTCGTCGCTGTTGGGCTTGTCCTTCACGATTTCCCTGAAGGTTTTGCTATTCCAAGTTCATTTGGTCATTCAGCGTCGCTCGGATTTATGGTTGTATTGGCTACATTTTTTCATAATATCCCAGAGGGGTACATTCTGACATTGTCGCAAACAAAATCTAGTGGAAATAATTTTTGTTTTAGGGCAGCTATATTTTCCGTGCTGGCTACTTTTTTGGGAGCTGTTTTAGGCATTAGTTTGCTTAATAGTTTCCAAAATCTCAATCCAATCCTTCTGTGTTTAGCGGCTGGAGCTATGATTTTTATTTCTTTTCACGAACTGCTTCCTGAAAGTTTCAGACACAAGGACATTAAAACATTTTTATTAGGTATTATTTTAGCAGCCGTTGTTTATTTTATTTTAGGTTTATTATAATTTTTTAATATCGTGCTATAATTCAACTATATGAACAAACAAAAAGTAAATTATTTCATTGATTTTCTAGCTTTTCTCTCTTTTGTTGCCACCGCTCTTTCTGGTTTGGCAATTAGGTTTTTTATGCCTAGTGGAGTTCGCCAAGGAAGATTGCAAGAATTTTTAGGAATTCAAAAAGGAGTTTGGTCGGAAATTCACGACTGGTCGGGAATATTTCTGATTATTTTTGCTATAATCCATCTTATTCTTCATTGGGATTGGATTGTATGTATGACAAAGAATATGTTCCAGTCTAATAATGGCGAGAATAAAATAGAAAAAAATCAATAGCATTAAGGTTAAAAGCTTAAGTCTGGTATATAAACATACTCATTATTCTCTTGAAATACAGTTCTAACACTGTTCACGATTGCCGACAGCCAAAATTAAAAAGGCGTTCGTAAGAATGTCTTTTTTATTTTACTTATTGGAACACAAGGGAGTCGAACAAGGAAAGGGGTCGGGGAAACGTGAGTTTTCCCGGGGTGGAAGTATTGAAACCGCAAGGTTTCAAAAAGCGATCCGCCAGCTGGCGGAGAGCGCGTGAGATTCCCTACTCCCCGACAAAAATTAAAAAAAGATCCTTCCGGGTCTTGTTTTAATTTATTATAGTTGAGAAATTGCTTTAAGTATGGTTATATTATAGAGTATTATAACAATTAAAAAACAAAATATGTCAGAGGAAAAATATGTACATGGCTACCATGTTATGTTTGAAGAAAGCGCAGCGGAGGGAATGCGCTATTTAGATGATCGCCTAGATTCAGAATGCGCTAAAGTTTTCTTTGTGTATGCTCAGCGTTATGGCAAAGCTCCTTTTGAGGATCAACAGGGCAGGAAATATATGCTTTCGTATGAAAATGAGATGTATGTGTTAAACAAAAAATAGCTTATGAAAAGGATACATTTTTGGTTGGTGGACTATTGGTATATGGTTAAAAATTGGCTGGCAGATTTATTTTTTACCAACCCGCCAAAAGACTATTTGGAAAAAAGAGGAGAGAATAAAAGCGACATTATTATCTTACCCGGACTTTTGGGAAAATGGTCTTTTATGAAATGTATTGCCGATATGCTTTCCGAAGAAGGCCATGCTGTCCATGTAATATTGGATCTCAAAAACAATCTTTTTGACATTCCGCATTCAGCCGAAATCGTACAGGAATATTTGGAAAAGAAAAACATAACGGATGCTATTTTTGTAGCGCACAGTAAGGGTGGGTTGATCGGAAAATATTTTTTGCATTATTTAAACAACGACAAACGCGTGTTAGGCATGATCAGCTTGGCAACTCCTTTTGCCGGAACAGCAATGGCCAAAATTATTCCGCACAAAGCGGTCAGAGAGCTTTTGCCCGAGAGTCCTATTATATAAGAATTAGGAAAAAACAAAGAGGTCAACAAGCAAATTATTTCCATTATGGCTTCTTTTGATAATCATGTCTGGCCGAAAGAAGGCGTTATTTTGGAAGATGCGATGGAAAATATAACAGTGGAAGCTTTTGGGCATCATAAGATTGTTTTTGATAAAGAAACGCATGATATTATCAAAAAATCAATTCGGAAAATATGTGGTTTTTCTAATTTATAAATTATATTTATGAAAAAGAAAATAATGACCCTTTGCTGCATACATGATGAATCCCGCATATTGCTGGGCATGAAGAAGCGCGGATTTGGAGCGGGCAGATGGAATGGTTTTGGCGGAAAGATACATGAAGGTGAAACAATTGAACAAACAGCCAAGCGAGAAACTAAGGAAGAAGCCGGAATAGAAGTTGAAAACCTGAATCAACGCGGAGTGCTTACATTTGTTTCTGAGAATAATCCGGAAGAATTGGAAGTGCATATTTTTAGCAGTAATAACTTTAAAGGAGAGCCGGTTGAAACTGAAGAGATGCGGCCGCAATGGTTTTTGTTTGATAAAATCCCATATGATTCTATGTGGGCAGACGATCCTCTTTGGTTGCCGTTACTTTTAGGGGGCAAAAAATTTGAAGGTAAATTTTTGTTTGACAGCGATGGCAAGAAAGTATTAAAGTACGAGCTTAAAGAGATTTGATTAGAAATGTCCCAGACCTCACACAAAAATTTGCTTTCGTAGCTCAGTGGATAGAGCGTCTGGTTCCGGTCCAGAAGGCCGCAGGTCCGATTCCTGCCGAGAGCACAAGACGGGCTTATAGTTAAGTGGTATAACAGGGCATTCGCATTGCTCAGTTCCGAGTTCGATTCTCGGTAAGTCCACACTTCGACTCGTCCCGATAAAGCGGGACTCGCTCAGTGTAAACACATGTAATAAATTAAAGTTGGTAATTTTTCTTGCAAAAAAGCGAGTAAAGTACCCTGAGCTTGTCGAAGGGCACAAAGAACAGCTAAAACCTAAAAATTATTTTTTATGCTTTCCTACATCGAAATTTCAAAAGAAAATTTGCTGCACAATTTCCAGATGATGAAATCCTTGGTGCGGCCGGGCGTGAAAATCGTTTCCGTCATAAAAGCCGACGCTTACGGACACGGACAAAATGTCGTAGCTAAAATTTTGGAAAAAGAAACCGACTATTTTCAGGTGGATGATTTTTCTGAACTCAAACTTTTGCGCCAAGTTTCCAAAAAGCCGACATTCGTGTTTGGTTATGTTGAGAAAAGCGAAATGGCGGAAGCGATCAAGCTCGGAGGAATACTCTGCGCTTATGACGAAACGCAAATTAAAAATATAAATGCAGCAGCCAAAAGATTGGGCAAAAAAGCGATCGTGCATATCAAAATAGACGCGGCACTGGGACGGCAAGGAGTTTCGGTAAAAGATTTGCCAAAATTAATCAATGTTCTCAAAAAATGCCAAAACATAGTTATTGACGGGGCCTATTCTCATTTTGCCAACATTGAAGACACGACGGATTTATCGCATGCGCAGAAGCAATTAGACTTGTTTGAGAGCGCCTTGGCTATATTCAGTAAAAATGGATATACAAAACTGAAAACCCACATTTCTGCCAGTTCCGGCATCATGGCGTATGAAAATAAAAATGGAAAATCATCTTTGGTTAGGACAGGCCTAAGCCTCTATGGTTTGTGGCCGTCAGAAGATTTGTGCAAAAAACTGGAAACTAAAAAATTTAAATTGAAACCGGTTCTGCGCTGGGTAACACATGTGGCGCAAATAAAAAATTTGCCGAAAAATTATCCCATTGGTTATGGCCTGACATACGTTACTCCCAAGCTGATGAAAATTGCGGTTATCCCGCAAGGCTACAGCGACGGTTATGATCGCGGGCTTTCTAACTCGGGCGCAGTTTTGATTCAGGGAAAACGCTGTCGAGTTTTAGGCCGGGTGGCGATGAACATGTTTGTCGTTGATATTTCACATTTGAAAAACGTGAAAAATGAAGAAGAAGTTATGCTTTTAGGCCGGCAGGGTCAAGCAGAAATCACAGCAGAAGAAATCGCCGAGCGTTTGGGTACTATAAACTATGAGATTGTCGCGCGCATTTCACCGCTGCTCCCAAGAATTACGCGCTAAAAAATAGCGCCAAGGCCTAATTTTTAAAGGCAGACTTGCATAATTTCTAAAGTTGAAACGATTTTGTCCGGCTGAGCGTATATAATTATGCGAAATGTCTGAAAGGGCTGATGAAGAAGAAAAAAAATAGAGAATTTAATAAGATTACCGAAAAGACAACAGACGAAGAGTTGGTGGCAA
>JAKLIP010000006.1 GCA_022709545.1 Patescibacteria group bacterium
GCCATTTGTTTCGATTAACTCAGGCAGGGCTCATAAGAAAAGGCAATAGGGGAAATATGGTTCCTCACGAACTTTCTCCATATGGTAAAATTTTCTATAAATTTTTGAAGTCATTTCGCCACTTGAACTGATAAATACTATTCTCGAATTCTCGAGAATTAGAGAGTAAATTCATATTGATATAACATTGCGTAATTAATTATTGATTGATTGATAAAATCGTGGAAATTACTTTAAGCCAGTATGCCGGGTTCTGCGAAGGTGTAGAACGGGCTTATGCTATTGTTGAAAAAACAGCGAAAGACTCTGAAATCAAGAGGCCTGTTTTTGTTTTGGGTTCTCTAGTGCACAATGATGATGTGGTGAAAAAAATTGAAGAAATGGGCATCAAAAAATTGAGTGTCGATTCAAATCTGATGGATTTCCTGGCTTCTTCTAAAAGTGAAATCGGAACATTGATCATCACGGCGCATGGAATCGGACCCGAGATATATGAATTTGCCAAGAAAAATAAAATTGACATTATTGACACGACTTGCCCTAAAGTTATCAAAGTCCAGCGCTTGGCCAGAAATTTTTCAAAAAAAGAGTATCAGTTGGTTATTATTGGTGAAAAAAACCACAAAGAAGTGAAGGGTATTTATGAATGGTCCAACAAAAAAGCTTTTATCGTGGAAAATGTCAAAGATTTGCGCGCCCTTGCTCTTAATCCTGAAAAAAGTATTGCGGTTATTTCGCAGACAACGCAAGATCGGGAATTTTTCGATAAAAGCGCGAAATATATCGCGGAAAAATATCCGCAAGCGGAAATAATCAATTCAATATGCCTGACAACCCATGACAGGCAAATCGAAATCAAGGAACTGGCGCGAAAAAATGACATTGTTATTGTCATCGGTTCTCCCAAGAGCGCTAATTCCAACCGTCTTTGGGAAATAGCAAAATATATAAACTCCAAAACATATTTTATAGAAAGGGAAGACGGATTGAAAGAGAGTTGGTTTGCCGATTGCGGCAAGGTGGCAATTGCAGCCGGCGCTAGCACCCCCAAGCGGATAATTGAGGAGGTAACCAAAAAAATTAAAAGCATGGGCGATAGGCGTAGCAATAACTAAAAAACGTCCAAGACCTAATTTTTCATAATTTAACCTTAATTTAGCGACAATAAGTTGCTTTTTTCTTTTGTTTTGGGTACAATAGTAATGTTAAAATATAATATTTGAAATAAATTTATGGCGAAAATAATGCTCGTTGAAGATGATCCGATGATTGCTGAAATATACCAGAAAAAATTCGAATCTTCCGGATTTGAAGTTGTTAATGCGACTACCGGCAAAGAAGTTTTAAAGCTGGCCAAAGAAGAAAAATTTGATCTGATCCTTTTGGATCTGGTTTTGCCTGAGATAAGCGGAATAGATGTTCTCAAAAAACTTAGGAAAAGCGAAGATTATGGGAATGACTTGAAAATTATTGTTTTTAGCAATTTGGACAAAATAGAGCATGAAAAAGAAGCCAAGGAAAACGGAGCGGACGGTTTTATCAGTAAAGCAGAATTTAGTCCGTCAAAACTAGTTATTGAAATCCAAAGATTGCTCAAGGAATATGATGAACAGAGAAAAAATAAAGACAGGCTGGAGGGAAAAATAACCGACAATGGAAACGGCAATAAAAAAATTCTTTTCATAGAAGATGAAGAAATTTTTCTTGAAATGTTCGGAAAAAAACTGGAAGATGAAGGCTATGATGTTGATTATGCGAAAAATGGAGGGTGGGCGGCTAAATTGGCGGGAGAAAACAAATATGATCTTGTTATCACGGATATGGTTATGCCGGCGGTAGACGGAGAAGAAATAATTCGTCGCATCCAGAATGACAAAGAAAATAAAGATATTCCGATTATAGTTATTTCTGCTTCGCTGACAGATGAAGAGGCTGAAGTCATCAAAAAGATGAAAGTTGCGGATTTTTTCGAAAAAACCAGAATTGTTCCCAGCGATCTGTCCGCCAGGGTTGATGAGCTATTAAAATAGGGCGGATTGAATAATTCTAATAAATATTTTTTATGGAAAGAACACTCATTATCGATACTCCGAAATTCGTAGGGCAAACCGTAAAACTTTGCGGCTGGGTTCATGTTCGTCGCGACCACGGAAAAATAATTTTTGTGGATCTCCGCGATAGAAGCGGCATTATCCAGACGGTTATTATTCCGGATTATGCCGAAACTCATGACAATGCCAAAAGACTCAGAAGTGAGTTTGTGATTGAAATGGAAGGGACTGTCAAAGAAAGACCGATGAGTGCTCGCAATGAAAAAACTCCGACTGGCTCTGTGGAATTGGAAGTGACGGCTATTAATATTTTGAATGAAGCCAAAAATCCGCCATTTGAAATAATTAAGGATACTCAAGAGGTAAATGAAGAAGCCAGGCTGAAATATCGCTATCTGGATTTGCGGACTGAGCGTATGAGAAATAATTTAATCATGCGCAGCAAAATAGTTAATTTCATTCGCAATTTCTATACTCAGAATGATTTCATCGAAATTGAAACTCCGATTTTGACCAAAGGAACACCGGAAGGTTCACGCGAATATGTTGTGCCAGCGCGTCTGCATAAGGGAGAATTCTATGTTTTGCCGCAATCACCGCAACAATTCAAACAGCTTTTGATGGTTGCCGGTGTTGAAAAATATTTCCAAATTGCCAAGTGTTTCCGTGATGAAGATCAGCGCGGTGATCGCCAGCCGGAGTTTACGCAATTAGATTTGGAAGTAAGTTTTGGTTCACAGCAAGAAATCATGCAAACCTATGAAGAATGCATGATTGCTTTGGTTAAAGAACTTTATCCAGAAAAGAAAATAAAAGAAATTCCTTTTCCGGTTATTACATACAAGGAATCCATGGAAAAATACGGCAACGATAAGCCGGATCTTAGAAATGATAAAAATGATCCAAATGAATTGGCTTTTTGCTGGGTGATTGATTTTCCAATGTTCGAAAAAAATGATGCGGGAGAAATTGGTGCTCAGCATCATCCTTTTACTGCCCCTTTGGACGAAGATGTCAATTTATTGGAAAGCAAACCATTGGAAGCGAGAGCTAAAGCTTATGACATTGCGCTGAATGGTTATGAAATTGGTGGTGGTAGCATCAGAATTCATTCAAAGAAAATTCAGCATAAAATTTTTGAAATATTAGGAATCAAAGAAGAAAATATTCAAGCGCGTTTCGGACATATGTTGGAAGCGTTTACTTATGGCGCTCCGCCACATGGTGGCATGGCGGCCGGACTCGATCGTCTCATTATGTTGCTCCAAAATGAACCGAATATCCGCGAAGTTATTGCTTTCCCAAAAAATGGAGAAGCGGAGGATCTGATGATGTGCGCGCCGAGCGAACTGGACGACACGCAATTAGTCGAAGCCGGGATTAAGGTCATGAAAAAAAAGAAAAAAATTATTTAAAATACTTTTTTTAAATTAAAAAATAAAACAAAATATAAAAATAATGGCAGGTAGAACAAAAAAACATCTTGAGCATGTTGATAAAAAGAAATTGGAAATGCTAAGTTTTATTTCTTTTTTATTTGGTTTTTCTCAGGCGATTCTGGCCTATGTTATCGCGGACTACTTCAAGGAAGCTTTCGGATCAACAAATGTCAGCGTTTTCTATTTCATAAGTTACGCGATAGCTCTTATCGGAATTTTAAACATGCATAAAATCATTAAAAAGCTTGGCAAGGCGACAGCCATGTTTCTTTTTTTATTTTTGCAAGTTTGCTCAGTAACATTTCTTGTCTTTTCCAGTCCATCAATTATCGGAGTCATACTGCTGATGTCATATATTATTGCTAGCTATTTGGCTTGGGTGATGCTGGATGTAATAGTTGAAGATTACTCGGAGGATAAAAAGTCCGGTCGGATTCGCGGAATGCATCTTACAATTCTCAATGCCGGTTTTGTGATAGGTCCCTTCATTTCAACGCAAGTTCTGGAAAAATTCGGATTCAATGGATTGTTTTTCGTTGCGATGATTATCAGCATGTTTATGTTCGTTGTTGCGATTTTGGGCCTGCGCAATGACAATCAAAGATTCGGACAAAATTTGACTATTCGCGATTTGATGAAAAAAATATTTGTGAATAAAGATGTTATGAAAATATATGCCGTTTCTTTGGCTCTTGAATTTTTCTTTGCTCTGATGGTTGTCTATACGTCACTCTATCTGCTTGAGTTGGGAATGTCATGGTCAAAAATCGGAATAATTTTCACAATAATGCTAGTACCTTTTGTCATTCTAGGTTATCCAGTTGGGCTTTTGGCTGACAAAAAACTTGGGGAAAAAGAAATGATAATTTTCGGTCTTGTTATCATGGCTATTTCTTCAGCTAGTATATTTTTCATTACTTCAACTTCTATTTGGGTTTGGTCGCTAATCTTGTTTGCAACCCGTATCGGAGCAACCATTATTGAAACACTCCGTGATTCATATTTCTACAAAAAAATAGACGGCCGAGACGTGGATATTATCAGTTTTTTCAGGACTACGCCATCGATAGCTTATATTCTAGCCACGACTATTTCTGCTGTAATTCTCATTTTTTTCCCACTCAAATCAGTTTTTTTGTTAGTCGCGCTCGCGGCATTTTTGGCTATTTTTGCGGCAGTCAGACTGGTGGATAATAAAAGTGAAAAAGAAATGTAGCTATGCACAATTATCAGATTAAAATTGAGCAGTTTGAAGGACCGTTGGATTTGCTTTTGCAACTGACGGAAGATCAGAAATTGGATATTACTCGGGTAAGTCTAGCCAAAATAGCCGATCAATATTTGGAATATATTGCTAATACGCAGAATATTACGTTGGAACATCTGGCTGATTTTCTTTCAGTGGCGTCGCGACTTATTTTGATAAAATCAAAAGCGCTGCTGCCAATGCTGGAATTTACCGAAGAGGAGGAAGCGGAAATTAGCGACCTGGAACATCAATTGGCTGAATATAAAAAGTTTAAGGAAGCTTCCAAGAATGTTTCAGCTATTTTTGGCAATCAGAAAAGCGCATTTTCCAGAGAAAGTTTTTTGGGTCAATCAGTCGTTTTTTTTCCTCCGGAAAACATGAATGCGGAAGATTTGGCTAAAATATTTTCCAAAATATTGGGCGAGATTCCGCTGATAGAAAAATTGGAGGAAGAAATGGTACGGGAAGTTTTAACCTTGGAAGAAAAAATTGAGCATTTGCAAAGCACACTCAGAGAAAGAGTGGAAACTTCTTTTTCCGAATTGGTCAAAAACGCCAAAGACAAGATTGAAGTCGTTGTTTCTTTTCTGGCTATGCTGGAAATGGTCAAACAAAGAATAATTCATGTGGAGCAAGGCGAACTTTTCAGTGAAATAAATATGAAAAATAGAGAGGAAAAAATCTCAAAAAGTATTACGTAATTTATTACGAAATAAAATATATGCCAAGAAGAAAAAATGAAGAAAGTAATGTGCGGAAATTGGTTAAATTGGGAGGCCAGTCACTAGCCGTGACACTGCCAATTGAAATTATGCGCGAACTCGGCTGGAAAGAGAAACAGAAAGTCGTGGTCAAAATGGAGAGGAAGAAAATAATCATTGCGGATTGGAAGAAATAAAATAATTAATGCGAATTTTAAATATGGATGAAAATAAAATTTCCAATCCACAAGCTGCTGTCGTAGAAAGTACGGAAAAAGTCGAAAAAAATACTTCAGAAGGCGAAAATGCTGGCAAGCAAGAAGAAGAACTGGCTGCCGAATTTGTTGAATTGATAGAAAAATCAAAATTAAAAATTGACGATAAAGTTAATTTTATTCTTACTAAAGGTGGCTTGAAACCGGCTTCTGTTATTGAATTGCCAACTAAACTTCAAACGCAAGAAGAAACTAAAGAATTTTTTAAGGAAGATGATATTAAGGAAATTATAAATTTAGTAAAAAAATCCGGATTGGAATATTATATTGGAAAAAAAGAGATTGTTGAAGGAACCTATAGGACAAAAAATGAGCCAGAAGTTGAAAAATATTCTAAGGGCGAACAATTGAATATTTTTATTTCTAATTCTAAAGAAAATCTTGATTTATTGACAAAATCTTGGGGAACAACAGACCAAGAGGCTATCGGCAAGGCACTGGGTTTTCCACCGACTGCTGTTGAGGCTTTTGTTGGTAAAAGAGAAACATGGTTTGATGAGGATATTCCCGATGAAATAAGAGAAGGTGAGGCCGTTATATTTTTAACCCCAGCTTTATCAAAAGATAATTGGGAAGAGGAAATTAAGGAAGGAAAAAAGCGAGCTGAATTTGTAAAGAGAAACAGTCCTGAAATTTATAACACAATAATTAAAGATATATCAGATTACAGAAAATGGAATAAAGTTGAAAACGAAATAGAAAAAGCTGCTGATTCATCAGGGCTTGGAATTGACGAAGGCATAAAAAATCCTATCATTGCTCTAAACGCTTTTGAAATAAATACTGTTCAATCATGCGAAGGCCATCTGGCTAGTGGCAATAGCGCGCCTTGGATCAGAATTGAAGCGCCCAATGAACCGGAAGAAAGATTTATCAATCAGAATGAAACCTTTAAAAAGGTGGCTGAAAAATATAATATGTCGCTTGAGGAAGTGAAAAAATCACACAATAGAGATGCTTACTGGGAAGCAATAAAAGAATGTTCTGAGAATGGTGAAACAAAAGATTATCAAAAATGGAGAGAGGAAAGCGAAAAACTCTTATATGTAACCAAAGGCATTTTAGATGATTTTTATAAAAATCGACAGGTTTCCGACAATATAAAAATAAAAATTGACACTGAGGGTGCGGATGATATGGCCGAAGGAAGCTTTGTAATATTCAATGGAGGAGAGGATAATAGAGATATCAGTGATATAAAATTATCTGCTGAAGAAAAAGAATCATTAGGCAATAGATTAAATGAATACAGAAAAGAAATGAATATATTTGCTGGTTTTCTCGAAGAAAAATTCTTTAGTGAAGGAGAAAGTTATTTGAATGATAAAAGAAACAAAGCTCAGGAGAAAATTGATCAGAAAAAAATCGAAAAAATTACGGAAAAATTGCTTTAAAAATTACGTAATTTATTACGTAATTCCTAAAAACTGATATAATTACAATAAGTCATATAAAATATTTAAAGTCTATGGAAATCGAAAAAATACAATCAATAATTGAAAGCGTGCTATTTATCAGCGGAGAGCCGGTTAAAAAATCCAAGCTGGAAAAGCTTTTTGCCGGAGAAGTAAAAACTTCCGAATTGGAAGCGGCTTTGAATTTGCTTTCCGAAAAATATGCCGGCGCCGAAAGTGGGTTAATGCTTATTAAAAAAGGCGATGAAGTCCAGATTGTTTCTAATCCGGAAAACGCTGAGTATATTGAAAAATTGGTGAAAAATGAACTGCAGGATTCTCTTTCAACTGCGGCATCGGAAGTTGTTTCAATAATCGCGTATCGCGGGCCAATTTCCAAAAGCGAAATTGAAGCCATTCGGGGAGTAAATTGCGCTTATACTTTGCGCAATCTTCTGCTCAGGGGGCTTATTGAAAGAAACGACAATGCGCGTGGCAGCCGGGGATATGTTTATTTTATCTCTTTCGATTTTCTGAAAAAAATGGGCATCGACGATGTGAAAAAATTGCCGCAGTATGATATACTGTCAGTAGATGAAAGAATTAATTCGATTATAGAAAGCTAGGTTTTCTTTACGAATTACTAATCTGCTGTAAATAGACTAATAAGCCTTTTTTAATTCATTTTTTTCTCGCATTTTCAATTTGTGGAATTAAAACTGGACAATGAACATAAAATCAAGTTAGGCTATAAAAGTTAACTAAGAATAAAATTATTCAATTTATTTATGGGAATAGGGGCTACCATTTTAATGATAATGTTTTTTCCACTGAATTCTTTTTTGCTGGCTCAGGAAGCTTTTTTTGGTGGAAATTATTTTCAAGCTAATGCTGTTGCTTCAGAAGATATTAATGAGGGTTTAGTAAAGGGAGTTGAAGTTAAAAAAAATAAAAATAATTCAGAGCCCAAACCAAAACCCAAGCCTAAAGCGCAAGCTGTTGATGATCCTCAGTATCATGTGGCAAGGAAAGAAGGAGCAAAGGATCTGGTTGTTTCAGGCGCGCATGCGTCGGTGATTATTGACGGGGATACCGGATCAATATTGCATTATAATGAAGGCAAAACTCAAAGACAAATAGCCTCGCTGACAAAAATAATGACGGCCGTTTTAACAGTGGAAAAAGTAAAAAACCTGGATGAAGAAGTGATTATTGATGAAGAAGCTGTTTCTGCTGATGGCACTAAAATTGGGTGTCCGCGCAGTGGTTTCTGCAATAGTCAAAGATTAAAAATTGGGGAAAAAATATCAGTGAGAAATCTTTTGCAAGCGGCCTTAATGAACAGTACTAATGATGCCGCTATCGCGCTGGGAAAACATATTGCCGGCACTGAAAAGGATTTTGCCAACATGATGAATGCCAAAGCTAAAGATTTGGGGCTAACCGATACTAATTTTTGCACGGCTTCAGGACTGGAACCGGAGGGTCGTGAGAGCGAGTGTTATTCATCGGCGTATGATATTGCCAGAATCGCGGCTTATTCTCTTCGCTACAATGAAATATGGAAAAATTTCAGTCTGTATCCGCCGGACAAGGAAATAAAAATAAAATCAGCCGATGGCGCAACAGAACATTCGATTTTGAATACAGTTTCAAATCTTTGGCAAATACCAAATGCGGTGGGTGGCAAAACAGGATTCACTCCGCTGGCCGGATATTCGTTGCTGGCTGTAGTTTCCGATCCAAGCTCTAAACATCGGGTGGTAGCGGTGGTTTTGGATGACCCCACTCGCTGGCAGGATATTAGAACGATGATAGATTGGGCGTTTGCTTCGCATGAATGGAAGTAATCATTTTATTGATTTTCATCCCAGCACCAATTCCAATTTTGTCTCGTTGTAAGATATTGGTTTGCGTGCTTGGTCGCCTACGGCTTAATTAAATTATTTTTTAAATAATGCGTGCGAATTGGTGCGGGATGCTCAATTTTGTAGCCACTCGCTTCGCTCGCAGACAAAATTGGCATGCAGATTGCTGAAATCCAAACAATCCCTGAAATATTAAATGTTCTAAAGGTGCTCCTAACGGGACTTGCGGCTTTTATTTTGGCTTTTGCGATCACGCCGCTTTGGACGCACATCCTTTACAAATATAAAATCGGAATAAAAATAAAGAACACGGATGTTAATGGAGAAAAATTAAACTTTATAAACAAGTTGCACGCGGACAAATCCGGCACTCCGACCATGGGCGGAGTTATAGTTTGGGCTTCAATCATAATTTTAGTGTTATCATCTCATTTTATTTTTCCATGGATTTCTGAGCTGGCAGGCATTAACTTTATTGCGCGATTGGATTTTTTCAGCCGATCCCAAGTCTGGCTTCCATTGTTCGCTCTTGGTGCAGCCGGTGTGCTGGGGCTTTTTGACGACATAATGAGCGTTAAAGGCTGGGGGAGCAATAAAGGTGGAGGCATGCGCTTTGCGATGCGTTTTTGGTGGCTTTTTGTTATTTCAGGTGTTGGTGCCTGGTGGTTTTTTTATAAATTGGGCTGGGACATTATTCATATTCCGGCCATGGGAGATTTTTCCATAGGTTTCTGGTATATTCCGCTTTTTATTTTTGTTATTCTGTTTGCCGCTATTTCTTCCAATGAAACTGACGGGCTTGATGGCCTTAATGGGGGAGTTCTGCTTATGGCGTTTATTTCTTTTGCGGCAATTTCTTTCGCTCAAAATAAAGTTGATTTGGCGGCTTTCTGTGCCGCCATTGCCGGAGCACTGATGGCTTTTCTTTGGTTTAATGTATATCCAGCGCGTTTTTTTATGGGCGACACGGGAGCAGTTTCTCTTGGCGCTACATTAGGTGTTGTGGCGATGCTGACAAATTCGGCTTTGGTTCTTTTTATTATTGTGTTTTTGTATGTATTGGAATCTTCAAGTGTTGCAATACAGCTGTTTAGTAAAAAGTTTTTTCATAAAAAAGTTTTTTTAGCGGCGCCAATCCATCATCACTTTGAGGCCAAAGGCTGGCCGGAAACTAAGGTTACTATGCGGGCCTGGATATTTACCATGGTAACGGCACTGGTCGGGCTTCTGATAGCTATTTTTGGAATGGGGAAATAAACGACGCGCAAAACGCGCGATGACAAAATCTAAATTCCCAATGACAAAGTAGCGTAAAAAATAATCATATATCTATAAAAGGCTTTGTGAAAAAATAAATTCATAAATTATAAAAATAAATTTTAAAATTATGGCAGTAAAGAAAATACAAGAAGCGGAACTTCAAAACAAAAAAGTTCTGCTGCGGGCAGATTTTAATGTGGCAGTTGAAAGCGGTAAGGTCAAAGAAAAATTCAAAATAGAAGCTGTCAAAGAAACGCTTGGGTATCTTCTTGAAAAAAAATGTAAAGTGGCACTGGCTTCTCATTTTGGCCGTCCAGAGGGCAAAATAAACCCAGAATTTTCGCTGGGTCAAATAAAAGATGACGTGGAAAGCATATTGGGCGTAAAAATTGTTTTTATCGAGGACTGTATTTCTGAAAAAGTAGGAAAAGCCTTGGATAATCTGAATGATGGAGAAGTCTTGCTTTTGGAAAATGTGCGTTTTTATCCAGGCGAAGAACAAAATGATGAAAAATTTGCCAAAGAACTGGCTGAAAATTTTGAAGTTTTCATTAATGACGCTTTTAGCGTTTCTCATCGCGACCAGGCTTCGGTAACAGGAATTACGAAATTTCTGCCAAGTTATGCGGGATTTTGGCTTCAGAAAGAAATTAAAGAAATGAAAAAAATTAAGAATGATTTCAAAAAACCGGCCGTGGCAATCATTGGAGGTGCTAAAATTGAAACTAAGCTGCCGGTCATCAAATTTTTTGAGGAAAAATATGACAATGTGTTAGTTGGCGGAAAAATTGCCAATGAAGCATTGGATCAAAAAATACAATTCAGCAGTAAAGTTATTTTACCGGTTGATTTTATCGATGACAGATTGGATATTGGTCCAAAAACTCTGGAAAACTTTAACTCTATAATTGGGCAGGCCGAAACAATAGTTTGGAACGGTCCAACCGGAAAGTTTGAAGAGGAAAAATATGCTTTTAGCACCAATGAAATTCTTAAAGAAATTCTGAAAAGTCATGCCTACGTTGTAGTCGGCGGCGGAGAAACAATAGAAGCCCTGGAAAAAAACGAAGCAGTAGATAAAATAAGTTTTGTTTCAACCGGCGGCGGCGCCATGCTCGAATACCTAAGTGGCAATAAAATGCCCGGAATTGATGCTCTGGCAAATTAACCTTTTTGCAATTAGCTTGTTGCTAGTATTAGCCAAGAAATGTGGTATAATTTAGATGTAAACTAAATATCAATTTTAAACTATGGAAACACCTCAATTTAAAAAAGGCAGCCTTTTGACGTATAATAGAACAATGTCTCTGGGCGAATTGAGAAAAATTAATATAATTTCTCTGATAAACCTGGCTGTTTCAAGATTGCTTTTGCTTATAGGCATAGTTTTAATCTTGCTTAATAATTTGAATGTTATAGAGCCGGGCAGTTATTTTGGGGCGCCCAACTTTGTTACCATTGCAGTTTTTTCTATTGGTATTTTTATTAATCTTTTTTGTATACCTTATCTTTATTTCTCAAGCTTTAATAATTTCAAGGCGGAAAATGATTTTTGGGATCAGGAAATGTTCTGGATTTTACCTTTGTTTTTTTTCGGTACGTTCTTTGTGTACGCCAGCCAAATAAATGTGGCTCTTATTTTTTTCATAACTTCCTTGCTGTTAATAATAATGATACACTTTAAATTTTTCCACATGTCATGGAAATTAATACATAATAATTTGGAACAAAAGCTCTCAGATTATTGCCAGTATAATTTAAGCCTTAAATATTTAACCGCTTATTATATGTTGTTACTGCTTTTACTGCTGACTTATAACCCATTGCAGGAAATGTTTATCTGGATACGTTTGCATGTGTAGATAAAGATATTATGGATAAAATATTATTTTATATACAAATATAGTTATGGCAAAAATTACAGAAATAAAAGGCAGAGAAATATTGGATTCAAGGGGTAATCCAACTGTAGAAGCAGAAGTTGTTTTGAGCGATGGATCAATCGGCGTTGCTGCGGTTCCTTCCGGTGCATCAACCGGGAAATTTGAGGCGTTGGAACTCCGGGATGGTGACGCAAAAAGATATGGCGGCTTGGGGGTTCTTAAGGCCGTAGAAAACATAAACACGAAAATTCGTGAAGTTCTCATCGGCAAAGACGCCTACCAGCAGTCTATGATTGATGAAACCATGCTTGAACTCGATGGCACCGAAAATAAATCCAATCTAGGTGCTAATGCCATATTGGGAGTATCGTTAGCGGTTTGCAGAGCGGCGGCTTTATCAAAAAAAATTCCGCTTTACAAATATATAAATGAAATTTCAGATCTCATCGTAAAGCCAAAACTTCCGATGCCAATGTTTAATGTTCTGAACGGAGGAAAGCATAGCGATAGTGGCTTGAGCATTCAAGAGTTTAAAATAATTCCAACTGGCATAAATAAATTTTCCGAACAGCTTCGAGCAGGCAGTGAAATTTTTCACACCTTAAAAAAAATAATTGAATCACTGGGTCAAAGCAGCGGCGTTGGAGATGAAGGCGGTTTTTCTCCAAAATTAGAAAGCAACACTTATGCCTTGGAACTTATTAACCAAGCAATTATTGAAAGCGGATATAAACTTGGCAGTGAGATTAATCTAGGCATAGATGCCGCCGCAAGCAGTTTTTATAATGAGGAAGAAAAACATTATGTTCTAAAGCCGGAAGGAGTAAACTTGGAACGCGAAAGAATAATATCTATGTATCGAGACTGGATTGACAAATATCATGTGGTTTCCGTAGAAGATGGTCTGGAAGAAGGCGATTGGTATGGCTGGACATTAATGACTGAAAAAATCGCGCACAAACCGATATTGCCAGGCATTGCCAAGGAGATACTTAGCGAAAATATTTTGATCGGTGATGATCTTTTGGTTACAAACGTCAAAAAATTGGAGCGGGCCATAAAAGAAAAAGCTTGCAACGCCGTTCTTATAAAAGTCAATCAGATAGGAACACTTTCTGAAACGCTGGACTGCATACGCCTGGCCAAAAAACATAAATTCAAAATAGTCATTTCGCATCGCAGTGGAGAAACAACGGATGATTTTATTTCTGACTTGGCGGTTGGCACGGCGGCTGAATTTATGAAATCAGGATCACTGTCTCGGGGAGAAAGACTTTGTAAATATAACAGGCTCATGAAGATTGAAGAAGAGATTAAGTGAAATTAAATTTCTAAAATTATGAAAATTATTTCTATTGGTTCGTCTACGAAGGATGTATTTTTTCCGGTCGATGGCGGAACGGTGTTGGAAACGCCGGAAGATTTGGAGGCTCAAAGAAAAGTCGCTTTTGAATTAGGGGCAAAATATCAGCTTACCGGCGATCGTCGAGAAACTGTTGGTGGTTGTGCTGCGAATGTGGCCTGTGGCTTGGCTCGCTTGGGTGTTAAATCTTTTTGTTGCACCAGAGTAGGCAATGATCAAACAGGAAAATGGATCAAAGACGAAATGGCCAAGATGGGAGTTGAAGCTGATCTGATCCAAACGGATGAAAAATGCCAGAGCGATCTTTCGTTTATCATTGATCATCTGCCTAGCGAAGATCGGATTATTTTTTCCGATCGTGATTCTAATGAAAAATTGGATATATCCGCAGAAAAAATGATGAAAGTGGGAGCTGAATGGATTTTTGTTAGTTCGCTTAATGGAAATGAAGAAGAAAGTTGGGAAAACAAAATGGATAAAATATTGCAATTAGTTAAGGAAAATAATCTGAAATTAATTTTTAATCCCGGCCAGAAAAACATTAAGAATAATCCGCAAAAAGTTATTGTGGCAGCCGGTCAATCTCATATTTTACTTGTTAATAAAGATGAGGCTATTGAAATCGTGTCATTGATGACAAAATCATCCGATAATAAACTTAATGACGAAAAGTTTCTTGTTGAAAAAACAAGAGAAACAGGAGCAAAAATTGTTGTTATTACAGATGGTATTCGCGGAGCCTGGGGATTCGACGGAAAACAAATTTTTCATGTGGATGCGCTGGTTCGCAAAGCGGTTGATACTACGGGCGCTGGCGACGCTTTTGCCAGCGGATTTTTAGCGGCTCATCTCAAAGGTAAAAATATTGGAGAAGCTTTGCAGTGGGGAATTATCAATAGCAGCAATTCGGTGACAGAATATGGAGGGCAAAAAGGACTTCTGACGCAAGAAAAAATTGAAGAATTTGTTTCTAAAGTAAATATCGAAAAATTAGTTTAATAAATTAAGTTATGTCTCTTTTTTCTAAAATATTTTCAAGAGCCGACTCTGAATGCTATTTAGCTTTGGACATCGGAACCGAAATGGCCAAGGCGCTTGTTTTTCAGATTAATGCCAAAGAAAAAAAAGGCATTGTTGTTGGCGTTGGCAGAGAAAAACAAAAAAAAGGCAATATGCAAAGCGGGGCAGTTTCTGATATTTCTGGTGTGATCGAAACATGCCAAAATACCATCAACAAAGCCTTGGAAAATGCTGGAGTTAAAAAAGTAAAAAAAGCTATTGTTGGGATTGCGGGAGAATTGGTAAAAGGAACAACAACAACTGTCCATTATGAAAGAGGGAATCCTGATTCTCGCATTGATTTTCCGGAACTTAAAAACATTATTCAAAAAGTGCAGGCAAAAGCTTATGAACGCATACAGCAGCAAATTGAGTGGGAAACCGGCCAGGATATCGAAGTCAGACTTATTAATGCCGCTATTGTTGATGTTCGCATCGATGGATATCAAGTGACAAATCCGATAGGCTTTCAGGGCAAAGATGTTTCCATTGGAATTTTCAACGCTTATGCGCCTATGATTCATCTTGGTGCTTTGCAAGCTATTGCAGATGAACTGAAGATCGATCTTCTAAGCATCGCGGCTGAGCCGTATGCTGTTGCTCGCAGTGTTGATTATGATGATGCTTTAGATTTTAACGCCATTTTTATTGATATAGGAGGCGGAACAACTGATATTGCGGTTGTGCGCAATGGCGGGCTGGAGGGAACAAAAATGTTTGCTTTTGGGGGCAGAGCTTTTACAAAAAAACTAGCGCAGGAACTCAAAATTGATTTTGATGAAGCTGAAGAATTGAAAATAAAATACGCGCAAGGAAAACTCGGAAAAGAAGTGGGTCTGAAAGTGGAACAAATATTGCAAAGTGATTGTGCAGTGTGGCTCAGCGGGGTTGAACTTTCCTTGGCTGAATTTGCGGATAATTCCGTATTGCCTTCTAAGGTGCTTTTGTGCGGAGGCGGATCAGGATTGCCTGGAATTAAAAAGGCCCTGCTTTCTCCCGCGTGGTCACGAGACCTGCCTTTTGCAAAAGTTCCGATAGTTGGTTTTTTGCAACCAAAAGATGTTACGCGCATTCAAGACAAAACAAATGAATTAAGAGATCCTCAAGACGTTACTCCAATGGGATTAGCCAATCTGGTTTTGGATGTAACCTGTGAAGAAAAAATCATGGCCGGTATATTGAGAAGAGTCTTGCAAACAATGCAAGACTAATTGTCGGCAGTTTCATCCCAGCACCAATTCCAATTTTATTTAGTTATAAATTATTGGTTTGTGTGCGTGGTCGCCTGCGGCTTAATTAAATTATTTTTTAAAATAATGTGTGCGAATTGGTGCGGGATGCTCAAATTTGCCCGCCTCGACTTGCCTTCGGCTTGTCGATGGCGAGGCTGGGTAGCTACTCGCTTCGCTCGCAGACAAAAATGGCATGCATCAAACATTTTATATTGATATTGACGAAGAAATTTCTTCCGTAATAGATAGGCTGGATAAATCAATTACAGCCGACAATTATTTTGTTGTTCCCGGAAGAGCCATTTTTCTGCAAAGTATCGTAAATCTGAAATTGCTAAAGCGCGAGGCTGATAAATTAGGCAAGAAAGTTACTATAATAACGCAAGATGAAATAGGATCTTCAATGGCACAGAAAGCAGGAATTGATACCCATGTTTCGTTGGAAGGACTTGATCAAGATGGGTCTGATCAAGAATCAAATTCCAACACGAAAACTTCAGTAGATGAACATGACGGAAATAAAGATGAATTTTCAATTAAACCGCAATTGGAAGTAGACAGCCAAAGATATCAGGAACAGCAGAAACGCTTAAAAGGCATTGGTTCAAAAGAATTTTATGAATTGTCAGATATGCACAAAGAAGATGTTTTATCAAAAAATGAAAAAAGCCCTGTTAAACGCGCACCAGTGAATTCATTGGATACAATTCAAAGCACGGGAAATAGTATAAAAGAAAAATCGGCTAAAAATATTCAACAAGCTGGAAGTTATCAACCATCGGCTTATAGGAAAAACAGTTTGCAGACAGATGTCCAAAAGGTTTATCCAGAAATGAAACGCGATATTTATCAAAAAGAGTATCCGCGTTTCAGCAAGATGGATTCTCGCAAAGAAAGAACTTTAGAAAAAATGTTTTCTCCGCCAGCTAGCCAAAATGACAAGCAGCCCGAAATTGAAAAAGAAATTCCAAAAAAAGAAGAGAGTAGAAGCAAAAAAATAATCTTCGGTTTTTTTGTTCTTTGTTTATTGGCGTTTGGAGGCGTTGCTGTTTATTTATTGGTACCTAATTTAGAAATTGTTATTATACCCAATATTTTAAAAGACAAAATCAATGCTGATGTGTATGGCTCTGTTGGAATACAAGCGGATGTAGATTCAAACATCCCAATTAGGACAATTGAACAAACTCAAGATATCTCTATTCCTTACGAAGTGACCGGCAAAAGCGCATCCTCAGGCAAAAAAGCTCATGGCAGCGTTGTTATTTATAACGAATTTAATTCATCCCCGCAAACTCTTGTAGCAACAACGAGGCTGGAATCGCCGGATGGAAAAATATTTCGTTTGGTAAAAAATATAGTTGTCCCAGGGACAACATCTGTGAGCGGTTCAATTCAGCCGGGAGCTATTGAGGCCGAAGTGGTTGCTGATCAACCTGGAAGTGACTACAATATCGAATCAACAAAATTCACAATTCCCGGATTTTCCAGCAGTCCAAAATTTGAAAAATTTTATGCCAAATCAGCAGCTTCTTTCACTGGCGGTTCTCTGGATGGAGATGACGGAACGTCGACCGTAAGTCAAAAAGATCTGGATGATGCAAAAACAAAAACGGAATCAGCGATTAACGATAAAGTAAAAGAAACAATTAATGAAAAATTGCAACCGGGCGAAGTTTCTTTGCCAGAAATGCAAAAAATTACAATAGAAAAATTAGCGGCTGATGTAAAAGTTGGTGATATTGCGAACACTTTTAATTATACGGCTTCGGTAAAATTTTTGGCATTTGTTTTTTCTCAGGAAGATGTTGAAAAAATAATTCTGAACAAGCACCAGAAAACTCAGGACGCACAGGAAAAAGTGTCAAAGATAGAATATGAAAGCATCAATGCGGATTTTGATAAATCCACGGTGGAAATGAAAGTTTTTGCGGAAATAATCACAACCCCCGAAATTGATGTTCAAAAAATAAAAAAAGAAATACTTGGAAAAAATATGGATCAGCTTTCGGATATTCTCAGCAGGTATTCTTCAATAAAAAACGCAGATGCCAATTTCTGGCCAAATTTTATGTCACGTGTTCCGCAATATTCGCAAAGAGTAAACATTACAGTTGACGAAAGCGCCAAGTAGAGGCTAGTGGCTGAACAAATAGCTTCCAAAAGTGCCAGATTGGCGCGGGGTTGACCCCGTTAAAAAAATGACAATTCTATACTTATAATATAGCGTTTTTAGCAAATAAATTAAGCATTATAAACAAGCTAATCCGGTATTTTTCTAACGGGGTTGACAAGAATCAAGGATATTGTTAATATTGCAATACGTTTTTGAAAAAACTTAATAGCTTATCCAGATAGAGGTTTTTACTATTTGAATTTTCACGAATGAGGATAGTTTTCTGGAAGTAATCCCCTCTATTTTTATGTTGTAAATCAAAGCAAAATATGGCACCAAAAGAGGAAAAAGAGCTTATTAAATTTGAAGGGGTTGTTGTTGAGACATTACCCAGCACCACATTTAAGGTGAAAATGGATAATGGACATGAAGTGCTGGCTCATATTTCGGGAAGAATGCGAGTAAATTATATAAGGTTGCTTCCGGGCGACAGAGTTTTGCTTGAAATGAGTCCGTATGATCTGACTAAGGGAAGAATAACCCATAGGTTATAAAAAAAGTTAAATTTCAAATAATATGAAAGTTAGAGCATCAGTCAAAAAAATTTGCGCTAAGTGCAAAATAGTAAAAAGAAGAGGAAAAATTTACGTAATTTGCAGCACACCTAAGCATAAACAGCGCCAAGGATAATAATTAATTTCAATTTTAAATTTATAATTTAAAATATTTTTTGCATTATGATACGTATTTCTGGAATAAATCTGCCTGATGAGAAAAAAATTGAAGTCGCTTTGACTTATGTCTATGGCATAGGACCATCTACAAGCCGCAACATCTTGAAGCTTCTTGATATTGATCCAAATACCAGAACAAAACAGCTTTCTAGCGAAGATGCAAATAAACTCCGCAACGAAATAGAGAAAAAATACAGAGTGGAAGGCGAACTCAAGCATGAAGTCAAAACTAACATCAAACGGCTGAAAGAAATCGGAAGTTATCGCGGAAGCAGACACTCACGCGGATTGCCAGTGAAAGGTCAGAGAACCAAAACTAATAGCCGAACCGTTCGTGGAAATGTCAGAAGAACGATGGGTAGCGGCCGCAGAACCGAATCTAAAACATAGTAAATAGCTTATAGACATTAGCTTATAGCTGTTAGCCTAGAATTTTTCTAAAAGCTAAAACCTAAAAGCTAAAACCTGATTATAAATATGGCAGACGAAATTAAAACAACTGAAGAGGTAGTTGAAAAAACAGAGCAAGAAACTCTTGTTGTTTCCGATACCGATGCGGCAGAAAAAGCTGAGGAAGTTTCAGCAGCTGAAATTAAAAGAAAAAAGAAGAAAATCAAGAGGCAGATAAACAAGGGGCAGGCTCATATCAAATGCACCTATAATAATACAATGGTTATGATTTCCGATATGACCGGAGGAATGTTGGCCTGGTCAAGCTCAGGACTTTTAGGCTTTAAGGGAGCAAAAAAGGCTACTCCGTATGCCGCGACTCAAGTTGTCCAGGATGTGACCGAGAAAGTTAAAAAATATGGAGTTCAGGAATTGGAAGTTTTTGTCCAAGGAGTAGGCAGCGGACGTGAATCGTCTATCAGATCTTTGGCAAACAGGGGATTTGAACTTACTGCGATCAAGGATGTCACACCGATTCCGCACAACGGATGCCGACCGAAGAAACCAAGAAGAGTTTAATACAATAATTTATAATTTTAAATTTAAAATTTGAAATTTTTTATAATAAGATATGGCTAGAGATTTAATGGGATCAAAATGCAAAAGATGTCGCAGAGCTGGAGAAAAACTTTTTCTGAAAGGCGACAGATGTGATAGCGGCAAATGCGCTATGGTTAAACGTCCTTACGCTCCAGGAGCTCATGGAAAGAACATTTCCAGAGGTCTCAGCGAATATGGCAAACAACTGGCGATGAAACAGCGCATCAAACGCATATATGGCATCCTTGAAAGACAATTCAGAAAACACTACGAAGAAATTGAGAATAAGCCGGGTGTTACGGGGGATTTGCTGATGGAACGTTTGGAAATGCGCCTGGATAATGTGGTTAGAAAAATTGGTTTTGCCAATTCGCCGATCCAAGCCAGACAGCTTGTCACTCACGGAGCATTTTTAGTGAATAACAAAAAGAACACAATCCCTTCATGCAGAATAAAAGTCGGAGATGTCATAAGCATCAAGGAATCAAAAAAGGATAATGAATATTTCAAGAATCAGATCCAGTCATTAAAAAATAAGAAAAATTTTCCGCGTTGGATACAGTTTGATCAATCGACATTAGAAGGAAAAGTGATTGCTCAGGTTTCCAGAGAAGATATTGGCATTCATGTTGATCCGCAGATGGTTGTAGAAGCATATTCACGATAAATTTTTCATTTTTTGTTTTTTTTAACTTTTTAAATTAAAAAACATCTGCTTTATGGAAGCTCCATAATTCATATGTTCTAAAGAGGATATGCAGACAGTGTCACTTCCTCAAAAACCTAAATATACTCCTATTGATGAAAAAAGCGGA
>JAKLIP010000007.1 GCA_022709545.1 Patescibacteria group bacterium
AAAACTCCCCAAAAAGGGGAGTGTATGGTGTAATAAAATTTTTCTATTTGCTCTTAAACACCCACAGTTTGTAGCCGATGAAATTCCAAACCAATCCGGCGATACTGCCGGCAGCCGCGCCGATGAGCCCGAGCTGTTCAGCGGATAATCCGACAAGCGAACCAAGAACTATTTTGAAAACGAAAGAGGCAATGAAAACATTAATGAGAAAACCGACAATGCTGACAGCGAAGAATTGCACGAATTCCGACTTGGTTTGTTTTTTTCCGCCTTGTTCAAATGTCCAATACTTGTTCCAGAAATAGCTGTTAACATTAGCAATAATAAAAGAAGCGGCTTTATACAAAGAGTAGAAAGTTATTACGCCGATGATGCTTGTTTTTGATTCGATATTGTAATAGGCACTGAAAATAAAAGTAATGAGAGTCAAAAAACCCAAGTCAACCAGCGTGTTGAGAACGCCAATAAGTCCGAATTTGGCAACTTGATAGATGATAGCAATTTTCTGGCCGATAAAAAAAGCGATTCGGAGGCCAATCGGAGTTGCTAACAAAAAAAATGGCACAATTATTAAATAGAATTTTGCGTATATTGCCGGATTCAAAGCTTTCAAGATTGGCAAAAGCAAAAAGCCGATGAGCAAACCGGCGGCTATGCTAAAATAATAATCCTTCTGGGTGATGCGGATACCTGTTGTATTCTCCATAGTTTATTTAGTTTAAAGTTTATCAAGTTCGTAAAGTTTATAAAGTTGCTTGATAGACTTTATGAACTTTTAATTATTTTTTTAAACAAATTTCTTGCGGTTTGTGTTCTTGATATAATCTTTTGTCCCACAAATCTACAAATTGGCTACAAATATACAAACAAATGCACATATCTACATTTGTAGATTCGTAGTTGATTTGTACATTTGCAGGGCTTTAGGATTGCGCGGCGATTTCTTTTTCCAACGCGTCTATGTCAGCTGCCCATTCATCAACCAATTCTTCTTTGGCTGGAATTTCTTTTTCCGGATCCTTGTCCATATCTATATCGCTATTTTTGAGATCGTCTTTCCAAGAACTGAATCCGCCGTCAGCCGGCCAGCCTCGCGTCGACGAACGGTCATCTCCGTGAGTCGAGGCGGGTAGCTTGTTTTTCGTTTTCTTTTCTTTTTGGGGCGCTGGTTGAGGCGTCGAAAAATCATGTCCTCCTTTGGAAATGACATTTTCAATGGCTGCCCATGTCGCGTCAAGTTCCCGAGGAATCATAACAACAACCTCGTCGCCGGGTTCTGCTTTAAAATAGGTAATCGAAGCTAGGAGAACCTTGTATGGTTTTCCTTCTGAAAATATGAAATAATTTCCTTTTTCGTCCTGGCTGACAATTCCGATAACGCTTTTCCTTTGAGCCGGACCAATCTGTTTATATACGAAAGACCCGTCGGGAGTTATGGTGAGTTTCAAAACATCTCCTTCGACGAGTTTTGATTTCGATGCGTAGTTGGCGGGAACGGGATATTGTTTTCCATCCGTGCCAATCATAATTTGTCCATCAAACGTTCCTTCAATCACTGTGCCGTCTGTATCTTCTTCAACTTTTCTTTTTCGTCCGGTTTTTTTCTTGCCTTCCAATTGCAAAAGCATAGCTTTGGCGCTCTGCATGGTTTTTTCCGCGTTGAGCATCATTTGCCGCAGCATTTCTATTTTATGAGCCTTTTCGCTTTCGCTCATAATATCGTCTGTTTGTTTTTGATTGTTTGTCATTTTTGTTTTAAGCGGGAACAACCCAGGAATCCCCCTAAGCGTCACCCGTATTTTGATGTTTGTTTTATACTGGAATTATATAATAAGTTTGCCAAACCCGCAATACCGAAGAAGGAGCACTTAAATAAAATTTATTTTTATGCTATTATACATAAAGAAGTTTCTTAAATAATTCGTATAACATAAAAGATATGGAAAAATTGCTGACGGACTACATGTGGGTTCTTATTGTTCTAGTTATTTGGTCGACTCCATGGAAAGGGATGGCTCTTTGGCGCAGCGCTAAGCGCGGCCACATGGGGTGGTTCATTTTTCTTTTGGTTGTCAACACACTGGCTATTTTGGATATTTTATATATTTTTTTCTTCAGCGAGTTTGGATCCCAGGAATCCCAAGAAAAACAGGAAACAGAAAACACTCAACCCAAGCAACCAGAAGTTGTTCCAAAACAAAACAAAAAGTTAATTGTTTGAAAATAAATCCCGCGGCAATATTTGAAATATATTTTTTTATTATATTGATAAATGGGCAAAGTGTGAATCTGTATAAAATAAAAAATGAAAAAAGAAAAAAACACAAAAACTGAAAAAGACGTTATTTCCATTTTGCGATCAGGCGGAGTGGGTGTTTTGCCGACGGATACGCTCTATGGCTTGGTTGGCAGCGCGCTCCAAAAGGAACCGGTAGAAAGGATCTATGCTTTGCGCAAGAGATATTTGAACAGTCCCATGATTATCCTGATTTCTTCAGCGGATGAGCTGAAATTATTCGGCATAAAAATAAATTTGGCGCAGAGAAAAATCATTGAAGATCTTTGGCCGGGAAGAATAAGTTTTGTGCTGGACTGTCCGTTCAAAAAATTCGAATATTTGCATCGAGGCGTCCAAACCTTGGCTTTTCGCGTTCCGAAATATAAATGGCTCTCGGACATTTTAAAGAAAACTGGACCGCTGGTTGCGCCTAGCGCCAATATTTCCGGAGAAAAACCAGCAGAAACTCCAGAAGAAGCGGAAAAATATTTTTCCAATAAAGTGGATTTCTATGCTGATGGTGGAAGATTGGAGTCAGAGCCGTCAACACTGGTGCGTCTCGATAGGGAAGGAAAATTGGAGGTTTTGCGCCCAGGGGCAGTGGATGTGCAAAATTTGAAAACGCCAAAAAGGAAAGTTTATATGTTTTTTTCAATCATTCTGGGACTATTATCTGGACTGATGATGTATCTTTTGGTTAAATGGCTTTTTTCTGAGATGGAATTTATGCAGGGTGATTTTGTAAGTTCAAATAACGGCAATAATTTATTTCTTCCAGTGGAAAAATGGTTTTTGCTGAGCGGTCTGTGCTTTGGAATTTGGTTTGGCCTCTGGGGTTGGCGGGTAGCTTATATTGAAAAACGCCAATGGAAATGTAAAAAAAGATAAATAAAAATCCCCGCTGAAGCGGGGTTTTTCATTATTAAGCCAGAATTAAAATAATAACGATTGCGGCAGAGATTATCAAGAAGAGAATAACGATAACGTCAAGATAGAAATGCTTCAAAAACCAGGGTTTGTATTGCGAAATTCTCTGGTTAAGTTCACCAAGGTCTTGTCCAATACTTTCGTTCTTATAAACAGCCCTGATTGCAAGAGATCTGCCAGGAATGTCTTGCAGTTCCAGTCTTGAATCATTGCTGTCCATCGTGAAGAATTTGAATTTCTTCTTTTCCGGTTTGATTTTTAGGCAGTATGTTTTTCCTTCCGAATCTAGAATCCGGTCGAATTTGAATTCATAGAGATTTCCTGAAGATATGAAAGATTTTTTAAGCTCTCCTTTTTTGATTGTGTTTTGACATTTTTCATCCGCGACTTCAATTTCGATGATCTCTCCTTTTTTAGGTCCCGGAGTCCTTAATAAAAATTCCATTTTGCTGAGTCCATTCCTTGCGGAAAAAATTTTTTGTTCTGTGGTGGTGTCGGGATTAATCTCGATGATGGGGTCACCTTTTTCCAGAGGAACGCTTGAATCCGGAAAATACAAAATGCTGAAAAATTTCCCAAAGACAACGATAAACATTATAGCGAAGAATATTAATACAAATTTTTTAGACGAGATTTTCATAATTACAAATTAAAAATTTCAAATTTCAAATCAATTATAAATTCTTTAATGATAAATTGGTTAAACTTTAGGCTCTTTTGTTTTATTAATTATTGCTGAGAATATCAAAGTTAACTCTTGGCATTCTCGCCATAAATTTTGACATTTATCTTTTGCTACTGGATCTGCAGTAGCAATCATTCGTAACCAATGCTTTGTTTCTTTGCATTCTTTCTTGCAAATTCCAAGTTTATGGATAAAATCTTTTCTTGATTCAGCGCCATCTGCTTCCATGTAATTTGCACCTATGCTAGTGCTACTTCTAACAAATTGTCCAATTAATGGCTTTGTAATTTCATTTTTACTTATCGTTTGTGCAAACCTGATTACTTCTTCTCCAAATTTAGCAGTTCTCTCTTCCAAATCAAATTCTTTTTTGTTTTTGCCATTTGTCATTTATTTGGTATTTTTAATTGGATATTTGATATTTTATAAATAGTATCTCAAAATTATCACATCAAAAATAATATACATCATGAATGTCATCATTAAAATCAAACCGACAATCAAAGATTTTTCAAAATATCGTAGGCCTTTAGGGGTTGATCCGCCTCTGGAGAATATTGCTTCGAAAAGCGCTCCAAGTCCTGTGAAAATCAAAATGATGTGAGCAACCAAATTCGGCAGAAAATAGCGGCCGGGAGTGCCAAGACTATATTTCATACCACCAATTTTATTAAAGACAGCCCAATCAGCTAAGCGGATTCCCAACTCCAAAAAGACAACCATTAAGATTAAAAACAGGATATATTTTTTGGCTGGCAGAAAATTTGGATAGTTCCGGAATAATTTTTTGGAAAAGAAAAGCAACAAAAGACCAATTAGAGCCAATATCTCAATAATGAGGATAAATTTAGTTGTGTTATTAATAATGAAATTATTTGTCCAGCTGAGTGTGCCCCAATAGGTTTCTGACGGCATTACGAATTTGCCGAAAGTGATTGTTCGCGAAATGTAATCCCAAATTGAAGCCAAAATTTTACCAAAAGCGAGTCCAGTTTTTAGGAAATGAGCATAGATAAAATAGGCAACTGACAAAAAGACCAGAGCACAGGCGCCGTAGATTCCATATCTAAAAAATTCTTTTTGCGTTTTTACTTTTTCATACAGAATATAGGCAACCAGAAGGGCTGCGATAACCAATAAAATATAGCCAGTAGCCTTAGTTTCAATAGCAGATGCTGTGGAAAAAATAAGAAGAAGAACACCTTTCCAATTCAAACCTTTTTTTAAAATATAAACGCCAGCGAAAGTAAAAAGAAAAAATAAAGGAATCAAGAGAATATCATAGTTTATGTTGGTAAAATACATCGAAAATTTTGGCTGGAAAGCAATGATGGCAGTCAGCAACAAGGAATGTTTAGCAGAAAAACCGATTGTTTTGGCAATGAGATAGGCCAGCAATATAGCAGCTGTTCCGAGCAGAACGGAAAAAATTCTGATTAGATAAAACCTGACCAGAATGCTTTGTTCAGAAAATATTTTTTCTATTTGCACAGCAATTTTATGATATAGAGAAATGGAGGCGATATCTGGATTGGAATAATAATTATAAGGTTTCCATCCACTGGAATTTATAGCTTCTTCATTTTGACCTTTAAAACTTTCAGAAAAAACTTGTGTGTTATAGATATCATCGCGCAAAATATCCACGTTGGCTGCCGTAGCAGTTTTTTGTATTTCCTCTGAAAAGTTATAGGTGTCAAAATTATCTTTGTCTCGCTTAGAAATGTCATTAGCTCTTATATTCTTTGCATTTTCTGATACGGAGTCTTCAGGTTCATTTAAATATTGAATAGTATTATAATGTCTAGCTTCGTCTTGACCCCCAAAAACAGGGTAAAGAGTGGCCAAAAAAACACCTTTCAAAAAAAAGGCTGCCAAAATTAGTGCCAGAATAACGCTTGGTTTTTTCCAAAACGCCAGAGATTGAAAATTTTTCATAACTCCAGTATAATGAAGTTTATCAAGTCCATCAAGTTTATAAAGTATGGAAAATACAATAAAAGTAAAAAATAGAGAAATTTGAGGATATTTTGGCCTGGCAAAAGGCTTGTGATCTAACCAATAAAATATATGCTGCTTTTAAAGACTGCAGGGATTATTCTTTTAGAGATCAGATACAGAGGGCTGTTATTTCAATCATGAATAATATAGCCGAAGGATATGAAAGGAAAGGAAATAAAGAGTTTAAACAGTTTTTATTTATTGCAAAAGGATCGTGTGGGGAAGTTAGATCAATGTTGTATCCAGCTCTTGACTTAGATTACATTAGTAAAGAAAAATTTGATAATTTTAAAAATCAAACAATCAAAATTGCTCGTATGCTTTCTGGATTAATTAAAACTTTGAATTAAATTTTGATAAACTTGAAAAACTTTTGCATTTTCTTTTTTTGCTTGATAAACTTGAGAAACTTTATAAACTTTAAACTTTTTATTTTATGAAAATCTTAGTAACCGGTGGTGCCGGATTTATTGGCTCTCATATAACAAAAAAACTGCTTGAAAGAGGAGACAGTGTCGTTTGCGTGGACAATTTCAATGATTATTATTCTCCGAAAATAAAAGAGATTAATGTTGAACCATTTCTCAAAAACCCGAACTACAAATTATGTCGGGAAGATATTACTGATTATGAAGCAATGAAAAATATTTTTGAAACGGAAAAAATTGAAAGAGTTTGTCATTGTGCAGCGCGAGCAGGCGTGCGAGCAAGCATTGAAAATCCTTTTATATATGAAGAAACAAATGTAAAGGGTACGCTTAATTTGTTGCATTTGTCTAAAGAATTTAAGATTGAAAATTTTGTTCTGTTTAGCACATCTTCGGTCTATGGCGAAACAAAAAAAATTCCGTTTTCTGAAAAAGATGAGGTGTTTCCAATTGCTCCATATTCTGCCACCAAAAGAGCAGCCGAAATTTTGGGTAGCGTCTATCATCATGTGCATGGTCTTAATGTTAATGTGATTCGACCATTCAATGTCTATGGTCCGTCTGGACGACCAGATATGATTCCTTTTAAATTCACGAAACTTATTGATGAAGAAGAAGAAATTCAGAAATTTGGAGATGGAACGATGAAGCGCGATCATACCTTCATAGATGATTTTGTGGAAGGAGTGATTTCGGCTATAGACAAAATTTTTGGCTATGAAATTTTCAACATCGGAAACTCCAATCCAGTTGAATTGGGATATTTCATTGAGGTTGTGGAGAAAGAGGTGGGGAAAAAAGCTAAAATAAACAAAGTGCCGGTTCCGCTCACGGAGTTGCCGATCACTTTTGCCGATCTCAGTAAAGCGAAAGAAATGTTAGATTATAATCCAAAAACAAAAATTGAGGATGGGATGAAAATTTTTATTGAATGGTATAAAAAAAATAAGCATCTATATCAGTAGCAATTTTCCATAAATAATATTATTAAAAATTAAAATATGAAAATTTTAGTAACAGGCGGAGCCGGCTTTATAGGTTCGCATCTTTGCAAAAGATTACTTGATGAGGGCAATGATGTTATCTGCTTAGATAATTTTTATACCGGCACAAAAGATAATGTGTTGGATTTAATGGATAACAAAAAATTTGAACTTATGCGCCACGACGTGACATTTCCGCTTTATGTTGAAGTTGATCAGATTTACAATTTAGCTTGTCCAGCGTCGCCGGTGCACTATCAATTTGATCCGGTGCAAACCACCAAAACTTCCGTGCACGGCGCGATCAATATGCTAGGCTTAGCCAAGAGAACAAGGGCAAAAATTTTGCAAGCCTCCACTTCGGAAGTCTACGGCGATCCAGAGGTGCATCCACAGCCTGAATCATATTGGGGCAGGGTTAATCCGGTTGGAATCCGATCTTGTTACGATGAAGGCAAAAGATGCGCCGAAACACTATTCTTTGATTATTATCGCCAAAACAAAGTTGATATCCGGGTTATCAGAATTTTCAATACCTATGGTCCAAACATGCATCCCAATGATGGCCGAGTAGTTTCCAATTTTATCATGCAGGCCCTAAAAAACGAAGACATCACTATTTATGGCGATGGATCACAAACAAGAAGTTTTCAATATGTTGATGATCTAGTAGAGGGTATGATTAAAATGATGAACAATAAAAAAGATTTTGTTGGTCCGGTAAATATCGGCAATCCGGGCGAATTTACCATAAAACAACTAGCTGAAAAGATTCTGGAACTTATTCCAGAAAGCACCAGTAAAATTATCTACAAAGACTTGCCTCAAGATGATCCAAAACAAAGAAAGCCGGACATATCGCTGGCTAAAGAAAAACTGGATTGGGAACCGAAAATTGAGTTGGAAGAAGGATTAACTAAGACTATAGAATATTTCCGAAACAAACTGTCAAAATAAATCTAAGATGATTTTTTAAGTTGCAAAACATAGTTTTCTCCTACTTTGTACATTATATTGAAGTTAGAAAAATCAAAATTATTGTCAGCAATCCACGTTTTTGTTTCGGTGGTATCTAAAAGCACTAACGTATCGCTGTTTCTCTGATTCAGCCAAGTATTATAGTCAGGAAGTTTTTTCCAGATACTTTCAGAGTTATTTATGGGCGTTCTTGGCCAAATCCATGTCATAGAATAAAACCAAAAAGAATAATCTGCATTGGCAATAACCATGACTTTCTCCAGATCTTCCTGCTGTGGCATATAGTGCTTGGCCTTGTTAAGAAAGTCCCAATTTTTTGTTAGCTTTGCCCTGTTAGTGCGCAAATTATCAGTGTTAATTACTTGTGAGTTAAAATAAAAAACATCAAAAATTCTTCCATTTAGTTTCCACGTGTTCATTTTTAATGATGGTGATTTGGCAATTTCAAAGTGGATATCCTTTTTCTCAAAGGGAATTAAGATAGCTAAAAATATTATTAATAAATAAGTCACCATAAAAACATAACTTAGTGTTTTGTTTTTAATTTCCCAGAATACCGATTTATCTGAGATGGTTATTTTAGCCGAAGCAAACGTTTTATTTTTCATGTTGAAAAAGGTAGCTTCCATGCCGACTATGCTCATGTAATAAAAAATTGGCCCAATCAAATAATAAGATTTAGCCAACGTATATTCTGAGGCTATGTCAAATTCGTACAGGACATAAAGGATAAGAGAAAATAAAAAACTGGAAATAAAAAAAGTGGCGACAGAATTATTCTCTTTCAGCCAATTTTTAATCATGCTGGACAAGCCGACCATTATAAATGGAGCCATAATTACAAAGTTGAGAAAAAATGTTTTGTATGTTCCTCCATTATCTGAAGCAAAACGAAGAAATCTAAAATTAATAAGAGCAATGAAATATGGCAATGATATGGCAAGGAAAACAGTCGCAAAGATTAAAATATTCAGCATGTTTTTCTTATTGCAAATAGATTTCTTTATATTTCTGAAATCGATATTCTGAAACAGTATGAACAGCATAGCCACAGGCAGCCAATAGATATAGGTAAAAAATAGGGCACTTAGCAATATTCCCGCTAAAATTGACCCGGAAATGCTATTTTTTATATTAGGATATAGGTCAACAAAAAATATGAGAAAAAATAAACCGACTAATTGCGAGAAAAAGCCTAGGGACATCATGTTAAAAAAGAATCCAAAGCAATTCAAAATGAGAAACAAAAACAAAGCCGTATTGGTTCTCAGTTGAATTTTCTTGTCAGCAACTAGAAAGAAATAAACTGTTATCAATGCTAAAAATAATATGTTTAAAAGGTTATAAACTTCCCCATAAGGGAAAAAGGCTAGCAGGGAAGACGCCAATGAAGTTATGGCTGATGTTCCAAAAGGATAGTGAATAGGGTCCTGGAAGTAAAGATCTCTGCTAAAAAACAGTAATTGATGGTTTTCATTTATATATCTTCCTAACATAAAATGATACGCCGAATCTATTGAAATATACCGGGGTATGCCAAGGTTACTTTCAAAATAAAATAAACACACTAAAACAGGTACTATAAAAAACAGGGTTGCTAAAATGACCGTTCTTTTTTCGAAATTAAATTTTTTTATTTCATCCCAAAAGGAAAATATTTTTTTACGCCTGAAGCAGTCTAATAGGAAAACTGCGAAAGTTATTGCCGCAAGAAAAATAAGATAATTTTGCGTGATCAATTTGATATGCAGATATCCCATAAAAAAAGAACCGACAACAGTAAATGCCAAGGCTATTCCGATTGTTCTAAAGATGAAAAAAATATTTCTGTCCTGCACAATTAAAAGACCAAGCGCTAGCGAGATTGTTATAAATAAAAATATAAGTATTAATAGTTCAGTCATTGCTGTTTTGTTGTTTAATTGGTTTATTTAAGCATTATCCATGTGCCTATTATTATGATAACAGCTCCAAATAGCTGCATAAGACTTAATCTTTCTTCTAAGAATAAATAATTAGCAACGGAAATAAAAATCAGGCTTATTATGGTTATAAATGTTGTTATAGTCGTTGAAGATTGAGCCAGCTTCGGTATTTCCAAAACAGCGTTATTTGTCATCATAAATGCTATTCTGGTCAGTAATGCAAAAATCATTGAAACAATAAATCTCCAATCCAGCAAAATTGAGACTATTTTGCTGAAAGTGAACAAATTTCCTGAAATTATCTCCCGATTGCCTAACAAAACAATGGAAACGGCCGAAAAAACAGAAAACATTATTGCCCAAAAAATTATATTTATCATAAATTAATTAATTATTGATTTTTTAATTATAAGGTATTATGATATAAGCATGATTACTAAGCTGAAACAAATTATTCATCTGGCAATACGCAATTTTTTTCTTAGTGGATTTTACACTAAGACATTTGGTACTGTGTATATTCTGAAACCTCGACTATTCGGTGATCCGGCAAGGTTCAAGGTTTCTGATTCTGCAACGATTAATAATGCTTTTCTGAATACGTTAAGCGGGAAAATAACGATAGAGGATGACGTTTTTTTTGGTCAAAATGTCAGTGTCTTGACTGGTAGTCACGATTTGAATAAATTTGGAAAAGAAAGGTTTAAAGCTGTTGTTCCGGACGGAAATGACATTTTGATTTGTAAGGGAGCGTGGATAGCCAGCAATAGTACGATTATAGGTCCGTGCGTAATTGGCGAACACTCTGTCGTGGCTGCCGGTTCTGTTGTAAATAAAAACGTTCCATCTTATGCTGTTGTTGGAGGAATTCCAGCAAAAATAATAAAAGAAATAACTCATTAATTCGGGACAGTTCAAGATTATCGAGCTTTTTTTCTGAAATCTAAATTTTCATTATTCCCTTCACCATGCCCCAGACCCAGGCGAAATTTCTGGCGATTTGAATTGGAATGCTAAAAAATGCTGCGGGTTTATCTTTTTTAAAGAAATAAACGAAAGGCGGTAGGGAAGAAACAATTAAAAATAAAATTACTGCTAAAGGAAGTATATAACTGAATTTAAACAAAGGAAAGAGAAATAAAAGCGAAATTGGAAAAAAACCGGCAGCTAAAACTTGATATTTCACGAACCACGGCGTGTACGAATCTCCTTTGATGAGATTTGGATGATCTTTATAAACCTTCACACGATCAAGTCCGCGGCGGACTTGATTTTTCATATATGGCAAAAATTTTTCCGGATGATAGTGGCCAACAATGGCTTCAGGCACAAAAGCAATCTTGCAAATCTTAGAAATCTTATAGGTCATATCCCAATCTTCGCCGCTAGGCACGGGGTAGCTTTCATCTAATCCGCCAATTTCTTCCAAAATGCTTTTTCTGACCGCCAAATTATAAGTGCCATGAACATCAATAGTCTTTCCGTAGCGGCTGTGTTTCCAGCCAATTTCCAGACCAATAAAGCGAGCCAAAATGCTTTGCGTGTTGACTGTCCTGTATGTTCCGGCAACGGCGCCAACATTTTCATCACTGAACGGTCCAATGAGTTTTTCAATCCAATCAGAATTTGGCACACAGTCGCCGTCAGTAAAAATGCAAATTTCGGAAGTAGAATTTTTCCAAGCACGGTTTCTGGCTGAAGCTGGCCCGGCATTTTTTTGATAGAAATATTTTATGAATGGATTTTGCTCGGCATACTCTTTTACGATTTCAGCTGTTCTGTCCTTGGATCCGTCATCAACCAAGATAAACTCATCCGGCTTGACTGTTTGTTGCAAAACTGCGTCAATGAGTTCCCGAATATGTCTCTCTTCGTTGTAAATGCCAGTTACAATTGCGATTTTCATTGTACCTTTCTTTTATTTTTCTTAAAGTAGTCAAGGAAACTCTTAAGCCCGTAAAATTTTCTTTTCACATCATCCCATGTTCTGATCGCCAAAAGCATTTTCCACATTTGTTTCGGTCTTAGATAGAATTCGCGGAGTGTTTTGTCAATATAGAAATCAATTTCCCCTTTGCTCATTTGGGGGTATGAAAGCAGGGTTACTTGCTCATGATTTTTGTCTACCCAATCCGTCCAATCCTTGGCAGTAACGAAATTATTTTTTTTGGCCCAATCGTAAAGTTCTGTTCCTGGATAGACAGCGATGCCGGAAACTTGCAGAGTATCCAATGGCAAGCTTTTGGCAAAGTCGATTGTTTTTTGGGCTGATTCTTTGGTTTCATCCGGAGCACCAATCATAAAACAGCCATGCAAAATGAAACCGAGTTTTGATGCAGTCTCAGCAAATTTTCGACCCATTTCAATCGTAGTTCCTTTTTTGACAGAGTTGAGCTGTTCATTGGTTCCGAATTCAAAACCAATCATGAGCATTCGGCACCCAGCTTTTTTCATGGTTGGCAGCAGGCTTAAATCTATGTCAACACGGACATTGCAGCTCCAGCTGATTTTTTTGTTGAGATCCCTTTTTATGATTTCTTCGCAAACTTCCTTAGTGTGAGCGGGAACAGCAGTAAAAGTATCAGTTTCAAACATTATCTCTTTTAGATCCGGAAAGAGTTTTAAATCATATTCCATTTCGTCCACAACTTTTTTAGCATCGCGCATCCGAAGTTTTCGGCCATTGATAACTTGCGTTTCACGACAAAAAGTGCAAAGTCCGAAACAGCCGCGTCCGGTATAGAGCGTCAAAAATGGGAAAAGTTTTCCCGCATCATGATACCAATGCGGATCAATTTGTTTCCAAGATGGGAAAGGGAGTTCATTGACATCCAAATATGGTCGTGGATTATTTCTTATTATTTGGTTGTTTTCATTAAGATAAACAAGTCCGAGAATATCTTTAGCGGGAACATTATTAGCAATGTCACGCAGGGTGTAATCAATTTCTCCATAGGCCACCATATCAACGGACCCGTCTCCTTTTTGCAAAGTGTCTTCTGGCACAGCACTGGCATGAGCACCAACTAAAACAGTTTTGCAATTGCAAATTTCTTTAGCTTTCTTAGCATAGGCAATGTCGTTATAGATGCTGGGAGTGGTGGTGTGAATTATAGCCAGGTTGGGCTGGAACTTTTTGATTTCATTTAAAACTTGTTTCTCGGTCATGTTGCAGGCCGCACCCTCGATAAATTTACACTCGTGACCGGCTTGCTCTAAAACAGCGATTTGAATCAGTGCTTGTTCCGGGTGTCTTTGGACTCTGCCTCTGGATTTGGCTGCCCAGCGTGCCGATCTTACGAAATTGTCTCCATAAGGAGCATTAAGATAAATAATTTTCATTTTTTGTCTCAGTTATTTGATTATTATAAACAATAAAGCGCAAGGATATCGCGCCTTTAAATTTTAACATCCCTCATGATTTGTAGCAATTATTTATTTTCACTGATTTTTGAAATGCTTTCTTTTCTGGTTAATTCTGTAATCTGTTGCTCAACCTTTTCAATAGCTGAAAGAAGCTTGAAAATCATTAAAAAGATCAAAATAAAACCGGTCAAAATTACCGCGTTGATATTGCCTACCATGCCTATTGATTTAGCGAGTATATTTGTAAACTCTGGGAAAAGGGCGATCAGTGCCATACCGCCCCAAACGATTACCCTGACGGAAACTTTCAATAGTGTCTGTCCGGTCTCGCCCTTAGCATAGCTGGCGACGCCTTTGTATATCATAACAGCAGAAATTATTGAGATAGCGATTTGATAGACGTGAATAGTCATATTGGCATTCCTAACGTTTCTAACGTTTTTAAAGTTATAACGCTTGGGTTTAATGTTTAAATCAGTTTTTTTATAAAATTGGAAAGCATACTAGCAATATGCAAGCATCTATCTTGATATATATCAAAATCCTTGCTACTAATATATCCTAAATCCAAAGCGACATAAAGCATTGAACGTACTTCTGCACAAGAACCTTTTGATATATATAAAAATTTTGCAAATTCTTTATTTCCTTTTCTTTCATAACCCTCTGCAATGTTATTCATAATTGAGACAGAAGCTCGCTGAAGCTGATCTCTGAATGAATAATCTTTGCAATTTTTTAATAACCCGTACATTTCTTTAGTCAGACCCCTGGACATTTTCCAGACTAAGATATCTTCGAACTTTTCAATCTTTTCCATAATTTTACGTTACAAACTTTATATTTTTATGCACGTTATAAACTTTACGAACTTTATAAACGTTATAACATTAGTGTATTAATTTCCAAATCATTTTATATAGCGTTTTTGCGCCATTAATGAATCCTTGTTTATGGATTTTGCCCATTGAATATTCTGTGTAGCGGACGGCGATGGGAACTTCAATAAATTTTAATTTATGAATTTTTATTTCCCGGATAACTTCGCTTTCGTACTCATAACGGTCGCCTTTGGTATTGATAAGTTTAGCAGCACGTTTGGAATAAGCTCGGAAACCGGATTGGCTGTCAGTGACCCAAAGTCCGAATAACCACCAAGTGAAAAAATTTCCGACATGATTGGCGATAATTTTATGCCATGGCATTCCAGCTGTGTCCTTGAGGCGCGTTCCTAAAACGACGTCGCAGTTGTTTTTCAAAATTGGCTCTATGAGATTTTTGACATCCTGCGGATCATGCTGTCCGTCTCCATCCATTGTAACAATAATGTCGGCTCCCAGCAATTTGGCGGCTTCAATGCCGGTTTTGGTCGCGGCGCCTTTCCCGCGGTTGATTTTGTGGCGAAGCGCCGTCACGCCGGCCATTTCCTTGGCTTTTTTAAAAGTATTGTCCTGACTGCCGTCATCGATGATGATTATGTTTCTATAGCCGGCAGACTGAATTTCTTGGATGACATCCTGAATAACATCAGCCTCATTGAAGGCCGGAATGGCGATAAAAATTTTCTTTTCCGCTTGATTTTCCATACATCTAACTATAACGAAATACGGCAAAAAATCAACCTTGAATTCTTGATTATAAATCTTAAGTTTTTGTGGTATAATATCAATGTGGGTTA
>JAKLIP010000008.1 GCA_022709545.1 Patescibacteria group bacterium
ATGCTCCAGTTTATAGAGTTTGGTCAACATAAAATCACCTCCTTCTAGGTTGGTGATTTTATTGTAACCCAAGAGCTACGCTTTAAAGGCACACACCACGCTTCGCGTGGTGGTTTACCGGGTTAATCAAAAACCCCGACGAATCGGGGTTTTGAGTTGATAATGCTATAAGGCTACCATATACAAGTTTTTCTTGGCACCCGATTTGACTTTGACAGTCTTGGATACGGTGTTTTTCTTCACATTTTTCGGATTTCTATATCCGTCCAATGAAGCTTTAATCTTGTATGTTCCTTTTGCAAGTTTTTTAAATTTATAAGCCCCCCTCCAGGAAGTTTTGTCACTATCCTTGAGTTTACTATTCTTATAAATTTTTACCTTGGCTCCCGCTAAAGGATTCAAAGTGCTTTTTTCTTTGACATAGCCCTTAAAAGCGTACTTTGATACTTCATAGCTTGCTAACGCTGTTGAACAGGTCAGACCCAAAAATCCAACAGCCAAAAACAAAGAAACTACTCGTGTTTTATTCATTTTATATTTGTGTTTAAAACGAATTAAAAACCAACTAGCTAGTTGTAAAATGCATCGGCCAACATTTCACATATATTATAACAAATTTTTGAATGTCAAGCAACCCTGTCAATGAAAGTTATGCACAGTTACGCACAATCTGAGCTATCTCCCCTTTTCAGCGAAAGAATTTCACCAACAACCGTGATAACCAAAAAATAATAGGCATAGATTGCAAATGTTTCCGCCAAACTTTCATTTTTGAAAATCAATAAAACCGGACAGCTGGCCAGAAAAAATAGCGCCAAACCAGCGGCAATGCGGCTTGTCAGCTTCCAAACGATTGCCATTCCGAAATAGATCAAAATCAGGGTGCCAAAAAAGGTAAAGTCAAAACTATACTTGGCCCCAAAAGCGGCAGCAATGATTGCCAAAGACAATCCGACCTTGAGACGGAATTTTTTTTGGTCCGAAAATTCCAGATTCAATTTCGGGATTTTGATTTCAAAATTAATGTCTTTCATCCCGCACTAATTTTCGACATTGTCTTGCAAAAAAAACAATGTAAAAAAATTAAAAAAATTAATCCCCGCCCGCCTTTCACTTAACACAAATCGCGATTCCAAAATTCGAAATTTAGTGCGGGATTCATTGCAATTTATAAATAATCAACTTGTCATTTTCCAAAACCTTCCCCAGGCCTATTCTATCAAGCCAAGAATATTCTTGCCAGTTTTCAGTTTTGGTCAGCATAATCATTCGGATTCCCAATTTTTCCATATCTTCGGAAAAATTCTTATAATTTATATTTTCGGCAGGATTGTCTTTCCGGGCAATATATTTTTCAATTTTCATCGTTTGTTCGTCCACAGAATGCGAATATACTTTGCCAGTTTCAGTATTATTGCCTTGAATAATGTTTTTGCCAAAAAAGCCTTTGGCAGGAGTCGCCACGTTTTTTCCTGCAAAATCAAATTCCATATATAGGTGCCATGGCAAAAACAGGATTTTCCCTGCTGAAAAATTTTTGTTCAAATATTCTTTGGCTTCCTGCCATTCAACCGGAAACTCATGCGGAGCAAAATGCTCATGCATTCCCCTGATCATTGAAAATGAAAAGATGACCGGCAGAAGAATAGCCAGCAGTCCTATTTCCAATCGATATTCTTTCAACTTATTTGTTTCCCAGAGAAACTTTATTCCCCAGCTCCCAAAATACGCATACACAAAAACCAAAACAGCCACCCACTTCTGAGATTCGCGAAGGCCGATATACAGAGGAAAATGATCATACAAAAAATTCACAAAAGGCGCGAAAATCGGCGAAGCAATTCCGATGGCTAAAACGTAGGCGATCACAAATAAAACCAACAACGGCTTGTCAAAGATGTTTGATTTCCACAGCTTTAAAAATCCGAAAAAAGATAACAGAAAAATCAGCAGAAAAGCCAAAAACCATGCCGGATTTTCGCTGATTGAAACAAATCGATCTTCATATTCCCCCCAATATCCCTGCAGCGTAAGCACGGTATAGTAGATTGAATGGCCACCGAATGTTTTCGTCTGAAAGGCTTTGGCGTCATCCAGGGAAAAATTTCGCATTCCGCCCACACCGCCACTTGTTCCACTCGCAAAGGAAAAAAGCCAATTGCTATTCAACAGAATTACTACTATTCCAATGATGAGCACAGTTTTTAAAACGATCCTATAATCCCTATTTTTGAAAAAATTAAAAGTCAAAAGAACAAGTGTGGAAGTTGCGACAAAAAAAGCGCTATGGGCAAAAGCTGCGATTGCCAATCCAGCAAAAATTGAAGCTGCCCATATTTTTTTGCTTTTTTCTTTTTCTGCCAGATATTCCAGAAAATAGATCAAAAACCAAAAGAAAAATAATGACCCCAGCGCGATGCCGGGTTGTTCAACCAAACGGGCATAGATGAAGGGATTGAAAATCAAAAAAATTCCGGCAAAATAGCGCGCAAAAATGTTGTTTGTTTTTTTCGCCAAGCGGAATCCCGCCAGTCCCAAAAAAAAGATGATAGCAAACAAATAAATCCGCTGAAAAACACCAAAGGAAAAAACCGAAGCTAAACCGTAATTTATAATCCTTACTATAGAATCAACTTTCCAATCTATGTCAGCCAAAGAAAGGTCCGGCCTCACCGGCCAATCCAAAAGAAAAATATACCCACTTTGAAAAGTCGGATACAGCAAAATAATCGCAACCAATGCAAAAATAATCTTATTGTATTTTTTTAATAGTTGTTCCATCTTTTTTGATTAATTTTTCTTCTTCTTTTTGGGAGATTTTGAATAAGAAACAATAACCCAAATACAGCAGACAAATCAAAAGTGTTTCGCTGGATATCAACAGCCCGAGATAGAAATAGCTTTGAGGTTTGAAAAATAACGTCAAATTAACATTGATGCTCCCATCGGGATTTTCCGTATAGGAGTTGGGATAATTTTTTTTGATAAATTCAGGATCAATTTTGAATGTGCTGAGATTGGCATTATTTTTAATATGGAATTCATCGGGCAGAAAATAATCCTTATGAATCAAAACGCTAAACCAGCCAAACTCCCCTGCTCGGAGTTTCCAGTCCGGATGAAAGCTTTCAGAAAAATTCAAATAAGTTTTTTTGCTTAAATTTTTCAAACTAATTTTATATTCTGTCGGATTTTTTTGAACAAAATCAACTTTTTCAAAAGGAACTTCCCAGTGAATCGTTTCTTCTTCTTTTGTAGTATAAATATGCGGCCGATAATTTTCGTTTTCATAAACCACCAACTCCCCTGTCCCAATATCAATTTTTTTCAACCAATCGATTTTGTCTAGTTGCGTAATATACCATTCTCTGATTTTTGGATTTTCTTCCCCTCCATAAGAAACAAAAAAATCATCATCGTTTGCGATGTCTTGAATGGGAACAATTATATATTTGATAGAAGAAACATCAAATAGCTGATCGGAAAATGACTGACTTAATATATCAGTAATTCTATCTTGAATAGGAGGTTTTTTATTGTTCTGTTCATATTTAGAAAAATTTTTCCAATCAGCTTCACTAATGGCAATATTACTAATAGCCGGTTTTTCATTAAGATAGAAACTCCATCTAGAATTAGCAGGGGTCCAAAAAGTCCTAGAAAAATCTCTTCTTTGGATAAGAAAATTTTTAAGTAAAAGATAGTCATTAGAAATGACTCTTTTTTCAAACATTCCTCCGAATTCTCCGGTAATAAGAGGTTTCAAATTCCATAGGGAAAGAGTTGCAATAATTACACAGACGCAAATAAAGATTACTCTTTTTGATTTTTCATGCCATCTTTTTTTAAGCCAAAGCAATCCAAAACTCAGAAGACCCATATACCCAAGAGATAACACAAACCAAAACTTTGACCCAGATCTAAATGCTAAAAATCCGGGAACATTCTCTCTAAGCCATTGAAAAGCATCAGGAAGCGGAGGACCAGCTTGCTTTGTAAGAAACAATCCTATGAGCAAAGCTACTCCAAAAAATGATATTATTTTTTTATCTTTTTTATTTGGTCGAAAAATAAAGAACAAAACAGTAAGCGCAGGAATTAACCAAAAATACCACGGGATTGGCTGAAAACTGAATACGAGTGGTTTAACCCCTGTCCAATTATCATGAAATAATGCTAGCGATTTTAATATTGAATAGTGAGCATTACCAAAAAGATCTCGTCCAGCAACATCCCCTATTGCTTCAGAAAAGCTGCCCAATATAATAGGTAAAATCCAGAAAGCACTTAAGCAAATAAATAAAATGAGGCTTAAAAATATCTTTGAAAAATATTTTTTAAATGATGTTACGCCAAAAAATAAAAAATATAGTCCTAAAACAATTGTTACTACATACATAATACGCGGCTCATAACATGTGCCAGTCCAATATAAAAGAACAAATATAATCCATTGTCGCATGGTGTTCTTTTCTAAAGCTAGCGAAAAAATATAAAGAATAAATGGAGCTATCGCGATTATGAAAGCAATTGATGAATGACCTAGATATTGTCTCATAATAAATGGCGTGGTTGATCCATAAAAAATAGCTACGACAAAAGCAATTGATTTTTCTTTTGTTAGGTGTTTAATCAAAATAAAAGGAGCTAAAAACCCCACAATTGCTATCGGAATAAAATGTGTTATTCGGGCTACCTCAGTAAATTGTAAGCCAACTTTAGCTAAAAAAGAGTGCAGGGCAAAAAAAAGTAATTTATATAACTGAATGTTTGGCATCCCGAATTCACTATTTCCTACCCAAGTATTTGTAAAAAATGCTTCTTTTAGTGTTTCCTGGCTCTGAAACCATGTATCTTCAAAAGATAAAACATTTCCAAAATGAAACCACTCCCAATGAGAAATAACCGCAATTACCAGTAATAATAACAGCCATATTTTATTCTCATATTTTTTTATTTTCTCATAAACATTCTTTAATCTATTCATCATTCTAATTGATTATTTTTACTATTTCATCATAAACCCGCTCAGAACTTTTTCCATCTTGCCAATGGTTAAATATTTTATTAGTTTTCTCTCTTTCTTCTTTGAACATATCCTTAGAAATTGATTGCTCAATCTGCAATATAATATCCGGCCATGTCTGTGCCTTTAGCCCCGGTGCAACTGTTTTGTAATCATAATAAAACCCTCGCTCTTTTTCATACATATCAAGATCGAAGGAAGCAAATACAATAGGCCGATCCAGTAATAAAAAATCGAAATACACGCTAGAATAATCTGTTATCAGAACATCTACTTCACCAAGAATTTCATAAACATCATCAATATCTATAAATCTTATTCTTTCTTCCTTTTCTGCAACTCCTAAAATTTTATTCTTCATAGAATCAATTGCGTGAAATTTGATTAACAGTTTCGCATTTATTTTTTTTAAAAATTCGTTCATCATTTGAATATCAAATCCATATTGAAAAAATAAATCATGATTAGAATCATATTCTCTCCATGTGGGCAAATACAATATTGTTTTCTGTTTATCTGTATCAATTTCCTCTTCGGAGCTTCTTTTGGCAAGCATTAAATCATTTCTCGGCTGTCCTGTTATTTTAATTTTTTCCTCTTTTATCTTAAATAATTCTGAATAAATTTTTTTATTTAAGTCTGTTGCTGAAAAAATTAAGTCCATTGGCCTAGTCAAATACATTAAAAATAATTCAGTTAAAAACAATTCTCCTTTTGAAACATATTTATTATTCAAATTTTTTAGCGGAGTTCCGTGCCATAGCTGAATTATCTTTAATTTCCAAGGAAATAGGTATATAAAAGGAGACACATCGAAATAAGAGACTGCAACAACAGCAACTTTTGCAATCAAACATAAGCATATTCCTTTCAAAGAATAGAATTTATGACATTCATATCCTCTTTTTATTAAGTCGTTATAAACCTTGTCACTTTTTGTAAGCCAAACAGCTCTTATGTCTTTTTTTTCATTAACAAATTCAAATAAGGCTCTAGGATTATCGCTAAATTTTTCACCTTTCCACGACCCAAAAACCCAAAGATTATTATTTTTTGGTATTAAAAAACCAATCAGATGAAGTGGAAAAAAAATAATTTTTATAACAAAAGAAAAAAATAAGTTATTCTTTTTCATTTTTTATTTTATAAATAATTTGTTGTGCAAATAGTGATGGATAGAGTTTCTCCAAAAATTCGAGTGGTTTAAAATAGAGACCAGCAGAAACAAAAGTATTATCGATTTTAAATCCGAGATAATTGCACCAATAAATAAAATCTTTTGAGGTCCAAAAACGGATATGTTCTTTGATATTTTGTTGAATCATAACAAGTGGAAATCGCCCAAAAAGTAGTCTCAACCTATTAACAAAAAAGCCAGCATTGGGAATTGATATAAAAATCGATTCAGTAAAATAATTTTTAACTGATAACATTATCTTCTCCGGATCTTGGACATGCTCTAAAACTTCCGTAATTATGATGTAGTCGAATTTTTTGTCTTTAATAAAATCAACGAATTCATCAGAAAATACATCTATTTTAAAAGCCTTATATCCTTTTGCTTTAACATAATCAACAGCTTTTTGAGAAACATCAATACCAATAATTTCCTGCGGCTCATTATTTTTGCTTAAATAATCAATAATCGTACCATCTCCGCAACCAATATCTAATATTTTAGCTTTAATCTTTATGTGTTTTGAGATTATTTTTGCTCTATTGAGAGATGGAGCATGAAAGCCACGACTTTGCCAATACTCATCATAATTTTCAAAATTATTATCCAGAGGCATGGGCCTGAACAATTCCCAGAAAAATGTTTTTATTTTTTTAATCATTTTTTTAATTTGATAACAAAAAATTATTTAAGACCATTTTTTTTCAAAATATCCGTTTTTAACATTGTAGTGGAAATATTTTCAGTTCTTTGTAAATATACAACCTTGCAATATTTTTTCAATTCATCAAATTTTCCTTCCCAATCATTACCCATAACAAAGACATCCACTTTATGTTTTTTGATATCTTTTATTTTCTGTTCCCAATTTTCTTCCGGTATGACTTTATCCACATATCTGATAGATTCTAGAACAGCTTTTCTTTGTTCGTACGGCAAAAAACAATCTTTGTGCTTTAGGCGATTAAAATCATCTGTAGATAATCCCACTATTAAGTAATCTCCCAAAGCCTTTGCTCTTTTTAAAAGTTTTATATGTCCTATGTGCAATAAATCGTATGTACCATAGGTTATCACTCTTTTTTTCATGAATTTTATTTATTATTAATTATAAGCATTCTTCAATTAGTCAAAAAAATTAAAAGGAAGACATCTTTTATTCGTAATTCAGGCCGATTGCTTTCTTGAAATCCTCATAGCTTTTTTCAAATGTTATTTCCTTGCTCCAATTCCAGGCATTTTGCCGCAATCTTTCATATTCAACTTTATCTTCCAAAATTTTCACAATCTTTTGACTAAGATTCTCCGGATTGTTTTTTTCGCAAATTATCCCCGTTTCCCCATTTCTGACGCTATCCCTGAGACCATCAACATCATAGACAACCGCCGGAGTTCCCTGCGAGTTGGCTTCCGTGACAACAAGCCCCCAGCCTTCTTTGACAGAAGTGACAGCAATGAGATGGGATTTTTGCATCAGTTCAATCTTTTTTTCTCCGCTAATCTTGCCTAAACATTGAATTGAATCCTTATGTTTCGATGCTGCGATCATTCCAATAATTTTTTTGGCAAAATTTCCGGTTGTATCCCCTGCTATAATAAGCTGCAAATCAGAAATTTTATTTTTTGCGATTTCAAAAGCTGCAATGATTTGATCAGCCCGTTTCATAGATCTTAATGCTCCAAGGCTGAGTATCGTGGGTTTTTCAAATTTTTCAATATTTAAATCTGTGATTGGATCAAGGTGCGTTCCTTCGCTGATTATTTTGATTTTATCCCGTCTGAAACCGAATCTGTTTAGATCTTTTTTAGTGCTTTCGGAAACCGTAATGACATCCCTGTTGCCAAGCAAAAATAAATAGAACGTTTCCGCAACATATCCGATCAAACCTTTGATGATGTTCATCTCATAAAACCAAATTTCCCGGCAAAGCTGATGGAAAAAGAGTATGCTTTTTTCTTTTACATATAAATTGCAAAAAAAAGGTACCGTGTTCACTTCTTCAATCACCAGGTCTGCCCAACCTTTCAGATTTTTTTTGTAATATTTATATGCTTCAAAGTAAACCGTGCGGTAATTTCCAACCCTGATGACTTTGTAGCCATTAATCATTTCTTCTTTTTCGGCTTTGGCAAAACTGCGCGTTAAAAAAACAACCTCATGCCCTTCTTTGGCCAACCTTGTTGCCAATTCATCATTGACAACTTCCGCTCCGCCGGCATAGGGATTTTTTATATCCTTCCATGTAAACCAGAGTAAGTTCATAAAGTTTATAAAGTTATCAAGTTTATCAAGTTATCAAGTAATCAAGTTATCAAGTTTATAAAGTTAGAAAGTTCCAATCTTTTTTATTTTATTCCAATAAAACTCCAAAAATTTTCTGGGTCTATTTTTTCAATTTCTGCGCCATATCGCTTTTTGAATTCTTCCGGTTCCTTGAATGTTTTTTTGGCATTCCACTTGAATTCATAGCCGGTTATTTTTCCTGCTGATTCTTCAACATAATCCAATTCTTTTTGATCATAAGTCCGCCAAAAATAGGCCAGCTTGCTTTCTCCCTTTTGCTCCAAATATTTCCTTCTTTCTAAAATGCAAAAGTTTTCCCAAAGGGCTCCAGTGTCTGTCCGCAAATCCGGCGCATTGAAATTCTGAATAATGCTGTTGCGGATGCCCAGATCGAAAAAATAAACTTTGAATGATTTGGAAATTTCTTTTCTTTTGTTTCTTGAAAATGAACGCAGTTTAAAAATAATGAAGCTTTTTTCCAGGATATCAAGATATTTTTCCACTGTAATCCTGTTTATCCCCAATTGGGTGGCCAGTTCAGTGGAAGAAACTTCCTGCCCCAACTGTAAAGCCAAAAGTTCAATCAGCCTTTTGACAATGTCTGATTTCCTGATTCTTTCGAATTTTAGAACATCTTTATAAAGATAGTCGGAAGCTATTTCATTCAATCTTTCGATTTTTTCTTCTTCGCTTTGCAATGTGTAAACTTCGGGATACATACCAAAGCGCAGAAAAGATTCTAATTCCGCTTTAGTTCTTGCTTGATCACTGTTTTGCACTATTTCTGAAACTGAAAGCGGATATAGAAGAAAAGTAAAATTTCTTCCCGTCAAAGGTTCTGAAACTTTATCCGCCAAGTCAAAGCTCGATGAGCCAGTCGCGATGATTTGGACTTCGGGAAAAAAATCAACAATCAGTTTGAGTATTTTCCCAACTTCATTAACGTTTTGAGCTTCATCCAGGGCGATCAATTTGTAATTTCCTAAAAAAATTTTTATTTGCTCGATGTCTTTTGATTCCAAACCTTTTTGGACTGATATTTGATCGCAGCTCAAATATTTTGAATCTTTGCCAAAAGAAGACAAAAGATTTTTAACTAGAGTTGTTTTTCCGACTTGGCGCGCGCCATAAAGAATAACTACTTTTTGTTGAAAAAGCTTTTTCTCCAATTTAACTTGCAATTGTCTATTAATCATGTTTTTATTATCATTTTTTATATCAAAAATGATATCATAGTATCATTTTTTTGTCAAATTTTGATATTACAATGGATAATCCCCTTTTTCTTGAGAAAATTAGGCCTGAAATAAAGCAATTTTCGTGTCGGATTCGGAAAGTTAGAAAGTTAGAAAAATTACAACTTTCTCTTCCGGATAACGTACATTGGCCTATTAATAACTTCTCCATGAATATTGGCAATATAGAGAGCAATAAGCCCCAGACAACTCAGAACAATGCCAATGAAAAAAGTGTTGAGGACTGCCATGGAGGCCGGACCGGAAAAGGAAAAACCAAAAGGATCACCCCAAATATATTTGTCAAAAAAAATGAAAAGGCCCAAAAGACCGGAAAGGATTGTGACCATGATGCCCAGATAGCCGGCCAGTTTCAGAGGCAAAAGACTCATTGAAACAAAACTGCTGAGAGCCAGTTTAATAAGTTTTGCCGTGCTGTAGGCGGCTTTTCCGTGCGCCCTGGCCGGAGAATCAAACAGCATATATTCCCGACGAAAACCCAGCCAGGCAATGAGCGCGCGCGTCATACGATTCCTTTCACTGAACTTGTTGAATTCATCAATGACAATCCGATCCAAAAGCCTGAAATCCGTCGCGTCAGGCACGATGGATGTTTCGGAAATATTGTTGATAATTTTGTAGTAAAACCAAGAGCCTGCACTTTTTATCAATGATTCTCTGTGATTTTTTTTCCTAACCCCAACCACAACTTCCGCTCCATTTTCCCATTTGGCTAAAAATTCAGGAATGACTGACGGCGGGTGCTGGAGATCGGCATCAAGCATGATGCAAGCATCTCCCTGACAATTGTTGATGCCGGCTGTCGTGGCGATTTCTTTGCCAAAATTGCGTGAAAAATCAATATATTTTACATTCTGATCCGCTTCGGATAGTTTTCTGATTTCCTCAATAGATTTGTCCTGGCTTCCGTCATTGACAAAAATTATTTCAAAATCATAGTTTTGCAGATTGGCAAAAATCTTCCTGAGTTCGCCGTGGATCAAAGGAATATTTTTTTCTTCGTTATAAACAGGAATAATGATTGAAATAAGTTTCATACTTTTTCGTTTAATTTACCTCTAGATACGAAAAAAAGGCCAGATAAAATGGCAACAAACTGCATTAAGATCACTATGTTTATTATAGCAGATATACTGCTTCCGTAAAGAAAAATCAGCCCTGACGACGCTACGGCGATTACAATGAAAGCATAGGATATTTTTGTCTTATGGATTGACAAAAGATACTGAAAAATAACATTGGCTACGGAGAATAGAGCCACTGCGATTGCAAACCAACCCAAATAAGACGCCGCTCCCTGATATTTGTTTCCATAAAGAATGCTGAGAATCAATTCCGGATAGAGGAAATAAATTATTGTTGCAACAGCTCCGGCGAAAAAAACCAGCGCCAGCCCTATTTTCATGATTGGTTTTGCGGAATCGCCCTTGTGGTTGCTTTCGGATGACATTGAAAAAAGCACGCTGGCAACAATTCCGGTCACAAAATAGATTATTTTGGAAGCCACATTCAGCGCGCCATATTGCCCCGCGGCTATGGCATCCAGATTATGTTTCGCTAAAACCATATCCATGTTGCACATTAGTGTTATGGCCAGGTTGCCGACAAAAACTGGCAGGATAAATTTCTTGATTTCTCCAAAATCAAAAGTGGCCGGTTTGTTTTCCGCGATTATGTCCGTATTTTTTTTCTTGAGAACCACCAGCCTAATCACAGCTACGGATGCGAGATATGTGACAAGCGATCCCAAAACAAAACTGCCAACGATTCCATTCAGGGCAAATCCGATTTTGACCAGAATTATTCCCGAAATCAATTTGACAGCCGCCCCCAATATTCCGTTAAGGCTTATGTATCTGAATTTCTGCCAGCCGCTCAAAGTTCCTGAGTTGATTGAGGAAAAAAAGGACAGGAGCATTGTGATCCAAATCAAAACCAAAGCAAAGTTGTTTTCGATGTTGAGAAAATTGCCGACAATAGGCGTCAGAAGAACAGAGACAAAAAATATTGGCAAGCCGAATTTGAGAATTTTTCCGTTAAGATAGCTGCGGATTTGGCGGCCACCTTCTTTGTCATTTTCAGCTTTGCAAGCGGCGGAATATTTTGTCGCTATCATAGCGAGAGTCGCTGAAAAAACTGAAATTATGGCAATCAAGGAAATCAAGGATTCGGCCTCCCCGTAAATTTCAACATCCACCATTCTTCCGATCACAAAATGAAAGATATAGTTGAAAAAATTCACCAAAATAGTGCCGGAAAACAAAATCAAGCTGTGTTTGACAAACACGCCCTGCTCTGCAAATTTATTTTTTAGCAAAGAGAATATCATCTTTTTTATTTAAAATTCAAGAATCCCCCATGGCTTATTCCGGGAATTCCGGAAAAAATTGTCCGGAAAATAACATTAGTCTAAGTATAGCACTCAGGTTTTTTCCGTAAAGAAAGCCGGAAGAGCTATTGACAAAATGGCATTTATATGCTATTTTTCATTGTTATAGGAGACTAAGAGAGACAGAATGGTTATTTAAAAACAATAAATTCAACCGGAGGGGGCGTTTATGTTGAAGAAAAAAAGTTTTGTTGTTATTTTTCTTATTTTTTTGTTGGTTGCCTGCGATGGCAGCGAAGGGATGCGAGCTAAGGAAAAGTCGCATTGGCTTAAAAATTTGGAAGATTTAGTCTGGGAAATCAAGGATCCGCAGGCCCTGCAAATTGCCTTTTTTTTGCAGGACAATGCCATTTTGGCAGAGCCAGATAAAGAAGGCGTACGGCTCCTTGAAGATTCCAAAGGCAACAATTGGGTTGCCCTTATGCCTCTATTTGAAAAGGATAGAGGAATAGGAAAACAGTGGAGAAGCCTGCTTGATGTTAATGCGGCCGCCCACTTTCTGCCTGAAATCAGGACGATAGTCCTGAAAAATAATGACTTTAGTCCAAAAAGCAAAGCCATTATTATGCTTCATGAAGGTTTCCACATGGTAAGCTATCTACGTGAACCTTATGAAGAACAAAACGAAATAGAGTACTGTTTCGAAGAGTTGGCAGCCCATTCTTTTCAAAACAGGCTGATGATTCTTATTGGTAAAGAAAAGTATCAGCGCCTATTAGGAGAAGAAGTTCGCAGAATGAAGAAAGAAGCTGAATCACTCGGAGGAAAACCGGGTGAGATAATTCCGGAAATGTTAAATAATCCGGAATTGGCGGAAATTTTCGGAAAATCTGCGTCTAAAATTGGAAACAACTTTATTCAGACAAGCTTCTGGATTCATGCCGCCTTTGTTTTTATTGAAAAAAACTACAAAGGCGAAGTAGAAATGCAGAAAGCATCCTTTTTGGGGACCCTTTACAAAAAAGATGGAATTTTATAAAGAGAGATTAAACGCCTTTGTTCCCTATTGTGGGAGCAAAGGCGTTTTTATTTTGCATAAAAACAAGAAAACCCCGCCATACGGTAGGGTTTTCTTTAAAATCAGTTTTTTCGCTGATAGATTATTTCAAAACTACTGTTGCGCCTGCATCTTCAAGTTTCTTCTTGATTTCTTCAGCTTGCGCTTTGGCAATTTTTTCTTTGATAACTTTTGGAGCGGCATCAACCAAGTCCTTGGCTTCTTTGAGACCCTGACCGGTGATTTCGCGAACAGCTTTGATCACATTGATTTTTTGCTGTCCGGCTGAAGTCAATTCTACATCGAATTCAGATTTTTCTTCAACAGCTTCTGCAGCAGCAGCTGGCATAGCACCCATCATCATTGGAGCAGCTGCGCTAACTCCGAATTTTTCTTCCAGAACTTTCACCAGTTCGGAAAGATCTAACACGCTCATTTTTTCGATTTCTGCAACCAGTTTTTCAAACTTGGCAGGAACCACTACTTCTTTTTTTTCATCAGTCATATGTTTTTCTCTACTAATTACTAATTTTTTACTAATATACGAATTACGAAATTTTGACATTTGTATATTCGTATAGATTCGTAGTTCGTAGAGATGATTACTTAAATTATTTTAGAAACAATTAATTAGTTTTTGATTCGCCCACAGCCTTCAGCACTTGCACCAATCCGCGCAAATTGCCTGCCAAAACATTGACGAACCCAGACACAGGCGCATTGAGAGTTCCGACCAGTTTGGCCAAAAGCTCTTGCTTGGATGGAATCTTAGCCAAAGCTTTTACTTGGGCTCCGTCCATAATGTCTTTGCCCAGAACGCCGCCGATCATTTTGATATT
>JAKLIP010000009.1 GCA_022709545.1 Patescibacteria group bacterium
AAAAAGCAGCTTCGCGAGAGGCTGTTTTTTGTGACTTCTCTTGACGATAAATAAAATAAATGATACTCTACAAGGCTGGAAAATTTTGAATAAAAAGGAGGAAGAATGAAAGTTAAAGTGATAACGGTGATTGTTTTTCTGTTTCCTGTTGTTCTTTTTACCAATCCAGCCTTAGCTAGCAATGATTTGGCTAAGATGGTAGTGGTAATTGATGCAGGACACGGGGGAAAGGATCCTGGAGCGAGCGGATACTTTGGTGATGACAAGAAGTATAGCGCGACTGAGAGCGCATATTGCTACGATGTAGCTTTGCGTTTGGAAAGGATTCTGAAAAAGAAGGGCGCAGTGGTGATTATGACAACCGAGAATAACTCTTGGAAAATCCCAATTGCCAACAAACCAAACGAAGTGATTCCCGCAAATACGAGAGCGGTTTTCACTTTAGACGATTCTCCGGTTAGCGCAGGCTCAAAAGCCATTAGCCGAAGAGTTGAGATTGCCAACAGCGCACTCAAAAAGCCTGGCATGCTGCGAGCAGTCTTTATCTCCATCCACTTCGATGTTCTGGGAAATGGGACATTGGAAGGCACTCGGATCATAGCTGGAGAAAACGCTAATGATCTGAGTATCCTCTTAGAGGATGAGTTCAAGAATGAAAGTCGCGTTAGCAATAGTGGCAATTCTGTCTTGAAGAATGGAGACAGGTCTCACGGAATAAAGCATCTTCACATTCTTGGAAGTACCAATAGAGTTAAACAAAAAGCTTTAATTGAATTGGGAAACTTTAGAAACGCGAAGGATCTTTGGAGAATCCGTGATTACCGAGTGCGTGAAAATTACGCACAAATAGTGGTCAGGGCATTAATCAGGCTTAATGCTCAACCTATCAAGCGTCAGAAATGACGCTTTTTTTATGCCTTGAAAGGGAGGGGGAATGGGGGTATTATGGAGAAGTAATAGTAAAAGTGTTCAGTAACATGTTCAGTAACAAAAATATGGAAATTAGAAAAGCTAACAAAAAAGATATTGAAAAAATTGTGGAACTAAATGCACAATTATTTAACTATCATGCCAAGATTGATAAATATTACAAATCAGATAAAGAAGGCATCAATAGTTTTAAAAAACATCTTAAAGAAATTATCAGCAAAAGAAACTATCGTATAATTGTTGCGGAAGATAAGGGAAAGACAGTTGGATTTTTAGTTGGTCGTGTTGATAAGCCAAGGCCTTATGCTAAACCGAAAAAAATCGGCATGTTGAGCACAGCTTTTGTCTGCAAAAATTGCCGCAGATCAGGAATTGGCAAGCTAATGTTCAATGATTTTTTGGAATGGTGTCGGAAAAATAAAGTAAAAAATATAGAACTCTCGGTTGATTCCAGAAATGAAATCGGAAACGGTGCTTGGAAAAAATTCGGCTTTAAGGATTTTATGAAAAGAATGAGACTGGATTTATAAATAATTTTTAAACTATATGGAAATAAAAAATAAAAACGTGCGGAAGCTGACAAGAATGGGGAGGGCGGGCTCAAGCATTGGGCTCACGATTCCCAAAGAGCTGGCAACTTCTCTTGGCTGGCGTGAACGCCAGAAAGTAACTGTTAAGAAAATTAACGGAGCCTTGGTCATCAGAGACGCCAAAAGCAAAAAATAATTTCAAAAAACAGGCTTTAAGCCTGTTTTTTTATGGCCGTGGCACGAGGTTCATTAGGAACTTTTCGTGCCTTGAATTAAAGGAAAAAGGGGATTATACTGGAAACGTAAGAATAACTTAAACATCGACCAAAATTGCTAAGGCATTTAAGGTTGGTTTTGATGATTTAATTAAATAAAAAATATGGCTATATTCAAACAGGATAAAAACAAGTTGGTTACTATTAAAGAACTAAAAATTGATTTAGAAAAAGATTTACAGAAAGTTACTGAAGAAAACCTTGAAGAGGTTTTTGGTTTAAAATTTATAAGTACGGAATTTTCACTTCATGGTTTTCGTATTGATACGTTAGCTTTTGATGAAGAGGCTAGGTCCTTTGTGATAATAGAATTCAAAAGGGATAGAAGCTTTAGCGTAATTGATCAGGGGTTTGCTTACCTTTCTTTAATGTTAAACAATAAAGCTGATTTTATTCTTGAGTATAATGAAAAAAGTGGAGATAGTATAAAAAGAGAAGATGTCGATTGGTCACAATCAAGGGTATTGTTTTTAGCTAATTCTTTCACTTCCTATCAGCAGAACGCTATTAATTTTAAAGATCTTCCTATCGAATTGTGGGAAATTAAAAAATATGATAATCAGACAATTTTGTATAACCAATTAAAATCAGCTGACAAAAGCGAGTCAATAAATAAAATTTCAAAAAGCAAAACAATTGAAAGCGTGAGCAGGGAAATTAAGGAATATTCAGCCGAAGACCATATTAAAACTGACTGGAATGATACAAGGGAGTTGTTTTATGATGTGAAGGAGAAAATTTTAAGCTTAGATCCAAGAATTGAAGAAAGCCCAATGAAACATTATATTGGATACAAAATAGGCGGAGCATTATTGGTTGTGTTAAGGCCACAAAAAGCGAAAGTTATTCTAGAATTATTAAGGGTGGAACCAAAAGATTTAAAAGATCCAGAAAAAAAGGTTTCATATAAGGAAAATAGTTATAAATGGTATCATAAGCATGTTAGTATTTTTGATATTGAAGAGAGTCAAGATATTGTTTATGCAATGTTTTTAGTTAAGCAAGTTTACGATAAATTTTATAAATAATTAGGCTTGCCCCGTAGTGAGCTCTGCTTTAATTGGGGATTATAAAAGTAAAAAATAAAGTTATCCACATAGACAGAATTTATTGTTGGTGATATAATATCACTATTGTTTATAAAAACTGTAAACATTAATTCCAAAAAATAATATGGAAGATACTCTTGATAAAAAAGAAGCAATAAGATCAATTGTTCATGCGTCAGTCGAATCTTTTGCAGTTGGCTTTCAGGGAAGGCATGAGGGTGAGTTAGAAGATCCTGAGGGAACTTTAAATATGAAAATTCATAATGTATTCATTGCTGTTCTTGGTCCAGAAATACAATATTATACAGCACTTGTTCGTTCACTTGATAGCTCGTTAGGAAATATGTTGGAAAAAATGGCAATTAATATTGCGAAATTATTTTACGATGTTAAGCAAAATGTTGAGGGGCCTCTTAGTTTAAAGCAAACCCAAGATGTAGCGGAACTATTGGAAAAATATAAAAGAAGAGAAATAGCACCGCCTGCAGAAGAAGATTATCAATTTTTACGAACTAAACCAGAAGAGCAATCTCTTGTAATGAAAAGACATGATAGCGATTATTATTTAATTGACAGGGAGACGGGAGAAAATTTTTTAATTGAACTAAAAATTGGTGGCGATTTAGATAATAAAAAAGCTAGATCTGAGAAGGAGGCCTTACTAGAACAGTTTGCAATTTTATCAAATACATTAACAAATGACGCAAAAATAAAATTATTTTTTGCAACTGCTTATAATCGTTTTGGAGAGGGCAAGCCATGGAAGCAAGAGCGCGTTCGTCAATTTTTTGCAGAGGATGAACTTTTGATCGGAAAAGATTTTTGGGATTTTGTTTGCAAATCTGATGATGGATATAATATTGTTCTGGATGCTTATAAGGAAAAAGCTGACATGATTAAGCGTTCATTAGATTCGATAAAGAAAACTTATTTAGGATAATATATATGCAGCCACTTATTAAATGGCCCGGGGGAAAATCAAGAGAATTTGAATATATTAAAGATATTATTCCTCAATATGATCGTTATATTGAGCCATTTTTTGGTGGCGGAGCTGTTTTTTTTCATTTGAAGCCAAAAAGGGCAATTGTTAATGATATCTGTGAAGAACTGGTTTATTTTTATAAATTTATAAAAAATAAAGAAAAGAAGAATGATTTTAAGAAAGCATTATATGATTATGCGGATAATTGGGAGAAGATACCAAAATATATAAATGTTTTTGAAAATAAATTAATTGATTTATATTCTGACTATAAAAAAAATAAAATTAATAAGAATGAGCTCAGTAGTATCGTAAATGATTATCTAAAATTAGAAGAAAAGAAATTCAATGGATTATTTCATAATGATTTTTGTCTTGATGACAAAAATCTATTGAAGCAAATTAGTTCAAATCTAACCTCAAAGCTTAGTAGGGTGAAAAAAATTGAAAAAGAGAGAGGAAGTATTAGCGAAGATGATCTTCATAAAAATATCGAGACAGCTTTTAGAAGTGGATTTTATATGCATTTTAGAGATGTAATGAATTTTAATGGTAATAGATATAAAACTTCTCTAGCTAAAAAAATAGCAAATTATTATTTTATAAGAGAATTTTGCTACGCTTCTATGTTTCGTTTTAATTCCGATGGTCATTTTAATATACCTTATGGTGGAATTGCCTATAACTCTAAAAACTTTAGGGATAAAATTGATTATGTTTTGAGTAGCAAAGTTAGTAATTTATTCAGAGGTACTAAAATTGAGAATGTTGACTTTGCAGATATATTTAAAAAAAATAGTTTGACATCAAAAGATTTTATTTTTCTTGATCCCCCATATGATACAGATTTTAGTGATTACGAGAAAGCATCTTTTGATAAAAAAGATCAAGAGCGATTAGCTAAATGTTTGTATGCAACAAAAGCAAAATTTATTTTGATAATTAAAAGCACCCCATTTATTTTAAAATTATATAAAAATAAACCTAAGATTAAGATATCAAGTTTTGATAAAACTTACTTATATAATGTTAAAGGAAGAAATAATAGAGAAGTTGAACATTTAATTATAAAAAATTTTTAATTATGATTTATACCGAAAGTGATTTAACAATGCCGGTTTTAATATATATTTCTTCAAAAAAAGAAGGCGTTACGACTTCTGAATTAATAAAATATTTATCAGAAACGTTAAAACCTACAGGAAAAGACCTAAAGATTTTAAAGAATAGGAAAGATAATCACTTCAGCCAAAAAGTTAGAAACATTGTTTCTCATAAAAAAACTAAAAAAGGAATATTTTTTAAAAAATTTGCTAAATATAAAAAGATTAATGGAAATGGCTTATTTAAAATAACACCTTACGGATTGAAATACATCGAAAAAAACATAGACGTATTTGATTTTGTCGAATCTAATGGTTTTTCAGAAAAAGAAAGAGAAAAGATTATTAATAATGACTTCGCTAATTTAATTATTGAAGAAGGATATATAAAATCAAATGATATCAAAGCCAGACAGCGATCAAGAAAGCTCATAGAAATAGCAAAAGATCATTTTAAGATCAAGGATAAAATTTATTGCAAAGCTTGTGATTTTAATTTTGAAGACTTTTATGGTGAAAGTGGAAAGAATTTTATTGAAATACATCACCTGAAACCAATTTTCTCTTATGAAGAAAAATTTAAGCAATCGCTGGAAAGGGCACTTAGAAATGTTGTACCAATTTGTTCTAACTGTCACAGAATAATTCACAGAAAAAAGGCAAACTTTTTGAATGTTGAAAAACTAAAAAAAATTATTGCAAAACAAAAATGTTTGCTTAAAAAATAAATATGAAAAACTATTTAAATAAGATAGTTCATGGCGATTGTGTAGAAGTATTAAAAAGACTTCCTGATAATTCTATCGATTTAATTTTTGCTGACCCACCATACTATTTACAATTGCCGAAAGGAAAAAGATTGAAGCGTGCTAACGGAACAGAAATAATACCAGTAGACGATGCATGGGATCAATTTGATGGATATGAAGATTATGATCGTTTTACAACAGAATGGCTGAAAGAATGCCAAAGAGTTTTAAAACAAACTGGAACTTTTTGGACAATTGGTATGTATCACAATCTTTTTAGAGTTGGAAAAATAATGCAAGATATGGGCTTTTGGTTTTTAAATGATATTATTTGGGTTAAAATAGGAGCACTTCCTAATTTAATTTGCAGGAGATTTACAAATAATCATGAAACATTGATTTGGGCTGTAAAAAATAAAAATAGCAAGGGATATACTTTTAATTATAAATTAATGAAACAAATGAATGGTGATAAACAGATGAAAGACACAGATTGGATTTTTGGTCTATGCAAAGGAAAAGAAAGATTAAGGGGCGAAGATGGTATAAAATCACATCCCACACAAAAACCACTTAAACTTATTCAACAAGTTTTACTTTCTTCTAGCAAAAAAGGAGATCTTATTTTAGATCCATTTATGGGAAGCGGAACAACAGCAATTGTTGCAAAGGCACTTGGCAGAAACTGGATAGGAATCGAGAAAGAGAAGAAATATGTTGACTTAGCAAATCATAGAATAAAAAATTTTGTATTAGAAAAATAATTTTGTTCAGTAACGTGTTCAGTAACAAAAACAAATGTTATTAACCATATTGAAAATAATAGTATCGTTTTTGTTAGCTTATTGGTTAGCCGCTGCGGTTCTTGCAGTAGTTGGTTTTTTTGTTTTTAAAAAAAATTCTCCTAAAAGTTGCAATATTTTTATATGGATTTTAATTTCTGCCATAATTTTAAGTTTAGTATTTCATTCAACTCGCTATTTTAATGCTTACGCAGCATTGATTGCTGCAATCATACAAACGTATAAAGTAATAATTAAAGATAATAAATTTTACATTGGTGCTCTGGCATTTTTTCTGGGCTGGTTTTTAACATTTATTGTGTTACTTTATTTCAAATAATTTATGTCTTAATACTACAAGACATGCATAACATTAAAATTTATTCAGTAACCCCCCCACTCTCCAGGGGCGGAATTGTAAAGCAGTGGGGAAAGTGGAGAAATAATTTTGTAAAATTTATTTTTCATTATGTATCTAAGAAGAAAAATTATTAAATGCCCTTTCTGCAAAAAGTTTTTAGGTCATTTTGTCTGCTTAAGTGATAATAATTTTCACGAAAATAAGTCATCTGATAAATTCAAGATGGCCTCAGACGGATGTGATTGGGCAATGGAAACTTTCGATCAAGACAATTTTGTGATGTGTTCAGAATGTCAAAATGTTTTCAACAGTGAAACAGGGGATAATGGAGAAACCACTGTTTATTATGCAGATAATAATAGAATTCATAAAATAAGTTTTTTCAAAAAAATTATTAGCAAAATTTTTTCTTCAGATTATGTTGAAGATGAAGATGAATCCAGCAAAAAAGATGTTATAGTTGATGGACTCGAACTGCACAAAAAAGCTTTACAGTTGGTAGGGAGGGGTGAGAAAGAAAGATATTCTATACTCTTAAAATATATTTGGGAAATTGAGCGTTTAGATAAAGATGAAAAATCATTATATTCGAATGATTATAAAGAAGCACTTTCGGAAATACTTGAGATACTGGAAAAGGAAGAAGATGAAGAAAATCCCAGAAGCACAAGCATGGATAATACCATGATATTGGCGTGGGATGAAAGTACTAATGAAATGGGACATTTGCTTGAGAAAGAAAATTCTATTAAGAAAAAACATTATAATCTTGTTGATGCGACAGAGTTATTATTGAAAGCGGAATTTTACAGAAGAAAGAAGATGTTTGATCGTGCCATTGAAGTTTTAAATGAAAATAGCTATGCTTTTTTTGAAAACTATGAAAAACTTGCCGATGAAATGATACTTCATTCTAAAAACAAAAATTCGGAGTTGTTTTATATAGAAGTTGATAATCCAAATCGTAATGAATAAATAATGTATTGAAAATTGTTTACCTTGCTTTTCCCAGTTTAGGGTAGTACAATAGAATCACAATTGAATAGTTAATTTATCCAGAGTGTGGCGAGAGCAACTGGCTCAATGACCCACCAGCAACCCTTGAAAGATGACTCTTTCAAGAAGGTGCTAATTCCAGCCCGAAAGGGAAAGATAATTGGTCGATTTTATCTTTCCTCAAGGGAAAGATTTTTTAATTTGTTAAAGAAAAAATATATGGAAAATCAAATTAGCGAAAATGATAAACAAAAAATTAAAGAAAACAAGGGTCAATTCACTTGGTTCGGTTTTGTTCCACATCGATTGGAAATTAAAGATTTGCCGAAATATGACAATTTCCCTTTCAACATTTTATTTGTCAGCTATGCCAATATCAATGGAGTGGACACGTCAGGAAGTGCTGTTTATAATCCAGACCTTTCCACATTTCAAGAGGACGGAGAAAAACAATCGATGACCTATTATAATCAATATGATGATGACCGCAATTGGACGGTAGTTATTGACTATGACAAGCAAAAAGGATCTTGGGAGGGCACAAAATACTGCAAAGGTGAATTTATGGGTGGCGGAGGTGGAGCTGAATGGAATATGGCCTTTACTCATCTAACAGCCATTGGGGTAGCAGAGGGTGAGCGGGTAAAATTTGAAAAGATGTAAATATTGATAAATAGGGGTATAATTAAAACATGATTTATACAGAAAAAATCAGAAAGGCGATTAAGTTTGCCGCTAAAACGCATAATCAGTATCAGCAACAGACTCGCAAGGGCAAGATTATCCCATATATCACGCATCCTTTGACGGTGGGTATTATTCTTTCGCAGGCAGGAGCTTCAGAAGACGTGATTGTGGCTGGAATTTTGCATGATACGATTGAAGACTCTACTGAAGAAAAGAAAGTGTCTTTTGAGATGCTGAGAGAAAGATTCGGCGAAAAAGTGGCGGAGGGAGTTTTGAGTGTTACGGAAAATGACAAAAGTCTGCCGTGGGAAGAAAGGAAGAAAGAAGCCTTAGGACATATTGAAAAATTTTCACAGGATGCTTTGCTTGTGAAATCGGCTGATATTATTGCAAACGTATCCGAATTGCTAGATGATTATAATCGTTATCAAGAAAAAGTTTTTTCCAGATTTAACGCTTCAAAAGTTAAAATTATAAAACATCAGATAGAAGCTATTGGTTTAATTTTACAGAAATGGCCGGGCAATCCATTGGCAGAGGATTTAATCTCCTTAGCTTCTCAGTTGCAAATGATCGGTGCTACTAAATTTATGTCACAAAATCCAGCTAAGGTTATTGAATATAAAAAATATAATGAAAATATAGAACTGGAATGTCCTATTTGTCATTGGAAAGGAACTCCAAAAAAAAGTGGCGTAATAGAATCGGGGGATTATTGTTTGGATGTCTCTTGTCCAATTTGCGGCAAAATGCTTTTGGTAGCTGATTTTCCAAAAGCTTAAATTTACCCATGTCTTTTATTAAGATTATAATTAATAATCATATGAAAAAATTTTTACATAAAAACATTCTTATTGCTGGTCGGACAGGATCCGGAAAGTCAAATTTCCTGCATAATTTTATAGTGGATCTATTGGAAGAAAATAGTCCTGTAGAGGTGAGGCTTGTGCTCATAGAGCCTAAGAGGATTGAATTTGCTCAATATAATGGAATAAGCCATCTTTTAGCTGAGGTGATATATGATTCAGATAAAGCGAGGAGTGCTTTAAAATGGACTTGGGGTGAATCATTGAGACGCTTAAAAATTATTGAGGAGGCTGATAGTACTTCAATATATAAATATAATAAAATTAAATATAAGAAAAATAAGCTTCCGGAGATATATATTATTATTGATGAGTTTTCCGATTTAATGGCAGCTGATAGTAAATTTCTTGAGGAGTATTTTGAAAAAATAACCGCACTTTCAAAAATGACGGGCGTGTATTTGTTGGTTGCTAGTGCAAAAGTGATACCAGTTGTATTTACAAAAAGAATAAACAGCTGCTTTGTTGATAGAATTTGTTTTAAAACTTTTGATGAAAATGATTCATTACTTTTGCTGGGTGAAAAAGGTGCAGAAAAGCTATCAAATCCGGGAAGTTGTTTGGTAAAAAATTTAGTAGAATTTAAGATTAAAAATAAGCAGATGCCGTGTATCAGTGATGAAGAGATAGCTGAAAAAATAAAAGTTATAAAAAATAAATATAAAGACTTTAAATTTTCGGAAGCACCCGACGAAGAAGATCCTGATAAATTGTATGAAAAGGCAAAAGGTATTGTAATAGAAAGTGGTAAAGCCTCAGTATCTCTTTTGCAGAGAAAATTGAGAATTGGCTATTCCAGAGCTGCACGTCTGATTGATATGCTCGAGGAGAATGGTATTGTTGGCCCAGCGAAAGGAATAGAGCCAAGGGAAGTGTTAATAAAAAAATAATGAACATCTATCTCGACATTGATGGGGTGCTTCTAGCTAACGAAAAAAATCCAGCAAAGCATGCTGATGAGTTTATTAAATATGTTGTAAAAAATTATCCAACCTACTGGCTCACAACTCATTGTAACGCAGAAAACGATCATGCCGCAGAGCTCCTTAGCGATTATTTTTCGGATGAGACAATGAAATATATCCGAAAAATAAAGTCTACGGATTGGCGAACATGGAAGACTGAAGCGATTGACTTTACCCAGCCTTTCTTGTGGTTTGATGATGACCTTTTTGAAAA